>NZ_JAHOEA010000048.1 GCF_019127135.1 Segatella copri | reverse complement strand
TCAAGAAAATAGTTTCATTCCTATCAAAAAGGTGTTTCATTGGTAGGAATGAAACTGTTAATACGCAAAAAGGCTCACCAATAATAGGGTGTGATTACCTTCATTGGTGAGCCTATACCGCAGGTTAGTCCTTAGAAATCGGCTCTCTATAGATGCCAAACAGCTTAAATCCGTAAGTGGAAGTTCCATTTTCATCACCACTGTGTGACATTGCTACCATCGGAAGATAGTATTCGCCCAGTTTTGACAATGCCCATTCTCCATTGCTTTCTTTTGCAATCTTTATTGATTCTTCAAACAAAAGAGAGTCTTTCGGTTCTACTACTCCTATGCTATAGTTATATTTACCGATAAGATTAACTTTCTTAACGGCCAGTTCTGCATAGACAAAGGTTGTGAAACCATTTTCATCCCCCGTATGAGTACGTCCAACAATCACATTGTTACCTTCACAGGTAAAATTGAGATTAGATTGTTTGAAACTATCGCTATTATGTCTATCAAAAACGGCAAAACGAACTTCATGTACCTCGTTACGTAAATCCACATCAAAGATCTTAGGTTTGCCCGTCAGGTAGTATGTTAAACCATTCTCATCACCAGTATGTTTTCGACCGACTATAACGCATCCGAATTTTGCCTTATACGAAGAGGTCCCATTATTGAATATAACATCCTTGCCGGATTCAACAATACCCTTAGTGCCTTTATCTTGCAATTGATCGATCAGAACATAGCCAATCAATACTGCTTTATCATTATCAGCCATATTTAAAACTTTTTATCCCTACTCGTTTTATAAGGGCTTTTCGGGATACGCCCTTCAGCATAACTGCCGAATATGACTCACACTGTCTTACTCTCCGATGTTCTACTCCTTTCTCATGGCGAGTGATTGTTATAACTAACCTGACACTTCTACTCCCCCGTCAGGCTTGGGAGTGTTTTATATCATTCTTACTACTGTTTTAACGCTCCTATTCCATCTGTGCTCGTCAGTGTTTGGTCGCTTGCCTTCAGCACTACACCCGGCCATTCTCCACCGTCCAAACCTTTATAAAAAGATATAGATTGGCTTCCTTTACCAATTTTATATATAGGTTCAGTCATGTTCTGGATAGAGCCTAAATCACACGTGAGCCTACTAAGAAAAGTTTCACTGCTTTCTTCTGTTTCTATATTGATTGTGCCTCCGATGAGGGTCTTTGGTATATCAAAACAACTTACATTAGGGAATCCAATAGCAGAAGCATAAAGACCTCCTGTAGCAGTGATTGTTGAGGATTTGATATTAATATTCCCCATTGTAGGGGCTGAAGCGCTCTTACCGGCTCCCATTCCTATACCTGGAGCTCCCTTTCCACCGGAAGCTGTAATCACGGCATTTGAGATCGTTATGTCGCCACAATGTGCTGATGACGAACTGCCGATTCCTGCACCGCCGGAATAATAGGGGGTAACAGTTTGATTACCAGTTCCACCGGTAGCCTCTATGCTTACATTTTCAATAACGATGTTGCCACCATCACTGCTGCCGATACCAGCTCCTGCTGTACTGTGACTTCCATTAGTATTAGTAGATGTGGAGCCGCCCTTAGCTGTCAGCTTATCATTTGTTCCGTTCTCGCCTTTAATGGTGAGTGTAGCACCATCGCATACATTGATAGCGGTAGCAGTAGTGGAAGTAACACTATTCTCCGTGCCGGACACGATAATCGTCGGACTGCCACTCTTGACATCGATACCGATGTCGCTTGTACTGATGATGGCATTCTTTAACTGCACGGTAGCATTGCCGCTGATGGTGATAGTGTTTGCGGTGGTTTTGCCATTGGTGGTGATGACATAATAGCCGTCGTCAGTAATGTTGATGTTCTCATTGGATAAATCTAATGTACCTAGTACAGCTTCCCCACCGGAGATAGTGCCTGTGTTGCCCCAATCTTCAACCGAAACCGTGCCAAGACTTACTCCGTCCTTACCGATGGTCAGGTTGAAATTATAACTCTTTCCTGCTTCTAATGCTACAGGGTTCTTTACTGTGAGATCTTTTATATCATCAGACTTCTTAACTGTCAGTTTGATGAATTCATAGTTGGTTGCTGTGTTCGGTGCTACAAGAGCGTAGTATATGCTGCCTTTCTTGCCGTAGCGGTCCTGCGAGTAAGGTATAATTTCAGATGTTGCAGTAACTGCGCTTCCGTCTTTGGCAATTCTTTCCTTAGATGTTACATACATTTCGGAAACAGAGTCGTCACCAGAAAACTCATTGTTAAAGCCGGCGATAGTGATTACCACGCGAGCCATCTGACGTTCGAAGAGAAAATCAACCTTTCTGTTAGCGGGAATTTTATTATAAACTTTTGTCGCAGTCATATAGTCAGCCGATGCTATTTCATCAATACCATTCTGATTTTTTGGTACAATAAAATCTCCGCTTGTTTTTGGGTAACGGGCGGTGAACGTCATAGACTCGCTGCTCCACTTGAGGAATTGTCCAGAGGTTTCTGGTCCCCATGTGCCATCTTTAAGTATGTAGTTCACTGATGTCTGTCCTTCTGTGGAGATAGTAATCGCATCACCTTCGTTGAATTTCTTCTGCTCAGCTTCGGTTGTTGCAGTCGGGTTGCTGCGGGTAAACACACCGCCAACGGTAGCACTCACGCGCACAGCAGTAGGGTCGTTCTGCCAGTTCGTTCCGAAGTCATCATCGCTGCTGCAAGAGGCAAGTGCAGCCATAATCAGCGCCATGCCCATATATTTAATTGTCTTCATTGTTGTTATCATTAAATTTTATCTGTTCGGTTATTATTCGGTCTCTACATTGGAAGTCGAACCTTCCTGCCATGCGTTGGCTGTCATTTCTCCTACCACTACTAGCTCCTTGCCAGCTGTCAAAGCCAATGTGTAGGCGGTGTTCTCCGCGAGAGTTACGGCTTGGTCGGATGTCCATGTATAAGGTTTTCCATTCAACTTAAAGCTTACGCTGAATTTTCCTTTCTCGATGATCTGAGGTATCAGCAGACACTGGTAGGTTGCCTTTGCATTGGATGATAGAGAGGTAGCTTTTTCAAATTCGCCATACTCAGACGGAGCAACGGCAATGGTATTGGCTTCTGTAGTCTTGGCTGTGACGAAGCCTGATTCCTTGGTAAAGTCGCATATACCTTCAATGTATGTACCGTTGACTTTCAAATCGGTGATAGGATTTGTGGTTACCAAATCCGGGGCGTTGAACTCTGATCCGAGCGTTACGGTAATGGTAAGTTGGCTCAGGGCGTGCTTGAAAGCCAAATTCAGTTTGCCTCCTTCAATCAGTCCTGTACTCGGCTTAAAGCCCGGCATCTTGCAGATAAGGAAGTCGCTTGTGTAGCCGTCTTTGATTTGTGTTTCTTCAACCTTGACAGGGAGAGTCGTGGTGGATGTGTTGTATTTTCCTGCCACATAAGGAGAATAAGCCACAATGTCAACAGCCTGAGTGGAGTTTTGCCATAGCATCTGTGTGGCTGGTGTCCAAGCGGTGGTATTGCTACCGGTCACTTTGACGTTGTTGTATGTGTAGTTTGAATTGGCATTGTTGGTAATGCAGATACCAAACTCTGTAACCTTGCTGCCATCAGTATGCGAGGCACGGGTCTGCGGATTGTTCACTCCCACATTGAAGCGCACAACGCCATCTTCAGGAAAGTTGTTGGTCATATCGTCATCGGACGAGCAGGCGGCAAATCCTGTCATGAGGGTTGCTGCCATGAGAAGTTGTAATACTCTGTTCATTTTCAGTCTATGTTTTTATGAGTTGTTTATTAATTATCTGTCTGTGCTTCACCACCGCTGATGTTCGTACCTTCCTGCCAGTTGTTGATTGATACCGAACCGAGGGTTATCTCGTTGCGACCAACGATAAGGTTGACGGTGGTGTATTTTCCGCTCTCAAGTGCGATGTCTTCGGTATGGGTAAAGGTGTAGGTCTTTCCATCTATCACGATGTTGATAGTTCGGAAATCGCTCTGCGGCACCATTATCGAGGTATAGCAGGTGTTGGCAGCAGTAACGGGGAGGACGATGTCGCTCTGTTCACCGGTGACAGTCACTACAGTGCCGGTGGCAGTCACATAGTTTACTGTGGCAGCTTTCTTTGCCGTAGCGGTAACGGATGCTACTGTCGGAGTGGTTGCCCATTGGTTGCGGAACTGGAGGTTCACAATGAGTTTTGACATCACATGGTTGAACATCAGGCTCACAGGATTGGCTGTTGCCGTAATGCCGGCTCCTTCGATGCCGGTGTTAACTGCTACCAACAAGTCTGACGCTTCCTGCTTCTCTGTGTCGAGCGCATACTCATCGGCAGTGAAATCTGTCACGGCATGGTTAGGATAGATGCCAAGGAAGTAGTGAGGCGTTTCCATGTCTTTCCACAGCATCTGCGGTGAAGCTGTCCATTTAGCACCATCGTAGGTGTTGATACTGTTGTTTACCACGAAATCTGCGGGAACTGCAGTGGCATTGCCTGTCCACGCATAGATGCTGATTTGGTCATCCTTCGCAAACTCCTGATTGCCATTGGCATCAGTGGTAGTGCGTGTCATCTGCCCGATGGAAGTGGCAACTGTGATGTACTTCGATGTGGTCGAAGTATCATCATCGCAGTGACATGAGGCCAAGCAGAAGGCTGCAACTGCAATGGCTAAAGTTGGAAATTTCTTGTTCATACTGATTAACTTTACTGAATCATTATTATATACTATTATTAAATGATGCAAAGATAATCAAAATCTTATAACCAGACAGTTTCATTGCTCAAGAAAATAGTTTCATTCCTATCAAAAAGGTGTTTCATTGGTAGGAATGAAACTGTTTTTCGCAGCATTCTACCGTTTTTTCCGTACAGAGTCTCTCCATTTACCAGGCGTATATCCCGTCTTAGCCTTGAATATCTTATAGAGATGGGCGTGGGATGAGAAGCCGCATTCCGAAGAAATGGTATCATTGCTGTAGCTGCATTCTTCTAGCAGCATACGCTGCGCCTCCTTGAAACGGATATCGCTAAGCCAGATTCTGAAACTGCTCTTCAGATAATTCTCAAAATAGCAGCTCAATTCGGGGCGAGGAATGCGTAACTTTGCCGATAGCATCGGCATATTCACCGTACTGTCTCTATATCCGCCATTTTCACACCACTTATCAAGCAAAGATTCTATCTTATCTATTTTTTCAGAATCCAGCCCCATCACTTCACTCTCTTCCATCATCTCCAAAGGAGCATCAGCAGTATCCATCTCCAATCTCACCTCTGTAGGCATGATAATGTAACCGAAACCCAAGAAATGGACGACAAAGGAAATCAGAGCAAAAAGCATCAACGGTGCCACGCAATACAGAAGCGGACGATAGCAGATGGCAGCAGCCATCGCCAATACCATGATGCCCATCAAACGATAACTGGCATAGGAATATCTGTCGAAAGGAAGCAAATC
The DNA here is from genome assembly GCF_019127135.1 of Segatella copri. Classification (GTDB taxonomy): domain Bacteria; phylum Bacteroidota; class Bacteroidia; order Bacteroidales; family Bacteroidaceae; genus Prevotella. Next base: position 21,071 of record NZ_JAHOEA010000048.1, on the reverse strand, counting down.
TTCTGTCGTATTATCCTCGATGATTTTTCGATGATACCGCATCTCTACGACTGTAGTATAAACGCAATACAAAATCGAAAATACATATAATGCGAGCATCACATAGAGCCACCCCCCATGTGCATTCCCTTGGGAATCTCATAGTATCCGACGAAGAAACATAATAATATCAATGCATAGCTCACAACTCCCACTATGGCAAAATTCCTGCGCCCGCCTCTAGAGGATATGACATTATACGCTGCATAGGAAACGATGAAAGTGAGAGGACAATAGAAGAGAACATTGACAACAGCTCCAATCTCATCGCTTTTAGCACGGAAACCATAAAGCATTTGCAAAACATAATGCCCAGCAAGTACAAACATGGAAAAAGCAAGGAACCAGCGAGACGCCTCATAACGACGGTTGCACCAACGTATCTGAAACCTGGACAATACCAATATCAAGCCCAACATCGACACAATAATGCAGCAAGCAAACTGCAAGAGAAACAATGTATTCATTTACTAAATATTTATATCTTTCTTATATTCCTGAAAATTCAGCTCTTAAAACGAAACGAAATCTACTCCTAAGGATTCAGCTCTTAAAACGAAACGAAATCTACTCCTAAGGATTCAGTTCTTAAAACGAAACGAAATCATTTCTGATGCAAAAATACAAAAAAAATGCATACTTTTGTAATGAAAGAAGAATAATTTTGTTTTTTTCATCAATTTTCTGTAACTTTGCACGGAATATCAGGAAGATGACAACGAGAAATAATTAATAAATATATTAGAAATATGATTAAAGCAATGATTCTGGCTGCGGCTGCACTCACCATGAGCGCTACGGCAGCTGATGCACAGACTATGATTGAGAAAAACAACATCAAGGTGGAGAACCACCTGATGACCCCAGAGGCTCTTTGGGCTATGGGAAGAATCGGTGCAGCAGAGGCTTCGCCTAACGGCAAGCAGGTGGTGTACCAGGTAGGTTACTACAGTGTAAAGGAAAACAAGGGCCATCAGATGCTCTTCATCATGGACGCCAACGGCAAGAACCAGAAGGCATTGACCACCGATGCAAAGAGCGAAACAGATGCTGCCTGGATTCAGGGCGGACAGAAGATTGCCTTCATCCGCGACGGACAGCTCTGGAGCATGAACCCAGACGGAACCGACCGCAAGCAGCTCACCAACGACAAGTTGGGCATCCAGGGCTTCCGCTTCTCTCCTGACGGCAAGAAGGTAATCCTCATCAAGGAACTCCCTTATCACGGAACTATCAAGGAGAATCCTTCTGATCTCCCTCTGGCTACCGGCCGTCTCGTAACTGACATGAACTATCGCCACTGGGACCACTACGTAGAGAGCATTCTCCATCCTTTTGTGGCTGATGTGGCTGAAGACGGTACCATCAACGCAGGCGAAGACATTCTGAAGAATGAACCATTCGAGTGCCCTATGGCCCCATTCGGTGGCATCGAGCAGTTGGCATGGAGTCCGGATTCCAAGACCATCGCCTACACCTGCCGCAAGAAAGAGGGCGTTCAGTATGCCATCTCTACCGACTCTGATATCTACCTATATAATATAGGTACGCGCGAGACCAAGAACCTCTGCAAGGAGGCTGGCTATGTGGAGCCTAAGATTGATGCAACCAAGAGCATGAAGAACCAGGCTGTCAACGCACCTGAGAATCTGAAGAACAATCCGGGTTACGACGTAAATCCTCAGTTCTCTGCAGACGGAAAGTACATCGCTTGGCAGAGCATGGCTCGCGATGGCTACGAGAGCGACCGCAACCGCCTCTGTGTTTACGAGCTCGCTACCGGCAAGAAGAACTATGTATCAGAGAAGTTCGACTCCAGCGTAGAGGGCTTCGTATGGAACAAGGACAACAAGAGCCTCAGCTTCATCGGTGTATGGCACGGAACCCTGAACCTCTATCAGGCAAACTTCAAGGGCGAAGTGAAGCAGATTACCAACGAGTGGGCTGACTACGGAAGCATCTCACTTGCCAACAACGGCAACAAGCTTCTCGCTACCAAGGCTAGCATGAGTCATCCTACAGATATCTACATCGTAACTCCAGGCAAGAATGCCAAGAGCACCAAGGTAGAGCAGATTACCCGCGAGAACGACCACATTCTGAACCAGTTGAATATGGGTAAGTGTGAGCAGCGCTGGGTGAAGACTACCGACGGCAAGCAGATGCTGGTATGGATTATGTTGCCATCTAATTTCGATGCCAACAAGAAGTACCCTACCCTTCTCTTCTGCGAGGGTGGTCCTCAGAGTCCGGTAAGCCAGTTCTGGAGCTACCGCTGGAACATCCAGATCATGGCAGCCAATGGTTATGTAGTCGTATTGCCTAACCGTCGCGGTCTCCCTGGTTTCGGAAGCGCATGGAACGAAGAGATTTCTGGTGACTGGACAGGCCAGTGCATGAACGATTATCTTTCAGCTATTGATGATGCTGCCAACAATCTTCCTTACGTAGACAAGGATCGTCTGGGTTGTGTCGGTGCCAGCTTCGGTGGTTTCTCTGTATACTATCTCGCCGGTCATCACAACAAGCGTTTCAAGGCATTCCTCTCTCACGATGGTGCTTTCAACCTGGAGAGCATGTATACCGATACCGAGGAGGCTTGGTTCTCTAACTGGGAGTATGATGATGCTTACTGGAACAAGGACCAGAGTGCCAACGCTAAGAAGACTTACGAAAACAGTCCTCATAAGTTTGTAGACAAGTGGGATACTCCAATCCTCTGCATCCACGGCGAAAAGGATTACCGTATCAATGCCAACCAGGGCATGGGCGCCTTCAATGCAGCCCGCATGCGTGGCATCCCAGCCGAGCTCCTCATCTATCCTGATGAGAACCACTGGGTATTGAAGCCACAGAACGGCGTGCTCTGGCAGCGCACTTTCTTCGGCTGGTTGGACAAGTGGTTGAAGAAATAATATATTAAAAACGAAAAAAACGAGGTAACAGGTTACGCCTGATACCTCGTTTTTTTCTTAAAGACTTTTAAGCCATTCTTTACCAGATTTGGTACTCAACCAAATATTTATTATCAAAGCTACTACTCCTGTACCAGCCAATGTCATAATTAATGCTTCCATATCTTTACAATTTAGAAATTCTGTACCCAATCGTAGACAACAAACTAGTGGAAACTAAACCTGCAACAAAGAGCCAAACACTAATAGTTGTTACATCTTCTTTTAAAAACATAGTTACTACATCTCCCACAACCATAGCTGTGAAAGTAGCCTTAGCCAAATCATAGAAGAATTTACTCAAGTTCTCTCGGCTAGACCTTAGCTTTTCTCTATCTTCCCGAGCTGCCATACGCTTTTATATTTAAAACATTGCAAAAATACAACTTTCTTTTCAAACTAGCAAAGAAAAAGATGTTTTTTTCTGGAAATATGATAAAAAGGCTTGCTTCGAAAAATGAAGCAAGCCTTTTTTATATATTATAATTCTAAGATTTAGCTTACGCGATTCAACTTCTTGATGATAGAGAAGATGAAGAGAGCTGAAACCAGGCAGATACCGGCGAGAACACCCCAGATGGCAATGAGGTTGAAGTTCTGACCCCACATGATGCCAGGAATCATAACCAACTGGTTACCGATGGCTGTTGCACCAAACCAGAGACCCATCATCAAACCAGCATACTTTGGAGGAGCTACCTTCGATACAAATGAAATACCGATTGGAGAAAGCAGAAGCTCTGCGAATGTAAGAATGAGGTATGTAGAGATGAGGAGGTTAGCACTTACACGTGTACCCTCTGTAGCAGGATTGCCCTGTGTCAAAGGAAGCTCCAGCCCCATAGAACCTACAGCCATCCATACGAAACCGAGAGCAGCAACGAGCATACCCAAACCAATCTTCTCTGGCGATGTAGGCTCCTTGCCAATCTTGTGAAGCCATGAGAACAAAGCAACGCTCACTGGTGTCAAAGCCACTACATAGCATGGGTTGAACTGCTGGAAGATAGGAGCCTCAACATCTACGGCACCCTCAAGGTTGCTGTACTTGTAGAAGAGGAAAGCGATGGCAGCAACAATGACACCAAGAGAGATGCCCTTACCCTTGCCAGTCTTGCTCTGTGCCAGACCGAAGCAACCGTAAACCACGAAGATGCAGGCTACGAGGTTGGTAACATCGAACGCCATTGACTGCAGACCCTCTGAAGTCTTCTGTGTATAATCGCGGGCAAAGAGTGTCAATGTATTACCATTCTGGTGGAAAGCCATCCAGAAGAAGATAACCACAGCGAATACCAGACAGAGGCAGATGATGCGCTCCTTGGTCTCAGCCTTAGACAGTTCGTTTGTCTCCTTGGCAGAAGTCTTATCATCCTTACTCTTGGTCTCAGAAGCAAGAACATGCTTGTATGTAAAGCTGAAGGCATAGTAGATAGCGATACTGAAAATCAGTGAAGCACATGCCACGGCAAATGCGAAGTGGTAAGAATCCTCCACAGAAACGCTCAGGCTCTCCTGCGCCCACTTCATAATCTTGATGGCAGCAGTAGGAGCAAACATTGCACCGATGTTGATAGCCATATAAAAGAGAGAGAAACCGGAATCACGTTTGCTGGCATACTGTGGCTCGTCGTAGAGACGTCCAACCATCACCTGCAGATTACCTTTGAACAGACCGGTTCCCAAAGCGATGAGGATAAGTGAAATACCCATGGCAGCAACGGCAACGGTTTCCTTGCCAAGAGGAAGCGAGAGAACAAGATAACCTATGAACATGATGAAGATACCTGTGGTAACCATACGTCCAAAGCCAAACTTGTCGGCTGCGATACCACCGATGATAGGAAGGAAATAAACCATCATCAGGAAGGTAGAGTAAATAGTACTTGCCAATCCGGTTTCAAAACCGAAGTTGGCCTGCAAATAGAGCAAGAACACCGCAAGCATGGTATAATAACCAAAACGCTCACCGGTATTCGCCAAAGCCAAGGCCCACAGACCTTTTGGTTGATTCTCAAACATAATTTTTTGTTTTATTATTATTTTATTATTTAGTTATTCTTTTCTCGCAATTTGTGTGCAAAGATACATAAATTATTCCATATTTCAAACTTATTGCACAAAAAACCGCACATCGCATAGCACTTTTCCACTGAAAATCGGCTAAAATTCTAAAAAACAGACAAATCAGATAAAAAATTTCCGTTTATATTACAACGTAATTGCATTTTTTTTCGTACCTTTGCACCCCGAAACCATGAGGAGGTTTCGGGATACACAAAAATACTTCAAAAAATTCTAAATAGAAAGGTAAAAGGATATTTATGAGACAACTTAAGATTAGTAAGAGTATAACCAACCGTTCCAGTGAAGCACTTGACAAGTACTTGGTGGAGATTGGTAGAGAGCCTATGGTCTCTATCGATGAAGAAATCGAACTTGCCCAGAAGATTCGCAAAGGCGGTCGTGAGGGAGAACGTGCCAAAGAGAAATTGGTAAAAGCAAACCTTCGTTTCGTTGTATCTGTTGCTAAGCAATATCAGCACCAAGGTCTTTCTCTTACCGACCTCATCGACGAGGGTAACATCGGTTTGGTAAAGGCTGCTGAAAAGTTTGACGAGACCCGCGGCTTTAAGTTTATCTCATACGCTGTATGGTGGATTCGTCAGAGCATCCTGCAGGCTATTGCTGAGCAGAGCCGTATCGTTCGCCTGCCTTTGAATCAGGTAGGTGCATTGAGCAAAATCAGTGCAGAAATCAGTAAGTTTGAGCAGGAGAACCAGCGCAAACCTTCTGTTGCTGAGCTCGCTCAAATCACAAAGATGGAAGAAAGCAAGATTGACCAGACTATCAAGGCTGACAATCACCACATGAGTATCGATGCTCCATTCGGTAGCGATGATGATGACAATGCTATGGTCGACGTGATGGCTTCGGGTGATGACAGCCGTACTGACAAGGGTGTAGACTTCGAGTCTATGGCGAGCGAGCTTGACAGAGTTCTCAATTCTGTATTGAAAGACCGTGAACGCAAGATTCTGTGCTACTGCTATGGTATCGGTTGCCACGAGAAGGGTTTGGAGGAAATCGGTAGCGAGTTCAACCTTACCCGTGAGCGTGTTCGCCAGATTCGCGAAAAGAGTATCATCAAGCTCCGTGATAGCGGTAAGATCAAAATCTTGATGAAGTACTTGGGATAAGTTAAGTGAAGAGTGAAGAACGAAGAATTCTTTTGCTTTTCTTCACTAGGGATTGAAGACGAGAGAAAAATCAGATAAAAACTAAGTTGCTAATAGCAACGAAAGTAAAAAGGGCAATCAGTTGGTTCATACCAAACCTGATTGCCCTTTCTCTATTAACTATAAACTGTTAACTATTAACAAAGTTACCAGTCTTGTCAAGAAATCCGTTCTCGCCATCTTTTGATGCTTCGAAGTAAGGATATTCATCACGCAAGCAAATTTCGTCGTAAAGGAAATCCGCCACTACCGTATCGTTACCATCCGGCATTACCAGTCCCATCTTGCCATTCTTCTCGGCTATTACCGGCATGATGCTCAAGTCATCATTATAAATGTAGCAGGTGCGCAAGAAATTATAAGTTGGCGAGAGTAAGATGTTGCCTTGATGATCTTTCATACCGAACTTTCCATCCTGCTCAAATACTTCATGATATTGAATGTATTTCGCCTTGATGCGCTGGTAATAGAAAACCATCTTGCGCTTATCGTTGACAAAATCCAGCATATACTGGAAGGTATCACAATAGTTGGCTACCGAACGGACCAGAATCATCTTCAAGTCAAGACCATCCAATGCTTTTCTGTTCAGATCAATATACTTGGCTATCGCCTTCTCCTTCTCTGGTACAGAGAGGCTGGCTAGCCTTTCCTCAAATTTCAACATAGCTTGCTTGGTACCCGACATACCCTTGATATACCGGTGTATCTGTCTGCCCATCTCAGAACATACAAACTTGTCAATCTCCTGCTGCTCTATCGGGTCAGCATAGTCCTTAATCAATGATTCAGGTGTCGCATTCATGGTTATTTCCTTTCTTTTAAAAATTATACTTTCAAAGATTTAGAAGAACAAAAAGCAAACGAATTCTTCACTCTTCGTTTTTTACTCTTCACTCAATTTGCTCTTTGTTCTTCGCTCTTCACTTATTTTACATTAGGCTTCTGCAATCCATATCCCTTTCTCTTATCTTCAAACAAGAGGAGGAAAGAGATGATAATAGCAATCACACCAAAGGCTGCAAAGATGGTCATCGTCTGGGTATAGTCGATAACACCATCAGCACCCGTGTTAGCCTGGTTCACCTTTCCAATCCATACCGGAATGAGAGCCAGTCCGATGTTCTGGATATAGAAGATAAGGGCGTATGCAGTTCCTAAGAGTTTCATTGGGATAATCTTTGGCACAGATGGCCACATGGCTGATGGTACCAGTCCAAATGCGATGCCCAGGATGAGCATCAGCACGATGGCAAGCACCCATGAGTTGATTGGCAGGGCAAACATGACGTGTACAAAGGTCAGGAGGCAACTGCCGATAATCATCAGCGTAGCACCCTTGCCATACTTATCGTATATACTACCGAAGAGCGGTGTGAGGAAGATGGTACCGAATGGCAACATCGCAGGAATCAGACCTGCCAAATTAGCATCCACACCATACTTGAAAATCATCAGTTTGGTAGCAAACTTCAGAAATGGGAATACACCGGCATAGAACATCAGGCAAAGGAATGCCACATACCAGAAACCTGTTGTCTTGAACAAACCGCCCAAGTCTGAAAACTTGAAACCTTCTTCCGGTTCTGTAGCTACAGCTGCCGCAGAAGCATCCTCCTTCTTGTCCATCACGCAATAAACCAGATAAACCAGTACACCTGCGCAAAGCAATACGGCACCTAAAGCAACAGAAGCAGAAACACCGCCCATCGCCTTGGCAAAAGGAAGAGAAGCACTCAGAGCTGCAGCAGTTCCCAAACGAGCCGTAGCAACCTGTACACCCATTGCCAGAGCTAACTCATGGCCCGTAAACCATTTCACGATGACCTTGCTCACAGTGATACCGCATATCTCGCATCCTACACCATAGATGGCAAAGCCAAGTGCAGCTATCACTACCTGTGTACTATAAGTACCGAAGAATGGCACAGCAACCATTCCGTCAAACTCATGACCTAAAGCATACCACTTCAACAAGGCTCCACCAAACATCAAGACGGTAGAGAGGATACCAGTGAAACGGATGCCAAACTTATCGAGGATAAGACCACCGAAGAAGAGAAGCAGGAGGAACACATTGAAGTATCCGTAAGCTCCAGAGAAGAAGCCGTACTCATCCGAATTCCATCCGAGTCCGAGACCATTCTCTGCTCCCTTGGCTGCTGTCAAGAGAGGCTCCAGTGGAGACATCACATCCGTAAAAAAGTAACCGAACATCATCGTGATACTCACGATGAGGAGGGCGGTCCAGCGAGCTGACTTCGAGTCGCTCAATTTCATCTGCATTTTTTCTGTTGTACTCATTTTCTTTAAAACATAAATGATAAACCCGTTATCATTATTAATTATCAATTATTAATTATCATCTATTTCCGTTTCACGTTCTTCGTTCTGGTGATATCAAAGAGATAAGAGAGTTTCAGAACAATCTGTCCGTAGTTACTCTTTCCGAAATAATCACGCTTAGAAGCACCGTAGATATTACCCAAGCCATAGTAGTAGCGGGCTTCAGCAAGGAAATGCCCCACCTTCGGAATACTGTATTCAGCACCCAGACCCAAGGCGATACCATAATCGAGCTTATTCTTGACTGCCATCGTATCCTGAGCCACCACCGGACTTACACGGTTATTGTCGGTTGCCGGCATGTGCTCTACCGAGAAGTTGGTCTTCTGCGAATCACTCAGATAGAGACCAAACTGCGGACCGGCATTCACGAAGATATTCAGTCCTCTTGTCTCCCTACCCCATGCCAGATGCGCAAAGATTGGCACCTGAATATAGTTGATGGTACGCTTGTAAGCCATCGCCTCTTTGGTTTCGGTGATAATCACCGGATTATTCTCCATATCCAGGATATCCTCTTCCCATCCTGCCTGCGCATAGTTTACTTCGGCATAGATAGAACAGATGGTCTTGAAATATTTCTCGCAGGTATATCTCATCGAGAAACCGCCCGTCAGTCCGCCGTGCTGCTTCTGCTGTACCTCGGGTGTGAATCCTACGCTACTCATCATATAGCCTCCATTAAAACCGATGGCGAAATCATTACGATGCTCTCCTATCTGTGCCGAAACTGGAATTCCGAAGATGAGCATCAGAATCAGCAGCCCAATATTTCTATTCATTATCAACTATAAATTGTAAACTATAAATTGTAAACTATAAATTGTAAACTATAAACTAGTACTTCACCGCCTCTATCTGATGATTAAAGGTATAGTGAATCAACTGGAAACTCTTGTTCTTGTATCCTCCTCTACTGGTCTTTTCGAAACGGAGTGGAGTCTGCACGGGCTGGTAAGTCATCTGTTGACGCTCACCTGTGAAGTTCTTTCCATATCTCTTGACACCCTGAATCAGATACATTCCGTGATCGAAACCGGTGATGGCGAATCTTGGCTGTGCCACCATCATAGGCTGATGGAACCATCGCTCATAACGGCCCTCAAGCGCCTTGGTCTGTGCTGAGTTCGGGTTATAATAGAAGGTGGAAGGGATATAAGTATCATACTTATAGAATCTTTCCAGATTATACTTGGCATACATCAGCCATTCGGTATAGCCGAAGAGAGAGATGGCTGCACCTGGATACTTCGCATCAAATTCGTCGAGTTTGTTCAAAACCTGAGTCAACTGTGGCGAACGTCCCGTGTTCAGGATAATCACATTCTGCTTGGAAGGCATGAAAGCCTTGGCAAACTGCTCGACACTTGAATTCACATTGGTGATGCTATAATTGATTTTCCTGCGTTCCAGTTCCTTGCGGAGACCGAACGTAAAATTGCCCTTTCTCGAAGTAGAATCATTGCAGTCTACAAAGATAGGATGCACATTGGTAAATCGGCTCAGGAATGCCTTGATGGTCGCATCATTCAGCGCATCATCGCTCTGATAAACCTGGAAAATCTCTTTGTTTCTTTCTACATCATCTCCACTGATAGAGAACGGAATCACCATTTTGATGCCGTAGGTCTTGCAGAAGTTGGTCAGCGGAGCCACCTGCTTGGTATAAAGTGGACCAAAGATGATGTCGCATTGGTTAGCACCCTCCTGCAAGAGTGTATTCCGGATATCAGCATCAATAGAAACGTTCCAGGCACGCACATCTATATCGGTGCCCTGCTGCTTCAGGGTTTCGCAAGCCAGCAGCAAACCGCGGTAATACTCCACCATTCGCTTGCCGTCGCCATCAACATTATGCAAAGGTAACATCACGCCTACCTTTACCGCATTTCTGGCAACAGCAGCCTTTGAGGTTGCCGGAGCTGCAGCTGTTTTCTGAACCGTTGCCCCATTCCCCGACTTCTGACCATTCACCTGATTAGGATTCTTCTGGTCCTTGGCGTATGGAATAAAGAGCGTAGCTCCCTTCTGCAGCATGTATCCCTCACGCTTCATCTCCGGATTGGCATCCATCAGTTCAGGAAGGCTCAATCCGTATTTGTTGGCGATACCAAAGATGGTATCTTTCTTTTTAACCGTGTAAATGTCGCGCCATTTTACAGTCTGCGCGCCAATGCTGACACTGAGCAGAAGCCCAACGAACAGCAGGAAATATCTCATTTTTTGTCTCATATCTCAAGATTTTTTTAACGATATCTTCAAATATTTCATGTTTTCATCTGCAAAAATACAAAAAATCTTGCATCTGACGCAATATCTCTCATCTTTTTATTATCTTTGCACAAATTATTTTAGAAATGAGACGAAAAATAGCATTACTTTGCATCATGTTGCCACTTTTGACGTGTCAATTACACGCTCAGGAAGTCAACGACGACGAGGAGGACAACACAGAAGAGACGACCAAGGTCAGTTCTCTTCTCATGCCGAATGCCTTCTCTCCAAATGGCGATGGCATCAACGACATCTATAAGCCAAAGGATGGTTACCGGAATATCGAAGAGTTCCACGCCTATATATATAATAGGTGGGGACAGAAACTCTATGAATGGACCGACCCTGCCACGGGATGGGATGGCACCTACCGCGGAAAACCGGTCAAGGAGGGTGTCTACTTCTGTCTCGTCAAGGCGAAGGGGGCAGATGGCGTGGTGTATAACATCAAACGTGATGTCAACCTGCTCAGAGGTTATAGCGAAGAGCAGAACAGTAACTATTAGGCAAACAGCAATTAGCAGAATTGGAATATGAATTCAGAAGAAAAGATAAATGTATGGGGCGCACGGGTCCACAACCTCAAAAACATAGATGTAGAGATTCCGCGTGATTCCCTCACCGTGATTACCGGACTCTCGGGTTCGGGCAAGAGTTCACTGGCTTTCGACACCATCTTTGCCGAAGGTCAGCGCAGATATATCGAAACTTTCTCTGCCTATGCCCGCAACTTTCTGGGTAATATGGAACGCCCGGATGTTGACAAGATTACGGGATTGAGTCCGGTCATCAGCATCGAACAGAAAACCACCAACAAGAATCCCCGCTCTACCGTGGGCACTACCACCGAGATTTACGATTATCTCCGTCTGCTCTATGCCCGCGCCGGTACTGCATACAGCTATCAGAGTGGCGAGGAGATGATGAAATATACCGAGGAACAGGTCATCGACATGATTCTCAGCGATTATAAGGGCAAGGCTATCTTCCTGCTCGCTCCACTCGTTCGCCAGCGCAAGGGTCATTACCGCGAACTCTTCGAAAGTATGCGCAAAAAGGGGTATCTCTACGTGCGACTCGACGGCAACATCCTCGAAATCGTTCCCAATATGAAAACCGACCGCTACAAGAACCACAATATAGAAGCTGTGGTAGATAAACTGGTGGTGAAGGAAGAGGATGAGGAACGTATCCGCAAGAGTGTGGCGACGGCTATGAAACAGGGCGACGGCATGGTGATGGTTCTTGAGAAAGGTGCCAAGGAGGCCAAGACTTACTCCAAGCGTCTCATGGACCCTGTAACGGGTATCGCCTACCAGGATCCAGCTCCTAACATGTTCTCCTTCAACTCTCCCGAAGGTGCCTGTCCGCATTGCAAGGGTCTGGGAAAGGTGAACCAGATTGATATCAAGAAGGTAATTCCCGATGATAAACTCAGCATCCATGAAGGCGGCATCGCTCCGCTCGGCAAATACAAGAACCAGATGATTTTCTGGCAGATAGAATCATTGCTCAGCAAGTATGACCTCAACCTGAAGACGCCTATCTGCGAGATTCCGGGCGATGCCATGCAGGAAATTCTCTATGGTTCGCTCGAAAACGTGAAGATAGAAAAGGAAAAGGTGCATACCTCTACCGACTATTTCTGCGCCTACGATGGCATCATCGACTACCTGCAGAAGGTGATGGAGGATGACGAGAGTGCGGCGGGCAAGAAATGGGCAGACCAGTTTATCTCTACCATCGAATGTCCTGAATGTCATGGTTTGCGACTCAAAAAAGAATCGCTCTCTTTCAAGATCTGGGATAAGAATATATCCGAAGTAGCCAGTCTCGACATCGATGAACTGCGCAATTGGCTCGAAGAAGTGGAACAGCATCTGCCTTCGATGAAAGCGAAGGTGGCCCACGAAATCATCAAGGAGTTGCGCTCACGCGTCACCTTCCTCCTAGATGTGGGACTCAATTATCTCTCGCTCAACCGCCAGTCAGCTTCTCTATCGGGTGGCGAGAGCCAGCGCATCCGTCTGGCTACTCAGATTGGTAGCCAGCTGGTCAACGTGCTCTATATCCTCGATGAGCCGAGCATCGGTCTACACCAGCGCGACAACGAACGTCTGCTCAACAGTCTGAAGGAACTTCGCGACCTGGGCAATACCGTTATTGTGGTGGAGCACGATGAAGATATGATGCGGGCTGCCGACTGGATAGTAGATATCGGTCCAAAGGCGGGACGCAAGGGAGGTGAAGTTGTCTTCCAGGGCACACCTCAGGAGATGCTCAAGACCGATACCATCACCGCCCAGTATCTCAACGGAAAGATGGCTATTGAGGTGCCTACCCTCCGCAGAGAAGGCAACGGCAAGCATATCACCATTCACGGAGCAACGGGCAACAACCTCAAGGGGGTGGATGTTGATTTTCCACTCGGCAAACTCATTGTCGTAACGGGTGTCAGTGGCTCAGGCAAATCTACTCTCATCAACGAGACTCTCCAGCCTATCCTCTCGCAGCATTTCTACCGTTCGCTCAAGAAACCGATGCCATACGAGAGCATCGAGGGTATCGAGAATATCGACAAGGTAGTGAATGTAGACCAGAGTCCGATTGGCAGGACGCCTCGCAGCAATCCAGCAACCTACACAGGCGTGTTCAGCGATATCCGCTCACTCTTCGTAGGACTTCCCGAGGCAAAGATCCGCGGTTACAAGCCAGGCAGATTCTCCTTCAATGTGAAAGGTGGAAGATGCGAGGAATGTAAGGGTAACGGATATAAGACCATCGAGATGAACTTCCTGCCGGATGTCTACGTACCTTGTGAGGTATGCCACGGCAAACGCTACAACCGCGAGACGCTGGAGGTAAGATACAAGGGAAAGAGCATCGCCGATGTTCTCGACATGACCATCAACCAGGCGGTAGATTTCTTCGAGAATGTTCCTCAGATACTGCAGAAGATCAAGGCATTACAGAATGTAGGTCTCGGATACATCAGGTTAGGACAGAGTTCCACTACCCTCTCTGGCGGTGAAAGTCAGCGCGTAAAACTGGCTACCGAACTCTCGAAGCGTGATACGGGCAAGACGCTCTATATTCTCGATGAACCGACAACCGGTCTGCATTTCGAAGACATCCGCATCCTGATGGATGTACTCCAGAAACTGGTAGACCGTGGCAATACGGTCATCATCATCGAGCACAATCTCGATGTCATCAAACTCGCCGACTGGCTCATCGACATGGGTCCGGAAGGTGGACGAGGCGGCGGTCAACTCCTCTTTGCCGGAACACCAGAAGAAATGGTAAAACAGCAGAAGGGATATACCTACAAGTTCCTCGCCCCTTTACTGAAGAAATCAGGGAAACCTGAATAAATCAGGATAGGAACGAAGGCTGTGACAGAAGAAAATAAAAAAAACGCTCTAAAAGTTTGGATGTTACAAATATTAAGTTTATCTTTGCATAAGATATAAAACAAACAGCGTATGAAACAGGTAGAAGAACGATACATCAGCTTGCTGACCGATTTCGGCTTCAAGCGCATTTTTGGAACAGCAATGAACAAGGATTTGCTCATTTGCTTCCTCAACAGCTTGTTCAATGGCAGACAGGTTGTTAAGGACGTTTCGTATCTGAACCCGGAGCACGTCGGTGATGTTTATACCGACCGCAAGGCTATCTTCGACGTGTATTGCGAAGGAGAAAACGGCGAGAAGTTCATCGTAGAAATGCAGAATGCCTATCAGACTTATTTCAAAGATCGTGCTCTGTTCTATTCTACCTTCCCTATCCGTGAGCAGGCACCCAAAGGTAATGAATGGGATTTCAAGCTCAACCATATCTATACCGTAGCCCTGCTCAATTTCAACATGAACGAGGATGCCTTCGACAAGGAGGAAATCCGTCACCATGTACAGTTGTGCGATACCGCTACCCACAAGATTTTCTATGATAAGCTGGAGTTTATCTATGTAGAGATTGCCAAGTTCAATAAGACCTTGGAAGAATTGGAAACACTCTACGAGAAGTGGCTTTATGCACTAAAGAACCTCTATAAACTTACTCAGCGCCCGAAAGAACTGTGCGATAAGGTTTTCGACCGACTTTTCGAGGAAGCAGAGATTGCCAAGTTTACACCTCAGGAGATTCGGGAATATGAAGCTAGTAAAATGGCATATCGGGATATCAAGAACTCTATTGATACGGCGAAAAAAGAAGGTAGAATAGAAGGTAGAACTGAAGCCAACATTGAAACGGCTAAACGTTTGTTGGCTATGGGACTTCCAACAGAACAGGTAGCCAAAGCGACCCAGCTACCTTTGGATATGGTTCAAAATCTGAGCAAATAATAAAAGTGAAAACTAACGTTTTTCTTTTATGCTGGATACCATAACAAATAACCCCAACCTACTTTTTTAAGCGGGTTGGGGTATTTTTATTTCAATATAAAATATGACGATAGCATGGTACCAATTACAGCGCTACGCTTGGTAACGATACAGCACTATCATCAGTTAAATTAACGTTGCATATACAAAATGAGCCTGTAAATGAGCCGATAAATGAGCCGATAAATGAGCCAGTAGTATTCGATATAGATACTGACAGGCTAGAATCATAACTACCGCCAAAGTACATGATATCAGGATTAATTTGGCGGTACGGAATATAAGCAATGTTGGGGCTGCTATTTACATTTATTGCAATAATTTTGCTTTCTGTGCTTGGAATTCTTCTTCCGTAAGAATACCTGCATCTCTGAGTTGCACCAATTTGGTCAGTTCATCAGCAATGCTATTTGATGAGGAAACACTTACCTTTTGATTTTGGCTTGCACAACTCTTATCAACTATGTCTATAATGATGGAAAAAATGTCCTTTATGCCCGTAACCTCTTTCATCAGCCCCTCATAGAATATTTTATCAGCAGTATTCTTTGTCTCTAGAACAGCTCTATCTTTTCCTGCTTTGTAAATATCAAGCAAAATAGTAGAATCAGATGTACTCTTGAGCAATATCTTTATAGACATCCTTTCGATTTTCTTGTTTTTAACAGTCTTCGCTGTATTACTACCTACGATAGCACCAACACCACCGAAAAGCAAACCACCAACAACTGCTCCACCGAGAGACTTATTGTACATATCATTACCATTTTCTTCATACGTAATGCTTACAATATCAGAATATTGATGCAGATGCATATTTGTTGGAGTAACTATGGCAACAAATTCATTGACATCATCAGTAATGAAAGCATAATCATTATATGCCTTAACTGCCGGAATAGATTTCTTCATTACTATATTCCAATTTTTAAACGTATAATTGAGATTGAATTCTTTAAGCAATATATTGCCATTGTTAGTCTTTATACGCAATATCTTGTTATGGGCTGCATCATAAGACACAATATAATTATCTGTTTTCACAGTTTCCGTAACAGAAAAATCTCTAACTACTTGGATATTTTTACCTCCATTCGTTGTTGCGCATATGGTCACGTCCTGTCTTTGAGAATTAAAATATAATTTTAAGTCACCATTTCCAAAACAATCATCGTAATCCAGCGTCTGGGCAAAAATATCCTGCTGTTCTTTTCTTGCTTTTCGATCAGAAGCCTTACTTTTGGCATTAAGAGCCATGACTAAACCAACAACTACACCAATAGCGGGTATTATGGCTATGGGATTTCCTGACTTATCAGAATTGTAAGATAATATAGCCATAATAGCAAAAATTACGGAAAGGAATAAAGCCCCTCCAACACCAAAATCATCTTGTCTTTTCATACTAAACTAATTTTACAAATATTATAATTGGAATTACATAGCACACCACATCATAGATATCAAATGTACCAGGACAAAGGCCAAACAGTTGCATGAACTCCAATACAACTGCAGATATAGGAAGAGGTAGAGCCAAAGATAGCCTCATTTTCTTATTTAGTTGCTTAGTACATAAACACATAGCCATAAGATATGATGCTGTCCATAATCCTGCAGGTAAACTATAAACCACAAAATCCGGCAAATGAACATGCTCCACTTTACTTCTTACTATATCAACAGCCGTGAAATCACCCAATTTGTCCAATACCTCAAACAAAATAATGTTTTTAGGACGATAAAGCAAATATACAAGTCCTCCGAAGAGAACAGGAATCAATGCTATCGCCCATTCCAAACAAGGGTACTTTCCTAACTTTTCTTGCACTCTGTCCATACTCTAACTATCTGTTTCCTTTAGCCCGATTATGAGTTTTGCAGAGCATCTGGCAGTTGCTCTCATCTGTAGCTCCGCCGTTAACCCATGCCTTCACATGGTCGGCTTCCATCTCTTTCAAAGCCCAAATTTTATCTTTGTTGGGACCATCGCCACAAGCACAAAGACGACAATTGCTTTCATGCTTCTTTTTGGCTTCTGCCGTCTGACGAGCATAAACCCTGCGCTTGGTATTATCATCGAAGACACGGACATTCAGAAGCTTCTTGTCTTGGCAGCCTCCAAGCACATACTCGAACACATTCTTCTTGTCTGTGACGCAAGGATCGTCATAAAGTTCCTTCACCTTTTGAGATACCTCAACATGATTATAGGGAGTGGTATGGAATCGTTCGTATAGTTCACCCCAGTTTAGCCCCTTCATCTTGGGATAAACCTCATCGAACGTTTGGTCTATCCAAGAAATAACATCATCGAAATAGTTTTTCAATTCATTGATGTTTGCGTCACGGCGATGTTCTTGCATGTAGTCTTTGATATTTCCTTTGCTCACCCATCGTAGGGCTTCCTGAAGAATTTCCTGTCTATTGGCAGAACCTGAAATGTAGCATTCCCATTTTTGCAAACGTGGATCTTCCTTGTTGCTGAATTCTTTTCGGGCTGCACTGACGAAAGGCCCCGAGTAAATGGCGTTCAACTTTTCTTGTTCGTTGAGTCGAATGCCACCGATATTGATAATTTCAAACCACTCCTTGATTTCAGACTCCGTGCCTTCGCAAATGTAGGCAATCAACTTTGTATCCTCGATACGTTTTTTTTCCTCTTCATTCAAGGATTTGAATTTATAAGGATCACCGTCTTTCATATAAGAAAACTTACCAATCAGATATCTGCCCAAACTTGTAATGCGCTGTTGACCATCAAGTACCTCTAAGCGTCCATCAGGGAGCTTGTTGAAATAAAGTAATCCCAGTGGATATTCTTTCAACACAGAATCAATGACTGCGGCTTCTTTTTCACTATTGTTCTCACTATATAAATAGTTACGCTGATACTCTGGCTGTATGGTTAGCTTGCCAGCCAAACCATACAACCCCTTTCCATCAAGTTCACTATATGTGAATCCTTCACATAGCTCCTTTACTGTATATGTATGTAATGTTGGTTTCATTTTAAGTATTGTTTTTTACGGATTAATATTCGGGCATAAGCCTTTGTATAGTAATGCCCATCAACGATATAATATACCTCTCCATCATCAGGTCCTGGCAATTCTATTGCAGCACCATCGTTCAATTTGGTAACGACAGTCTTCTTACCGTTTTTCCCGACTTGGATTTGTTTTGGATAGATTTTGCTTGCCATTCCGAACCAACTTTGAGTAATCCCCATTATCTCAAATTGCTCAGGGCAATATTTATCAAGAAAAGAAATAGGTACTCCCATCATCCCCTCATAATCACAAGGGATAGCATCAGTATAAGGAACTTCGATGGCATCGAAATTATCAAAGTGCAGATATGGTCTTCCATGAACCTCCTTGTGCTTACTAAATTTGATGTTATCTGCCATTGTCATAAAGTCTTTGGCACTATGACGATGCCCATGATCGATGTTCGTGTACCATCTTACTCCCTTTACTCGAATATATTTCTTGCCATTTTCATCTATTCTTGTTCCAGATGCTTCTAATGGATACTCATCAGGAACACCAAACTCTCGGTCACCGCCATGAATAGAATTTCCCATCCAAACCTTGTTGTCTTTTATCAAAGGGAATACTTCTTTATAGGTTACACAATTGATATTGCCGATAATGATAAACTGTTTGTTTGCTTCAACAATCCACGCCAAAAACTCTCGGAATAGCGAAAAAGGAGGGTTGGTTATAATAATATCTGCTTCATCTCTAAGTTTTTTGACCTCTTCGCTTCTGAAATCACCATCCCCCTCAAGATAATCCCACTGCAGATCATTAAGATTTGGCATTCTATCTCTTGTGGAATCTTCAGTAAGAACAAATATCTTTCCATGTGTTTTGGTCTTATCCTTATCATACTTGGCAGATTGAGTTTCAAACAGGGATAACTGTATGCCGTTTTTATAAGTCATACTCTCTGGAGCATAACTTGTAGAGATGAGTTTCTTCAAACCCAAATCTTTAAAATTCTGTGCAAAATACTTAGTGAAGTTACTCCACTCCGGATCATCGCAAGGCAGAAGAACCGTCTTGCCACGAAATACATTTGGATTGTAATCGAGATAGGCTTCCATTTCGGTTTCTATATCATAAAACATGGTATAGAACTCGTCTTTCTTGGCAGCCTTAGCATTTGATAATGTACTATTTGCCATATTTATTGATAGTTGTTACGCACCCAACTATCAATCCGCTAAAACACAAAAAGGGCGTGATGCCTCTTATCGCGTTTAGCACGGGGCGGCGTAGGAATGGAGCCCCAGTCAATCCATAAGAATGCATCACGCCTATAGCGTGTTTGCATTGCTTAATCGGATTGACTGGAGGCTACATATATATATACGAACCACCTATCACATATTATTTCCGTGCTTGTTATTCCAAATTGAGTTTCCTACGCTCTTGGCTAAACGCGAAATAATAGCGAATGCTTTTGTTTTTACCCACAATGTCTTGGCTTTTCCTTAGTAATAAGGATAACCTAGGTGCAAAAGTAATAAAAATTATGGAGATAATTGTAGGTTTTTTGTTTTTTCTTCTTTTTTATTGGAATATTTTTGTAATTTTGAAGCAAAAAGGAGATAAAATGGTAGAAAATTATTTAGATGATATTTACAAACCTGGAGTAAATCATTGCTTCAGACTTTGGGCCAATGGAAAATATGGTTCTATATATGACTTGGAAAATAATTGTGTCTTAAGATTTATAGAAGCTCCTGATGGTACTCACTATAAATATAAAGAAGAAGATTGGAAGCAAAAATCACCCGTTCTAGCTTCTGGTATTGTCGTATGGTGGTTATTGTATCGCCGCTCGAAATCAGTACTTGATATATATGAAAGTTATTGTCAGATGCGTATGGCTCAATATAAAGCTCGAAGAGAGAAAGATGCAGATTCTTGGAAATGTGACATCGAAGACGAATTCTTTAATAAAGAATGGTTAGATATAGAGAGAAAATGCGTATACGAAAGTCAGGCTCTTTTTGGTTTCGTTTCAGAACAGGATGGCAAAGAAATCCAAGATATTATTAATAATTATTGGAGTTTCATTAATCATACAAAACTATTGTCTAAAGTTTCTTCACATATGAATTCTGATGATTTGTTGGAGTTAGAGTATAAAATATTGGATATATTAAGTCTTCATGGTAATGAAATAGATACTAGTAAGAAGAATGAGTCTAAACAAATCTGTGATTACACGGAATTGAGACTTTATACAGAAGATGAGATAAGAGAAGCCAGTTTGGATATGCAAAAAAAAGGTTGGATTTATTGTTTTGTAGATGATACACAAGATGAATTGGGACCGGCATATTGGCACAAACTCTTATCTCCTGGCATAATTGCGTTACGAGAGTTCTTGAAAAATAACTCTCGTAAAAAAGAACAGCCTACTTTTGATGAATGTCACAATGTACTCAAAACTGATGATGACTTACAAACAAAGCTTGAGCCTTTGTTTTTTGGGAATAAAGAAGAGGTTGCTAAATATATCAATAAGATGAGAGTTATCCCTAATAATACAGAGAAAGCCCGATTCACAGCAAAATTGGTAAATGACAAAATCATTTCTGATTTATCTTATAAAAAACGATTGTGGGACGTACTTCATTCGTATAATTTGTATCAACCAACATCACTGCTGTCCCGTTTAGAAATCATCGGGCCTGAAAAGGCTAGGATATAGCCAATCCTCCGTCTCTTCTGTTGGAACAGCTTTGTTAAACAATTCATTTAAAGGAGTCTTGTCCGTAAGGAATAGACCCACGTTCTTTGAAATAGTGT
>NZ_JAHOEA010000047.1 GCF_019127135.1 Segatella copri | reverse complement strand
GAACTTGCAACCTTAGAGCCAGAACTTGCAACCTTAGAGCCAGAACTTGCAACCTTAACTGTCATAGGCAACCGATACTTAGTTCCTCTACCATATCCCTCTTGAACCAGCAATTTATGCTTACACATATCTTTCAACAAATCGGCGACTTCTGCCTTATGCTGGTTAAGGACAACCCTTAAGTTCTCATTTGTAATATATCCATCTGTGCAAGCTGCATTAAGAGTCAACAGGCGTTCATGTCCCAAAGAAAAAACTTCTGTTCCAAATATCCGAACCAATCTATCCTTTGTTCCTTCATCCATCATCGACTCCATCATCATTGTGAGTTCCACTAAGTCAGGCTGACTTAATGTTCTCAACATAGGTGCTCTCCAATTTGCAAATCGCCAACCTGCCAATATCTTATCAACTCCACTTCCCGCTTTTTCGGCAGAGCCAATCAGCATAAACATCTTTTGAAGAGTCTTGTTGCGACATACGCTAGCACTTTCTCCATAATATTGCATTTTAGAAACCAACAGAGTTCCCGGGTTAGTAAAAACAATTTTATTGCTATACAATCGCACTACCATTGTTGCATTTTCCGAATAATCGGTATGAATACAAAAATTCACCAGAGCTTCGCGAACAGCCACATGCGCAGGAGTTTCATCACGACGAGTATTGCCCTCCAAGATGAAAGGTTTTGGCAAGACCGCTGATAATCTTGGAAGAACACGAAGATAGAATTGGAATAAATTTGCCTCCCAAGTTCCATCAGGACAAATACGATTGGTCCATCGTATCTCAGGATTATCTGACAGCTTTTCTTGGTAATCAGGAAAGAAGTCGGGGCAACATTCATTATCAGTAATGGCATCTTCTTTACCAAACATCAAAACTCCTGCCACAGTAAAACCTTCTTCTTTCGTTCCACGATCAGTACGATAAGCACCTATCTTTTTAAGAAATTCAAAATCAGACAAAACAGACCAAGGATGGTCTGGCTTTGCTAACTTAAATAATTGTCGATATTGAGCAACAGACTCCATATCTAAATCATTCAATGAATAATTTCTCAAAATGCGGCTATCAGCGGGATTAGAAACATTCGCATCTGAAAACATACGCTGCACTTCTCGCTCCGTACATTTATAATCACCTTCATGATTGCGCTTAAAAGTACCATTATAGGGCTGGGATGTTCTATAAACAGGACGCTGTTCTCTGGATGCACGAGGAATAAAGAATAACATAAGTTTGTGACCATTGTAATCTTCTACCACGACATCTTCTGTTTTTAACAGGTTGCAACTAACCGTAGCTCGATTATTCACATTATTCCAAAAGTCCTTGGTATATTTCTCTATCTGTTCATCAGATAGATTATCTATATAGAACTTACCTTTTCTTTCTATAACTCCAAGCACGATAACTCCTCCTTCACTATTGGCGAAGGCTGAGTAAGTATCCCAAAAGCTACCAGGAAATCCACCGGCAGCACTTTTAAACTCCAAGTCATCACTCTCTACGCTATTCAAGAGTGAATCCAGATAATCCTCGAAGTTTAATCTATCACGTACTTCTAACATACAATTCTTTTATATTCTTTAACAAGATACCTTCCTAGTATCTCATAGGTTGCAAAGATACGAAAAACTATCAGAAACGCCAAATTTTAGAAAGATTATCTTTCTTCCTTCATTGATACTTGCTTTTTTTATCCATTTTCTTGCAAGATTAAAGTATATTTCGTATTTTTGTACCCATTAACATCATCATCGTTTTCATAAACAAAAAGAAATCCTATGAATATTCAAAAATTGAAATATAAATTCCATAGCGGAAAAAACAGCAAACCCTGGTATTACATCAAGGAATACGCTCGTCTGTATACACCTGCCTGCATCTTGATATGGAGGGGGCAGCATTTACTTGACAAAGCCAAGAAACGCAAAGACTACGATTATATCCTAAACCGGGTAAACTACTACAACAAGCTTACAGAAGATAATATCCTTCTCAACAAAGATTTATGGGAAAAGAAAGCTGTTAAAGTTGCAGAACAGCCGATGACCCGCCAGAAGGTATATTATCTGGATACTTTGGAATATGCCCGCTGTTTTGACGGCAATAACAAATGGAATCTCCTCCCTGGTGACATCACGTATGTGGAAGATATTCCTACCATTGTAAAAAGCCGCCCAATTCATGGAGAAAACCAGAACTCCGTATTGCTTAAGATGGACAAGGTACGCCATTTTATCTTCGTGAAGGATAAGCTTTCGTTTGCAGAAAAAAAAGACCAGGCTATCTTCAGAGGGAAAATAGCCTGCAAGGACATCCGTGTACAATTTGTAGAGAAGTTTTTCGGAAATCCTCGCTTCGATATCGGAACCATAGATCTGATTAAGCCAGAATGGAAGAGCGACAAGATTTCCATCTACGACCATCTGAAATACAAATACGTGATGGCGCTGGAGGGAAATGACGTGGCAAGCAATCTGAAATGGATTATGTCTTCCAATTCCATCGCCGTGATGCCTAAGCCATATTATGAAACTTGGTTTATGGAAGGAACTCTGAAGCCAGACTATCATTATATAGAAGTAAAGCCTGATTTCTCTGATCTTGAGGAAAAGATGGACTATTATACTGCTCATCCTGATGAAGCGCAAGCTATCATCAACCACGCTCACGAATATGTAGAGCAATTCAAGGATAAGCAGCGTGAGGATATCATCTCGCTGATGGTTCTGGATAAGTATTTTTCTCTGTTAAAATCTAAGGATTAATGTCTAGAAAGGATTCTATCAATTATGAAAGAACGGTCCTGCCGATTATTCGATGGGCAGAATAATGATGGATAAGATGCCTAGACTGTGGCATGTAGTAGGCAGCAATCTGAACTATGCCTTCATCATCAACAACGATACCATCCTGGAGAAGACAGCCGACGGTGCCCTGGATGTTTATGATGCTCACATGAATCCAGTAAAAAACTACCGTCTGCCAGCTAAGCAGTTTGACAAAGCCACCAAACAGCTCAACAGGTTCTTTAAATAAGAAAAGATAAAATCAGAAAGCCCCTTCAGCCTTCCAAGTTTTCATATACCTGGAATACAGAAGGGGCTTTTTGCATTTATGATTCCTTCCACACTCTTCTCTTGAGCCACAACGCCAAAATGGGGTCACTCATTTCCAGATGCTTAGGAGCAGGTATTGTAATCAGATCTTTCACCATCAAGGACTTCTTGAGGCGGGTTACATTGGCAGCAGTACCCAGGCGATAGGTTTCCAATATCGCCGTCTGGGTGAAACCGGTATGTACTCCATTAGTGATGGCATGCAGGAAATTCATCTGATAGGCTGAAAGGTCTTCGGTCTGCTGAATAAACAAGGGCTCGCAGGCATCCAGCAACCGGTCTATTCCATATTTCAAGTCTTCTTCTGTGGCAGCTGAATTATCCTGTACACGCAGCCATACAAACCATGCCAACTGCTGTACATAAGAGGAATACCTATCTGTTACCTGACAGATTTCTCGAGCCAGCTCTTCAGAAATATGCTTGCCGGTAGATTCGAAACGCTGACAGATATACTCCACCCAGTCTTTCTCGCTTATCTTGTTCAGATAGAAGAAATCACCAAAGCGATAGAATGGGTAACTGGCATTCTGGAACATCTGTTCCATCATGTGTTTTTTGCTTCCATAAAGGCAGTAAGATACATGGCTCTGTAATTGCCATATGCTACGGAGCTTCTTTACTTTTTCTCATAATTACTACCTTATTTTATACTATACAACTTTTCTTCTGCAAAGAAAATGCAAACGAGCGCAATGAAAGCTGGCTTTCAAATTGCCGAGTGCAGCAAATCTTCTGCAAAGATAGCAAAAAAAATAAATTAAACAAGGTTGTTTAAAACAATGTTGTTTAAAGCCATTTTTTTTGCAGAAACAGCGATTCTTCGTCTGATAAAAATATAGTTTCATAAATTATACCCTAGGGTATAATACCTTTGGGTATAATTTTGTAACTTTGCAGAGAATAAACTTCAAGTCCCTGAAGAATAGAAAAACTATATAAACAGTTAATCCCCCATCACGCAGCCAAAGCGTGGTGGGGGATTACTGCTTCTGATAATATCGTTTTTTTATTGCCGATGTCGCTCAATATACTCCGCTGCCTGGATATTCGAGAACACATAGTTCTTCAAATCCTGGAACTTAGACTCCTGCTTGTTTTCCTTCAGATTGCCATTCGGCAACACATCATAGCAGAAACTGCGGTTCATCGACGGATTATAGATGTAGCAACGCTGATGATCTCTTGCCACAATCTGGTTATCTGCCGAATAGAATACCATCGGGCGCTGCTGCTTCAGCAGATCCACACCGAAGCCCTCGTACTCATAATTCAGATTCATCAAGCCGAAAAGCGTAGGCATCACATCCACCTGCATGCCCAAGCCCGCATACTGCTGCTGCGGAACACCCGGACCAAAGATGATGAGCGGAATATGGTTGTAAGACTGCGGCAACTCGCCCTCGCTCTTACCCACCAGCTTGCCATGGTCTGCCTGAATCACGAATATCGTGTTCTTATACCAAGGCTCCCGACTTGCCTTCTTCAGAAAGTCGCCTATCGCCCAGTCGGCATACTCCACAATCTGTGTTTCCTTCTCCTTGGTCTTCGGCTTGAAGAAATCAGGAATGATATATGGCGGATGATTGCTCACGGTGAGGATGGTAGCCATGAAAGGCTTACCCGTCTTCGCCTTCTGGTTGATGGTGTTGAGGGCGTAGCCCATCTCGAAATGGTCGCTCACACCAAAGCTGTTCACCACCTCGCTCTTAGGATAGTTCTCCTGAGAGAAGATGTCATCGTAGCCATTGGTCTGGAAGAAAGCCTTCATGTTGTCATACTGTGCCTCGTGAGTCATGAAGAACATGTTCTCGTAGCCATACTTCTTCAACACCGTGGCGATACCCTTGCGGCGTGGAGTCACCGTTCCCTTCATCAGGTTTCGGAACATGAGAGCAGGGAAGCTGTAGAGCGTAGCCGTCATGCCATGGTTGGTATGGATGCCGGCACTATAAAAGTGGGTGAACGCCAGGGAATGATGATAGAGCGAATCGAGCGTTGGGGTGAGCGGCTGCTGATTGCCGAAAGTAGCCAACAGGTTTGCCGACATCGACTCCATCAGTATCACCACCACGTTAGGATGATTCTTCTTCGCAGGAGATTGACCCCTCTTCATCATCAGGGAATCGTTCACCACCTCACGCTTCAGAATATTCGTGCTATCCACCTTTCCCGTGATACCCAGCCACTGGCGGGTATTCGTAATAGCCTCAGCGTATGGCATGAGATGCAACTCCTTGTTCTCCTTGCGCATATCGTCGAGCGCAGAAGTAAGGAGATTGAATGCCGGATTGATGCCGAGCTGGTTGAGGAAAGAATCCTCGCAATAGTAAGCCTGGCTCACCTTGATAGGATTATAGCCCATTCTGCCACGGATGCCGAAGAGGCAGGCACCTATCATCACAGCAGAAATAAGAAAACGGCTGACAACCAGCATCAGGTGCATATTGTCCTTAGGCAGAAGGAAAAGCCCCTCGAAGTAGCGGCGCAGACGGACGAGCGCATAGATAAACGCCCCCGTAAACACGAAATAGAGGGCGATATAGAGCCAGTAGGAAGACTCCTGCAAGAGCATGCCCGATGTGGTGGCCACATAGCCGAACCATCCGAAGATGCTGGAATTGATGTTCTTGAAGAAATACTGGAAATAAGGAGTATTGGCTGCCGAAGGCATGAAGGCGATGGCAAACCATGCCGCATACCAGATGTTGATGCCACGCAGCAAACGGCGATGACACCACCCCAGGCTGGCTGCTATCAGGAGCACAGCCACAGGCAATACCGAAATATAACAAGCTATGACATTGTCAAACCATACACCCTTGACAAACGCCATTACCCTACTCGCCTCTACATCTACAATCATGCCATGCAGGGCGATGAATTCTACCAATCTGAACAGAGTCATCACCAGCAATGCCAATACATGCACCGAAAGGAGATACCCAAAAGCCTTAAAATATCGTTTCATTTTTATTCTACTTTAGAAATCGGGTGCAAAGTTAATAATTATATCCCAATAAAAGCAAAATTTCCGGCCTTATTCTGTCTATAAACAAATAATTATATGTAACTTTGCAGCCAAAATCATATAATAAGACTTCGATAAGACATGAACATCAAGTACAACAAAGCCCTATGGCTCATCATCATCCTGGCTATCGTGATGATGATTCCGTTCCTCGGACTCACAGATTTCAATACCAAGGGAGAGCCGCGCGAAGCGGTGGTTGCCTACACCATGCTGGAACATGGCAACTGGATTCTGCCTATCAACAACGGAGGTGATATCCCTTACAAACCGCCATTCTTCCACTGGTGCATCGCCTTCTTCAGCCTCTTCATCGGCCATGTGAATGAGTACACCTCCCGCCTGCCATCTGCCGTATCGCTGGTATTGATGACCATCGGCGGTTTCGTGTTCTATGCCAAGCGCAAGAATGCCCCAACCAGCCTCATCGCAGCCATCCTCACGCTCACCGCCTTCGAGGTGCACCGTGCGGGTATGAACTGCCGTGTAGATATGGTGAACACCGCCTTTATGGTGGGAGCCATGTATCTGCTCTACCGCTGGTGGGAGAAAGGAAAGCACCAGTTGCCTTGGCTCGCTATCCTCTGCATGAATGGCGCTACGCTTACCAAAGGTCCTGTGGGCATCATTCTGCCTTGCTTTGTGATGGGCGTATTCATGCTTACCCAACGTGAGAACTTCTGGGGCATCGTATGGCGCATGGCTCTAACCGCCCTGCTCTCGCTCGTTATTCCTTTCTGCTGGTATTATGCAGCCTATCTGCAAGGCGGCGACGAATTCCTGCGCCTGGTGAAGGAAGAGAACATCGACCGATTCATGGGCAAGATGGCATACGAATCGCACGAGAACCCAGCGTGGTACAACCTTCTCACGCTCATCACGGGCTGGTTGCCTTACACCTTATTATTATTGTTCTCGCTCTTCATTCTGCCATGGAAGAAGTTCTCGAAGACCCGTTTCCTTGAGAATGCGAAGAAGGCTACTCCGCTGCAGGTGTTCACCTGGCTCGCTTTCCTCCTGGTACTCTTCTTCTACTGCATCCCAAAGAGCAAGCGCAGCGTTTATCTGCTGCCATGCTATCCATTCATGGCCTATCTCATCGCCGAATACATCGTTTGGATGATGAAGGAGAAGATGGGAGCCTTGAAGGTTTATGCCGGAGTGATTGCTGCGATAACCCTGATTCTCAATATCGCCCTGCTGGTGGTAAAAAAAGGATGGGTGCCAGAAAGCATCTTCCACGGCAAGCATGCCATAGACAACATCGCCATGCTCCATGCGCTCGAAAACAACGATTTGCTCATCCCATGCAGCATCTTTATGGTTATCACTTTGGAGGGAGTTTACCTCATCTTCCGGGCACTCAAGAAGAAGAATTCAGGCAATATTGTTTCATATACTCTAGCCACCATCGTGGGGCTCTTCCTGATGCTCGACTCCAGTCTGCAGCCGTCTGTACTCAACACGAAGGCAGATAAGCATCTGGCGCCGGTTATCGAGAAGAAGTTTGATACCAGCAAACTCTATTCTTATATGTCGGTAGATATGCTGCATTTCTTCAGCCTCAACTTCTATCTGGGCGATAAGATCCAACAGTTTGACAAGGTATTGCCACAGGATGGCGTGCTGATGATTCCGGAAGAAGACATGCCTGATTTCCTTGAGAAATTCGGCAAGGACTACACCTTCCAGAAGGTTTGGGAAGTAAGAAAGACGGTAGAATGGCACAACAAGGTAGGTTTCTACCGATTCGTGAAGACTAGTGCCAATATTGCACTTAACAAATGATTAGTGAATAGTGATTAATTATTAGTGATTAGATACAAAAATAGCATCGGGATTATAAGTACCGATGCTATTTTTGTATCTATCAAATTGATATTCTTCTTATTTTCTTTCTTCGATAAGATTATACTCTTTCTTCTATGAAGTATCGTGGGCGACGCTTCACCTCGGTATAAATCTTGCCGATATAAACACCCGTGATGCCTACACCCGTGGTGATGATGCCTCCAATAAACCACATGGAAACAAGCATGGAGGTCCAGCCCTGGATGGTCTTGCCCTGGAAATATTCTACCAAGGCAAAGATAATCATGATGACTGCCACCAAAGTCATCGCCAGCCCCAGGAAGGTGATAAACCGAAGAGGTGCTACGGAGAACGAAGTGATGCCATCTATGCTGAAACTCAGCATCTTGGTAAACGGATACTTGCTCTCACCAGCCTCACGAGCCTTTCGGTCGTAATAGACGAATCCCTCCCGGAAGCCCAACTGGCGTACGATGGCTCTAAGGAAGAGATTGCGCTCAGAATACTGCATCAGCGCCTTTAGGGTGCGGTTGGTCATCATGCGGAAATCGGCATGATTGTAAACCGTCTCCTTATCCACACTCTGCATCAGCTTATAAAAAGCCTGGGCGGTAAAGCGCTTGAAGAAGGTATCGGTCTTACGCTCCTTGCGCACACCATAGATGATATCCTTGTCTTCCTGCACCTGGCGCACCATATCGATGATTACATTCTCATCGTCCTGCAGGTCGGCATCGATACTTACCATCGCATCACAATGGTCTACCGCAGCTTCCATACCTGCCCAGAGCGCATTCTGATGGCCTCGGTTATGCGACAGCTTAATGCCATGCACATACCCATGTTCCTTGGCAGCATCCGAAATCATCTGCCAAGTATGGTCACGACTGCCATCGTCGACAAGCAGCAGTTCTGTGTCGGCATCAGTCTCTTTCTTAATCTTTCTGATCAATGCCCCCAGCACATCTAAGGTCTTAGGCAGCACTTCTTCCTCGTTATAACAAGGGATAACTATCAATATCTTCATTTGTAAGCCAGTATTTATTCAGATGCAAAAGTAACTCATTTTTTCTATTTAAACAAGAAAAACGTTTAATATTTTTTATTCTTGATATATATTTCCCGTTTTTCTCCATTCTTTCTTACCATTTCCACTTTACCTGTATCTCCAGATCGGTTTGCGAAGAGCGGGAGATTTCCTGCAAACCTGAAGAGATGTGAGAGCGGTCGAAATAATCGGTTGTACCCAATTTGGCGATAAGCAGCAGATGGGAACCTATCTCTGAGCGTGCCACCAAGGCGTAACGGATGCCCTCGCCGTAGTAGCTGCCGAAACTCATCTGATAGAGCAGACCAGGCTCATAAGCATAGATACGGGAGGCGAAATCGGAAGTATGGAAATAGCCCAGGCAGCCTCTCAACGTTCCTTTCAACTGCTTCTTCCATTTCCATTCCCATCCTATATGCTCGCTCACCATATAGCCTTTACTAAGTTCATCGCCCTCATTCGTCATCGTGCTTTCCGCCTGGCTCATCGTATAGTCTAAACTGGTTTTGGCGCTCCATCGTTTTTGGGATATTGTGGCATAGAGACGCAGACGGCCAGTCGTGGTTCCCGCCTTATCCTTATAACGGAACCTTCCTCCTACCGTCAGCACTCTTGAGGGCTGGAAGAGAATATTCACCAGATTATCCCAACTCTGTGTGCTCTCCCTGGTCTGATACTTAGGCCAGGCAAAATAGGCGAAATCGCTGTAGGCTGTGATGCTCCAATGATGGGCAGGAATCCAGGTAAAGCCCAGATATACGCCGTTTTCATCCTGCACATCGCTCCCCTCGGAAAAGCTGTTGCTGAAGAGAGAATAGTAACGGGCAGAATAGAACCTGTGGAGAGCCATGAGCGTGAAATGGTCGGAACAGAGATAGGAGGCTGCATTGAGCGTGGCTATGGAACCGCAATCGCCAGTTGCCGTCTCGCCAGAGAGGGTGAGGCGATGGGAGATATAACCATAGCTGATACTGGCATTCCAGAAGGCATTCCCCTCTGGAGCAAAACGCTTGTAAAGCTGGCTTTTATTGGGCGTGAGCGGCAGGGAGAAAGAGGTATAAAAGGCTGTACCTCCGATGTGCCAGCCCTGACGCTTGTAACTGATATTGCCTCCCACAAGTGTATTGGATGCTATCTTCTGCTTGGCAATCTCATTCACCGTGCGATGCAAACCGGTCTTCAGAATGGTCTTGATGCCCCCGCCGTCAGCAGAAAGCGTAGCATCTATCTGGCGATAAGAAAGAAAACCGGTCAGTTCCAGTCCTTTTAATAAGGTATAGGTGGCTGCGGCGCCTTGCAGATAATTAGCTGAAGAACGGGAGGAATGACCGCGGATGATGCAGGAAGATGATCTGCCCAAGGAGGTTAAGGCTGAGAGTTTGCCGAAGCCGAAATCATTATTGAGTATCAGTCCTAATCCTGCATTCAGTCTGTATCTGCCCAGGGTGATATTCTTCCATCTGCCCAGGTTCTTTACCTGAAGATAGAAGGAATAGAAGTCGTAACCCATCGTGTTCCTGCCTCCGAAGAATGGTTCGCCGGCATCCTGAGAAGCAACGAATCCCAGCTTGACGGAATTGCCGTAGCGAAACTGGTAGCGCAGTCCGTGCTTGTAAGGATAACCCAGATAACCGTCGGTTCCGCTTGCATCGCCCTTGCGCTCATAAAAAGGAACCTTCAGCATGCCCATCACTTCGTGCTTGCCATACTGGGCGATGTTTTTAAGACTGGGGAAAGCCGGCTTGCTCCCGTCATCGGCCACATAGAAGAAACAACTCATCAGCTGGCGCTGATACCAGCCGATACTGCTTATCAGGGTAAGCTCGCTCATACTCTTCAGCTGGCCATAGCGGTAGATATAGAACAGGATGTCTTCTACCTGTGATGCGGTAAGAAACGGCATGCGCTCCAGTTCTTCTCTCGTTGCCGTATTCAGATTGACGGGATGCTGCGCCATCTCCTCCAAATCTTCTTCATAGTCCTGCCAGGCTACATGCTCGAAATCTTCGGATGAAGAAAGGTAGGACAGCAGTTGCTGCCAAGGGGGCGAAGCGGAAAGAGAATCTTCAGGCGCGGCGCCCTGTTCTGAAAGAGAGAAAGATTGGGCTTGAGCCCATAAGGCACAGAAGATTTGGGAGCTGCCTACGAGAAACAGTTTCAACAAGAGGGATGTTATGGAATGAGCATGCTTCATGCGTAGTAGGCACTTTGTTTATTAAATTAAGACAAAGTTACTGCTAAAATATGAAAAAGAGAAAGAAAAAGCCAAGAATCTTTCTCAAATTGAGAAATAATCTGTAATTTTGCGGCGTAATTAGTAACACAAAGGGGCTTACACCTCTTTATATATAGAAGAAGCTCCACGAAAAAAAGGAGCTGGACAAAGAACTTTGAGGAGATTTACATGAAACAGAAAATATACTTTTTACTGGCGATGCTCTTCTGCATCACCCTGCAAACCATGGCGCAGACCGATGGCGACAACCCTGAAGACAGGGAGGTGGACATGGATGCCCCTACCTTTGAACCGATGGTGAAGGTAGGAAAAGTGCTCCTGGATCATGACAGCGTACAATATGTTCAGGTGAACAACGTGTACGTTTATCCACAGCCGGTATTCAAGAATGCCAAGGAGCGAATGGCTTACAACCGTTTGGTATACAACATCAAGAAGGTGCTGCCGATAGCCAAAGAGGTAAGAAAGATTATCATCGAAACGGGTGATTATCTGGAAACGCTGCCTAACAAGAAGGCAAAGGACGCACACATGAAACTGGTGGAGAAAGGTATCAAACAGGAATATACCCCGAGAATGAAGAAACTCACCTATGCACAAGGTAAACTCTGCATCAAACTGGTGTATCGCGAATGCAATTCCTCATCCTATCATCTTATCCAAGCCTTCCTGGGTCCTATCCGTGCCGGATTCTATCAGGCATTTGCAAGCCTCTTCGGTGCCAGCCTCAACAAGAAGTACGACCCGAACGGCGTTGACAGATTAACAGAAAGAGTGGTAAGACAGGTAGAATCGGGGCAGATTTAACCAGCTCATCTTATTCAGAAAGCTCATATACTTAGGTATAAAAGCATTTCCTATCAATAGGAATTGCTTTTATACCTAAGTTTTTTTGTTGATACAAGCAGAAGAAATCTCCGTTCATCGACGTTGAATGTCCGTTCAGCGTCGTTGAACGGCGGTTCATAGACGTTGAACGGCGGTTCAACGTCGATGAACGAAGATTTAAACAGACTGAAAAAAGAAATGTTCCTAAGAAAAGCAACAACTTTTCCTAGGAACATTTCCTTTTATATTCGAATGAGATGCCGACCTATTCCTCAGTATAAAGCACCTGAATCATGGTCTGGCCAACCGCCTTAAGCACATTCTTATCCAAATGAGCCATATCATCGCTCACGGTATGCCAGGTAGGACCGAAACTGCTTTGCTGACAGTCCGGATAATAAGCAATCACATCTACAGTAGGAATCTTAGCCTTCTCGTTGACTGGAATATGATCATCAGTAATCATTCCGCCATCGCTCTTAGGGAAGTAAGAGCCAAAACCTGCCTGACGGGCTGCTGCCCAAACCTTCTTCACGATGCCACCCGCATACTGCATAGACATGCCCTCACGGTAGAACTTGGCTCCCTGTCCGCCCACCATATCGAGGAGGATTCCGAAACGAGGATTATATCCCTCAGGCTTGTTCTCGCTCCAGTACTGGGCACCCAAAGCCCAAGTATCGCCATCGTCCTGAACATCAGCCCACTGAGGTGTTCCCCAGTCTTCTGTATCGAAACATACGAAATCTACGCCGATGTTAGGATTCAGCTTCTTGTCTGCCTGCAGCTGGCGGGCTATCTCCAACATGACGGCTACTCCGCTGGCTCCATCGTTGGCTGCCATTACAGGCTTGCGCCAGTTGGTGCTGTCGGGGTCGTTGTCGGCCCAAGGACGGCTGTCCCAATGGGCACAGAGCAAGATGCGGGTTTCAGCCTTCGGGTTGTAATGGGCGATGATATTGGTATTCTTCAGGATGGTACCATCATAGCCCTTGAGGTCAGCCTTCTGGGTTTCTACCTCACAACCAAACTGCTTGAACTTGCTCACTATCCATTCGCCACACTTGTCGTGCGCCTCGCTGTTCATGACACGAGGGCCGAAATCGCATTGTGCGGCACAATAAGCCAACGCCGAATCGGCATTAAAGGCAGGACCTACAGGATTCAGCTTCTCTGCTTCCTCTACTTCCTGGATTTCCGGCGACGTGGTGTTGGCATTCTTATAGCTGATAGCTCCAGCTACCACTCCGGCAGCAACTACCAAGCCTAAAATTATCTTCATTTTCTTCGTCATCGTATTTACTTTGAACTTTCAGATTTGAACTTTATGATTACCTTTTATCTATGAGATTCTTCACTCTTCGTTCTTCACTCTTCACTTTCCAAAGTTCTGTACCTGTGTCATCACTCTGAGCCAGTTGCCTCCCCAAATTTGGGCAATATCCTGCTCGCTATATTTGCGGCGCAACAGCTGGAGGGTGAAATTGATGAGTTCAGAAGAGTCGGCGAGACCTCTGATGCCGCCGTCTCCATCAAAGTCGGTTCCCAGACCTACGTGGTCGATACCCATCACATCGATGGCATGCTCAAGATGGGCAATGGCGTCCATGATGTCGGCTTCACCCTCTTTACGCAGGAATCCATGATAGAGCGTGGTATGAGCCACACCGCCCTTTGCAGCGAGGGCACGCATCTGGTCATCGGTCAGATTGCGAGGCACATCGCAGAGCGCACGGCTGCTGCTATGGCTGCAGACAATAGGCGTCTGGCTGATATCAAGTGCATCGTAGAAACTCTTCTCGCCACCATGACTCAAATCAACCATGATGCCCAGGCGGTTCATCTCATGAATCACCTTCTCGCCAAAACTACTCACACCATTATGGGTATTGCAGCCGCGGGCACTATCGCAGATATCATTATCACCATTATGGCAGAGCGTGATATAAACGATGCCGCGCTGGGCGAAATGCTTCACGTTACTGATATCGTGCTCCAGGGCGAGGCCGTTCTCAATACCGAGCATAATGCTCTTTCTGCCTTTCCGCTTATCACTATAAAGATCGGCAGGAGTGCGGGCTATGCTGAGATACTGGCTGTTCTTGCTCACAATCTCTTCTATCTTGTCGAAGATGAGGTCGGCATACTGCGCAGGTCCCTTTACATCGAAAGCCACCTTGCTGCTGAAGCTCTCGCCTATCTGAGGCTGTGGCAGGTAAGCTACCATCGTGGTAGCATCCTGATGACCATCGGTCATCTTATGGAGATCAACCAGGATGCGGGAATCGCGATGATCAAACTTGATGCCCTGAGGGAAGAACATCGGAGTATCACAATGGGTATCGAGCGTAAGGATGCGCTTATGCAACTGCTTGGCTGCATAAAAGTTGTTAGCCTGATTAACCAGCCATTGGAAAATCTTCAATCCTTCTTCTTCCAGCCATTCCGGATGCCATTGCACACCGAGAATCTGCTTATATTCGCTACTCTCTACTGCCTCGATAATATGGTCAGAAGATTTGGCGATGGTGCGCAGATGCTTGCCAGGCTCGCTTACCGCCTGATGGTGGAACGAGTTGACAAAGATCTTCTCCTTATTATATATATTATATAAGGTGGAATCTTTCTTGATTTCTACGATGTGGGTAGGTTCGGTACGGTCGGCATCCTGGCTGTGTTTTACCAGTTGCTTGATATCCTGACACACCTTTCCGCCCAGCGCAATGGCGAGGGTCTGGATGCCCCGGCAGATGCCAAGCATCGGAATCTGGCGGTTGAAAGCCAATCGGGTAATCATCAGTTCGGCAGCATCACGTTCCTGATTGATGTTGTGAAGACGGGGAGAAGGCTCTTCGCCCATCCACAGCGGATTATGGTCGCCGCCACCCGTCAGAATCAATCCATCAAGATGCTCCAGGGTATTGACGATGACCTGAGCATCAGCAACAGGAGGAATAATGACCGGCGTACCGCCAGCCGCTATTACCTGCTTATAATAACGGTCGCGAAGCGTAGCATCGATACCTTCATAATTGGCAGTAAGGCCAATTACAGGCTGATGCTTCGCTTCGGGAAATCTAGAGTATGCATCCTGGAAATGCGACTCTAAGTCAAATGTTTCCATTTGTTTATCTTTCAATAAATAATGATTCAAGATCTTCTAAAAATCGTACTCAAGTATGGAGACTCTTATTAATCTTCATCCAGAAGTACAGGAATCTCACGCTTGATGCTCTGCTCAAGAGAGATGAGCGTTTCGGTAGAAACCACACCAGGAATAGCCTGGAGCTTATTGTTGAGCAAATCCATGAGCTGCTCGTTGTCGCGGGCATAAAGCTTAATCAGCATGGTGTATGAACCGGTTGTAAAGTGGCACTCTACGATTTCAGGAATGTTCTGCAAGCGCTCTACCACCTTTTTATACATATTACCGCGCTCCAAGTTCAAGCCTACATAAGTGCAGGTAGAATAGCCCAGGCTTTTAGGGTTTACATCAAAACCGCTACCGGTGATGAAACCATCCTCCATCAAGTGCTGAACGCGCTGATGGATGGCTGCACGAGACACGCCACATTCTGCGGCTACGTCCTTGAAAGGAATACGGGCATTCTTAGAAAGGATGCCGAGAATCTTTCTGTCTAGATTGTCTATTTTCTCCATTTCGTTTTGTTTTATAATATTCAATTTATAAGGTACTCTTCTATACCAGATAGCAAAATTAATAAAATCTATTGAAACAGCAAACAAAATGCACGAATATTTTGCAATATCCGTGCATTTAGTTGTTTTTTATACTGTTTTTAACCAAAAACCTTGGCATTTTGCTACTTTTAGCAGAAAAATCATACGCTTATCTGATAACCTCGGAGAAGTAATGATCACGCAAAGGTTTCACCACTTTATCACCCGTCAAAACTATCTGCTGCTTAAGACGGATGTCTTGAGAAGAGGCTCCAATCTTCAGTTCATACGTTCCAGGAGCTATGTTCCATTGACGATTGCCTTGATGAGAATAATAACCAAACTGATCAGTATAGAACTTGATGCATACTCTCTTGGTTTCGCCAGGATTGAGAGAGATGCGGGCAAAGCCCTGCAACTGGATAGGATGAATCTGCTGGTTGCTCTGAGTTGGCGACAGATATACCTGCGCTATCTCATCGGCACGAACCTTACCCGTATTGGTAACCTCAAAGTAGATATTGCTCGACTCTGAAGCCGTAGAGAGCTCCTTAACAGCCTGCAAGTTCTTATAGGCAAAGGTTGTATAGCTCAATCCATAACCGAAAGGCCACTCTACACGGGCATCCTGACGGGTGGAATAATTATAGCAGATAGGCTCATAAACCTCAGCATTAGGATAGCTGACACTCAGCTTGGCAGATGGTGAAATCTTGCCATAAAGAATGTCAGCCACAGCTGTACCACCCTCTTCACCAGGATACCAGGCCTGGATGACTGCTGCACAACGCTTGGCTATCTTGGAGATAACCTGCGCACGACCGCCGAAGACTACCAGGACTACAGGTTTGCCCGTAGCCAAGAGTTCCTCAACATATTCCTCTTGCTTACCAGGAAGCTTGAGACCATCTCGCTCACGATTCTCACCACAGAGCATCACATTCTCGCCTACAGCAGCAACGATAACATCGCTTTCCTTTGCCATCGCCAAAGCTTCTGCCTTGTCTGCCTTCTCGCCAGAATCAACCTTGCGATGCAGGAGCTGATACTCCCAAGCACGCTTATCGCCAGACTCTTCAAACTTGGTCTCGATTTCCTCTGTCCAGTCGCAACCACGAGAATACTTAATATTAATACCCTCAGGTTTACTTGCCTGCATTGCCTCTAGCAATTTAACGATATGTGGCAAGTGGCTATCATCCCACTTTTTCTTCCAACTCTGCCAGAAATAGAACATTGAAGGGAAAGAGTAGTCGCCACACATCGCCCAGATAGAATTGGCATTAGGACCCGTGAGCAAGATATTCTTAACCTGCTTGGCGCTGTTAACATCAGCCTCCTTCACAAGAGGCAAAACACCATTATTCTCCAACAAGACGATAGACTGGCTGGCAATATCGTAAGCCGTCTGCCGTTCTTCCTTAGTATCAAGCTTTACATCCTCCGTACTATACAGATATGGATTCTTATCCATCAGTCCTGCACGAATCTTATAACGCAGAACATCCTTTACAGCACGCTCAAAGACTTCTTTCTTAACAAGTCCCTTATCCAAGGCTTCCTGTAAATACTGATAGTTTTCGCCTCTAGGGAAATCAACATCATTGCCACCATTGATAGCAGCCACAGCTTTCTGAAGAGGAGTATCTAGTCCCGGCAACTGGTCAATGGCAGTATAATCGCTCACCACCATTCCATCGAATCCGAGATAATCTCGCAAAATATCATTGAGAATCTCACTATTTGCCACGCACTTGGTACCATGAACAGCATGATAACCCGGCATCAAAGCCTTGCTACCTGCCAGACGAATCATCGTCTCATGAGGCAAAAGGATATCTTCCATCATCTCCTTCTCATCAGCATCACCGCCACCACCATATCCCAGATAGTGTTTAGAGCAAGCTCCCACTCCCTTCTTGAGGTCGCCCTGCTGAAGACCCTTGACAAAAGCAGTACCCATAACGGCTGAAAGATAGCCATCCTCACCGTATGATTCTTCCAGACGATTAAAACTTGGAGTACGGCAGACGTCTACCATAGGGGAAAGCGACAATACGCCACCCATCTTGCGAAGAGCGGTACCTGTCTGCAAAGTCTTGAGCTCAGCCAACTCTGGATTGAATGAGCAAGCCTGACCTATCTGCTGTGGATAGACTGTTGCATCTTGCGTATTGATACCCGAAAGAACTTCCTCGTGAAAAAGAGCAGGGATACCGTTTGGGGTATGATGTATCAACCAATCTTGTACAACAGCCACACGCTTTCGCAAGAAATTGGCATCAACCAATTCCTGACTGGCGTACTGGGAAAAATGTCCAATACCATAAGGAATGAGCTGCTTGCATTTGACGGTATCCAAATTGCCTTCCGCATCAAAAAGCTCATCCATATACCCACTTCTCAACTGAGCGATACGCTCTGGCTGTGACATTCTGCTGTAGAGTTCATCTACCTGTTGGTTCACTTGCTGCTCCGTATTGTTTATGTTACAGCAACTAGCCATCAGCACAGTTGCACATACGGTTGTTGTAATTTGTTTCATCATTATCTTTTAGGTTAAAAATATGATTATTGAAGTTGTTTATTATCATGTGCAAAGATAATGCAAACGAGCGCAGAATATCAAGCTTGCTTGAATATTATGCCGAGTGCAGTTTATCTTCTGCAAAGATAATGCAAACGAGCGCAGAATATCAAGCTTGCTTGAATATTTTGCCGAGTGCAGTTTATCTTCTGCAAAGATAATACAAATAAGAGAACTAACAGATTCGCTTTCCCGTTTTTTATGCAAAAGCAACAAACACAAACGTAAAAGAAACAAAAGAGCCAAAGATAACACTCTATCCTTGGCTCTTACCTTATTATATTTTAGTAGTAATTACTTGTTGAAATGAATTCAGTAATTACTTTCTCTTCTTTGAATGCGCAACTTTCTTGGCTGCAGGTTTAACAACCTTCTTCTCTGCTCCTACGGCTACATCTTCCTTCAACTCGCCAGCAGGCTCAGCCTTAACCTCAGGCTTTACGATGCTGACAAGCTCTAGGTCGAACACCAAAGTAGAGTATGGAGGAATCTGACCAGCCTGACGCTCGCCGTAAGCCAACTCGTAAGGAATATAAACCTGCCACTTACTGCCCACAGGCATCAGAGTAAGCGCCTCTGTCCAACCCTTGATCAAGCCATTGGCACGGAACTTGTCAGTCTTGCTGCCACCATGCTTGGATGTAGCATCAAAAACGGTACCATCAATCAGACGACCCTCGTAGATAACTTCTACCTCATCGCTAGCCTTAGGCACCTCGCCATGACCTTCGGTAATCACCTTATACTGCAAACCGCTAGGCAACACCTTTACACCAGGTTTCTTGGCATTAGCGGCAAGGAACTTCTCACCGGCACCAGCCAAAGCTTCCTTCTGGAAATCGGCAGCAGCCTTAGTAGTAAAGAATGTTGTATCATTAGCCAAAGCTGCGATAAAACCATTCTGGAACATAGCATGGCTGATAGAATCGCCTGTGCTCTTCAACTCTTCCTTTGTGCCAGGATATACACGCTTCTCTACCAGTTTGGCAACCTCCATACCTGCAGAATAAGCTACGGTCTTAGGATTGATACCCATGGCAAGCGCATCCTTGTAACCACGAAGGAAATTCTCCATATAGGCAGTATCTACCTGAAAACTCTGCTGGATATAAGGAATCAGACCACGAGTGGCATTCATACCAGCTACATAACTCAAAGAATCGGCTGATGATTTCAACTCAACAAGAGTAGCCGCCTTTTTCACCTTCTTCTTGCTTGCAGCACTAGCTGTAAACAAAGAAGCACCCGCCACGAGGACGAGTGCTGTCATTAATATTTTCTTCATTTATAAGTCCTCTATAAAAAAAATGAGTTCCCACAAAAATTACTTGCCACCTACTGAAATCAACTCAATCTTGAAGATCAATACAGAGAATGGCTTGATCTGACCCTGCTCGCGCTCACCGTAAGCCAACTGCTGAGGAATGTAAACCTCCCAAACAGAACCTGCTGGCATGTGAACCAAAGCCTCAGTCCAACCCTTGATAACCTGGTTAGCACGGAGATCTACAGCCTGACCACGCTTGAAAGAAGAATCGAATACCTTGCCGTCGATTGTCTTACCCTCGTAGTTAACCTTAACCATAGAAGTATCCTTTGGCATAGGGCCATTACCCTCCTTGATTACCTTGTACTGAACACCTGAAGGCAGAGTAACAACTCCTGGCTTCTTCTTGTTGGCAGCGAGGAACTTCTCACCAGCAACCTTGTTAGGACCATATTCCTTCTCCATGTTCTTAGCCTTGATAGCCATCATCTTAGCCTGAGCTATCTGAGCAGCCTGCTCAACAGTCATCAAGCCCTTCTTGCCAGTAGTACCTGTGATGAAACCAGCCATGAAGTTCTTCAGAGAGATAGACTTTGTAGAATCCTCACCGAATACCTCATGGTTGATACCCTTAACCATCTGGTTAGAGATCTGCTGACCAATCTGAATACCTGCGTAGTAAGCAGCCTTCTTCTTGTCGTCACCAGCGTTGGCACCATCGTTAAGACCCTTGATGAAATCATCCATGTAAGCAGTATCAACGCCCATGCGCTCTACCATAAACTCCTTCAGACCCTGAGTCTGAGACATACCCATAGCATAGCTCATAGTATCTACATCAGTCTTGAGATCTGCCTTAGGAGTAGAATTGCCACAACCTACGAATGTAGCAGCAGCACAAGCCACGAGGGCTCCGAAAAATAACTTTTTCATTTCCTTATTTATATTTTAAATCTTTATTTTTATCTATTATATTCCAGGATTGCCTTTACTTCGTTTAAATATATCTACTAACGATTACTTAACGGCAACGAGCTCTACATCGAAAATCAATGCTGAGAATGGAGGGATAGATGCACCTGCACCACGCTCACCATAACCCAACTGATAAGGGATGAAGAAACGGAACTTGGCACCCTCGGTCATGAGCTGAAGACCCTCTGTCCAACCAGCGATAACCTGGTTCAATGGGAAGGTAGCAGTCTGACCACGGTCGTAAGAACTGTCAAACTTAGTACCGTCGATAAGCGTTCCCTCATAGTGGCACTCAACCTGATCGGTAGCCTTAGGAGCCTTGCCATTACCTTCACGCAAAACCTGATACTGCAAACCGCTCTTAGTAGTGATGATACCATCCTTCTTGCCGTTTTCGGCGAGGAACTTCTCACCAGCTTCCTTAGCAACCTTGCCCTTCTCGGCAGCAGCAGCCTGAGCCTTAGCCTCCTGCTCTGCAAAGAAGTTCTGTACCAACTCCTGAGCCTCCTGCTCGCCGAGCTGAAGCTTACCTGCGATGGCATCCTTTACGGCCTGTGCAAAATCATCAATATTCAAACTCTCTGCACCCATTGAAGCCAACTGGCGACCGATGCCGATGCCCAAAGCATAACTTACTTTATCCATAAAATCTATTTATAAAAATGTATTAATAATCTTAAAATGTACTTTTTGTCCTTAAAACGAGTGCAAAGATAACATTTTTCTCGCTTAAAACGATGTTATTTGCAGAAAAATTGCTAAATTTGTGCATTCTTAATATAAAGATTAAGAAAATATGAATAATTAAAACGTGATAAGATGAAGAAACTCGTATTTTTAACCGGTGCAGGCATGTCTGTGGAGAGTGGTTTCAAAACTTTCCGTGGCAATGATGGATTATGGGAAAACTATCCTGTAGAACAGATAGCTACCCATGAGGGATGGGAAACTGACCCTACCCTAGTAACAAACTTCTACAATATGTTGCGCCATAAACTCTATGCTGCGCAACCTAACGAGGGGCATAAACTTATCAAGGAACTGGAAAAAGACTTCGATGTGACGGTAATCACCCAGAATGTAGATAATCTGCATGAGAAGGCAGGTTCCAAGAATGTAATCCATCTGCATGGCGAACTGTCAAAGGTTTGCTCATCACGCGACCCTTACGACTATCGCTACATCAAGGAATTACCCGAGGATGATTGCGAGGTAAAGCCGGGAACCGAAGCTGGAGACGGAAGCCTGTTGCGCCCATTTATCGTTTTCTTCGGCGAAAGCGTTCCTATGATTGAGCCGGCAGCCGAAGCTGTACAGCAAGCCGATATCTTCGTCATTATCGGAACCTCACTCAACGTTTATCCTGCTGCAGGTCTAATTTCATATACCAAGCCTCACATTCCTATCTATCTGATAGACCCGGGTGCCGTAAACACCAATGGATATTACAAGATAGAGCACATCATGAAAGGGGCTTCAGATGGTATGAAGGAACTGAAGGAAATATTGGAAAAATAAAAACATTCAGAATACCTAAACAATAAAAGCAAACGGGGAAGCATCCATTGATACTTCCCCGTTTGCTTTTATTACTTTAATTTCTTTCTATCAATAACATTCTGCATTACACAGCCTCAGATGTTCTGACGCCCATGCGAGCCTCGGCGACATTAACCACATAATCACCCAGTTTTTCGCATTCCTGAATGATATCCATATACAATGTACCTACACCATAGGTATAAAGATGGTTATCCACATCATCCAGGTTCTGGTTTCTCAACTGAGTACGATAATTATTAATCTCAGTCTCGATATTGTACGTATGGTTGAGATTGATAGAATGGCGTTCATGAGCAAACATATAGTTCA
Source organism: Segatella copri (assembly GCF_019127135.1). Classification (GTDB taxonomy): domain Bacteria; phylum Bacteroidota; class Bacteroidia; order Bacteroidales; family Bacteroidaceae; genus Prevotella. The sequence continues at coordinate 4,475 of NZ_JAHOEA010000047.1, read as the reverse complement.
TCTGAGTCAGCGCCTCATCTACCAACTTAAACATCTGATGAATGTTTTCACTCTGCTTGGCAGTAAACTCCTCCTTGTTTTCACCCTTGCGCTTAATGGTGCGGGCAAGATTGAAGCAACTGTCACCAATACTCTCAATCTCGGAAATCTCACGCAACATCGCACGGATCTTCGCCTTGGTATCATCACTCAGATGAGCATCACTCACCTGATCAAGATACTTGGCAATCTCAATCTCCATATTATCAGAAATACCCTCATACTTCTCAATACGCTCATAGAGCTTGTCGAAAGTCTTGGAATCCTGAGTTTCCAGCAATTCTCTCACCATACCAAACATACGGTGGATACGCTCGCCGAAACTGCCGATTTCCTGCTGTGCCTCGAAGACAGAAAGTTCTGGTGTCTTCATGATGCCAGCCTGGATAAAGCGCAAACGGAAATCTTCATCCTCCTTATCTGCCTTAGGCTTGATAAGTTTGCAGACAACTTTTTCCAACTGTGGGATAAACCAAATCAGAACGCCCGTGTTGCAAACATTGAAACAGGTATGGAACATCGCCAGGACAATTGGCAACAACTTTGCCTTCTGTGCCGCAGACATACCACCATTAGGATCATACCCCACGATAGAGCAAACGAAATCTACAAATGGATAGAACAGGCAGAGAACCCAGATTACACCAAAGACATTGAATACCAGATGAGCCAGAGCTGCACGACGAGCCTGGGCATTGGCACCCAAAGCGGCAAGATTGGCTGTAGCGGTAGTTCCGATATTCTCACCCATCACCAAGGCAATACCCAGATAGATAGGGAGTACGCCTGTAGAACAGAGTAAGATAGTTATAGCCATCACAGCCGCCGAACTCTGTACGATACAGGTTATAAGTGTACCAATCAGGAGGAAGACTACAATCGTGAAATGACTCTTTGTATCAAAAGAACCAAAGAAATCGATAACCGCCGGATTATGTTCCAGATCGAGAGCCTTACCCGCACTACTCAACAGAACGAGCGAGAAGAAGAGGAAGGCGATACCAAAAAGGAAATCTCCGAAATAACGGCGCTTCTTACTATAAATCAGCATGATGCCGAGGAAGAACGCAGGGAATACGACAATCGTTAAATCTACATTATAACCCAACGACATAATCCATGCCGTAAACGTAGTACCAATGTTGGCACCCATAATAACGGAAATTGCTTGGGCTAAGGTCAGCAAACCTGCATTTACAAAAGAAACCGTCATAACGGTAGTTGCAGAGGAGCTCTGAACGGCACAGGTAATAAAGGTACCTGTAAGCATTCCCGTAAATCGGTTGGTTGTCATAGCACCCAAAATGTGGCGCAACTGAGATCCTGCCATCTTCTGCAAGGCCTCACTCATCACCTTCATACCATAGATGAGCAAAGCTAAAGAACCGAGAATCTGAAAAAAAATCACAAGATATTGACTTGTATCCATATTCATTTGTATTTGTGGAAATGTTTGTTACGTTTCGGTTGCAAATATAATAAGAATTTCCGTTATTACGAAATATTTGTTACCGATATTTCAAGTTGTAACAGTATTGTAACATCCAAGACCCCCTAAACACAATTTTGGAAGAACTACATTTACGAACAGATAAAAAGAATCAATAAGCTATATTCTGCTCTGAAATACGAAAAATGAAGACATATTATGGTCTGTTTTGCCTCATATTTAATAAAAAACGAAAAAAGATGCCAAGAAACTTTGTTTTCTCCTTTTTTTTTTGTTTCTTTGCCTTATAAAACTAATAATAGTCATAATTTATGGGAAAAGGTAAAAAAGGTGGCAAAAGAATGAATAAAGCGCAACTCACTGAGATGCTGCAGGAATTCTTTGCCGAAAGACCGGGCGAAACGCTCAGCTTTAAAGAGATATTCCGTTCCCTCCGTCTCACGACGCATCCGCTCAAGATGCTGGCGATTGACATTATGGAGGAAATGGCATGGGATGACTACCTGGCTAAGGTAAGTGATAATTCTTATCGCCTGAATCAAAGCATACAGGTGATGGAAGGTAAATTCGTTAGAAAGGCAAATGGCAAAAACTCTGTTATCCCTGATGATAGCGAGAAGCCTATTTTCGTTTCTGAACGTAATTCGATGGGAGCACTTAATGGCGACAGGGTGGAATTCACCTTCCTCGCTCGCCGTAAGAACCACATCAAGGAGGCACAGGTCAACAAAATCCTTGAACGTGCTAAAGATACCTTCGTAGGGCGTCTGAAAGTGGATAAAGATCTGGCTTACCTCGTGACACCTGGCGATGTCTTTGCTCACAACATCATCATTCCTAGAAGAAAAGTGAAGGGAGGAAAGACCGATGACAAGGCAGTAGTCCGGATTATCGAGTGGCCGGATGGAGAAAACAAGAGTCCTATTGGCGAGGTTGTTGATATTCTTGGTCAGATGGGTGATAATGATGTTGAGATGAATTCTATCCTTGCTCAATATGGATTACCTTATAAGTATCCAAAGAATGTAGAAGATGCTGCCAATAAGATTTCGGGCGAAATCACAGAACAGGATTACAAAGAACGAGAGGACTTCCGAAAGGTATTCACCTGCACCATCGACCCGAAGGATGCCAAGGACTTTGATGATGCCCTCAGTATTCAGAGATTGGAGAATGGAAACTGGCAGGTAGGTGTTCATATCGCAGATGTGTCACATTACGTCACAGAGGGCAGTATCATCGACAAGGAAGCCGTGAAACGTGCAACATCTGTATATCTTGTAGATCGCACCATTCCGATGCTCCCAGAGCGTCTCTGTAACTTTATCTGCTCGCTTCGTCCTAATGAGGAAAAACTTGCGTACAGCGTCATCTTCGAACTCGACAGCAATGCCGAAGTCAAGAACTATCGCATCGTTCATACCGTCATAGAGAGCGACCGCAGATATAAATATGAAGAGGTACAAGAACTCCTTGAAGCAAATGGTGTGGTTGATGGTACTGGCGAACCTGCTCCAGCAGAAACAAAGGAACATCCTTATCAAGGAGAAAACGCACTTCAGCTCATTACGCTTGACAGACTGGCAAAGAAACTTCGTGCCGCAAGATTTAAGAATGGTGCTGTTAAGTTCGACCGCGAAGAGTTACATTTCGATGTTGACGAAAAGGGTAAACCAGTAAGCTGCTACTACAAGCGCTCTAAGGATGCCAATAAACTCGTAGAGGAATTCATGCTTCTCGCCAACCGTACGGTGGCTGAAAGTATCGGAAAGGTAAAGAAAGGAAAGAAGCCAAAGACGCTTCCTTATCGTATTCATGACAATCCGGACCCACAGAAGTTGGAAACCTTGCGTGAATTCGTTGTGAAGTTTGGTTATAAGATGAAAACAGAGGGTACGAAGGGCGCTACAGCAAGAAGTCTCAACAAGTTGATGTCTGATTGCGAAGGAAAACCAGAGAATAATCTCATCCAGATGGTTGCACTCCGTGCTATGATGAAAGCAAAGTACTCTGTTCACAACATCGGACACTTTGGACTGGCTTTCGAATACTATACCCACTTCACCTCACCTATCCGCCGTTATCCGGATACGATGGTTCATCGCTTGCTTACCAAGTACGCAGATGGCGGCAGAAGTGCCAACGAGAAACATTACGAAGAACTCTGTGAGCATTGCTCTGAAATGGAACAGATTGCACAGAATGCAGAACGAGACAGTATCAAATATAAGATGGTAGAATTCATGGGAGATAAACTCGGCGAAGAATTCGATGCCCACATAAGTGGTATTACTTCTTACGGAATTTATGCTACCATAGACGAAAACCATTGTGAAGGAATGATTCCGATGCGCGACATCGCTGACGATTATTACGACTTCGACGAAAAGAACTTCTGTTTGATTGGTCGTCGTCACCATAATAAATATCAATTAGGTGATGCTATCCGCATAAAAGTGGCGCAAGCCAACCTGGAAAAGAAGCAACTAGATTTCGCCCTAGCCGGCGATTCAGCTCCTGTACGCAAGGAAAAGCCTACAGCTAATACTTCTTCCAGCAAAGCGAAGAAGTCTAAGCAAAAGACGCGTAATCACCATAAAAACAAATAATATCAAATTGGGCTGACCTTATTGGTCAGCCTTTTTTATTTTGAATCTATACACATTTACAAAATCCAGGACCGAATAGGTAAAAAGATAAAAGGAGCCGCGTAATCTGTGGTATAAAGCTGCGATAAGAAAGCAGAACTGCATGAAAACAAAAAAGCCTCAGAAATCTTTCGAAATCTGAGGCTCTTGATAAAAGGAGGCGGCTACCTACTCTCCCGCATTGCATTGCAGTACCATCGGCGCAAGTGAGCTTAACTTCTCTGTTCGGAATGGGAAGAGGTGGGACCTCACCGCAATAACCACCTGATAATGGGTTATGACGTATTTGCACACAAGCAAACTGTTTATCAAGTAAAGAACCACCGTTCCTCTCGATT
>NZ_JAHOEA010000046.1 GCF_019127135.1 Segatella copri | reverse complement strand
TTATTCCAAAATTACGTTAAATCACGCTTGTGAATTTTCACTTGCGAAACTTTAGTTATTAACATCCTTCTCTACTTTTTGGGTCTTCCTGCCAAAGTCGAAGGAGTAAGCAACCTTGATGCTGGCATATTGCGAAGCCGTCTGGTCTTTGATGCTCTTACTGTAGCTGTAGATAGGCAAATCCAACCAATATTGCTTCTCCTGCTTTTTGAAAGGCGATACTGCCTGAAGTTCTACATAGAGGTTGCCCCTGCTGTAAGAACACGACATTCCATAGTCGATAGGAGTCTTGCTTATCACCAAAGCTGCTTCATCCAAAGACTTCTTGCCAAAATGCAGATAAGGCTTCAAGGCAAAATCACCCATGAACATATTCAACCCAAGATTACCCGTCAAATTGTTGTTATGCATCGACCAGGTAGTCTTCACCTCCGCATGGCTATATCTGATATCTCCCGACAGATTGGCAAACTTACACAGTTTGTACTGCAAGGCGAGGATAGCAGAATAATATTGAGCATTTCCACCATTCGAGTAAGTCTTCACTATTTTCCCGTTTGCCTCATCCAGGTAATAATCATCAGTTACAGGATGATGATTGTAGCGGAATTGTCCGATGGCAGAAACACTCAACCTGTTGAAACGCCCCATATAATATAAATAGGTGTTGATGTCATGTGATTTCTTCAGTTCGGGCATTCCCTTTTCCATCATGTGGGAATTGACCTGAATCATAGCCCGGTTGATGACATCCATACCATGATTGGAGTTCACAAAGTTGAATGACCACAAGAGCATTCCCTTATTCAGCTGGTATTGCACATTCGTATTGATGCGAGGAGACAGCTGGCTAAAACTGTTGTCTCCATGCAGATGATATTGAAGCCAATCCAATCCGATGCGGGTTTTCAGGCTCAAGCGCCTGCTAGCCTGAAAATTATAGGAGAAGAAAGCCAACGACTCCCCTTTCCACAGATGCTGCCAAAGTTCGCAATTGCCGGAATAATCGGCATTCCAGACATCGTGGTAATGAAACAGTTCCACAGATAAGGAATGCTTTTGAGAGAAATAATTATAGATGGCAGACAGCTGGAACGACAGCGCTTTCTCGTCTTCATCGGTTATTGCCTCGAAAGGCTGTTCCTGATAAAGACGATGATAGGAGTTGGCAGAATACTTGCCATGTACTCCCAAGGTAAGCGTCTGATTCTTGCTTAATGGCAAGTTGGCGTTCAGGTCAATCTTAGGAGACAGACTCTTCTTCCGGATATTTGAGAAGATGTCCGTCTCTGTGCTTTCCTTCGCAAAACCAGAAGATGCATTTCTTGGAGTAGAGAGGTTGACGAGCGTAAACTTGCCCACCCAATATCTCTTTCCCTTCTGGTTCTGATAGCGGAACTGCATATATTCCTGATGATTCTGGTAAGAATTCTTACTATAGCTCTCCCTATCAAATAAGGATTGCGTAAACTGATAGTTCTCATTGTTCCAGGTCTCAGTACCATCCACATGACTATAGTTTGCACCAGCAAACACAGTATAGGAATTGTTACCTTTTACATAATTGGTGGCAACGTTATAGTCGCCATGGTCATATCCTATCGTCTGCAGTCCGTCAGCCTGCACATATCCTCCATATCGGTATTGTTTGGTGATGAAGTTGACGACAAGCTTATCCTTGGCGTATTTTCCCGATGGAGCATCATGATATTCTATCTTCTCGATGTCACGAGGACGGAGCATCTGTATTTCCCGGATGTCGCATTCCTGCCCATTCAGATACAAGGTGGCTTGCAGTCCCATCACATCCACCTGATTCGACTTTGCATCGATGATGAGTCCTGGGATATTCAGGTTTTCCAACACCCCGAATCCATTGACCGCATGTTTTCGTTGCTGGCTGTTGGGATAGATGACGAGATGATCACCCACACGACTGATATTGGAGGCTGATACCACCACATCATCCAAAGCTTTAGTAGAGACTATGGAGTCCTTCCCAGTGTTCTGAGCGAACACGGGCACAGCAGCCATCAGCAGTCCAAAAGAGCAAAAAACCGTCTTCATTCTTACAATATGTTTTTATTTCATCATTATCTAGTACAAAAGTACACATTATTATCCAAAACCATTACATCTCTTCCGTTAAATTTGTATAACTGCATCAAATTACCAATTCCATCCAGTTCTTCATCCCTCCTAGCCTGAATGTATTCCCGTTTTTTGTCATACATCATCTCTTAAAAAACCTAACTCATAGAGTTAACATCCAAAAGTCATAGAGTTACGGGGAGAAAAGCATAGGGTTACGAGAAGAAAACTATAGGGAGAAAAGCTAAAAAAGCATGATTTTGACTCCAAAATCACTGAAAAAAACAACACGGACAAATTGAATTTGTCCGGCTCTTTTGTCCGACGGCTTATAATATTCTAAATATCAACCACTTAGAACCAACCGGACAATTTGTCCGGACAAATTCAATTTGTCCGTGTTTTAAAAATGAGCTATAATCTGCTCTTTTCTGCATTACCAGCACCCGTACCCTTATACTTGCTCTTGGTGGCATTGAAGTTATAAGTTACATTGACCAAGAACATGCGGGTATTATCTATACCGGTTCTGGTGAAGTGCGCATACGAATTATTATATTTCCAACTCTCGTTCTGACCATGAAGCAAATCCTCTGCTTCCAATCTCACAACCAGTCGGTTGTTCAGGAACGACTTGGAAATAGACGCATCAAGGGAATTCCATGCATAGTTGACACCCAATTCGCTATAATTACGCGACTGGTAAGCGTATTCCAATCGAGCCTTCCAATGATGTGGCAATACCCAGGTATTCTCCAAATCCAGATAGAGAGAAGGACGGTTGGCATTATAGTCGCTGACATATTTCTCGGCATTAAAGAACTGATTGACCAGACCTACCGTATAGTCAAGATGCCATAAGCCTATCACAGGAGTAGCCTCAAGATAGAACTTCAGGTTCTGAATCTTATCTACATTCTCGTAATATGACAGGGCTATATCCTTATTGCCCTGGAATGGCTTCATCATATATACCGAGGCATTCTTGTTGTAGATATATTCAGCAGAGAAACTCAGCCAGGAATATTGCGCATCCCATTCCAGATGATAGGCATCCTTTGGTCGCAAGTTCGGATTACCGCTTTCATAGGAATGACGACTCGTATATCGGGTATAACCGGAAAGACGGAAGTAACTTGGTCGATAGGTCTTCGCCGTGAAACTCAATGAAGAATGCCACTTGCCCTTGTCATATCCTAAGGATACATTAGGAAATACATTATCATACTTTCTGCTCATATCCGGATTGAGCACTCCTTCGGCATAATAGTCTGATTTTACATGCTCATATCTCACACCGGCATTCAGGGAATAATCTCCCAACGACCATGCTGCCTCAGCAAAGGTGGCAATGTTCTGTTCCTTGATTCTGGAATCATTGGATGCAGCCACACCACCCTCGTTCTGGTTGTTGGTATGACTATCAGAATTTGTGTATTCCGAACCAAAGTCTATGTTCAACTGGTCGGTCAAAGGATAAGAAACAACCAATTTACCGGCAAGCAACTTTCCTTTGGTATGGCTATCAGAACATACTATCTGGTCACCCAACTCAGAACTGGTTTCGGTGGCTTTCTGTATCTGGTCTTTCGTCCTCCACAACGCTGATGCATTCAGGTCTATACTCCACTTGCCTATCTTACCATCATAATAAAAGTCAGCCTGATGAATAGGAGTCTGCTTGGAATCTGACTCATCGTTGAGATAATTCACATCTCCCTGGTGAACTCCATCCTGAAAGATGGAATAGTTCTGCCTAACAGTAAAATACTTGGTATAGCCAGAACCAAACTTATATTTCAGACCGATGGTATGATTTTCGTTGAATTCATAATTGAAACCCAGATTGGCATCAGGTCCATAATCTCTAGAATCAATGCGCCCTACTGATTTTTGATATATCTGATGCTGATTTCCATTGATATATTCATCCAATCCCAACTTATCATAGAAATACGAATCTGACCACATCAATCCACCGAATACATCCAGTCCACCCACACGGTAATTGAGATTAGCCTGCTCTTGCCAGGCATTCTTCATGGCAAAACCATATTTTGCCTGAAAATTACCACTCCATCCATAACCTTGCTTCTTGACCGTGGTAATACGAATCACCGAATTGACCTGGGCATCATACTGCGCACCAGGAGTCGTGATAACCGTCACGTTCTTCACATCCTTGGAAGATATGGTTTGCAATTCATTTTTGTCGGTCAGCTTTCTGCCGTTGACATAAATCTCCGGTGTGCCTTTGCCGAACACCGAACAGTTTCCATCCTTATCCACACGCACTCTTGGAACCTGCTTCAACAAGTCGGCAACCATACCCGCATCACTCAGTATCGTACCTTGCACCTGGGTCTGAAATCCCTCGCGAGTCAGTTTTGTCTTGGGGCGAACCGCCTTTACTATCACCTTCTGCAGGTTCATCGTTGCCTCCTTCAGAGTAATTGAACCTATCTTACCTGTATGATAAGTATCAACAGCGGTATGATAGCCCACGCAACTTACTCTTACTATCGCCTTTCTGGCTCCGCAGGGAATCACGAACTGGCCGTTCTCATTCGTCACGCCGCCATTTATCAATGAAGAATCACGAACATTCAGCAGGGCTACATTGGCGAAATCTACAGGGCGTTTCTTATTGTCGATGATGCGACCTATCATCTTGGTGGGAGTCTTCTGCGTACACTCCACAAAGATGTTTTCGCCATCTATCGTCATCTTCATCGGATAGAAACCCATGATCTGGCGGATGGCATCCGGAGCTGTTCGCTTCACGATACTTGTGGTAACCGTGAAATCTTCCAGTTCATCATACATAAAGTTGATACGATAATCCTTGGTGCTTTTGGCAAGGATGGTGAGTGCTTCTGACATAGAAGTGTTGCGGAAGCTGCGGGTGATGCGTTGGGCATAGATGGTCTGAAGAGAAAGGCTCATCAGACCTGCCAGCAGCATGATATTTCTTAATCTTTTCATCTTATTCCACGATTAAAGTTTGACCTTCATGACGAATATTCACTTTCTCGAAATGATTCAACAGTTCGATAATATCATCCAGACTCATGTTCTTCTCCAGTTGCAGGAAGAGACGGATATGGCGAGCCGACTCGTTCTGATAAGTTACCTGGAGATGGAAATGCCCGGCAATAGGAGTCAGGATATTCTGAAGCTCAGCGTTTTCGTAAACCAATGGGAGCTGGGCAAGACTTGCAGAATCTGTCTTTTCTTCTATGTTGGATTTCTGAGGAGCAGAAATCTGCTGGATAGAATCCTTTTGGGATGCCACGAGTTCGGTATTGTTGTTATCTGATGCCTGATGAGAACGGGTTACCAGATGAATGGCAGCAAAGGTGATGCCGGAGACGACAAGGACGGCTGCAACGGCAGCCACCTTTCTCATCGGGCTCCAGAGAGGAAACAACTTGGCGGTTTTCTGGGTTTCTGTATTCTGACTCATCTCTTCTTTCTGCTGCATTTCTTCTTTCAGCTTCATCTCATCTTTCAGCTTCTCCCATTCAGCATCAATCGAAGGCAGTTTCATTTCTTCCTTCGACTTGGCGAAATCCAGAGACTGTCGGGTCTCTATCAGCTGCTGATAGAGTTCGTTCACTTCCTCATCGCCCAGAAGTTCATCCTTCTGGGTTTCGGAATACTTTTCGGGATGCTCCAGGAGATCGAGGAGCAAATCCCATTTCTGAGAATCCATCTTCTGAGGATCTATGTCAGATAATTCATGTTTCATTTTCTTTTCCTTTCTTCATTTTAGGGTTATTATTTTCCTTTCAACTTTTCTCTGAGCGTTCGCAAACCTTTCACGATATGCTTGTTCACTGCCGAAACGCTGATGCCCAGTTCCTCCGCCGTATCCTTATACGACATTCCTTCCCGATAGCACAATCGGATGACGGAAGCTGTCTGGTCGGTCAGGTCATGGTCGATGCAATCTACGGCAGCCTGCCATCGCTCTTCCAGACGAGAAGGTTCTTCCTCCGTCAATTTCTCTTCCGAGAGAGGGAGAAGCCGTTTCAGTCGTTCATCTCTCTTCTTTCTGGCTATGAGATTGATGCAGGCATTCTTCACGCTTCGCATCAGGTAAGCCCGGTCTGGAACCAGCTGTTTATCCCACAATCTGGAGAACACATCGCTCACCACATCCCTCGCCTCCTCATTATCATGGAGCAAGGCAAAGGCGAAGCGATACATCTGCTCGTAATGGTCGTGGAACAGCCGTTCCATCCGCTGTTCATTTTCTTCTGTCATCACGTCATTTTCTTCTTGTTTCTACTCTTATATACAAGCTTTCCTGAAATCAATTACCCCTAAAATGAAGAAATCTTCTACTTTTTTCGAAAAACCTATGCAAAGGTAATAAAAAACTAGAAAAAAGCTTGCTCTTTCGAATAAAAAGTGTATCTTTGCAGCAAGAAACAACATCATTATATTATGGGTAAACGAGCCATCATAGAAGCTTTACGCCATTATTTCAGCACCCAACCCGTATTGAAAGTCTGGCTGTTCGGTTCTTTCTCCAGAGGGGAAGAAACGAAGGATAGCGATGTCGATATTATGGTTTCTTTGGACAAGAGCAAACCTATTGGTTTAAAATTCTTCGGCATGTGGAGTGATTTGGAAGAACTCTTAGGTAGAAAAGTTGATTTGGTATCAGAAGGAACCTTACTTCCTTTTGCACAGGAATCAATAGAACGTGATAAAATCTTAGTTTATGAGAGAACGAAGTAGAGATAAAAACCGCTTAGAGCACATGCTCAGAAGAAGTAAGATTTTAGAAGAACGCCGCAAACATGTTGATCCTGAGATTCGCAAGTCTGTAGATTTGTCTTTCCAAATCGTAGATAGGATACATGACATTCTGGTTTCTAAAGGGATGAAGCAGAAAGACCTAGCCCTTCTACTCGGAAAACGGGAAGCGGAAATAAGCAAATGGATGCGAGGAACACATAATTTTACAATAGACACTCTTGTATCTATTGAGGATGCTCTCCAAGCTCCGATATTAAATGTAGTTCATCAGGATTTAGAAATATGTGTATAAAATTTTAATCGGTCAAGCAAAGAGCAAAACAATAAGGTTTTGCCTTCGCTTGACCGATTGTCATATATTCATTGTTTATTAAGAGAGTTTCTTCCTAACAAGAACTACAAGCGGCTCTTTTCAGTATTACCGGCACCCGTACCCTTGTACTTGCTTCTACTAACATTAAACTTATAGCTGAATGAGCACATGAACATTCGGGTATCCGTATATTTTCTGGTATAGATATCGCTGGTACCATATACCAATCTTGTGGAATTGCGCATCGTCGCAAAAAGGTCATTGCCCGCCAAAATGACATTCAGGCGGTCGTGAAGAAAACTTCTACGCAAAGAGACGTCCACTCCTCCTTGTGCCATATAAAGCGGAAGCGCAGAATGGCCCTGCGTGTTCCAACTCATATCAAGATTAAGCGTCCAACCGCATGGTAGTGAAAACGCATTATTGAAAGAGCCCATGAATATCGGTTTGCTGTATGCCTTACCACCAATGGTCAGGAACTGCTTTCTCATACCAGCGTCCAACGTAGGATGCCACCATCCTATCGTTGGCGATGCCGTCAGTCCCACGTAACAAACCTGAGTATGATTCAAATTACGAAAGGTGTACATACTGATTAACTCATTGTCATGATACGGTTCTATCACCTGATAGCAAGGATCTACAAGATAACGCCAGTTGGCAAAAAACTGGAACCATTTATATCCCAGATTAATCCCTATGCCATGTTCGAAGCTTGACTTGAGCAATGGATTTCCACCCTGATAATAATAGCGACTATTATATTGCACGTTACTACTTAACTGACTATAGGAAGGACGACTCACCGTCACCTTATAAACCATATTCATTTTCACATTCCCGACAGGAAAGGTCAAGGACACATTCGGAAAGAAATGGTCGTACTTACGACTCTGGTCGGGTACGAAATAATCCTTATTCTCCTCGCTCCAATAATCACCACCTGTATTATAGTAATTGGAAGAAACATGTTCGTATCTGAGGCCAGCATTCAGTTCTACCTTGTTCAGTCTCAATCCATAAGAAACAAAGGCTGCAAGATTACTTTCCTTCACCTGGTCGTCCGTCTTGCCTGGCAAGTCAGTTCCCTGTTCATCTATAGTATAAAGATTGGCACGGCAACTTTCGGTAAACTCATTACCAACCTTCAGAGTACCTTTCCATACCGGAAAGCTCAGTACCAGCTTAGATGCATGCATCCAACTATCAGCTGTGAAATCAGATTCTATCGTACGAGAATCTCCGCCCTCAATTCCTGTTTCTTCAGAATATTGAGTCTGTCCTGTTTTACGAAGATATATTTCCCCATTCCATTCTATGCTCACCTTTCCTATCTGTCCGGCATAATAAGCCGTAATATCCTGCGTAGGTCGGCTTTTGAAACGACAATACATATCATTTGTATAGCTTTCTGTCTTGGAGCCATTCTTCCAGACATCCATCAGCGAATTCCATCCACCCCGACTATAAGGATTGATGTTCACCTCGTAAGTAGCACCCACGGAATGCTTATCATTGAAAACATAATTAAAACCAAGACTTCCACTGGTATAGTAACTCTTGTTTTTGATAATCAAGTCTTCGTTGATATTCATGAGCGTCTTGCCGTAGAGTCTGTTATCATTATGCTGATCCTGATAGCCCTGAGACAAACCGCCATACAAATTGGAGAAGATATCCAATCCCCGATAGCGATAATTCAAATCGAGTACTTCACGATGATTGTCCTGATGATTGCGCTGATAGACCTGGCGATAAGTCAATCCCAGTCCTTCTCCCTTCTTTCTTGTCGTCTTGATTCTGATGACAGACTGATAGGTTGCATCGTATTCAGCACCCGGCTCGGTTATCACCTCTACATGTTTGATGTCAGAAGAACTCAATCTATCGAGATCAATGGTTCCCTTGATTTTCTTGTTATCGATATAAATCAAAGGTTTACCTTTTCCCAAGACTTCTATATCACCGTTCTTCTGCATCACTCTCGGAAGATGTTTCAATACATCTTCTGCCGAGCCCATTTTCTCCAAGGATGTACCTTCTACCTGAGCCACCAATCCTTCAGAAGTCATTCTGAAAGGCTGTCGATGTCCTTTCACTACTATTTTCTGCAGATTCATCGTTGCCTCCTTCAGAGTTATCGTCCCTATCTTACCTATATTATATGTATTGCTTGTCGTAATATAGCCCACGCAACTTACTCTTACTATCGCCTTTGTGGCTTCGCAGGGAATCACGAACTGGCCGTTCTCATTCGTAACGCCACCATTAATCAAAGAAGAGTCACGGACATTCAGCAGGGCAACATTGGCGAAATCTACAGGGCGATTCTTATTATCTATGATGCGACCTATCATCTTGGTGGGAGTCTTCTGCGTACACTCCACAATAATATTATCCTCCACCTGCGTCATCCTGATGGGATAGAATCCTATCAGCTGCATGATGGCATCGGGAACGCTCTGGTTTCTGATGCTCTTGGTCACCCTGAAATCCTCCAGTTCATCATACACGAAGTTGATGGTGTACTTATGCTGGCGGGCATTCAAATCCTTCAACGCCGCAGAGAACGACACATTATTATATTGTCGGGTGATGCGCTGGGCATAAGACTGCTGAACCCAAAGCAACAGGAAGAGAAGAAGAAGCTCTCTGATAAGCTTGCCGCTAACGGGCATTGGTTTCCAAAAATCTCTCATAAATATATCCTCCTATCTTATTTCACCATCAATGTTCCGTCAATATACTCTATCTGTATGCGGTCGAAAGCATTCAAAATCTTCAGGTTCTGCTCCAAAGTCTTCGTCTTGTTCCAGTTGAAGAAGAGACGGATGTGCTGGGCACCGGCATCCACATACTCCACCTTGACATGATAGAAACCGGATAACTGAGCCAGAATGGTTCCCAATTCAGCATCATCAAACACCACCGGCTTCATATCAAGCGAATCCTTGTTCTCTGCTGTTGCAGCACGAAGACTGTCATTCGGCAGCGCCTGGGTTGTTGCCAGCTGTTCTGTCGCAGCCTTGTTATCCGCTGTCTGATCAGAAGCCGGGAACCCCAACCAGCCATTGTGAATCGCAGCCAAGGCTACCCCCGAAAGGAAGATGATGCCGACGATGGATGCAGCAATCTTCACCCGGTTACGATAAACGCTCTTGGATTTGCCGGCATCCATCGCCATCTTATCCTCGTGATGTGCCTGAACAAATTCCTTCCAAGCTCCATCCACATCCACCTCCTTCGGATTGGCTTTCTTGCCAGCCATTCTCGCCATCGCCAGTTCATGGAAGAACTCCTTCACTTCCTCATCGGCAAGCAGGTGCTCCACCTGCTCGTCAGTATATTTCTCGGGATGCTCCTGCATGTCAAAGAGCATCATCCGCTTTTCTTCTTTACTCATGTTTGTCATTGTCTTGCTCATTTAAATTGTTTCTTAATCCAGTCCATCGCCTTCGAGAGATGATTAAACACCGTCACCTTGCTCACTCCCACTTCATCAGCCACCTCCTGATAAGATTTCTCCTGAAGATAGCGCAGACGGAAAATGAGTTGTCGGATAGGTGGTTCCAGGTCTTCGATGAGAAGCATCAGCCGGTCGAGTCGCTCATCAGTCTCTTCTGAGAGAATCACGTCGGCATCATCCAGCAGCAGCTTCGCCACCCTTTCCTTCACGCTCTTATGAGCTATCAGGTTGAGACAGCGGTTGCGTACGCTCCGCATCAAGTAACCATCCTCACTCCCAGGCACCAGAACCACATCATCGGCAAGAATCTGGGCGAATACTTCGCTCACCACATCCTTGCTCTCGTCATCATCCGAAAGAATGCATCTGGCCAGATTGTACATCTTCGCGTAATGCTGACGGAATAACTGTTCTATGTCCTTTTTTCTGTTCATATACTATCTATACAGTTGAGCCAAGCGAAAAACTAAGCAAAACATCAACTTTTTTGTTTTTTCCTTTAAATCCGAATCGAAATCACCAAGATTCTCCCCGGATTGGAATACAAAAGTACACAATCTATCGGAGATAGAAGACAAATGGTAAGGATAAATCGATTTTCAGTTGATTTATTTGTTCATTCCAACATTTTTTAGTACTTTTGCCCACCAAATTACGAACAAGTAAATAAGATTGGTATAAAATCTAGGTATTACCAAGATAAAATAAAGAATAGATTAGATAAAGGAGAATAAGATTATGTCAACGATTATTTATCCATCACCGATATTCGGTCCGGTAAACTCCCGCCGTCTGGGTGTTTCATTGGGCATCAACCTCATGCCATCTGATGGCAAGGTCTGCTCATTCGACTGCGTTTATTGCGAATGCGGATTCAACGCCGACTTCCGTCCTAAGAAGAAGCGCCCTACCCGCGAGGAGGTAAGAGAAGGATTGGAGAAGGTTCTGAAAGAGCGCCACGACAACAACCAGCCTCTGGACGACATTACCTTCGCAGGAAACGGTGAACCTACGGGACACCCAGACTTCAAGGGAATCGTGGAAGATACGATGGAACTCTGCAAGAAATATTTCCCTGAAGCACAAGTATCCGTACTCAGCAACGCCACCTATATATATAAGGAGGAAGTGAGAGAGGCGCTGATGCTCGTGGATAACAACATCCTGAAACTGGATACCGTGGATATGGATTACATCAAGAAGCTGGACCGCCCTCAGCAGCCTAACTACGACGTGAAGGATGTGATTAAATATCTGAAGATGTTCAAGGGGCACGTCATCATCCAGACCATGTTCCTGAGAGGTGACGGTTTGGACAATACCAGCGAGCACTTCGTAGCTCCTTGGCTGGAGGCAGTGAAAGACATCCAGCCTCAGCAGGTAATGGTTTATACCATCGCCCGCGAAACACCAGACAAGTTGCTGGAAAAGGCGCCAAAGGAAGTACTCGATGCCATCAAGGAGCGTGTAGAGGCTCTGGGCATCAAGTGTACAGCCAGCTATTAAGAGATAATCAGGATAAGAAAGAAAAGCAAGTAGAAAAAAGAAAGAATGAAAGCGAAAAGTAATATCCTTATTATCAGCGATATGTGTGGCTACGGAAAGGTATCTGCCGCTGTTCAGATGCCTATCCTCTCTTATATGGGACTCGACGTGTTCAATCTGCCCACCATGCTCATCAGCAATACCTTCCCATACGGCAAGTACGCCATTCTGGAATGCACTTCGTATATAGAGGAAGCCTTGCAGAAGTGGAACGAACTGGGCATTCATTTCGATGCCATCACCACGGGTTTCATGGCTTCGGAGCGTCAGGCTAAGCTGGTGGCACGCTATTGCAGAGAACAGGCAGCACTGGGCACCGACATCTATGTGGATCCCGTGATGGGCGATTACGGCAAGCTCTATGGTGGAGCCAGTGAGAGTACCGTGAGATGCATGAAGGAGATGCTGAGCGTATCGCATCTCTGTTTTCCCAACTATACCGAGGCTTGCCTGCTGACGGATTCGGAATACAAGGAAGAGGGAATCTCGGAGAAGGAAGCCTATGAACTGATAGATAAACTGAGAGCCATCGGTTCCCACTCCGTGCTCATCACCTCGTGCATCGTAGAGGGTCAGCATGCCGTGGTAGGTTTCAATCATCTTACAGAAGAGTATTTCCTCCTGCCCTACGAAGAAATCCCTGTTCAGTTCCCGGGCACCGGCGACATCTTCTCCAGCATCATCGTGGGCAGACTAAAGGACGGCGATAATCTTCGCCATGCCACCCGCATCGCCATGGATACCCTGCGCAACTGGATAGACATCAACAAGGATGACAAGGACAAGAACCGAGGTATTCCGATAGAAAGGCATCTGGGGGACTTGTAAATCGGATTTCCGGGCATCCTTGCCTTGAACCTCGGCAGAGTCTCTTGGGCTAGTATAAAAACTAGCCTTCAAAGAAAACAATTGCACTTGATTATTTGCATATATCAAATAATAATTGTAAATTTGCGGTGGAAATATAAACTTCGAAGATTATGGCAAAGGAAAGAATCTATCCCGTTGGGGTGCAAACCTTCAACGACATCATAGAGGAAGGTATGATCTATGTAGATAAAACCGCCCTCATTTACAATATGGCAAAGAAATACAAATATGTGTTTCTTAGCCGTCCACGCCGTTTTGGTAAGTCCCTGCTAAGCAGTACGCTGCGCTCTTACTTTGAAGGAAAGAAAGATCTTTTCAAAGGACTCGCTATCGAAACTTTGGAAAAAGAATGGATAGAATATCCTGTACTCCATTTCGATCTGTCAACCTTCAAGAACTGCGATTTATCTCTCTTTCCAGAAAAATTCGACATGCAATTACGCAGGTTCGAAAAGCAATTCGGAATAGAAGATATGAGGAAAAGTGCCGGTAACCGCTTAACCCAGCTCATAGAACAGGCAGAATCAATGACCGGCAGAAAAGTCGTTATCATTATTGACGAATACGATGCTCCTCTACTTGATGTGTTGCATGATGAGACCAAACTGGAAGCAGTAAGAACTATCATGCAGGAGTTTTATGCGCCTATTAAAGCCAACAGTTCGCATATTCATTTTGCCTTTATCACGGGAATCACAAAATTCTCTCAACTCAGCATCTTCAGCACCATCAATAATCTTACCAACATCAGTATGGATCCGGAGTTTTCTACCATCTGCGGCATCACCAAGGATGAACTGAACACCGTTCTGAAAGAAGATATTGCTTTGCTGGCTAGCAAAAATCATGTATCATTCGAAAGAATGAGAGAATTGCTAAGAGAAAACTATGATGGTTACCACTTCAGCCGGGAAGGTGAAGATATCTTCAATCCATACAGTCTCATGAGAAGTTTTGCGGCAGGATTCATCGACAACTACTGGTATGCTTCGGGTACATCAACCTACCTGATTCATCAGATGCAACATTTCCATACAGATGTCACAACACTTGACGATATGTTTGCCTTTTCCTCATCCTTCGACCGTCCTACGGAGAAAATGAGTGATGCCTTGCCTTTGCTCTACCAAAGCGGCTATCTTACCATCAAAAAGTATGACCCGCTGAGCAATGGGTATTATCTAGGCATTCCAAACAAAGAGGTAAGGGCAGGATTAATGGAGAATCTCCTTCCCATCTATTCCGGCAAGAGCGATAGCCAGTCCTTAGGTTTTGCAGCACTCTTCTATCGTGATCTGCTGACGGGTAACATAGACCAAGCCATGGAGCAGATGAAGGCTTACTTTGCTTCTATTCCATACCCAGAGGGAGGAAAGAGCGTATTGGAGAATATGCAAAAGAGCGAATATTATTATGAGACTATTCTCTACATCGTTCTTTCAATGATGAATGTGGCAACCTATACACAAGTAAAAAGTTGCAGGGGAAGAGCTGATGCTGTAATGTTTGCTCCTTCAGCAATTTTTGTCTTTGAGATAAAGATTAACAAACCTGCCCAAGAGGCTTTGGAGCAAATAGACGAGAAAGGTTATATGATTCCCTACTCAGCAGATGAAAGAAAAATATATAAAATAGGTATCAGCTTCAGTACTCAAACCAGAACAGTAGAAGACTGGGAGTTTGAAGAGGTAAAATAACCCTTCAATACTCCTACAATAAATATAAATGGAAAAGAAAGAAACAAATACACTCAGTATATTTCAGCGCCCGGTATGGGTAAGCCTGTTCGCCCTTACGGCTGCTATCTCGTGGGGATGGGCTTATCCATTGATAAAAATGGGAATGGAGGAATATCAGATTACAGCAGACATGACCGGAAGCAAGATGCTTTTTGCCGGCATCCGCTTCTTCATCTCCGGCATCATCATCCTTGCCATCGCCAGAAGTTCACACCGTGAATTCGGATTCAAGAAGAAAGCTGTTCAAGAGAATGTCTGGTTCCTTCTCCTCTATGCACTCCTCAACACCACCCTTCATTATGCTTTCTTCTATTTCGGACTCTCGCATAATGCTGGAGCACGTTCGGCGATACTCAATTCTATGAGCGTCTTCACGGTGGTTATCCTTGCCTGCATCTTCTTCAAGAGCGACAGGATGACGTGGCGAAAGGCATTGGGCTGCATCATCGGCTTCCTGGGCATCCTTGCCTTGAACCTTGGCGGAAAGGAAAGCGGAAGTTTCACTTTCCTGGGCGATGGCATGATTATCCTCAATGCCCTGTGTGGAGCCAGTGCTTCCCTGCTGACCCGAGGATTGAGCAAGAGGGTGGATGTTTTCGTAGGAACCGGTTATTCGCTGAGCATCGGTGGAGCCTTGTTGGTGATTCCTGCATTGTTAATGGGTGGCTATCTGCCAGTCATCAGCCTCTGGGGCATCACCATCCTTCTGCTGCTCATTGCCATCTCAACCATCAGTTTCGCTCTCTACAACAAATTATTGAGCTGCAATCCCGTAGGAAAGGTAGCGATATACAATTCGCTCATCCCCGTAGTAGGAGCCATCACCTCCTGCCTCTGTCTGGGCGAAACCTTCTACTGGAAGTATCTGATAGCAGGCGCATTGGCTACTGCCGGAATTTATATCATCAATAAAGGGAAGAAATAAATTCCGGCTGTTGCCCATGCAACCCATATAGAAAGCAAAGCCACCTATTTCAAGATACCCGTTTCGCTCTCCTCATTGTTGATATTCCGCTGTATCTTACGATATTCCTTTCCCCGATTGATATTCCAGGCAACACCGATACGGAGCAAATTACCTATCGAATTGTCATATCCACGAACCTGCTTGTGGAGCAAAGCGTTGACGATTTCTGCAGAATAGGATTTCGGATGAGCCATAAACGGATTATACATATAGAGCGTAAAATCGAAATCACCTATATGATAACTGGCTGAGGCTGCCAATGAAGGAGGATTATGCCCGATATTCTCTCCCTCCATAAAGTTCCAACCGCTATCAGCATACAGCATCACTGTCCATTTTCCCCAATATCCCTGTAATGTTCCACTATAATTATAAGCGGTATAACAATGACTGTACTCATCGCCCTTATTGAAAAAACGGTAAATACCTGCATTCACAGATAATATAAGGTGATCGGGAATAATGTCAAACCGGGTATCATTCGTAAGATACAACATATTACAATGGGGCTGATTCGTCTGGGAATAAAGAAACTGATCATTTTCCGTGCGGGTGTATTTCGCCAAATCACAATGACGATTGATGCGATAATTCAAGGTAAAATCAGTATTTATCCTTGGTTTACTGAAAGAGAACGCAACCCAGTTCTCATATCTACTGTTAGGCTTAAGCGAAGGATTACCCACAGTCCATTCCATACTGTTCTTTCGAATACGGGTATCCGAAATCATGGCTATCTGCGAAATATGCTGTGATAATTCACTTCCCAAGCGGATCTGAAACGAAGATGTCAAGGAATAAGCCAATGTGAGTTTCGGACGACAAAGCCAAAAACTAAATTCCTCATCTCCCTGTCGATAAGACTGATTACTCAACCCGAAGCCAGCCACATAAGTTAAACGGGATGTTCCTTCCTTGAATTGTCCCAAACTTCCCTTGATTTGTGCAAAACCATAAATACCCAATGAACGGATACCATTCTCGCTAACCACATCACCCAAATACTGATTATCCATATATTTCCAGTTCAAGTTGGTTCCTGCAGAAAAAGTAAAGGGTTTCAACCGGTTTTCATAGATAGCCTCGGCTATGAGCGAATAGGTCTTTCCATCTACCTGATATTGATAGGGTTCGCCCTCACCTTCATAATAGGCTCCTTTGGTGTGGATATAAGTACCCAAAACATCTGCCGACAAAGACTGATGCTTGCCCAACTGATGATAGAAATACAAATCGAGAGCAGGAGTAAAATCCCTACCCTTGCTGGTTCTGTAAACAGGATACGCAGGCTTTCCAGATTCAGAAAACCACATCTCATTCGATGTATAAGGCTGATTGCTGAAATCCGTGGTAAGCGTTGTCTGGAATACATATAAGGCAGAATCAGCCAGATTATACTTCAACTGCAATGTATTATCATAATTTCGAGTTGCCACATTCATAATTTTTCGAGATATCTGATACTCAGAACCATCATTTAGAAGATACTGAGCATCCTCATTATATTCGGAAGCCTTATTATCCTCATAAGTCTGCTCATATAAAATATTCAATTGACTCTTGCCCCTATTGACGGATGCATAGACATCGTTCGAACCGAGCTTGGTAGTTAGCGCATTGGTCAAGTTGAAGCCCAAACTGCCACCCGATGAAGCCCTGCGGGTATGAATATCTATCACGTATGCAATATTCTTTCCATATCTTACGCCAGGACTGTCGATATAATCTACACTCATAATAGAAGCTACATCCAGCATCTGCACGTCATGCATATTGGCGAGAATGCCATTGATACGAATCTGCACTTCTCCCTTATGATCGGCAGCAGAAATGGAACGGCCTGCCTCATCAACCCTAATATGAGGCAAAGCCAACTTTCCTAAAAGCGAAAAACCAGAAAAAGAACGCTGCTTCTGAATATAGCTTGGGAATATCAACTTGCCATCTTCCTTGTTGACTACTCGTGCCGCCTTCACAACAACCTCTTGCAAGGCTATAGAATCATTCGATACCTTCTGGATTTCCTGGGCACGTATTTCTAAACAAGAGATCAATGCCCACAGCATCACCATAGTTGTTAACAATTTACTTTTCTTCATTGTCATCATATACTTTTCTAAAACTTGTTTTCAGCTGCAAAGGTATCAAAAAGAGAAGACCGAAGCGAAAAATATGACTGACATGAGTCTGACATTTATCAATTAACGAATATTATATCTAGTTTTATACCATCTTTCATAGAATTTCTGTACTTTTGCATTTGAATCTTTAAACAGTATATCATTTAAACAGAATAGATAATATGAAACTGAAAGCATATCATTCCATCCTCATCTTCGCCATCCTTGTGATGTCTGCGGCATTCTCCAGCGTGAGCAACTACCGCAAGGCACAGTATGCCATTGTACAAGATATGAACAAAGCTTTGGCTCTGACACTTCAGGAAAATAAATATCAATGGATTACGCCTGATACCATCCAGAGCTACCGGTCACATCTCAGCATCGACCTGCTGAAGTCGACAAGTAATCTCTGCTATGTGATGGAAGACAGAAGAAGAGGCAAGAACAATTCCCAGTTGGTAAATAGCGCCAACCTGCTCAGCAGCAAAGAGATGCTTCTCAACGAGCATTCTATCCAAAGTTATGCTAACTGTTCGATGGCAGATGTTTTGAGTATGAGCAACCAGCGGACATCTTTGACGCTTACCCTCATGGCTATGATTTGGGCTATTGCATCGCTATACTATCATCGCAGAAAACAACCCTGGAATCATGAGGCCGATATGTTCGGCACCATGTGCTATTCTCAAGACGAGGATTCCTTCTACAATCAGGAAAACGGACAAGCCATCAAGTTTACTCCGATGCAGCACCAGCTGATGCAACTCTTCTTCAACAATACGCATCATCAACTCTCCAAACAGGAGATTTGTGATGCTCTTTGGCCCAAGAAACCGGATGCCAGCGAAACGCTCTATACCTTGATTCGCCGTATCAAACCGGTGATTGAGCAGAATAGCAACCTCCTGATTGAATCGGAAAGAGGCAAGTCTTATCGACTGATAATCAGATAAGTTCAGAAATGTCAGCCAAATGTCATACTTGTTATTTGGCTTTTTCCCATCTTCTTCATACCTTTGCAGCTAAAATACAAAAGGAGCAAAGATATGAAGAAGATTTTTTTGATAGCAGTTGTCTTGCTGATGATGATAAACTTCATCATCAACTATCACCATGAGGTTACGAAAGAGCAGCATACACCGATGGCGGATTTCAAGACCAAGGTAGAGATGGCACCCATGAAGGAATACAATGACCCGGACTTCGGCTACGTTATCAAATATCCTTGCTTCTTCCAGCAGGAGGATACTTCGGTATCGGGATACCAGGGCTATGCCCGCTTCTCATTCACCAATCATGCCAACATCATCCTGGAGAGTTACGTTACCCCCAACTATAGCAACACCCTCCAGGCTTGTGCCGATTCTCTAGCCCAGAAGCTTCATTCAGAGAGGACGATGCAGGCATCGAATAAGGCATTCATCCTCTGCGGTCCTGTCTTTGAAAACGGAGTAAGAGTAGATGGCTACAGTCATTACGATAAATTCATCAAGAGTGGCAGAATACTCTTCGTCTATTCCCTCACCTATCCCGACAGCTACAAGCCAGCCATGCCCCGACTGTTCAAACTCATAGATGACTGGAAGGTTTTAGGTGCATATTAATCAGCCTTGAAGATATCCTCACGAGCCTCTTGGAATTGTATAAAAACTGCTTTCTAAGAAGATAAAAGCACTTGATTATTTGCATATATCAAATAATAATTGTACATTTGCGGTGTAAATATAAACATCGAAGATTATGTCAATATTCAGTCGCCTCTTTGAAAGGAAGAACCATCTCACCGTAAGCTCTGACATCAAGAAGGAAGATGCCAGAAGCAGAAATATTGCCTTCGTGGATACCGAAGTGGGACTGAAAGACCATAAAATACACGACATCGGAGCATTGCGTTATGACGGAGCCACCTTTCACCAAGCATCGCAGACGGCACTGAACAAGTTCCTGCAAGAAGGAAAGGTTGACTATATCTGCGGACATAATCTCATTCATCACGATGCCCGCTATCTCAAACTCAACGGCATACTGATAGATACCCTCTATCTCTCCCCACTCCTCTTTCCCAAACGCCCTTACCATCATCTGGTAAAGGACGACAAACTGATGAGCGAGCAGATGAACAATCCTGTCAACGACTGTGAGAAAGCCAAGGAGCTTTTGATGGATGAAATCGCTGCATGGAATCAATTATCAGAAAGGAAGAGGAAAATCTTCACCTTGCTGCTCCAGAATGAAGAGGAATTCAGAGGATTCCTGATGTATGTGGGAGCCATCGAAAAGGATGACGCAATGATAGGCGTTTCAGAATTCATTCTTTCTGAATACAAAAATCATATTTGCGCCCATGCCGACATTCCGGCTCTTGCAGCCCAGTCGCCTTGCGGCTTGGCATACGCCTTGGCCCTCATAGGCACAGACGATTACCAATCTGTAACCCCAGGTTGGGTACTCTGCCATTATCCCGAAGTAGAACATATCATCTATATGCTCTGCCATACTCAATGCACCGATGGCTGCGAGTATTGCAACCGCATGCTCGACATTCATCACAACCTGAAACAACTCTTCGGCTATGATGCCTTCCGTACCTATGACGGAGAACCGCTGCAGGAACAGGCATCGCAGGCAGCAGTGGATGGTAAGTCATTATTGGCTATATTTCCTACGGGTGGCGGCAAGTCGCTCACCTTCCAGTTACCAGCCCTGATGGATGGCAGAACCATACATGGACTCACCGTGGTTATCTCGCCTCTGCAATCATTGATGAAAGACCAGGTAGATAACCTCGCAGACCGCGGCTTCACCGATGCCGTAACCATCAACGGTCTCCTCGACCCTATCTCCCGCTCCCTAGCCATCGAACGAGTGCAGAGCGGAGATGCCACCTTATTATATATAGCACCAGAGATGTTGCGCTCCAAAACCATCGAGCGCATCCTGATGGCACGGCATGTGGTGAGATTCGTCATTGATGAAGCTCACTGCTTCTCTGCATGGGGACAAGACTTCCGGGTGGATTACCTATACATCGGCAAATTTATCAAGGAATATCAGGAACGTAAGTTTGGCAAAGATGCTATGGCCCGCAATCATGGTCAAACCCTGATACCCGTATCTTGCTTCACCGCCACTGCAAAACAGAAGGTGGTGCAAGACATCTGCGACTATTTCAAGCATTGGCTGGGCACCGACCTCCAGCTCTTCGCCTCATCAGCCTCACGTACCAATCTGCACTATTCCGTTATCCACGTAGATAGTGACGGCAACAAATACAATCTACTGCGCTCGTTGGTAGAGCAGGCTGATTGCCCTACCATCATCTACGTATCCCGCACCAAGCGAACCTGGGAACTCGCCCAAAAACTGACACGTGACGGCATAACCGCCCTGCCCTATAATGGCAAGATGGATGCCGATGAGAAGATACACAATCAGGATGCCTTCATGAGCGATAAGGTTAGAATTATCGTTGCCACCTCCGCCTTCGGCATGGGAGTAGATAAGAGCGATGTGGGGCTGGTTATCCACTACGACATCTCCGACTCTCTGGAGAACTATGTACAGGAGGCAGGACGTGCAGGAAGAGATCCACACCTCAATGCCAAATGCTATGTACTCTATAGCGACGAGGACTTGGACAAGCACTTCATCCTGCTCAACCAAACCAAACTGAGTATCAGCGAGATACAACAGGTATGGAAAGCCATTAAAGATTTTACCAAACAGCGCCCACATGTAAGTTGTTCGGCACTGGAGATAGCCCGTCAAGCCGGTTGGGATGACTCAGTATCCGACATAGAAACCCGTGTCCGCACCGCCCTATCTGCTCTAGAACAGAGCGGATACATAGAGCGTGGCAACAATATTCCGCACGTCTACGCCACAGGTATCACCGTCAAGAACATGGACGAGGCAAGACTGCGCCTCACCGAATCCCCCCTGTTCTCTGAAGATGAGATGCAGAATGCCATCCGCATCATCAAGTCGCTCATCACCCAGAAGCATATAGCCAAGGCACAGGATAGCGAGGCTGAATCCCGCATCGATTACCTCGCCGACATCCTAGGACTCAGTAAGCGAGACGTCATCTCCTCCGTTGACAGAATGCGCCAGGAAGGCATCCTTGCCGATACCCGTGACATCTCTGCCTATCTGCAAGACATCAGCGACAAGCAACGCAAGCCTCAGCAGATGCTGGAAAACTTCGCCAAACTGGAAAGATACATCCTGGAACATATCCCGGATGAATCGCTGCACATCACATACAAGCAACTCAATGACAATGCCGTACACGACGGCATCAACACTTCAACCGAAAAGAAAATCCGCACACTGCTATACTTCCTGGCAGTAAAGGGATATACGCACAAGAAGGAAGACGGCGTCCGCAATCTCATCGTAACAAGAGACAAGGATATAGAGACCATCATCAAACGATTCGAAAGACGAATTGAAGTTTGCCGATTCATTATCGAAAGACTATACAGCCTGGCTGAGGAAATAAATAAAACTATAACAGAAGAGAGCAACAATAGCTCTTCTGAAGAAAAGAATTCTTCTGAAGAAAAAGGTTTAGGAAAAGCCTCTGGCGCAACAGACAATAAAAAAGAGAAGCCTCTTCAATTCTCGGTAGTTGAACTTCTGAACGATCTGAAATCCAGCAACCAGTCACTCTTCTCCGACTTCTCTTCCCTGCAGTTGGAAGACGTGGAGGAAGCCTTGCTCTATCTCTCCAAGATAGGAGCCATGAAGCTGGAAGGAGGATTCCTGGTGCTTTACAATGCGATGGCTATTAAACGCATCAAGGAACCTCGCCTCCACTATAAGCAGGAGGATTACCGCATGCTCAATGAATTCTACAAGCAGAAGATTCAGCAGATTCACATCGTGGGCGAATATGCCAACCTGATGGTAAGGGATTACGATGCCGCCCTGCAATATGTGCAGGATTACTTCCAGATGGACTACCACCGCTTCATCTCAAAGTACTTCAAGGGCAACCGGGAGACTGAGATAGAGCGCAACGTAACACCTTCGAAGTATAAGCAACTCTTCGGAATGCTCTCCAAGCGACAGAAGGAAATCATCGACGACCACGAGTCCCGCTGCATCGTAGTCGCTGCCGGTCCTGGCAGCGGCAAGACACGTGTACTCGTACATAAGCTTGCCTCTCTCCTGCTGTTGGAAGATGTAAAGCACGAACAACTTCTGATGCTTACTTTCTCACGTGCAGCCGCTACCGAGTTCAAGCAGCGCCTGATGCAACTCATCGGCAATGCCGCCCATTTCGTAGAAATCAAGACCTTCCATTCCTACTGCTTCGACCTGCTGGGCAGAGTTGGCAATCTGGATGAGGCTGGAGATGTGGTTAAGCAAGCCGCCGAAATGATCAACAATGGAGAAGTGGAGCCCAATCGCATCAGCAAGACCGTGCTCGTTATTGACGAGGCACAAGACATGAGCAAGGATGACTATGCCCTTGTCTCTGCTCTGATGAAAGCCAACGAAGAGATGAGGGTGATAGCCGTAGGCGATGATGACCAGAACATCTATGAGTTTAGGGGTTCCAACTCGCAGTATCTCTATGAATTGACCCAGACAGAACACAGCCGTTTCATCGAGATGACCGAGAATTACCGCAGCCTTCGCCACATCGTGAATGCAGCCAACGACTTCGCCCGCAACATCCGTCAGCGAATCAAATCTACCCCTATCATCTCCATGAGTCAAGAAGATGGAGAGGTAAGAATCGTGAAGCATCCTTACGAGATTCAGGAGAAAAAGGTTTATATGTATCAGCCTATCCTAGAAGATGTTACGCGATTACTAGGAAGTAACGTTTCAAAAGAAGCCGATGCATCTTCCCGCAAGAAGAACGAAACCATCAGTATCCTCACGCAGACCAATGAAGAGGCAGTCATCATGCTGGCTCTTCTTCACAGCCATAACATCAAGGCCAAGCTGGTACAATCAATGGACGGCTTGCGCTTCTGGAATCTGGCAGAGGTAAGATACTTCTTGAAGAAGATAGATCAAGGTATCAAGGAGACGAAATCCCCTATCATCCCTGATGATATTTGGGAAGCAGCCAAGCAGCAAACATTCCAAAAGTATGCCAGCAGCCAGGCTTTGCCATATCTGCGCCGCAGCCTTCAGATATTTGAACAGACCAATCGTGCCAAATACTACAGCGACCTGAGGGAGTTCGTGTTCGAATCTTCAGTAGAAGATTTCTGTGACATCTCGAAATCAGACATTGTGGTCAGCACCATCCACAAGGCAAAAGGTCATGAGTTCGATCATGTACTGATGCTCATTACCCATCCCGAGCATCCTACCGATGACATACTGCGCCGATACTATGTGGGCATGACCCGTGCCAAGCGTACACTAACCATCCACACCAACGGCAATCTCTTCGACAGCCTGAACAGTGCCCAGCATCTCTATGATGCCCAAGCCTACGATGAGCCCAACGAAATAGTGCTTCAGCTCTCACACAAGGATGTAAACCTGGGCTTCTCCAAGCCTCACAAGGACGCTATTCTTTCCTTGAGAAGCGGTATGCCGCTAACCTACCACGACCATTGCCTCTGTCTCCCATCAACAGGCAGAGACATAGCCCAGCTCTCCATCAAGATGAAAGAGAAACTAGGCAAATGGGAGTTGAAAGGCTACAAGGTAACTGCTGCCCGAATCCGCTTCATCGTGGCATGGAAGTCAAAGGATGCACCGAGGGATGAGAAGGAATCTGCCATCGTGCTCGCTGATTTGGTAATGAAAAGAATAAAATCTATGGGATAACAGGAAAGAAAACTCGTATTTTTGCAACACATATATTAATATTGATAGATATGGAGAAGAAACAAATCATAGAAGCAATGCACAATAGATTGCATGAGATTGATCCTCATGCAAAAGCTATCTTGTTTGGTTCCCGCGCTAGAGGTACAGAACATGAAGGAAGTGATTGGGATGTATTGATTCTTCTAGACAAACCAAAAGTTACGCTTCAAGATTACGATAAGTATTCTTATCCACTAAGAGAATTAGGCTGGGATATTGATGAAATCATCAACCCTATACTTTTCTCCAAAAAAGAATGGGAGGAGAACCATTATACCTTATTCTATCATAATGTAAATAAGGAAGGAATTGTAATATGAAAGAGGACAACTTTACCTCATTAACACAATATAAAAATACAGAATCATGGGACGTTATTTAGCAATCGGGCTGAAGATAAAAACAGCCATTGGAAAGAAATATCGAAGCATCTTGACGAGATGCCACTCGAAGACATTTTCAAGGAGATAGAAAAAGAGTATCACCTTGAAGACATTTACGTTCGCCAAGAAACAGAGGATTATTATGTTTACACACTTGACGAAAAGTTGTTAGACAAAGAGTTTATCCCTTTCTTTGAGAAGTTCTATCAATTACGTTACCAAGATGGCGGCAACTATGATGCGCCAAATGTATTGGAAGAACTAAACAGTATTCCTGACACTCCATCTCGCTTAGCTTTACTAAACAAGAAAAGCTTTCAAACTTATCAAATGGGAAGCGATAATGACTACCATCGTGTAAATGGTAGTTGGAACTACGAAGTACCAATCCATAATACTTATGCCATTTTGAGTTTGGATGGCAAGATACTTATGGAATGTTATAACGAAGTATTCAATTTCTTGCGTCGTTGCATCATAGCACAACTGCCAGAGTTCAAGCTATCAAAAGCTTTAAGCATTTGGATTGATGGATAAAATGATATAGCTAACAAAAGAATCCCTCACCATAAGCCTTTGATATTCAACGAAATCAAAGGTTTATGGTGAAGGAATCCGACTGACCTTGGGCTTTAGCCTAAAATCAGTCGGTTCCTTTTATGTAGTCCCATCTGAACAAATAAGACCTTCAGTCTTAACGGACACTAATGTATTCTTTTTATTTATTCATAGGCATCAGCCAAACCTGATTCTACGTCCTCTCTAGACCAACCGTCATAAAACGCTCTCTCGTCACCAAAAGGGTCACTCCAATTATCGTAATCATTCATTTTCTCGTTTTCATAATCCCAAAATGAAGTTTTATGATAATTTGAAGCCAGTTTCTTTCCTTTTTTGTTACTGTCATCATTTATTTCTATAGATGAAGGTGGAAATGAGGTCTTTCCTACATCGCATTTTTCTGTGAGTAAAACAAATATCTTTCCGTTGCTATTGCTGACAATTGAAAACATTGGTTCTTTTGGAATAGAATTTATAGCTACAGCACCAATATTTGTTCCATAAGTGAAAAATAATTGGTTGGTTTCTATATCTTTTTTAATGTATACATGACTGCAATTAGACAGCTCTTTAAAATCGTTTACTGAATATGTTGCTATATAGGTAAGTCCGTCTAATAGCATGTTGTTTGATGTTAGCTTTAACAAGTTGATACTTGTTTCTTGTGTACCATCATATGCTTTTATGGAACATAAGTATTCTTCGTTTAATGCCCATATTTTATCGTATTTTAATGGGATAATTAAATCTCCTCTTGTATTTATGATACCCCATTTATCTTTTAACACTCTGGCATAGCCACAAACAAACCTAGGTTCGCACCAAGAATATACACCAAATGGAATAACAATATTATTATCGTAGTCAATGTAAGCATACTGATATTGACTATTTCTAACCAATGAAAGTCCACAACTAAATTGATACATTTCCGTATATTGTGCGGTAATAACAATCTGTCCATTTTGGTCTTTTGCTCCATATAACCCATTATCTTCGTATATGTTAAGTAATTGTTCTTTTCTCATGATGATTACATATTAATGTATGATACTGGATTTTGTCTTTTTCCTACAAGTTGAGAAATATCCATATGTAAATACGGAGAGTCTGAAATCTCTACACCTTCAAATTCCCATCGACCTACATATTCATTTGAATCTGTAAGGAACCAATGGGTTGGCTTAAATACCCCTACGATGTAACCAGAACAAATGGCAAAAACGTATTCTGCCTTTTTAGCTCGTTCCCCATTCAATCTCCAATACTTTCTTACACATTCATACAAACTGGGTCTTTTGCACAATAAATAGGTGCGTGTTACATTAAAACAGATGATTTGATTGTTGGATTCGTTTTCAAATCTACCATAATCTCTAAATACGTTTTCCATAAGGGCTTATTATTTCTACTTTACTCTAATTTCCGCAACACTATAATTTAATATTTTTTATAAGCACCTGAGCAACAAAAAGTTGCTCAGGATTTTGCCATGTCAGAAATTTCACTTATCTTAGTGTTGCAAAATAAAAACAAACAAAATTCTGAATGACATGGCAAAAGTACAAATAAAATCTGAGAAACTCACTCCTTTTGGGGGAATTTTTTCGATTATGGA
>NZ_JAHOEA010000045.1 GCF_019127135.1 Segatella copri | reverse complement strand
AAATGCTCAATTCAGTTGTTTGCTTCCCTAATTAAGTTTTCGGACGACCTCCCCCGCTTCTCGGTATCTCTCAAAGATTTTGTGGCGGTCGCTCTGGATGGTATTGTTGTTGAGAGTCCAGAGATTAGTCTCCTCGACCTTCGCCTTGTCTCTGAGAAATCCTGCCTCGTTGCGATGCTTTCTGCATTCACGGAGTGCTTCCTGATATTCTTTCTTGGCATCCTCGAAAGCATTACGGGCACGGCGGTAGTTTTCCCCTGCTTCATCCTCCATGCGTTCAATACTGTCCAACGAGCTCTCGTAATTCCGGCTTATAACTTGCAACTCTGCCTGGTGGCGCTTGCGCTCGTCAGCAGCTCTCACGATGTTCTCCTCCAGCTGAGCATGAAACAGCTCTGTAGTCATTCTGCTCACCATCATGCTACCTCCCCTCCGAAAATGAAACCACCAATCATGACCATCGCCATCACAGCTGCGAAACCAACCATGGTGAGCACAACCTCTCCATAGGTCACGGTCTCCCCGCAGATATAGCTGAAGGTCTCGCTCTTGGTCTTGGCGAGCTTCTTGATTTCACACTTGAGGGTATTGATACCCTCCTCAACGCTGATGCCTGCAGGTCTCACCTGCGCATCACTTAATAAAATAGAATTCTGCATATTGCATCTTCTTATAAGCATTAACAGCCGATTGTACAAAAGGGTGGCGGCTGCATTCCCCGTTGCTTATAAGAAGATGACTCATCCGGATGGATATTTCAATTCTTACGGTTCATGCAGCCGCCATGTATTGGGCATATCTATTTTCCCAGTTGGAAAAAATTATTTTCCCAGTTGGAAAAAAGATTTTCCTAGGCATAAAAAAAGCCTGCGGCTAGAAGCCATAGGCGATAACGGTCACCCAGCCGGATTGATTACAATCTTCTTATAAGCGTTGGCAAAGGTAAGAAGAATAATTGGAACCGCCAAAAAAAAAGGCAAGAATTTTTCAACTCTTGCCTTTTTTCTTTCTTTTTTATGTTATAAAACACATTATTCAGGTTTAGCGACCAAACCTTCTCTGATTTCTGAGTCTTTGCTAATTCTTTTGACCATAATATAATGCACAACGTTTTGAACAGCTGTGGTCATCTCTAACTTCCATCCACGCTTAGCCATATAATTTACAGCATCCATAGCAGTATTGAATTTCATAGGCTTTCCATTCTCATCCCATATAGCTTCAAAGGAGTGTCCAGAAGATACTTCACCAAGGTCTAGTTGGATTTTAATTTTTCCAATGCCCCAAGCATTATAAGCCATCATTGTACAATAGACAGGATACTTTCCATCCTCTGTTTGTACAACACTTTGCGCTTTAGCGCCCATAGTTATCAAGGCGATAACCAACATTAAAATTATTTTTTTCATACCATGATATTTTAAAACTTCTTGCAATGTAAGGAGAAAAAATGGAACCGCCAAAAAAAAATGCTGGAAATTTTGAAATAAATGACTTTTTTATGTTGTAGAGCATAAAAACATGGGGTTGAGGAATGAAAAGGAACAAAAAAGCCCCCGATGCGTCACGCACGGAGGGCTCAGAGATCTTAATTAAATTTCCTACATAATTATATGAAAACTGTCAGTGAACTAAATCACGGCAGTTTGCATTTCTTGTGAAATCTGACGCAGACAGTCCAAAATCTGCTGCTTGCGCTTCTGGCTAGGTTCATGCTTACCCATGGCATACTGGCGCATAAGTGATGCATTGACACCCGCCTTTTTCGCCACTCCGCTCATATTGAGGTATGAGTAATAATCGAAGAACGAACCGATGTCAAACCGGAACACGAACTCCAACTCAGGCATCTGCTTGCCCTCCTCTTCAAGAAGCTCTTTGATTTCCTTCTGCGCCACATACATATCCTCAATAGCTTGCTTGGCTGTGTTACCATACCCAGCAAGTGCAAAGTCAGGAAGTTCATCAACCATGAAGCAAGAGAAGTTCTTCTCCTGCTTGCCTTTCTCTACCTGTATCGTTACTTTTGTTGCCATACTTTTAAACCAATTAAAAAGAGACCTTAAAACCAACCACTCCATCCGTCTCAACGAACTTGGTCAACTAGAGAAAAATTGCCGGGCTTAAAGCCCGAGCAATCTTTCTAGAATACTGTCGTAAGTCTTTTTAGGGACTTCCCGACTGCCGTGTCGTGGAACCGGACATTTGAGTCCTGTAATAGGACTATACCAAACGTCGTGATTTCCACCATGCCGAACAACGAAGCATCCCGCTCGGTTCAGCTGTCTAACTAGTTGACTAGTTTTCATCTTATGTAAGGAATTTAATTAATTAAAAGATCTCTTTGTCTGAAAGACGATGCAAAGATAACAAAAAAGTTATGTTCTACCAAATAAAAAGATAACTTTTTTGTTATATCCAGTAAGATTTAACATTTGGGGAAGAAAATCTAGGGGTTGAGGAATAAAAAGGAATGAAAGTGTAATGAAGTGGAAAGAAAAGGAATGAAAACGGAATGATTTCCCCGATATTCTCCATTTTTCTCCGATATTCTCCATTTTTCTCCGAAATTCTCTGATTTTCTCCAGATATGACCGCAAAAACGACCGCGAATGACCGGAAACGACCGCGAAAATGGGTCAACTGGCAAGAGTTTGAGGAATGAAATGGAAAGAAAAGGAATAAAAAGGAATGATTTTCCACGTATTTTCCGTGAAAATTCCACAAAATTCCACGAAATTCTCCGTTTTTCTCTGTTTTTCCACGGTTATTCAATAAAATTCCACAGATATTCAATAAAATTCCGTATATTTGCAACGGTTTTAGTAAATAATATATATTAAGGTATGGAAAGAAAAGATTTATTTTACGACATTATAATCACACTGGCCAATGTTGTTTGCGCCATCGTGTCTGTATTATGTGCCCTTATAATTTTACTGCATTGTAAATAGTAAGTGCAAGTGTTATCAGCATCGACACAAAAGAGACCGTAGCACTAGCTATACCCACGAACAGCTTATACTCCTTCAGTTTCTCCATCAGTTTTTGACGTTTGAGGTATCTAGCCAACCCCATTTGTGCAGCCTTGCATCCCTTGTCTGTAAGCTGAGCCCTCCAATCGTAATCTCCTGTATAAACTATCAAGCCATCAATCTCCAACATAGTCACCACATCATTGGCAAGAACTCTGTCATCAGACAACTCGTCAACATAAGCTAGCATTGACTCTCTGACCATTGCGGTCTCATTTGCAAGAAGTTGCTTAATTGTAGCATCTGCCACTCTCATCTGTCTTTCGGAATAAACCATAATAAAAAATGTTTTAATGTGAACAATAAGAAATCCCCGGCACGGCTCTGTGTCGGGGACGATGTGTGAATAGATAACCCTATGCTAACTGCAAAGAGCTAATGCGTTGTCCAATCTCCTGGACGGCACGATTGAAAATATCTTTCTGCTCGGAATTGAGCGTGTAAACATGACCGCGAACCTCTGAGCCATTGAGACGCTGAGAGAGCCATGCTGCGCTTTTGCCGAAGTAATTCTGTGCGATGTAACGAAGTGGCAGCAACTTGTAATCTTCCTCTGCAAGCTGCTCACGCAAAGTCAGGACTTCACTCTGAAGCTGCTCCATCTTTTGGTTGATGAAAGCCTTTGCTTCCTCTCTATCACTATCATCAGCATTTAATTTGATGTAGTTTAAAATTTCTGTTTTGCGAGCTTCGCTCTTTTCGTCTTCCTTGCCTGCAAGAGAAGCGTATTCCTTAAGTAAATCCGTATTATTATTCATATCTTTTATTTTTTAAATCCCCTCCCGAAGGAGGGGTAAGTTTTTACTTCTTTTTTCTTTTCTTAATCAGAACTGAAAGCTGGTCTAAAACGCTGTCTGTAAACTTCCAATAAGTTTCATCATCAATGTGATAAGCTTCTCTCAGCCTGATGTAATCACTTAGCAGTTTCTTCTTAATTCTAATCTGCTTTTCTAACTCTTCTTCATTCATCTGTTGAATTTTAAATTGTTAAACATCTAGTTATCTATTCACGATGCAAAGATACATAAAATTCTTTTAATAACCAAATAAAACATAAACTTTCTTTTATAATTAACTCATTTTTAACATTTCACCCCCATCAAACACGGTTTTTACCTCTTTTTCTCATCATTCTTGAATGATGTCAAACAATGTTATTACCTCTTTTACCCCGAAATGCAATGTAGGGGTTCGCTCGAAAACGGCTCGTTTCTTGTGGCAATTTCATGGAAATTGGCATAAGTAGCCGTTTTCGAGCGGGCAATCAATGGCAATTGATTGCAAAATTTGGGCATTTTGCACAAATTTTCCACGGTCATTTTTGCCAACTTGCTGAAAATCATGGATTTTTGAAAAGTTGGAGCAAAAAAGGGCGTGCCTTGCTGTAAGCATAGCCCCCACCGCCCTACGCTCGGAGGCAATTGCCACGGCTGACTGGAGCGGTATATGTAAGGGATTTTTCATGTGGCAATTGCCCCTTTCCCCGACTGCTGCCCCGAATTGCCATCGCTCTCGCTATCTCTATCCCCCTCCCTTTATCCGCGGTTATCAGCAAGATTGCAAGAAAGAGAAAGGGCAACGTGTTCCTATCACGTTGCCCATGGTTCCTATAGTCTGCCCTTGTCGTGATAGCTGTAGAATGCTCCATCTGTTACTATCACATGGTCCATAAAGAAGAGGCGCATGACTTGACAAGCCTTGGCTATCTGCTGGGTCAGCACATCGTCCGCCTTGCTTGGCTGCGTGTTGCCAGATGGGTGATTGTGCACGAATGCCATGATGGTTGCACCGCTCAAGACTGCCTCCCTCATGAGGATACGAATATCCACTGAAGTCTCTGTTATCCCTCCTTCGCTCAGTTTCACGCTCTTGATGAGTCTGAAATTTTGGTTCATAAAGATGGCGTGTGCCTGCTCCACCTTTAGGTCTGCCATCTGCGGAAGCATGTAGTTGTATATGGCTAGACTGCTGCCCATGTCGGGCTTGCTGCCCAACTTCTCCACTGCCCTGCGCTTGCCTAGTTCCAAAGCTGCGAGTACTGCCAACGCCTTGCAGTCGCCTATTCCCTGCACTACCTGCATTTCGTCCATGGATAACTTTGCAAGGTTACTGAGGTTGTTGTCTGCCATGTTCATCAGTTGCCTAGCCTGGCTTAGGCTTTCGGCTGTTCCTGCCCCTCTGTTGATTACCATGGATAACAATTCGGTGTTACTGAGTGAATCGAATCCGTAATTAGCTGCCTTGAACTCTGGTCGCTCGTCTGCTAGTATATCATTGTACTTCTTCATGTTACGCTACTTTATTATAGTTGTTGTTTGATTTCTTGATGATATTAACACCCTGTGGGAAACATCTCTTTGAGTGTGCAACTGCCTCATAAAAGCCTTCTGCCATCTCCTGCAACACGCCTCTGTTGCTTATTGGGTCGTGGTGAATTGTGCGAGCCAAAAAGATTTCTCTCTCCACATAAGCACCTGCCGCCTCCAACTTTCTTCTGAAGTCCTCGATGGTCTTGCCGCTAGTCAGCAGGTCGTCGAATAGAATGACCTGCTTGCCTTTGAAGTACTCGCCATCAACGGAAACGTGATAAATGTCTTCGTTAACTACGTGGCTGCCTCCGTTGTGGGTTGGCTTGCGCTCTCCAAAGATGTGAACGTGCTCGTTTGCGGTCATGATGCCTGCTGCATTGAGGATGGCTGCGAGATAGCCGAATCGCTTGTTATATTTCCATTGGGTGCTGCATGGAGCAAAGACTACAACGAAGTCCTCTAAGATACTGCTATACTGCTTTGTAAGATAGCGAACTAGCCACTCAGCGCAGAGGTGTGCCGCCTTCTTTTCGCCTGCCTTGAAGTCGTAGACGAAGCGGTTGTTTGCCATCTGCTGTGCCTTGTCAACGCAAAGGTTGATGTAAGCGTTTGGAACGTACTCTAAGAAATAATTCTGTCTCATATCGAAAAATTTTATAAAGTTTGAAATTGTATTCTGGTAATGTTTGGGAGTCCAGAGATTTTTCCCACTCCTGCTGTGGAGTATTTTTTTTAATTGCATTCCGTTCAAAGCCCGGTGTGCCCTTTCGATTTTTCCTATGCTTTAACAATGCGCTGGCAGAGGCAAACAGGTGTGGGGTTCTGTGTTAACAAAAGGTAAAGGTTTAGTGAAGCGTGAAGAACCTTTGGCTTTTGTTAACCCAGGTTCATGCACAGGTTTGAATCGCCAGAAGCTACCTTTGCATAGGAAATTTCGGATGGGAACACATGACGGGCGGCGGAGAATGCAATAAAAAAAGTACGGAACAGCATCAAACTCACCATCGGAGATACCGCTTTCTCACACACCAAGAAAGTAAAAAGGCTGCCTACTCTCACGAGCAAGCAGCCAAGGAATCATAAAATAAATAAAGAATAAACTACATTAAAGCTATATAAATCATTATCGAAAAAAGCCTATCTAGGGTAATAGTTGCTCATGCCTCCCGTGTAGAGGACGGTCTGAGGGAACTTATCAACGCCTATGCAAACGGTATCGAAGGCATCGGAGAAGTCGGTTCGGTTCTCAAGACGGTCTTCATCTGTCTCCACGAGTTTCTCACCTCGCTTATCCTTGCCGTTGTTGTAACAGCCGGCACTCTCGATTGAGATGATCAGGTCCTCGTTATTGTCCTGGTTGATGAGAACCATGTGGCGCGCATGTCCCTTGAACATGCGGTCGATGAGCAACTGCTTCTCAAGATGGTTCATCGGCTTGCCGATGTAGACCTCCGTAACGAGCCATCCATTCCTTCGCAGCACCTTGGTGATAATCTGGTAGAATTTATCGTTGTGGGTTGCATAGGAGTTGCCCACGAAGGTGGCATCGTAGTAGAAGATGACTCGCTTGTTCTTGAGATACTTGTAATAATCGCAGAAGTCCTGAGCCAGCTCAGGCAACTTCTTGTCATACTTCACATAGAATGAGTTGACGATGCGCAGCTTGGTATCGGAACCCACCTGCCCGACAACGAGACAGTTGATGTTGTTGTTGGCATCGGAACCAATGATCAGCGGTAAACCGTCCTCCAGGTCGCCATCCATGCGGCAGTCCGGCTTGTCGTGCTTAGGGTCGAACTTATACTGCAGGTCATTGAGGAACCTGGTGTTCGGTGCCGTATAGAAGTTGCGATCCTCATCAAGCCCGGAGTAGAAACCATCCTGTGCAATGCCTACATGCTGGCACATGATGCTCGTGAGGAAGGTCATCTTTGGCAGGTCTCGCTTCATCTGTCTGATGAAGTCCTCGCCCAGAACTGCGAGGTTCTGAATGCTCGAGCACCTGGAATACACCAGGGCATAGGAGCGGAGGGAGTGCAGAACCTTCTCGTATTTCTGCACCTGCGACATGTAGTAATCGTACCGCTCTGGGTGAGCAGCCAGCTTGTTTCGGATGCTATGCAGATGCACCAGTACCGTCTCGAGAGTAGCAATCAGCTCCTTATCCATCTTCTTCTCCCACGACATGAACCAGGAACCTTTTTTGGTCGCCGATGTATCTGAAGTAATTGTCAGACCATGGTGGAGACAGCAGTCACCGAACAACTGCTTGTTTCCACGGTTTGCCGGGAGCGTCTCATTGTTGAGCTGCTCCCAGTCAATAAATTTCGCCTCGTCGATGAAGACATGGTCGAGAGAGAGGGAGTTGGAAGTTCCGCTGCGGTCCTGAGAGATGATATTGAGATAGCTACCATTATAAAAGGCTACGGTATTCTCCCAGTTCATAGGCTGGAAGTGCGGTTCCTGCCAATGCAGCGCCTTCCACGGTTTTTTGCCAACGATGTAGTGGACATCGCGCTTGTAGCCCCACTCCTCGAGGTGGACCAGAGCTGAAGGAAGGATGTTGGTCTGACATCGCTTGACGGATGGCGCCACCATGCCCAGGCATGAGCCTGGCATGTGCTGCACGGCATAGAGGATGCGGCCAGCCTCGACCACACCCTTTCCGGTACCACGGCCCCACTCGCAGACCAGCGTCTTAGGCATGAGCTGCAGGACGCGCGACTGCACGTCGTTGAAAAATAACTCCTTAGGTCTTGCTGTCATCATCTGGAAGTTCTTCAAAGTCAGCATCCTCGATGTCCGGCATCGAGTAGCGCTTCTCCATTTTTTTGATTTTTGCACGAAGATTTGGAATCTTCTGCAAACCGATGACTGTCGGATCATCTGTCATGCGGAACTCAACAGGAACGATCTTGTCAAATGCAAGCTCAGGCTCATCAGGTGTGTCGGTGCGGTTGTTCTTGATGCGGTTCTTCTGCATCTGGGCTAGGGCACGGAAATCCCCTGCAGCCTTGGCAGCCTTGCGGTCCTCGTCTATCTCCTGGTTTACCTTCCACCGCCAGAACTCCTTTGAGGCGGCGTTGAGATTGCCGAGCATGACCTGGCAGAGATGAATATCATCGTATGCCTGTGTCTCGCTTACGCCGAACATGGCCTTGTCCTGATCAACCATCTCCCTGACGGTAAAGCGTGGATAGCGCAGCCAGAATGCGTAGCAGCCACGCAGCCGCTCCACTCTCGCCTTGATGATGGCAGAGATGTGAAGTTCCTGAAGCTCATCCTCGTTGAGAGGCATGTACTTCATGTAGTCATCAATGTTGACTGGTAGACTCATATCTAACTGAGGTTAGCCATAATCTGCGAGAGTTGCGACATGATGGACTGGTAGGCTCCAGGAGAGCCAACCTTGGCGAGCGCTATATTGTTGATGCGTAAATCATTAGCGGTCTCCGCTAAACCTTTAAGGTAGCGGTGTCGATAGGGTGAGCGCGGTTCCTGCAGCTCCAACTGCATGGCCATGGCCTCGTCAGGAGGCAGTTCCATCATGATGGGCACCTCTTCTACCGGTGTCATGGTCTTTGCCAGGTCATAGACCGTCTGCAGGTAAAGTTCACTCTCTTCCAGATAGGGAAATTGTTGTCGTATCATCCAGCAAATTATTTAACATGTTATTGAGATTGAGATAGACATCTCTGTCAGTCGTGATGAACGTGCACTCAGCACGGTCACCATACGTCTGGTTCTGAGATGTAATCACAGAGACTAACCACTCGCTGTTAGCAACGAGCATGACTTTGGAGTGGTTGAGCGTCAGTTTAACTTCATCAAAAGCCTCTGTCATCAAGCGACTTAGCTTTAAAGTTTTACTTGAAGCTTTAATGTCTGCCACTAACACTGAGGAGTCAACCAACCCTCGCTTGCGAAGGTTGATGACTCCACAGAGGAAGGCATCGGATGTGGAGAAGGTGGTGACAGCAATGTGCGCTGCACCTGTCTGCTCTAGAATCCACCCCAACAGACCAAGGGTGTGAAGACCTTGGCCAAGGAAGACCTGCGAGCTACTCTGCTGAAGCGGCTTCAGGACTTGCTGTATCTGCTTCGCCCTCATCTGTAACCTCCTCTTCTGCACTCTCTGGCTGCTCCTCGCCATCGTCTGAAGCCTGCTGCTCAACGGTTATGCCAGCCTGCTGAAGCTTGGCGATGGTATCAGCGGTGATTTCAGCCTTTGCTGTAATCAAGAGCTGCACCCGCTCATTGACCTTAGCTCGCAAGGCATCAGCCTTGTCTGTGTTGCCAGCCTCCACGAATCCAATGAGTTGGTTAAGGTTCTTGGTGATGTAGGAGCGAGCATTGCCTATCTGCTTGGAGGTGATGTCAGCTACTGGCTGCTCATCCGCTTGCTTCTCCCCGGCATCACCCGGCTTGGCATGGTCGTAGACGTCCATGGACTGCTTGTATGCATAGTACTCCTCCTTGAGTGTAAGGAGCATACGTTTGAAGTCTTCGTCGGCAGCATGCAAGCCCTCGTATCTGTCACATGACATGTCGTAAGCTTTGCAAGCCTCAAAGTGTTCCTTGATTTTTTTCCAAAGAGCGCAGTTGTTATCCCAGATAGCCTGGATGTTTTCAGGCAACTGGTCATGATCTGCTCGTTTGCCCTTGGCTACGATGGCAGAAGGCACGATGGAATCGAGGTTTTCTGACTCCACGACCGGAAGATGAGGTGCTAGCTGCTTTGCAATCTTGTCTGCTTCTGAGGTCTTGTCAACCGCAGTCTGAAGAACTGGCGTGACTGTCTTGTCATAGTTGCGGACATCATCGATGGTCATGCCTTCGATGCGATAGTTGAGATGTTTTTGCAGCTCATATTTGAGCAACTCGAGTTTGCCCTGTGGGTCGAAGTTGATGAGTTGATAGAGGTGGCGGTTGTTATTCATCTGAAGGAGGAGCAGCGCTCCCTCCCTGATGTTGGCATCGGTATGCTCGCAGTCAAACCACTTCTTCAACTTCTCTGTGAATTTCGGATCATTCATAATAAATAGAAAATTAAAATGGCGAGGCGAGCTCATGTAAGCATCACCCCGCCACACATAGTAGTTATGAAGGAAAATCGAATCCTATGTTAATGGCCGTCTGTACTAGCAGCGACCTCCACTGGCTTGCAATCCTTACCAGAGATGGTACCTTCAGCAGTTGTGAGGGTACCGAAGTAGAATGGAGGCATGGTCTCGCAGTTGGCAGAGATTTCCAGCGTGGTATTAGTCTCGTCTGCAATGCCTGCACCAGAAGACTGAGAAGGTGTCACGTCGACCTCGAAGGTCTCGTCACCGAACTGACGAAGCTTGCCGTTGCGCTCAGGAATCATGAAGATACCATCTTCATTGAGAAGCAGAGAAGCGAGTGCAGACGCTTCCTCCTCTGTACCTGGGAGGACGGCTGTTGCCTTGAGGTTCATGGTCTTGCAGCCATGCTCACCCTGCGCCTCTGGCGAGAAGGAACTCTTGTCTGTGATGAAGGCAATCTTAATCCAGATCTTGTCTGCCTGAATGGTGTGGCTATCCTTGATGACGAGATAATCCTTGAGTGATGCTGCAGTCTCCTTCTGTGGCTCTGCAAACTTTGTGATGTAACGACGTGGAATGAAGAAGCCGTAGGCTCTGGTACCCGGCAGTCGCTTCTCTCCAGGACACTTCAACACATCCTCATAAAGGTCTGTGGTTGAAGCACATGTTTTCTTTGTTGCCATATATCAATATATAATATAATGTATAACCATGGACAGCTATCCCCTACTCTGAAGGGATAGTGTCGTAACCGAAGAGGATGCGCTCCTTGGAAATCGTCTCAAACTGAGTACCGAAGTACATGGTTGCCACGAAGTCAACCAGGAAGTGAGAGTCAAGAGAACTCTCTACACCAAAGTTTGCCTTGTCGCCATCGGTGGCCAAACCGATGAGCATGTTGCTGCCAGGAGTGATGATCTTGTAGCCCTTAGGCACGTTATCAAGACCTACGAGGGTGCAGTTGCTGGCACCATCCATCTTGTTGTGGTTGAACTCATTGTTCCAGTTGACTGTTCCGTATTTATCTCGATAACAACGGCGGTAGAGCGTGAGTTCATGGCTGTTCATGAACATGTATG
Organism: Segatella copri; assembly: GCF_019127135.1. GTDB lineage: Bacteria > Bacteroidota > Bacteroidia > Bacteroidales > Bacteroidaceae > Prevotella. Next base: position 16,323 of record NZ_JAHOEA010000045.1, on the reverse strand, counting down.
TATTGATGCCCTGCAGTTTAGCATCGGCAGCATCATAGAATGCTTCGACAGCATCGACAGCGTTGACACCAGTCATCGCGGTTGTATTGAAGAGGTTGCCCTTCTCTACAGAAATCGCCTTGGCCTTGATGTCTGCATCGGAGATAGTCTTGAAGCCATCAGCGAGGTCTGCGGTACCAGAGCCAGCTGGGTTACGCTTCATGGTGAAGAGGTTCTTGAAGAGTGCTTCACCTATCTTGCCTGCCAGGAACATGCCAATCAGTTTGGTGATAGGCTGGTTTTTGAGCGCTTCACCCTGGAAAACATTGGAGCCCCAGATAGACTCACGAACAGCATTTGGTTCAAAAGGCTTGACGCATGAACCAAGGAATGTCTCCAAGGTACGGCCTGTGATGGTAACGCCATTCTCATCCTTTCTAGTAAGAGAGTATGGCCCGAGCTCCATGTCGCCTGCGAGCTCTCCGACAGTCTCCTTGCCACGAACGCCCACGCGTCGGCTCATGAATTTTGCAGCCTCGTCAAGAGCGCGTACCGGCATCTGAATGATGTCCTTGCGGTACTTAGCGAAGCTGGTCTTCAGAGAATCAGGAGTAATCTGAATTGTATTGTCTAAAGCTGCCATTTTAATTGATCTGCTTCAAAGCTTTGTATATTTCACCAGCGTCAACGTTGTCAACCTCCGGTGTGACGTCATCATGGGTATCAGAACCCGGTGCGTCCTTGAGATCCTTGATCTCCGTATCCTTGTCCTGGATATCCTTGTCCTTCTGCTCTACCTTCGCCTTCAGGTCCTTGACCTCCTGGCTGGCTTTGTCGAGCTCAGCAGACTTGTCATCCAAGTCCTTCTGTTTCTGGGCAAGAGCATCCTCGATTTTCTGCATCTCTGCATCGGTGAGAGTAATCTTCTCATCAGTAACCTCAAAATCCTCCTTGCGATTGAGGAGGGTCTGAAGATTGAGGAATTTCTTCTTCATGTTAGAAATATGTGAATTATTCTTGAACATATCCCTGAGTGAGGCGAATGCCTTCTCGAGAAATGTTTTTGACGGCTCATCAGCGGTTGTTCCAGGAAGTGGCGGCAAACCCAAGTTGGAGCAGAAAGCATTGGTGAAGCGCTTGGAGAGATTGGTCTGACGCTTCATGTCTTCGTCATCAAGGTCTCTGATCTCATCTACGAGGCCCAACTCTAAAGCTTGCTCCGGACTCAACCAATTTTCCTTGCCCATCTGCTTCAGCATCTCTTCGCTGGTCTTGCCTGAGCGTTTGGCATAGACGGAAGCGATAACCTTGTCAATGGTGTCGAGGTCATCGCGCTGCTTCTGCCAGAGTTTGATGATTTCGTCAAGCTTCTCCTTGTTGGCAGACTCCCAAACCGTGACTCCTGTGGAGGCATTGTGAATGAGCATGGTGCTGCCGACTGACATGTCAACATGTTTGGCACCCATGCACAAGACTGTAGCGATGGAAGCGGTCATGCCCATAATGTGGACGTTGACATGTCCATGGTCCTTGATAAGTTGATAGATGGTCAAGCCTTCATCAACATAACCACCCGGCGAGGAGACGGCAATGTCCACCTCCTCGTCAGGGTGAGCGTCAAGGTAGGCCTTGACATCCTTGGAACGTGTACCGTAGGTGCCAGACCACCAGTCGTAGCCGGCTCCGATGGTACCGCATATCATCATTCCGTATTTCATGCGCTTATCTTTTTTGATGCAAAGATAATATGGCAATTGCCAACGGAAAAATACGCAAATCAGGCTATCAACGGTGCTTTTCGGGTGCTCCCCCACTGAACCGTGTATTCGATCATGGCAGAAGTACCAAGGGAATCAGGGTGGACATCTGACATATTAATAATAGGATATGGCCGCTCCCTGTTGCCAATGAGATAGCGTTTGCCCTCGATGGTGGTGACCAGATATGCATAGTTGTCCCTCATGTCCAGGTCTTCGCGGCATGTACGGAAGGTGAGTTTATGGGTATAGAAACGCACACCATCTTCTATTTTGTCGGTTATTTCGAGTTTGGCAGGCTTCTGACACTTAACTACTGGCCAATCACAGCTCTCGGGAATGTCAAAAGTGTGATTGCCTAGAAGTGTATCGAAAGGCAACTTGCTGACTGGTATGCGCTGCACGCAGCAGATATAACTAAGTCTTTTCATAAGCTGTAAAAATTTCGCGTCTGTTCGCATCTGTTCGGTGTTGAACAGAAACAGGGCTAGAGTAGATGAGATTTTCTTAGGAAAAATCGTCTTTTTTGCATCTTTTAAGATTAAAAAGATTGATGCCTTTCTCCTGATAGGCCTTGCGCATGCGATACCATTTCATGCGGATGGTCTCTGCATACTCAATATCAATACCCTGCTGCTCACACCAGGACCTGAATGCAGACATCTTCTTGCACGACATGTCATTGAGGTCGCCGAGGTCACTCCACATGTTGATGCGGAAGAGATCGTTGATGCTCTCGGTGAGTGCCTGCTTGGCATGACCGCTAAGAAAGTTGTATGTCTCTGGGCTTTTAGACTTGGAGTAAGGTATGCTAATTGCAACATCACGCTCTCCAGGTTGCTCAGGTAGGTTATTGACCGGGCGCTTCGCGAGGAACCGGCGCAGAACAGCATTCTCGTTGCTGCAGGACGGGAATTCCACGGGATCGCCGAAAGAATGGGTGAGCCACTGCTTCAAATATGGCTCGACCTTTACATAAACTACGAATTTACTCATATTCTGATTTGTATAAACACCGCAAAGTTAGGAAAAATAATCGAATAAATCCTATGTTTTTAGGAAAAATCATCTGCTTTTCGCTAAAAATCCTTGTTTTTAGGGAAAAAGTTGCAATTAAAAATCAAGGAACCCATTTTTGGGCAATTCATTTGTGGCAATTGTGGCAAAAATATTAACTGCCTGATTATTAATATTATAAGTATTTTCTTATTGACACAAATATATAATAGAATTGCCACATTGCCACAACCTTTGCCACACTTCTCTTCTCGTTGCCACAAATTGCCACATAATTGCCACAAAAACACACCTTCTTAACTCTCTGATAATCAGTGTTGCACTAATTGCCACAAATGCCACATTGTTTTTGAGTCGCGTGTGAGTTGTCGGAAAAATCTCGGAACACCAACAAAAAAGCCCCCAGAGGAATCTCTTCCCCTGGAGGCTAACCAATATGATCTAAACAAAAAACTTATTTCAACTAAAGTGGCGAAGGTTCCATGCCTAGAGCCTTCTGCTCTGCATCTGTCATGACATAGGTATCCTTGGTCTGTTCCTGCTCACCATCTACCTCTGTGTCAAGATCTATGCCATATCTGTTTGCCACCATGGTATAGTCAAAACAGAGAGGCCTGTCCTTATAATATATCTTCTGCCGGCCAGTGATAGTACCATTGGCATCTGTCTTTTCTACTGTCTCCGGCAAACCGCTCGGAGTGAACTTGATAAATCGCTCAGGGTTTTTTGTTGACCCGTAGAAGTCTGCACCTATTTGCAGATAGTGAAGGAGTGACTCCTTCGGCAGAAGGTTCTCGTCCATTTGCCTGCCTAACTTGCGATAGACTGCCATGGTGATGTCCTTGCGAATCATGAGGATGCTCTTCGGCATCGCCCAGTTGTCAATCTTGACTTTATTGGTGGTCAATGCGCCAACTGTCTTAATCTTGAAGTCCTGGTCCTTCTTCAGCTCACCCATCTGTACTGCAGCATTGATGATATTCCAAAAGCCAGCCACCTCATCGGTGGTGTTGCACATGCTGTTCTGATTTTTGATGCCTCTAACTGCTACCTGAAGTAGATCCTCATATGTAAACGGGAAGTCGATGTAGTCTCTTATGGCCAGGTATGCGGCCACTGGAACCTTCCAGTTAGTCATGATACGGTCAAGGATGCTGTCATTCTCCAGCCTGCTCTCGAGGTCTTCAGATGCTTTCTTCCAGGAGTTGCCGAATGCAGCCCGGAATTGCTCTCGATGCTTCAGCAGTTGGAGAGTGATGTGAGTTGCACCTATCTGACGGAATCTCTCTAGCTCCTCGAAGTTCTGTTTTTCCTCTCGAGTATGCTCCCCCCTATCAAAGGTGAGATAGATGAGTCGGCTGAAGAGGGCGATATCTGCAGTAGGCATCTCCTGGCCAGTGAGGATGATGCCAGAGTCAACCTTGGCCTGCACGAGCTTCTTATCCTTGTCCATGTTCATTTTGGTGCGACCTATACCATTCCAAAGGTCCTTGAGCCACTCAACCTTGTTCTGTGTGATGGAGTTCTTGTACTCATCGATGTGTACCAGAGCGTCGCTAACTCCTCCGACATAGTCGGAGAGTGCGGGCATGGATGCGTTGGTGATAGACAACGGCTCGTACTTCGTCTCGTACTTGTAGAAGAAGTTCATGAGCGTTGCAGCGAACTCTGTTTTACCGCAGCCCTTAGGGCCGAAGGCATTGAGAATTGGGAAGGAACGACTCTTGCCGATGACAATGTCACGGAAGAGGGTCGCTATATAGAAGCATAGGCCCACCTTGGCGTTGTCACCGAAGACCTGCACCACCTTGGCGAAGAAATCACTCTGTGATGTAGGGTTATCCACTATCTTCTCATGCCGGAATTTTTTCTCGCTCACGTACAACTCTCGGCTATCTTTATTGAGCTTGCTCATGGCAGGCAGGTAGAACTTGCCTGCGGTCAAGCGCAGAATGCCCATGTCGTCGATGGGAAGCCAGCTGCCATCCTCGATGGCACCATTGCAGAAGGCATAGAAGCCTTCGCTCTGCCAGCCCAGCTGCTTGATAGGGTCTGCAGTCTCAGTTACCTTGCCCAGGTATCCGAGTAGCTTGATGAGCTGCTCATCCTTGGCCATCCAAATGTAATCGCCTATACCGAATAGGCGCTTGCGCAGGGTCGAACTGGAAGTGATCTCATCCATGTTCAGTTCAATGAGGCGTGAAGGTTCCTCTCCGTTATTCTTGATTTCAAAGAGGCGAACCGGGTTGAAATCATCACGAATATGGAAGAGAGGTTTTAACTTGAAGTTGGACCATTGAATTTCGTCTCCTTCCTTGTTGGTACCCCAATAGCTATTGTCATGTTCTGTGAATCCGAACTCACGAAGCATCTTGATGTCACCCTTGCGCTCCTTCTCCTGTTTGGCGCTCAGTTCCGACTCCTTAGCTCGCTTCAGCGTATCCTTCCATTCTCGGCTATGCTTATACATAGTGCATAATCCGGTCAGATAGCTTGTGCGCAGGTCTTCGTCACGGATCATCATCAGCAGGGAGCAGATATCAGCGATAGCCTTCAAGCGGTCCTCTGTTGTCATCTGCTCGATATCATCAGCTGTTGGCCAATATCTTCTGCGGCAGAACCAGTAGATGAACTCCTCTTCCTTCATCTGCTGAAAATGCGCCTTGTCAACAATCCAGGAGTCCGGATCTTCTTTCTTAGGTGCCGGATAGTCAATAGGAATTTCACGGACGTTGACAGTGAATCCGGCTGCCAATGCCTCTCGACCATTGGCGAAGACATTGGCGGTACCTGCAGGCCACTCGTTGCCTGGCTTCAGCGTGTCAGCATCCGGAATAAATGTGACCGTATGGCTGATGTGATAGAGTTGCTTCAGCTGGTTCTCTGTCCACGCTCCGCCCAGTGAGGCTACTGTATTGAGGATTTCAAGCGATTGCAGCTTGACAACATCAGGTGCGCCCTCTACCAGGTAGAATTTATTTTTCAGTCTCGCCTCCTTTTGCGCGAAATTGATGCCGAAAACAGACTTGTCCTTAGCATACACCAGGCTATTCTTAAGATTGAGATACTTGCATATATCCTTATCATCGGACATAGTTCTAGCCGTGAAGCCAATGACATTGCTCATCTTGTCATAGATCGGTATTGTGTATCGGTCACGGAGCATGGCATATTTGCCACGCTCACCTATACCGATGAGACCGACCTGCTCCAGGAGGTCGAAGTCAAGACCCTTACGCATAGCCCATTCGATAAAACCATCTCGTGGAGCGTAACCTATTCCGAACCTCTCAATAGCGTCAGCTCCCCATCTTTTGCGGACGGTCTCACGTGCCTTGTTTGCTGCAGGGTTGACCTCATGTATGCACTGCACATAGAACTCTTGCGCATAGCTGAGTATTATCTGCAGAGACTCTTTTTCTTTCTGCTTCTCCTCATCCTCCTTGCTCGGCTTGTAATCGTCTTCTATGTCTTCATTGAGATATTTTTTTGCAAGTTCCTTGCAGGCGATAGGAAAAGGGAGATCATTCTTCAGCTTCCGGTAGAGGCTTATCACATTTCCACCGCTATGGCATCCACCATAGCACTTCCATGTGTTGGTACCTGTATCAACGAAAAATGAAGGAGTGTTCTCTTTGTGGAATGGGCAACATGCCCAGAGCTTCCCTCCCCGCTCCTTGCTGAAGGTTATACCTTCATCGATTGCGACGTCTCGAATTGAGACATCGCTTATAATTCTGTCAATGTTCTCTTGTTTGATCATATCTTTATATTTAGTGCTGCAAAATTAACTTAGAACTTCTGAAAAAGAAAGTACTAAGATAACCTGCGCATGATTTTATCTATGTCTACATTGACATAGTAGCGAATCTGACGCTGATAGGCGTAGTCTCGCTCCATTATCAACTGTTGGAGGATGCCCTTATATTTGCCCCCCCCGCTTGTCGAATGCCGCTCTAATTTCGCGGTCACTCCAAAACTTAATTCTATTCCTCATAACTTCGTCCTTCTTCATATCCTCACACTTCGATATCAAACCATGGTAATCTGACTGATTTGGATATTGGATCCAATTTTGATACCTGCAGACATTGCCCATTGTCTAACCACCAATACTCCATGACTTCATTAATACACATGTATGCTAAAATGCCATAATCATTTTGCACATAAAAATCCTTATTCTCTAATGTTGCGAATCTAGAGATTAATAATATAATTTTGGCTTTTATTTCTCTACTGCTCATAGAATATGCATAAAACAATAAATTTATACTCCACATAAATTTTAAAGCAACTGCACCAGGAGCCATTGATGCAGTTGCGCTTGTAGCGGCATCGATGGCAAATCATAGGTTCAACTGATGAACTACCTTGATGATGTCTCTCGTTGACTGCAGCCCCAGTCGCTTGGTCATCTTGCGAAGCTGTGCAGAGACCGTATTCTTAGATTTGCCAAGAATCTGGGCTATTTCTCGAGCAACATAACCCTGTGCAAAATACTTCGCTACCTCAAGCTCTTTAGGGTAAAAAGGAGTCTTCAGCTTTGGGAGGCAGACTATGTTCTCTCTAGGACATATACCCCTGAGAGGGCAATCGACTTTCTCCAGGTGCAGAATGGTTCCATCGACATCGAAACATAGTGTATCGTTGGAACCCAGGTTGCAACGGATAAAACGATCTGATATTAGAAACTTGAAATAAAGTTTGTTAGGCTTACTCTTGGCGTATAAGCCTGCCAGGTACTTATACGCCTCCGGGTAAAGCCGACTTATCAACTCAGCCATGTGGTTGATGATTTCCGGATGCTCTGTACTGTAGCTGAGCACCTTGCCATCATGGCCATAAAAACACACTTCTCCTTGTGGAGACACGAAAAATTCTACTTGCTTTTCCATAAGCTTTCATTTATCACTGTTTGTACTACCAAGAGATCTCTTGGATTGAACTTGGTCCTGCCGGTCAACTTCTGCTGAACAGTATTGTAGCAGAAACCATACTTAGTCATGAGAAACTGAATGAGCTGACTCTTCTCTTTTTTAGAAAGAGTCGCGTAATAACCTTCAATAGTTAATGCTCCATTTTTAACTTCATTTTCTTGCATATCTCAATTTTAATTGCTAAATTTGTGGGCAAATATAAGAAGAATTATTGAGAACTCCGCGATTTTGGGAGAGAAATCCTATTTTCGCGGTGTTATTTAACTTTCATTTAGTGATATTAGGTTATGTTTAACGGAGATTTAGTGAATCGACTGCTCAAGGAGCAGAAAAAAACAGTCGGTGAAATGGTGGCTTTTGTCTTCGGTCAGAGTTCACACATATCAACGACCTACTTTAAAGGTAGAACTTACATTGACTCTCGATACCTTGAGAGGTTATCAGAATTTTTCGAGGTACCAATTGAGGACTTTTTTCTCTCCAATGAAGAGTATGATGATAAAAAGTTAGAAAATACGAATGTTCATCACATCAGCAACTCAACTGTAAACATCAACAGTAGCCCTGATGTATTGATGGGTGTCATCAACAACCAAAAGGAGATGCTCGACCAACAGGCAGAGCAGATCCGATGGCTGCGTGACCAAGTTCAACTTCTAACAAAAAACTACGTACAGCAATAAAAAAGACTTTTCCACTCTCTTATTTCATGTAGCAACTGACTAATATACAGGATTTTGCACATGAAATAAGGGAGCGAAAAATCGGTACAGAATGTCAAAAACATCAGATATCGCATATTGATTATCAATAAGTTATAGGAAGGGATTGGAGCCAATGCTATCCAGTAATCCCGACCAAACAATCATATAGACTTAAAATCCGTAAGCCTATGAAGTTTTTAAAGGATTTTTTTTATATCCATTACCATGAACGGCGAGCATTACTCGTAATCCTGACCCTGCTCGTTGTCAGTACCACAATGATTTTCATTGTAGGTGCTAAAGAAACGATGCCCTCAGAAAAGCAACAAGCCCATAACGATAGTATCATCAGACATGCCACGCGGCAACAGCCAGGCTATTATGACGAAGGACTTCAGTCGAGCGAAGTATTCGCCTTTGACCCCAATACGGCAAGCCAATCTGATTTCCAACGGCTGGGACTGGAATCATGGCAAGCCAGAAACATCATCAAATATCGAAATAAAGGAGGTATCTTCAGGACACCTAGAGACTTTGCACGGGTTTACGGACTAACCAAGAAGCAATACGAAAAACTGCTGTCCTTTATCAGAATTGGTAAAGACTACCAGCCGGCTGCCAACTTTTACCCAAGAGAAAGATACAACTACGGCTATCAAGAGACAGTTCCAAGAACTAGAGAAGAAAGAAAGAAGGATAGTACCCAATACAGTTATCCACGAAAACTGAAAGAAGGTCAGTATATCAACATCAATTCTGCTGATACGACCGAACTGCAGAAAATTCCCGGCATAGGCTCTTACTATGCCAGAAGCATCATCCGTTACAGAGAACGGTTAGGCGGTTTTGTTTCCATGAGCCAGATACAAGAAGTGGAAGGCGTGCCCGAGACAGCCCTCCACTATATGAATATTGATGCAAAACATATCCGGAAAATGAATGTCAACCAGCTCAGTTTAGCCGAATTGCGCAAACATCCTTACCTGGACTTTTACCAGGCAAAGGAAATCGTAAACTACCGCAGAACCCATGGTCCGCTGAAAAGTGCTGAAGAGCTGCGTCTCCTCAAAGACTTTCCACCTGCCGAAATAGAAAGAATCAAGCCGTATCTTGCCTACTAGGGGCAAGATAGCCTGTCTGCAAGTTTGCCGGTGCCTGTCTGCAAGTTTGCCGGTTTTGCTAAATGACACCAAACTGGTGCAGGAAGATAAGGAAAATACAGATAGGACAGATAAAACGGATGGTGAACAGGAAAACAGGGAAGAGAGTTCCCTTCAGGGTTCCCCAGTTGGTAAACTCATCACGCACAATCTTCTTTGGCACATACCATCCCAGGAACAGACAGGTGATGAATGAACTCAACGGCATGAGCAGCTGGGCAGTAAAGTTGTCACAATTGCTCAGGAAATCCTTGCCGAAGAAACCCAAATCAGGTACGGCACCCTGAGAGAGCGAACAGAATACGGCTATGATGCAGCAAACGACGGTCTCGAACCAGGCTCCCTTGGCACGGCTTATCTTACCCTCCTCATAAATAAAGGCGGTACCTATCTCGTGCATCGAGATGGTAGAAGTCAGGGCTGCCAATACCAGCAAAGCATAGAACAACACCGAAATCACATAACCGACAACCGGCATGTTACCGAAAGCCTCCTGGAATACGTTTGGCAAGGTAATGAAGATGAGCGAAGGACCGCTGTCTGGCTGCACACCTACCGAGAAGGCTGCAGGGAATATCATCAAACCTGCCAATACGGCGATTACCGTATCAATGGTTACAATCTGAGTAGCAGACTTCAAGAGATTGGTCTGTCTGTTGAAGTAAGAGGCATAAGTACACAGACATGCCGTACCCATACTCAAAGAGAAGAACGCCTGTCCCAGCGCTTCGAGCAACACGTTTTCATCTACTTTAGAAAAATCCGGCTTCAGCAGGAACTCCACTCCTTTCATCGCTCCCGGCAGAGAGCAGGAAGCAATCACGATAACTACCAACAGGAAGAAAAGCATCGGCATCAGAATCTTGGATGCTTTCTCTATACCATTGCGCACACCGCGTACTACCACCATGTGGGTAAGCAGAATAAAACCTACTGCCCATAAGGTAGGACGGATAGGATCGGCTGAAAAGGTCTGGAAATAGGTCTTCACATACTCTGCGTCGCCATGAACACCGCCCATGATACTGGCATAGAGATACTGCAGGCACCAGCCAGCCACTACGGCATAGAAACCCAGGATAATCATAGAGGTGATGATACCCATCAAGCCCAAAGCACCCCAAGCCTTGTGCTTACCCAGATTGGTATAAGCACGGGCTGCATTGGATGCAGAATGACGACCGATGATGAATTCACTCATCATGCCAGGCAATCCGAGCAGAATGATACATACCAAATAGATGAGAATGAAGGCGGCACCACCATTCTGACCTGCCATATAAGGGAAACGCCATACATTACCCAAACCGACTGCCGAGCCGGCTGTAGCAAGAATTACGCCCAACTTACTACCAAAATTTCCTCTTGTTTCCATTATCTAAATCTTTAATGTGTAATGTTTGTTGTTATCCGAAGACACCAAACTGGTTCAGGAATACCAGGAAGATGAGGACAGGACAAACGAACTTAATCAGGAAAAGATAAATACCGAAGAGACGGCCCTTCAAGGTTCCCCAGTTGGTAAACTCATCCTGTACGATCTGCTTAGGTACATACCAGCCCAGGAACAGACAGGTAAGGAATCCTGCCAGAGGAAGGAATATCTGACCCGTAACGAAGTCGAACCAATCGAACAGCGCCTTTCCGAAGAACGAAAGCTTATCTGTTGCACCCAAAGAGAGCGAACAGAAGGCTCCGATGATGGCACAGGAAACCGTAACGATGGTAGCACCTTTCTTGCGGTCTATCTTCAACTCCTCGTAGAAGAAAGAGGTATTCACCTCATGAAGTGACATCAGCGAGGTCAGGGCAGCTACCGACAGCAACACGTAGAAGAGCAGCGAGATGATCCAACCCAATACAGGTAACGATGCAAACGCCTGATTAAAGACATTCGGCAAAGTGATGAAGATGAGTGAAGGACCACTATCCGGTGATACTCCTACAGAGAAGGCTGCAGGGAAAATCATCAGACCAGCCAGTACTGCTACCAGCAAATCGATGATGGAAATCTGCAAAGCACTCTTGAAGAGATTGGTCTGACGGCTGAAGTAAGAAGCATAGGTACAGATACAGCCCATACCGATACTCATAGAATAGAACGACTGTCCCAAAGCATTCAGGAACACGTTTCTGTCTACCTTTCCGAAATCAGGCTTCAACAGGAACTCCACGCCCTTACCTGCATCTGGCAACAGACAAGCAGCTACCACAATAATCAAAAGCAGGATGAACAGGAGAGGCATCATCACCTTAGAAGCCTTCTCTATACCGCCGCGCACACCATGAATAATCACGAAATGACAAATCAGGAATATCGCTACCGTCCACATAACCGGACGGATAGGGTCAGAAGAAAACTCCTTGAAGTAATTTGCCACAAAGGTAGGGTCACCATGCAGTTCGCCCATGATGCTGGCATAGACATACTGCAGACACCAGCCCGAAACCACCGCATAATAGCCCGTAATCAGGAAACCGGTAAGCACCTCAAGATAACCAACCCACTTCCATGCCGTACCATTAGAGAGTTTGGTATAGGCACGTGCGGTATTAGAGGCACCATGACGGCCGATGATAAACTCAGAAATCATACATGGAATGCCCAACAGGAGCACACTTCCGATGTATACCAGAATAAAGGCTGCGCCACCTTCCTGACCAGCCATATAAGGGAAGCGCCATACGTTACCCAAACCTACGGCGCCACCTGCTGTAGCAAGAATCAATCCAATCTTGCTACCAAAACTTCCTCTATTTGAATCTGTCATTTCTATCTTTCTATTACTAATTTCTTAATTTTTGATTTTTCTTCGTGCAAAATTATAAAATAATTCTGAAATATATGAATTATTTGAAAGCAAAAACACAAATTTAGTAATATTTATGCTATTTAGTCTGTTTTAGAACGCAGAAATGACCTTTTCTATACATTTTCTAGCGATATTCAGCCGGCAAGGTATCACGCCACTTCGAGAAAGGATTGCCCAAGAGATGCGAATTGTAGAATCGCTTGTCACCTGTTACCTCCATACCGATGAAATCAGGTTTCTCATAGGCTTCGGTCTCGCTTGCCAGCTCCACCTCTGCCATGACCAGACCTTCATTATCGCCATAGAACTCATCTACCTCGAAGGTATGACTGCCACTTTTCACCAGATAGCGACGCTTATCGATGACGCCACCCTGACAAAGTTGCAGGAGATGCTGCGCCTCGTCCATCGTTATCTCCTTTTCAAACTCATAGCGGGTCATGCCGCCATTTACCGACTTGCCCTTAATGGTAAGGTAAGCCTTCTCATCCCGTGTGCGAACCCGCACCGTAGCCCCCTCGGCAGGAATATATCCCTGCTGGATATGACTAGAAGAAAAGGCGGCGCTTTTGTAAGCGTCGCCCTTCTTAACGAGGAATTTTCTTTCTATCTCTAATCCACTCATTGTTTTATACTAATGTTGTTGCATAGATGGCAAAAAGAATACCGAGGACTATCAATCCTATAAATATCCACTTGATTACTTTCTCGCCTTTTGCAGCCTGTTTCTTCTGATAAGCCTCATGTTTGGCTCTTCTTAAGTCTTTATTTCCACTCATAGTCGTATATTTTTTAGATTATTATTGTTGTTCGTCATCATTCGTAGGGAACTCCATCAGGTATGCCTTGATGAAATCATCTATCTTGCCGTCCATCACGCCATCTACATCCGATGTCTGATAGTTGGTACGGTGGTCTTTCACACGACGGTCATCGAAGACATAACTTCTAATCTGGCTTCCCCACTCTATCTTCTTCTTACCAGCCTCAATCTTAGCCTTAGCCTCCAGACGCTTCTTCATGGCGCGGTCGTAGAGTTGGCTCTTCAAGAGCAACAATGCCTTGGCACGGTTCTTTGGCTGGTCACGGGTCTCGGTGTTCTCGATGAGGATTTCTTCTTCCTCGCCGGTATCAGGGTCGGTATACCAATAACGCAGACGGACACCCGACTCCACCTTGTTCACATTCTGACCACCGGCACCACTCGAACGGAAGGTATCCCAGGAGAGCTTGGCTGGGTCAACATATACCTCGATGGTATCATCTACCAGCGGAGTTACGAAGACACTGGCGAAACTGGTCATTCGCTTGCCCTGGGCATTGAAAGGAGAAACACGCACCAGTCGGTGCACACCGTTCTCGCTCTTCAGATAGCCATAAGCATACTCACCGCCCTCAATGGTCATGGTGACGCTCTTGATACCAGCCTCATCACCTTCCTGCATATCGGTGATGGTTACCTTGTAGCCATGAGCCTCAGCCCAGCGCATATACATACGCATCAGCATCTGTGCCCAGTCCTGGCTCTCGGTACCACCGGCACCGGAATTAATCTTGAGCACGCAGTCCATCGGGTCTTCCTTCTGGCGAAGCATGTTCTTCAACTCCAGGTCTTCGATGGCTTTGATTGCCTTGGCATAATCGGCATCCACCTCTTCCTCGGTCACCATTTCATCTTTATAGAAATCGAAGGCAAGCTTCAACTCGTCGGCATAAAGACGTACTGTCTTATAACCGTCGAGCCATTTCTGGATGCCCTTCACTTTCTTCATCTGCTCCTGTGCATACTTCGGGTCTTCCCAGAAGTCAGGAGCCTGGGTGCGGAGCTGCTCCTCTTCGAATTCTACTTTCTTCTGGTCTATATTGAGATAGCGATGCAGAGCATCAGCTCTGTCCATCACATCCTTCAACTGGTCAGCTGTAATCATTAACTTTGAACTTTGAATTTTGAACTTTGAACTTTATGATTACTTTGAACTTCATCTTTATCCCCTCCAACTATATGATAAGAGTCATCATCATAAAGAGTTATCATAAAGTTCAAAGTTCAAAATTCAAAGTTCAAAGTAAAACCATTACTCCTCATACATCTTGTCAATCTCCGCCTTGTAGTTCTTGTTGATGATAGGGCGGCGAATCTTCAAGGTATTGGTCAACTCACCCGACTCCATAGAGAAGTGGTGAGCCAGGAGGGTAATGCGCTTAATCTGCTCATAATAAGCCAGATGTTGCTGGAGAATCTGGATACGGTCCATCAGCATCTTCTGCACCTTCTCGTTGGCACACAGGTCCTCACGGCAGTTGAAGGCGATATGATGCTCACGTGCCCAGTCCTCCACGAGACGGAACTCTGGAACGACGAGGGCTGATACGAACTTGCGCTGGTCGGCAATCACAGCCACCTGATCGATAAACTTATCTACCAGGAGCAACGATTCTACCTGCTGCGGAGCGATATATTTACCATTCGATGTCTTGAACAGGTCCTTGATACGCTCGGTGAGATAAAGTTCACCATCCTTCATGTAGCCGGCATCACCGGTATGGAAGAATCCATCCTTGTCGAATGCCTTCGCATTGGTGGTATCACGATGATAATATCCCGGAGTGATGGTAGGACCTTTGAGGAGCACCTCATTATCCTCACCTATCTTTACCTGAATGCAGGAGATCGGACGACCCACCGAACCCAGACTGCGTTTCTTGTCAGAATGATCGCAAGATACGGTGGCAAGACTCTCGGTCAGACCATAACCCACCACCATATTGATACCGATGGCATGTACAAATTCCTCTACTTCCGGACTTACATAAGCACCCGCTGTAGGGAAGATATTCGGTTTTTCCAAGCCCAACTGCTTGCGAACCATGCTCAAAATCGTCTTGTTGATAATTCTATATTCCAACTCCAATGTCAGAGGAGGACGCTTGCAGTTTGCCAGATATTCTATATTCCGCTTCTTTCCTACTGCCAAAGCATGGTAGAAGAGTTTCTTCTGAAGAGGACCGGCATCATCCATCTTAGCCTTTACGGCGATATACACCTTCTCCCAGAAACGTGGCACACTACACATACAGGTAGGATGCATCTCTCTCATACTCTCCTGAATTTCATGAGGATAAGTATTGATGATGAGTTCGGCACCTTCGCTCAAGCAGAGATATGCCCATCCACGCTCAAAGATATGGGTGAATGGAAGGAAATCAATGACACGATCCTTTTCGGTAACAGGAATGCACTCATTGTTTGCCTTCAAAGCAGCATAATACTGGCTATAGGTCAGCATCACGCCCTTGCTATCTCCAGTTGTTCCACTGGTATAGAGGATATTAGCCAAGTCATCCATACTTGCCTGCTTGTAGAGTTCCTCCACTTCTGTCTGACGAGGAAGATTCTCTCCCAGCTTCAGGAAGTCCTTGAAATAGAGGGCAGCAGGGTCATGTGTACTGATGCGCACGCTTGAATCGAAGATGATGATACGTTCCAGAGAAGGACAGAGGGCAAAGATACGGTGAGCCTTGTCATACTGCTCCTGTTCGCCTACAAAGAGGAAGCGAATCTGCGCATCATTAATCATATATTGAATCTGCTGCTCGCTGCTGTTGGCATAGAAAGGCACAGAGGTAACCCTGATACCGTATGCACCGAAGTCGGTGTACAGATAATGCACACAGTTCTGCGAGAAGACTGCGATTTTGTCAAGAGGTTTAGCCCCAAGATTCAGGAGGGCATTGCTCACTTGTTTCACTCTTAAGGAAAAGAGGTTGAAGGAAACCGATTGCCACTGGTCGCTGCCAAACTTTCTGAAAGTTAAAGCAGTTTTCTCTCCCCATTTCTTGGCGAGATTATGTACCAGTACCGAAAGATGACTATTAATCTGCATAAGCTTATATTTATGTCGAGTAAGTGGAGGGAATTTCACCCTCCCTTCTCTCGGAACCGTGCTTGACAG
>NZ_JAHOEA010000044.1 GCF_019127135.1 Segatella copri | reverse complement strand
TCAAGAACGGGCTGAAGGCCCAAAAGCTCCTAGCCCAGGGCATCGCCCTGGGTATAATGTGTGTAAGCCAGTCGCCCTGAAAGGGCAAAAGCCTTATGTTTTGCCTGGAGTTTTAAAGCTTTTGCCCTTACAGGGCGACAGGTTTGCGTCCGTAATTACCCAGGGCGATGCCCTGGGCTAGGGGCTTCTGCCCTTTCAGGGCGTGTGGGGTAAAACTAGCGGAAGTTCAGCGGGTTTATGTGTCTTATTTGCCATATAGGGTTTGATATTTATGAGCAGCTTGGTTGGAAGCTTCTCTTATCATGTTTATTACTTTTTTCTTTGTATCTTCGTGCTCTTCTCTGTATATTTCGGCTGCCTCATGCATAATCTGAGCCAGCATTTCATCTGTTGGCTCTTCCATGCTTGTCAGCCGATAGCTATTTAATTCTTTTTCTGAAATCATATCACATTTGTATCTAAGAAAACCTGTTTCATATTAGCTTATTTCATGTAGTCCTTGTAGTATTCGTTTTTGTAGTCGAATGACTCTGGCGAGTTGATGCCTTTAGTCATGGCTGCAATTCTTGGATCTATAACTAATTCAGCCTTGGTTATTTCCTTAGTCTTTGTCTTATTGGGAGACTCAGCCTTGTTAGGAGACAGTATGTTCTTCAGTGCTTTGACAGCTTTACTTATTGTCTCGTAATCCTCGTTGGCAATTATGTTGACGAGTGATTGATATTCTGTTTGTAACTCTAATGTTGTCATATTTTAAAAAAACTAAGACATGTTGTTACTGTTATTTTCTGCTCAGCAAATAAGTAATCTATATTTCTGCTTTTAGCCGCAGTATATGTTCCGCCGACAGCCCGGTTATTTCCTTTACCGTCGCTTCATCTATGCCCTTTGCCAGCATCTTTCTGGCAATCTCAAGACTTCTTTTTTCCATGCCTTCGGCTATACCTTCACGCTTGGCGGTGTCTACGGAATTCTTGATGTCGCGATATGCCATCTTGCTGGTTTCGTACTCCCTCATTTCCTGCGGAGTGAACTTGGCTATTTCGGCTTCCTCGAAGAGACGGTCGAAGACTTTGTCGCACAGCTCTTTAGGGCGCTGGGTAAGCTTATAGAGGTTCTTCAGTGCATAGAGCCACTTCTCGTAGAGCGTATCCAGTTCTTCCAGAGGCTTGTTGAACTTAGAAATCTCTACATAGATATATTCGAGTTTGTCGTAAAATACTTTGTGTGTAGCTGTGTCGCATAACTGCACATGATGGCGGATTTTCTCCTTGTCGAAAGCATCCTCGTTCATGCTGAAGTTGAGCAGGGCTACGGTATAGATATGATTGAGTTTGAAATCCCATTCATTCCCCTTGGGTGCCTGTTCGCGAATCGGGAAAGTAGAGTAGAAAAGGGCGCGGTCCTTGAAATACGTCTGGTACGCATTCTGCATTTCTACGATGAACTTCTCGCCGTTTTCGCCTTCGCAATATACATCAAAGATGGCTCTGCGGTCGGTATAGACATCGCCCACATGCTCTGGATTCAGATACTTCACGTCCTTAACAACCTGTCTGCCATTAAACAAGCTGTTGAGGAAGCAAATGAGCAAATCCTTGTTCATTGCTGTTCCAAATATTCGCTTGAAACCGAAATCGGTCAGCAAGCTGATGTATCTTTCTTCTACCTGTTCCATACGCGATTAATTTAAATTAATACTTTTGCAAAGATTATGTCAGTGAGTGCAATGAAAGCTTGCTTTCGAATTGCCGAGCGCCGTACAATCTTCTGCAAAGATACGCTGAAAATTTGTAACTTCCAAATTTTTAGGCAATTTTTTGCATTGGGGGATAGAGAAAAATAAATCTATTGGAACGCCTTGTAGAATTTGTGCCTTTTCCTTGAATATCTTGATGTTATGGTGTATTGTTTGCTTGAAATTGGAGTGAGGCTTACGTAAATGTTAACTGAGGCTTACTTGAAGTTGAAGTAAGGCTTACTTGAAATGGATGTGTTGATTATCTGAACTCGAAGTGAGGCTTACTTCAATAGCTAACGAATACTGTTTCAGTGACTAACGAATACTGTTTCAGTAAGAACAGGAGACTGTTCCAGTGAGAATAGCTTTCTGTTGCACTTTTTTGTATTTTTTTTCTCTTTCCCTGCAACCTTTATGTATCTTCTTACGTCTAACCATCAGAATTCCGAAACAGAACGGTATTCGGTATATCACGTACTGAACTTTCGCATGTGGTTCAAGTACGGGCTGAAGGCCCAAAAGCTCCTAGCCCAGGGCATCGCCCTGGGTATAATGGCAATCAGTAAGGCGCCCTGTAAGGGCAAAAGCTTTATGTTTTGTCTGGAGTTTTAAAGCTTTTGCCCTTACAGGGCGACAGGTTTGCGTCCGTAATTACCCAGGGCGCTGCCCTGGGCTAGGGGCTTCTGCCCTTTCAGGGCGTGTGGAACTCACTTGCGAAACTTGAATCATGTATTTAGAAACATAAAATTAGATATGAGTATGAAGAAATTTGGTATTTGGGCGGTGGTTGCCGCTTTATTCTTTGCCCCAATGGGCTTGAGTTCTTGCAGTATGGGATCTTCTGCCAGTGAAATGAAGGGAAGTCTCAACTTTACCCAGGATGATTTGACCGAGAAGCCTTTCAAGGCGATCGACGTGGATGTGATTGCCAGCGTTTATTATACCCAGAACAATGGCGATGAATGCAGCGTTCGATTGGATTACTCTGCCATCAAGGATGCTGAGTTCGTACAGAAACTCAAGGAGAAGCTCAAGGTGGTTTATCGTGACGGCGAGGTGAAGATTGGACTCACCGGAAAACTCAAGGTGCCTGCCGCTTGTAACTCTGAAAAGAATAGACTCAAGATTTATATCACCAGCCCCGACCTGGTGAAGATAGCACAGGAAGGTGTGGGCTCATTCTATGCCAAGAGCATCAATAGCGACCGCCTGAAAATCGATAACGAGGGTGTAGGCTCTGTCAAGATTGGGAAGATTCTTGCCAACAAACTGGAGATAATCAACGAGGGTGTAGGCTCGGTAAATATCGATGATGTGGCTGGAGATGATATGAGCATTGACAACGAAGGCGTTGGCTCGGTGAAGATCTCTAAAATTGAGATGGGAAGCCTGAAACTGGATAATGAGGGCGTTGGCTCTGTTAATCTGGATATGTTTAAGGGTGGCAGCCTGATAATCAAGAACGAGGGCGTGGGCAGTGTGAAAGCCAAGGTTGACTGCCAGAGTGTAAACGCTACTTCTGAAGGTGTTGGAGGGGTTAACTTGAGCGGTGTAACCCGTCAGTACAATAAGAAAAAAGGCGGAATCGGAGGGATTTCTGATGGTGGATTGACTGTAAGAAAGTAACGTAAGTTACTGAAAATCAAAAAAATAAAGTGGCTAAGGATGCATGCGCAAAATTTTTAAAATGAAATTTTGAAAATTTTGCGCATGCTAGATTTCTTCTTATTTTTCTTTTTTTCTTTTATTTATTTTCTTTTTTATCTTTACTTCTTGCTTCTTCTTCTTTTCGTTTTTGTCTTTTCTTTTTTTTCTTGTTTCCTTTTTGTTCTTCTTAAAAATGCGGAACTCAGGGAATTTTTAACAGATGTAAACAGTTTGAGAAGGGAAGTAGAGCGGCAGATAAATTAGAAATCCCACTTTACACCGAGGCAAGGGCGAACCATCCAGCCGGCATTGCTACCGAAGTTGTTGCTGATTTCTACCTCGCTACCTACGCTCAGGTTCTCGCAGCCGAAGTGCTGACCTACATTATACCAGAGCTGTGGCTCAGTAGTGAAGACGGTGTGCTCAGCTTTGTAATCGATGTTGCCATCCTTGTCGAGCTTCAGGTTGCCATCCTTATCCTTGAAAGAACTGTGGTCCTCCCACCAGAAATCAGCGAAACCGCTAAAGTTCAATCCCTTTAATCCAAAGATGTCTTTGCATCCCCAAACAGCAGTCAACTGCATTGGTACGTTCTGGTCGGTCTTGCGGATAGTCTTGTAGAGTGCCTGGAGTGTCAAGGTGTTCTTGAAACTCTTGTCGTGCATGAAATACTCCACACCGAAGAGCCAGGCATTGTTGATAGGGTAGTTCTTGGTAATACCACCATTATACTCTACGTGGAGACTCCAGTTCTTCATTGGGCTGTTCTGCCAGAAGTTCAATGCACGTGAGATCTCTGTATAGGTACCACCCTGTGCCACGTTTGGACTGCTGGCATCCATCTTGTCGTAGTTGAAGTCGTGGTCTACAAAGAAATAAGTGTTACCCCATTTGTCCTGCTTAAACATTTCGAGTGTGAGGGTAACAAACTTGCGGTCACTGCCGAAGTCGTAGAAAACTTGGGCGTTGGTCTGTGCTAAAGTTTTGCTCGCAGGGAGCAACGCAAGTGCCATGAGCAGTAGGCTTTTCATCTTTTTCATAAATTTTTTCTTTTCTTTATTATTTATTAAATGAAACAAAAAACTGCGGACGGAAGGCCCGCAGTTTGTAATTATATTTATCCTTAACGATTAGTATGCAAAGAGAGGGTAATCCTTCATAGTAGCATTTACCTTTTCGCGAACGCGGGCAATGACCTTCTCGTCCTCAGGAGCATTCAGAACCTCCTCGATGAGTTCGGCAATGAGGTGCATCATATCTTCCTTGGCGCCACGTGTGGTCATGGCTGCTGTACCCAGGCGGATACCTGATGTCTGGAAGGCAGAACGGCTGTCGAATGGAACCATGTTCTTGTTGACTGTGATGTCGGCTGCAACCAGCGCATTCTCAGCGACTTTACCTGTAAGATCTGGATATTTGCTTCGGAGGTCAACGAGCATAGAGTGGTTATCTGTACCACCGCTCACGATACCGAATCCGCGACCGATGAGGTCATCAGCGAGTACGGCTGCATTCTTCTTTACCTGAGTAGCATACTCCTTCCATGAAGGCTGCAGATTCTCATTGAAGGCTACTGCCTTAGCAGCGATGACGTGCTCCAGCGGACCACCCTGCTGACCTGGGAATACGGCAGAATTCAAGAGCATGCTCATCTTCTTAATCTCGCCCTTCTTGGTTGTCAATCCCCATGGATTGTCAAAATCCTTGCCCATCAGAATGATGCCACCACGAGGACCACGGAGGGTCTTGTGAGTAGTAGAAGTAACGATGTGTGCATACTTCAATGGGTTGTCGAGCAGACCGGCTGCAATCAGACCTGCAGGGTGAGCCATATCGATCATGAGGAGAGCGCCTACCTCATCGGCAATCTTGCGCATGCGGGCATAATCCCACTCGCGGCTATAAGCGCTACCACCACCGATAATCAGTTTTGGTTTGTGTTCAAGAGCCAGTTTCTCCATCTCGTCGTAGTCTACACGGCCTGTTTCCTTGTTCAGGTTGTAACCGATAGGGTTGTAGAGGATACCGGATGTATTGACGTGGCTACCATGAGAGAGGTGACCGCCGTGGTCGAGGTTCAAGCCCATGAAAGTATCACCTGGCTTCAATACGGCAAGCAGAACAGCAGCGTTAGCCTGCGCACCAGAGTGAGGCTGTACGTTGGCATACTCAGCACCAAACACCTTCTTTACGCGCTCGATGGCGAGGTTTTCTACGATGTCAACTACCTGGCATCCGCCATAATAACGCTTGCCTGGCAGTCCCTCAGCATACTTGTTAGTAAGGTAAGAACCCATAGCGTTCATCACCTCGTCACTCACGAAATTCTCAGAAGCGATAAGCTCCATACCCTTCAGCTGGCGCTGATGTTCTCTTTCGATTAAGTCGAAAATCTCTTGGTCTTTTACCATTTCCCTTTACTTTTTATGGTTGATGTTTAATGAAATCGGCTGCAAAAATAAGCAATATCTCTCAAACTACCAAATAAATCGTAACATTTTGAGTGATATTGCTTACTTTTTGTTATAAACTACCTGTTTTTATTACTTGCAGAGCTCTACTTTGCCCAATTGCTGCTCTTTGTCGCAGTAGTGGCAACGTACGATACCGAGTACCTTGTCTACGGTATGGAAGAGGGTCTGCATAGGCTCGTTGTTGGTGATACACTTAGGGTTGTTGCACTTTACGATGCCCTTCAGTGTGTCAGGAGTCTTGACGGTCTTCTTCTCTACGATTTCGTAGTCTTTGATGATACTCAGTCCGATGTTGGGAGCAACGACAGAGAGTCGGTTCATTTCTTCATCGGTAAAATACTTGTTGGCAACCTTGATGATGCCCTTCTTGCCAATCTTCTTGCTTGGCAGGTTGTAGCCGATAGTAACAGGAGTCTCCATCTTCTCCAACTGGAGCAGATTTACTACCTGATAGGTCTTTTCGGCTGGTATATGGTCGATTACGGTACCGTTCTCGATAGCCGCAACCACTAATTGACTTTTATTGTTTCCCATCTGTCTATTAACTATAAACTATTAACTATAAACTACTCAATAATGGTCTTGTCATTCTTCACGTCATCGAGCGAAATGCCGAGGCAGTGGCAGAAGATAGCCTCACGTGCATAGAGACCGTTCTGAGCCTGCTGGATGAAGTATGCATGTGGATCATCATCTACATCGTAAGCAATCTCGTTCACACGTGGCAGCGGATGCATAATCTTCATGTTCTCCTTAGCCTTGCAGAGCATGTCACGCTTCAGGATATACACGTTCTTTACGCGCTCATACTCCATCAGGTCGCTGAAACGCTCCTTCTGTACACGGGTCATGTAGAGAATGTCGGCACCTGCAATCACATCTTCGTTAAAGTCCTCGTGCTCAATATATTTGATATTGTGCTCCTTGCAGTAGAGTTTATACTCTTCTGGCATGGCGAGTTCCTTAGGTGCGATGAAATGGAAGGTAGGATTGAAGTGGCGCATGGCTGTGATAAGTGAGTGAACGGTGCGGCCATATTTGAGGTCACCCACGAGATAGATGTTCAAGTTCTCCAGGGTACCCTGGGTCTTGTAGATAGAGTAGAGATCGAGCAGACACTGTGAAGGATGCATGTGTGCGCCGTCGCCTGCATTGACGATAGGCACTGGTGCTACCTCGCTGGCATACTGGGCTGCTCCCTCGATGAAATGGCGCATGGCGATTACATCGGCGTAGTTGCTTACCATCAGGATGGTATCCTTGAGGGTTTCACCCTTGGTGGTGCTGGATGTCTTGGCATCAGAGAAGCCAATGACACGGGCGCCAAGACGGTTGGCAGCGGTTTGGAAACTGAGTTGGGTACGAGTAGAAGGCTCGAAGAAAAGGGTCGCTACGACCTTTCCCTTCAGCAACTCCCTGTTCGGGTGCTTTTCGAACTCTTGCGCCATTTCCAGGAGGTACATGATTTTCTCCTTGGAAAGGTCTGCAATGGTCACAAAATTATGTTTTTCCATTTGAAATATGATTGAATGTTCTAAAATCGCCCACAAAGTTACATAAAAAATCTGATTTATGTGTGATAAGTCAAAACTTTTATGTAATTTTGCACAAATATTTAAAGAAATAGTGATGAGAAAGCGATTTATACATGTTTTATGGGCTGTTTTCGGCACCGGAATACTTACCGTTATTCTTGCCTTCGTTGCCATCTGGTTTGGAATGATTGGCTACATGCCCGACATCGAGGATCTTCAGAATCCTATCAACAGATTTGCCACCCAGGTTTACTCTGCCGATGGCAAGGTGCTTGGTACGTGGAACCTGAATAAGGAGAACCGTATCGTGATTCCTTACAAGAAAATGTCACCTTATTTAATAAAGGCACTGGTGGCTACTGAGGATGAGCGATTCTATGAACATTCGGGAATCGACTTCCGTGCCCTGGGACGTGCCATCATCAAGCGTGGTATCCTGGGACAGACTAATGCGGGTGGTGGAAGTACCATCACGCAGCAGCTCGCCAAGCAGCTCTATTCGGAGAAGGCGAACAGTACGATGGAACGCTTGTTGCAGAAGCCGATAGAGTGGGTGATTGCGGTGAAGCTGGAACGCTATTATACCAAAGAGGAGATTCTGGCTCTCTATCTCAATTACTTCGATTTTCTGCACAATGCTGTAGGAATCAAAACGGCGGCCAATACCTATTTTTATAAGGAGCCGAAGAATCTGACTCTCTGTGAGTCGGCAACGCTTATCGGACTGTGCAAGAATCCATCACTCTTCAATCCAGTTCGTTATCCAGAGAGAGCTAGGGAGCGCAGAAATGTGGTTCTTTCGCAGATGGTGAAGGCGGGTTATCTGAGCCGGGGCGAGTATAGCCAGTATGCTGCTGAGCCGCTGACGCTCAATTTCCATCGTACCGACCATAAGGACGGTTCGGCTACTTATCTGCGTGAGTTCCTTCGCCAGTATATGATGGCTAAGCGTCCGGAGCGCAGTGATTATCCGTCCTGGAACCGTGCCCAGTTTGTGGTGGATTCTACCCAGTGGGAGAATGATCCGCTCTATGGATGGTGCAACAAGAACTATAAGAAGGACGGTTCTCCATACAATGTATACAGTGACGGACTGAAGGTGTTTACTACGATAGACAGCCGTATACAGCAGTATGCGGAAGAGGCTATGTATCAGCATGTAGCCCGCTATCTGCAGCCTCGTTTCAGTGCAGAGATTGCCCGCAAGCCAAGCTCGCCATATAGTGATAAACTGACACCGAAACAGATTAAGAGTATCCTGAACCGCAGTATCGTCCAGAGTGAGCGTTACCGCACGATGAAGGCTGCGGGATATTCTGAGGATGAAATCAAGGCGGCATTCCGCAAGAAACAGGAGATGGTTGTGTTTACCTACCATGGTGATATTGATACGCTGATGAGTCCGCTCGATTCTATCCGTTATTACAAGAGTTTCCTGCGCAGCGGTCTTATGAGCATGGATCCTAAGACGGGTGCTGTGAAGGCGTATGTAGGTGGATTGGATTATCCTCATTTCATGTATGATATGGTGAGCCTGGGACGCCGACAGGTGGGTTCTACCATCAAACCTTTCCTTTACAGCCTGGCGATGTCTAACGGCTTCCAGCCTTGCGATTTGGCTCCTAACCGCCAGCAGACCTATATGGTGGCTGGTCGTCCGTGGACGCCTCGTAACGCCAACCATTCACGTGCCGGACAGATGGTTCCGCTGAGTTGGGGATTAGCACAGAGTAGCAACTGGGTGAGTGCTTATCTGATGAGTAAACTCAATCCGCAGCAGTTTGTCCAGATGTTGCACGATTTCGGCATCAACAGTCCTGACATCCATGCATCCATGAGTCTTTGTCTGGGACCATGTGAGGTAAGTGTCAGCGAGATGGTGAGTGCCTATACCGTATTTGCCAATCACGGCATCCGTACTGCTCCAATGTTTGTGAGCCGCATCGAGGATAATGAGGGCAATACGATTGCTACCTTCCAGCCACGTATGAACGAGGTAATCAGTGCTGATAATGCCATGAAGATGCTTACCATGCTGATGGGGGTCGTGGATAATGGTACGGCAGGAAGACTGCGCTACCGTTATAACCTGGAAGGACAGATTGGCGCCAAGACCGGTACTACCAACAATAATAGCGACGGTTGGTTTATCGGCTTTACTCCACAACTCGTAAGTGGCTGCTGGGTAGGTGGTGAGGAGCGTGATATCCACTTCGATTCCATGAGTATGGGTCAGGGTGCTACCATGGCTTTGCCTATCTGGGCAATATTCATGAAGAAGGTTTATGCTGACCCGTCGCTGGGCATCAGTCCTGCCGTCAAGTTCGATTTGCCGGAAGACTACAATCCTTGTTCCCGCAAGGCAGCCGAACAGGATGACTTTGAGGAAGTAGGAGGTGGCAGCATTGACGAAGTTTTCGAATAAAAACCAAGGCATTCGCCATTTTTGCATGTATTTATTTTAAATAGTGCAAAAATGGCGAATGTTATTTGTTTATATGCATTTTTTTTTGTATTTTTGCAGAGTTTTAGGACAAGCATAGCCCGAATGATGTTTCTTCGGGCTTTCAAAATAGAAATAAAATAAAAAATCATTATAATGAACGTTTCATACAAATGGCTTAAAGAATACGTCGATTTCGATTTGACACCACAGGAGACAGCGGACGCGTTGACCTCTTGCGGACTCGAAGTTGACGCTTTGGAAGAAGTACAGTCTGTCAAGGGCGGACTGAAAGGTCTCTATGTGGGTAAAGTATTGACATGTGAGGAGCATCCTAACAGCGATCACCTCCATGTTACAACCGTTGACTTGGGCAAGGGTGAACCTCAGCAGATTGTCTGTGGTGCTCCTAATGTTGCTGCAGGTCAGAAGGTTATCGTTGCTGATTTGGGCTGCGTGCTTTACGATGGCGACCAGAGTTTTACCATCAAGAAGAGCAAGCTCCGCGGTGTAGAGAGTTTGGGTATGATCTGTGCTGAAGATGAGATTGGTGTAGGTACTTCTCACGACGGTATCATCGTACTCCCGGAAGACGCTCCGGTAGGTCAGCCTGCTGCTGAGTATTATCACCTGGAGAGCGACTGGCTCATCGAGATTGATATCACAGCCAACCGTGCTGATGCGCTCGGTCACTGGGGTGTAGCCCGCGACCTGTATGCCTGGTTGAAGCAGAATGGTTACAAGACAAGTTTGCATCGCCCATCTTGCGATGAGTTTGTAGTAGATAACGAAGATCTTCCTATCGATGTTGAAATTCAGAATACTGAGGCTTGCAAGCGTTATGCCTGTGTAAGCATCACCGGTTGTGAGGTGAAGGAAAGTCCTAAGTGGTTGCAGGATAAGCTGAACATCATCGGCTTGCGTCCAATCAACAATATCGTGGACATCACCAACTACATTATGATGGCATACGGCCAGCCATTGCACTGCTTCGATGCAGACATGGTTACCGGTCATAAGATTGTGGTCCGTACCCAGCCAGAGGGCACTAAGTTTGTTACTCTCGATGGCGAGGAGCATACCTTGGGTGAGCACGACCTGAGCATCTGCAATGCTGAGGAGCCTATGTGTATCGCCGGTATCTTCGGCGGTAAGGGTTCTGGTACTTACGAGACAACCAAGGATGTTGTCTTGGAGAGTGCTTACTTCCATCCAACATGGATCCGCAAGAGCGCTCGCCGTCATGGTTTGAGTACAGATGCCAGCTACCGTTTTGAGCGTGGCGTAGATCCAAACGGACAGATTTATGCATTGAAGCAGGCTGCTATCCTCTGCAAGCAGTTGGCTGGCGGCAAGATTTCCATGCAGATCAAGGATGTATATCCAGAGCCAATGCAGGATTTCCCAGTTCGCCTGAACTATGAGTATGCGCATCGCCTCATCGGTAAGGAGATTGGTGCTGAGACCATCAAGAACATTGCCACATCTCTCGAGATGAAGATCGTGAAGGAGGATGCTGAGGGCATCGACCTCTTGGTTCCTGCTTATCGCGTAGACGTTCAGCGTCCTTGCGACGTAGTAGAGGATATCCTCCGTATCTATGGATATAATAATGTGGAGATTCCAACCCAGTTGAAGAGCTCCCTGACTGTTCAGGGCGATGAGGACAAGGCTTATCACTGCCAGAACCTCGTGGCTGAGCAGTTGGTAGGCGAGGGCTTCATGGAGATTCTCAACAACTCTCTGAGCAAGTCAAGCTACTATGCAGACCTGGAGCTGAACAAGTATCCTGAGGAGACAACCGTGAAGGTGATGAACCCATTGAGTGCTGATCTCGGCGTGATGCGTCAGACCATGTTGTTCGGCGGTTTGGAAAGCGTAGCCCGCAACATCAACCACAAGAGCCAGAACCTGAAGTTCTTCGAGGTGGGTAACACCTATATATATAATAAGGAGAAGTGGAGCGAGGAGAGTCCTATCAAGGCTTACTCCCAGGAGGCTCACATGTCACTCTTCATCACCGGTAAGCGCGTAGAGGGCAATTGGGCTCATGCTGATGAGCAGAGCAACATCTACGAGTTGAAGGCTGTGGTAGAGAATATTCTCCGTCGTGTAGGTATGCCACAGAACAACGTGGTTATCAAGCACAGCGACAATAACATCTTCTCTAAGGGCGTAAGTTACGAGACCCGTGCCGGAAAGGTTTTGGTAGAACTGGGTATCTTGAGCCTGAAATTGAAGAAAGCATTCGATATCGAGCAGGATGTATTCTATGCTGATATCCACTGGGACAACCTGATGAAGGCAGTGAAGAAGGTGAACCTTACTTATACTGACATCAGCAAGTATCCGTCAGTGAGCCGCGACCTTGCATTGCTCGTAGACAAGAATGTAGAGTTTGCACAGATTGAGCAGATTGCCCGCCAGACAGAGAAGAAGCTCCTGAAGAGCGTGGTTCTCTTCGATGTTTACGAGGGTGAGCATTTGCCAGAGGGCAAGAAGAGTTATGCTGTTAACTTTATCCTGCAGGATGAGGAGAAGACATTGAATGATAAGCAGATAGATGCTATCATGAAGAAACTCATTGCCAACCTTACAGGCAAGCTCAATGCAGAATTGAGATAACATTATAAATAAACGATAAACATTTAAAATTTTATTCCAATGGGAAGAGCATTTGAATATCGTAAAGCTACAAAGCTGAAAAGATGGGGCCACATGGCCAAGACATTTACTAAGTTGGGTAAGCAGATTGCTATTGCTGTGAAGGCAGGCGGTCCAGAACCAGAGAACAACCCAACCTTGCGTGCTATCATCGCTAACTGTAAGCGTGAGAACATGCCTAAGGATAACATCGCTCGTGCCATCAAGAACGCTTGTGGCAAGGATACCAGCGATTACAAGGAGGTAACATACGAGGGATATGGCCCTCACGGAGTGGCTGTCTTCGTTGATACTCTGACAGACAACACGACACGTACTGTTGCTGACGTTCGTTCTATCTTCAACAAGTTCAGCGGAAACTTGGGTACAACAGGTTCTCTGTCTTTCCTCTTCGACCACAAGGCTGTGTTCACATTCAAGAAGAAGGAAGGTCTGGATATGGATGAGATGATTCTCGACCTGATCGACTACGGCGTAGAAGATGAGTTTGATGAGGATGAGGAGAACAACGAAATCACAATCTATGGTGCTCCTACAAGCTTCGGCGAAATTCAGAAGCACCTGGAGGCTGAGGGTTTCGAGGTAACTGGTGCTGAGTTCACTTACATCCCTAACGATTTGAAGGATGTAACTCCTGAGGAGCGCGAAACTATCGACAAGATGGTTGAGAAGTTGGAAGAGTTTGACGATGTTCAGACTGTTTATACCAACATGAAGCCAGAGATTCCTGCAGACGCAGAATAAGCATTATGTTGCAGCAAGACAAACAGGATAAGTTGCAGAAGGTAACTTATCAGACTCATGGCACCTGCTCAAAATACATCTGCATCAGTATAGATGAAGATGGAAATGTGCAGGATGCCCAGTTCATCGGAGGCTGCGATGGCAATACCAAGGGCGTTTGTGCTTTGATTAAGGGCATGAAGGCAAAGGAGGTCATCGCCCGACTGAAGGGTATCACTTGTGGCAATAAGCCTACTAGCTGTCCTGACCAGTTGGCTACAGCTTTGCAGGAAATGGGATATTAAGAGTGTTTAAGGAGGGTGTGTCATAAGTCACATCCAATACGCCCTGAAAGGGCAGAAGCTCCTAGCCCAGGGCAGCGCCCTGGGTTATTACAGACGCAAACTTGTCGCCCTGTAAGGGCAAAAGCTTTAAAATACCTGGCAGTATACAAAGCTTTTGCCCTTACAGGGCGTCTTGCTGATTGCCATTATACCCAGGGCGCTGCCCTGGGCTAGGAGCTTTTGCCCTTTCAGGGCGTCTTGCTGCCATTATCTGGACTTATGACACACCTTCCTTTTTCTAATACTTGAAGGTATCATCCAGCAATACCTCTTTCGGGTTCTTAGCCGAATGATATACGAAACGGAAGGTGAAGTGTTCTTCCTTATATTTCTTCAGACCAGGGTTGTTGTCCAGGGATTCCTTCTGAAGTTTGTGGAGTTTATCCCTGTTGGCATCAATCGCCTTCTTGTTGTCTGCCTTGTTTCTCAAAGAGATGTAGTACGTATACACCTTCCTGGTTTTATCAAACGTAGCACTGTCCGTTCTGGCGTCGTTAACGTATGGTGTAGGACAGTATTTTTCAGTATATTCCTTGGCTTCACGAGCCGCTTTGTCTTCCAGACTTTCCGTGCAAGAAACGAGCAAAGAAGCAAAAATACCGATGTAAATCAACTTTTTCTTCATGATTTTTCTATATTTTATCTAAAAATCTCTATTATTTTCAATATTTTGTGCAAAGATACGAAAAAAAATACTATCTTTGCACTCTAAAGAGAGAAAAATTATATGGAGAATATAAATAAAATAAGAAATTTCTGCATTATTGCACATATAGACCATGGTAAAAGTACCTTGGCAGACCGACTTCTGGAGAAGACTCAGACCATCAAGATTACTGAAGGTCAGATGCTTGATGATATGGATTTGGAAAGAGAGCGTGGCATCACAATCAAGAGCCATGCTATCCAAATGGAATATAAGGCAAAGGATGGACAGACCTATATCCTGAATCTTATCGATACTCCGGGACATGTTGACTTCTCATACGAAGTTTCCCGTTCCATCGCTGCTTGCGAGGGAGCGCTTTTGGTTGTTGACGCCACTCAGGGCGTTCAGGCACAGACCATTTCAAACCTCTATATGGCTATCGATCACGACCTGGAGATTATCCCGGTAATCAATAAGATAGATATGCCATCGGCTATGCCTGATGAGGTAGAAGACGAAATTGTAGACCTGATCGGTTGCAAGCATGAGGATATCCTCCGTGCTTCTGGTAAGACCGGTGAAGGTGTAGAAGATATATTGGAAGCTGTCGTTAATCGTGTTCCTGCACCGGTAGGAGACGACAAGGCACCGCTTCAGGCATTGATTTTCGACTCTGTATTCAACTCTTTCCGCGGAATCATCGCCTATTTCAAGATAGAGAATGGTGTGATCCGTAAGGGCGATAAGGTGAAGTTCTTCAATACCGGCATGGAATATGATGCTGATGAAATCGGTGTATTGAAGATGGATATGATTCCACGCCAGGAATTGGGGACCGGTGAGGTAGGTTATATCATCTCGGGCATCAAGAATGCTACCGAGGTAAAGGTGGGTGATACCATTACTCATATCGCCCGTCCTTGCGACAAGGCGATTGCGGGTTTCCAGGAAGTGAAACCTATGGTCTTCGCCGGTGTTTATCCTATCGATCCTAGCGATTACGAGAATCTGCGTGCATCGCTCGAAAAACTGCAGCTCAATGATGCTTCATTGACTTTCTCGCCAGAGAGTTCTGTGGCTTTGGGCTTCGGTTTCCGATGCGGATTCCTCGGTTTGCTCCACATGGAAATCGTACAGGAGAGACTGGACCGTGAGTTTAATATGGATGTCATCACCACCGTACCTAACGTATCTTATATGGTATACGACAAGCAGGGCGGTGAGAAAGAGGTTCACAATCCTTCCGGATTGCCAGACCCAACTCTGATTGATCATATTGAGGAACCATATATCCGGGCAACCATCATTACGGCTACCAATTTTATTGGACCTATCATGAAACTCTGTCTGGATAAACGAGGCGAACTCATCAACCAGGAATATGTGAGTGGAAACCGTGTTGAGCTCCACTTCATGTTGCCGTTGGGTGAAATCGTCATCGACTTCTATGATAAGCTGAAGAGTATCTCCAAGGGATATGCTTCGTTCGATTATCATATCGATTCATTCCGTCCTTCCGACCTGGTGAAACTCGATATCCTGTTGAATGGAGAACCTGTAGATGCATTGAGTACTTTGACTCACCGCGATAACTCTGTGAGCTTCGGCCGCAGAATGTGCGAGAAGTTGAAGGACCTGATACCTCGTCAGCAGTTCGATATTGCTATCCAGGCAGCTATCGGTGCCAAGATTGTGGCACGTGAGACTGTTAAGCAGGTGCGCAAGGATGTTACCGCCAAATGTTATGGTGGTGACGTGAGCCGTAAGCGCAAGTTGCTTGAGAAGCAGAAGAAGGGTAAGAAGCGCATGAAGCAGATTGGAAATGTGGAAGTTCCACAGAAAGCCTTCCTGGCTGTGCTCAAACTCGACTAATGTTTTAATATAAGTATAAAGGAAAAGGAGGTTAAGTATTATGGCAGACTTTAAAGTAATTACCCCTAAACGTGATATTGCGCGCGAATTGGCGCGTAAATATAGTACGATGACTCATGATGAGCTCGATGTGGTGGAAGATATCCTTGAGCCTATTAAGTATGGCAAGGGCGAGATGATCTTGCCTGAAGGTGAACAGTGCATGGGTATCTCGTACATTGAGAAGGGATTGGTGCGCCAATTTTACTTTAAGAATGGCAAGGAGGTGACCGAACATCTGGGTGTGGATCATACCATCTTTATGTGCATTGAGAGCCTCTTTAAGGAAGAACCTACCCGCTTGCAGGTGGAAGCTTTGGAGCCTACTCTGGTGTATATGCTACCGAAGAAGAAGCTGGAGGCGGCTGCTATGCGTAATGTCAATATCCAGATGCTTTATCGTAAAATACTGGAAGAGAGTTTGATTCAGTCTCAGATTCATGCCGATCTGATGCGATTTGAGTCGGCGCCTAATAAATATAAGCGCCTGTGCGAAATGAGCCCACAGGTGGTTCTGCGTGCTCCGCTCACCTATATCGCAAGCTATCTGCAGATGACTCCGGAAACGCTGTCCAGAATCCGCTCGAATACTTTATTATAAATTATAATTTACTGAACTTTCGCATGTTTTGCCCCACACGCCCTGAAAGGGCAGAAGCTCCTAGCCCAGGGCAGCGCCCTGGGTAATTACGGACGCAAACCTGTCGCCCTGTAAGGGCAAAAGCTTTAAAATACCGTACAATAAACAAAGCTTTTGCCCTTACAGGGCGTCTTGCTAATTGCCATTATACCCAGGGCGATGCCCTGGGCTAGGAGCTTTTGGGCCTTCAGCCCGTACTTAAACCACATGCGAAAGTTCTGTAACTTATAAAAAATGGTGTGACTTCAAAACCGAAGTCACACCATTTTTTATTTCATAATACTGGTTCTTTCTTTACTCTGCCGTATAGAGGAATCGCTTGATACTCTTCTTAGGAGTCTTTTCAAACTCTTCTTCATGTATACGTATTTCTGATACTTTGCTGTAAGCAGGAATCATGGTGTTGAGCTCCTGGCGGTTCTGCTCCATGACATCTGCCAGTTCTTTGGTACCGAGATTCAGGGTCTGAGCTTCATCATAGTCTGGGTGAACCAGAGCAATGAGCTTGTCGCCCTTCTGTACTACCACACTTTCTGCTACCAGTGCCAAAGAGTTGAGCTTATCCTCAATCTCCTCAGGGTAGATATTCTGACCGTTTGCGCCAAGCAGCATGTTCTTGCTACGGCCCTTGATGAAGACGTTGCCGTCACCATCCATGGTTCCGAGGTCGCCTGTATGATACCATCCGTTCTCGTCGATGGTCTGCTTGGTAGCTTCCTCATTCTTATAGTAACCCAACATTACGTTAGGACCCTTGGCAAGGATTTCGCCCGGTACATTCTCTGGATCAGGACTGTCAATGCGAACCATCATGTGGAGGGCAGCCTTACCGCAAGAGCCCGGTACGAAGTTCTTGTAATCCTCGTAGCAGATGATAGGCGCACACTCTGTGGCACCATAACCCACTGTATATCTGAAGCCTACGCTATGCAGGAAACTTTCCACTTCCTGGTTGAAGGCAGCACCGCCTATAATCACCTCGTAGAAGTTGCCACCGAAGGCATTGCTTACCTGGTCGCATATCTTCTCCTTCACCTTCTTGCTGATCACAGGCATGTGGAGCAGCATACGCATGCGGTTGTTCTGGATCTTAGGGAATACCTTCTTGCGGATAATCTTCTCGATAACCAGAGGAACTGCAATGATAACGGCTGGCTTGATACGTCCGAATGCCTCGGCAATGATGGCTGGGCTAGGGATGCGGGTGAGATAGAAGACGTGGCAGCCCTTGATGAATTCGAAGATAAATTCAAACGCCATGCCGTACATGTGGGCCATCGGCAGGATACTGATGACAGAATCTCCCGGTTTAATCTTCTTACCCAGTACGTCCTCAGCAAAATCTGCATTGCCCCAGAGTGCACGGTATGGAACCATTACTCCCTTGGAGAAACCGGTTGTGCCGCTGGTATAATTGATCATAGCCAATTCATCCGGATTCTGGTCCATATAGTAGTTGACATGGTTCTTGCGGAAGTACTTAGGATACTTGATACCGAACATCTCGTTGAGGTGTTCGCGGGCATAAGTCAACTTGTCGGTACGTGAAACGACAAGTGAATAATCCGGTATATAGATGATGCCTTCAAGCCCCGGCATCTTTGTTGCATCAATCTGTGTAGCTACAACATCACCCACAAAGAGCAGTTTTGCATCGCTGTGGTTTACGATGTTGTGAATCTGGTCTGGCATGAATTCATGCAGGATAGGTACGGCAATGGCACCATAGGTAAGGGTAGCAAGGAATGCTACAGCCCAGTTTGCGCTATTTCGACCGCAAAGTGCTATCTTGTCGCCCTTTACTACACCAGAGTTCTCAAACATGATGTGTAGCTTCTCAATCTTGCGTGCTACATCATGGTACTGCAAGGTTGCTCCCTTGTAGTCTGTCAGAGCATCCATATCCCAATGGTCTACGATGCTCTTTTGGATTAGTGCGTTAAAGCTTGGAATCTCCATATTCTTGTTATTTAACGATTTGCTTTTTATATATTTTTTCTCGTACTGAAGTCTGTTAGCTGATGGGAGCAATATCTGATGCTGGATTGTCACCAGATGTTGCCTGCCCCTTTAGATTGCGTTCTGATAGAGGTAACGCTTGATAGACTTCTTGGCTGTCTTTTCAAATTCCTGATCATGAAGTTTGATGCGTGACACCTTAGCGAAGCTAGGCATCTGCATGTTCAGTTCCTTACGGTTCTGCTCCATGATGTTTTCCAGGTCCTCGTCTGTAAAGCCGAGGTTGTTAACTTCTTCCATATCCGGATGCACCAGAGCCACCAGTTTGTCATCGTTCTGGATGATGATGCTCTCGTTGACCATCGCCATGGAGTTGAGCTTGTCCTCAATCTCTTCCGGATAGATGTTCTGTCCGTTAGGTCCCAGCAGCATGTTCTTGCTTCTTCCTCTTACGAAGAAATGTCCGTCGGCGTCCATCGTTGCCAGGTCGCCTGTATGGAACCATCCGTCTTTATCTATTACGGCATCTGTTGCCTCCTGGTTCTTGTAATAGCCCTTCATCACATTGATGCCGCGGCAAACCAGTTCACCGGCTACGTTCTCCGGGTCATCGCTCAAAACCTTTACCTCCATGTGCTTCACGGCAACACCACAGCTTCCTGCCACATAGTTGTCCTGATGGGCAAAGGTGATAAGTGGAGCAGTCTCAGTGGTACCATATCCCATTGCGATAGGGAAACCTACGCTGATGAAGAAGTTCTCTATCTCCTTGTTGAGCGGAGCACCACCCACAACAACCTCGCAAGGACGTTCGCCAAACTTTCTCAATACAAACTCGCGAACCTTCTCCTTGATGCGCTTATTGATGACAGGCATGTTCATCAGCAGTCGTGCACGGTTGGTTTGGATATGTGGGAATACTTCCTTTCTTACAATCTTGTCTACTACAAGCGGCACCGCATAGAGGATGTCTGGCTTGATTTCAGACAGTGCCTCTGAGATGAGCGTTGGGCTCGGCAGACGGGTAAGGAAGAAGATATGGTTACCCAATACTATATTGAAGAGAAATTCTGTCATGAGTCCATACATGTGAGCCATCGGAAGGGTAGAAAGGATGTTGCAGTTCTTACCTATATTAGGTTTCACAGAATCGATGAGGTAGTCGAGATTACCCCAAAGTGCTCTGTATGGGAGCATCACACCTTTTGAGAAACCGGTAGTTCCACTGGTATAGTTGATCATCGCCAGTTCTTCAGGATCGTCTACGTGATACTTCACGTGTTCTGGTCTGAAATACTTAGGATATCTGTGTCCGAACATGGCATTGAGGTTCTCGCGCGCATAAGTCAGTTTCTCAGAGCGCGAGATGACAAGCGAATTGTCCGGAAGATAGATGATTCCTTCCAGCGAAGGCATCTCCTCAGGTGTTATCTCTGTAGCTACCACGTCACCAACGAACAGAAGTTTGCTTTCGCTGTGGTTCACGATGTTGTGAATCTGCTCAGGCTTAAATTCGTTCTGTATAGGTACGACGATAGCGCCGTAAGTAATAATGGCCAGGAAGGCTACTGCCCACTGGCTACTATTTCTTCCGCAGACGGCAATCTTGTCGCCCTTCTTTACATCGCTGTTTTCGAACAGGATGTGTAGCTTCTCAATCTTTCTGGCAATATCGTGATATTGGAGGGTTGCGCCCTTGTAATCGGTGAGCGCATCCAGATTCCAATTCTTGATAATGCTGTTCTCAATATACGAGTTAAAACTTGGTATTGAATTCATTGCACAATTTACAAAATTTTGTGCAAAGATAATGAAAATAGTGCACATTGCAAAATAAAATGTGCACTATTTTCAAAAACTATATAAAATAATTTGTTTTTTTTCTTTTTAGTCTGTTTATTGTGGTCTTATAGACTATATTTTACTCATATCTCATTGATTTGGCTGGATGGATATGAGAAATCAGGTAGCTTGGAGCTACGAGCATGAAGATGCTTATCAGCAGCGTGGCTATGTTCAAGGCTATGATAGCAAGCCAGTTGAATTCTACCGGAACGGTACTTACATAATAGGTCTGCGCATCGAGTTTGATGATGCCTGTAAAGTACTGGAGGGTAAGAATGCCAAGGGCGATGATGTTGCCCAGGAGCATACCCTTGCCGATGATGAAGACGGCAAACCACAGGAAGGTGTGGCGGATGGTCTTGTTGCGGGCACCCAATGCCTTCATTACGCCAATCATGGAGGTTCGTTCCAGAATGATGATAAGCAGACCGCTGATCATGGTGACGCCGGCTACTATCAGCATCAGACCGAGAATAATCCAGACATTCAGATCCATCAGATTCAACCATTGGAAGATGTTTGGATTCAGGTCCTTGATGGTAGAACTGCTGTAGGTTTCGCCATAGTGGTCTACCGTGCGGTTCACCTTATTTATGATATAGTCTTCTGTCTCGTTGAGTTTGTTGAAGTCGTTAACGGTCAGTTCTGCACCGCTCGCCTGGTCTTCTTCCCATCCGTTCAGCTTCACGGCAGTATAGAGGTCGGTGTAAGCCATCACCTCATCATACTTCTTCAAGTTGGTCTGATAGATACCCTTGATGGTGAAGCGGCGCATACGCACTCCGTTGTCATCAATAAAATAGGCGAAGATGCGTTCCCCCGTCTTCAGTTTCAGCTTGTCGGCCATCAGCTGGGAGATGAGAATCTGGTTGTGGCTCGCCTTGTCGTCAAACTTAGGGATGCTGCCTTCAATCATGTTCTGATGGATGAAGGTAGAATCGAAATCAGGTCCTACACCTTTGAACATGACGCCCAGAAAATCGCTGTCTGTCTTCAGGATTCCCTCTTTCATGGCAAATTTCTGCACATGTTTTACACCAGGTATCTTTTTCAGTACGTTGACCATCGAGTCGTTCATAACCACTGGATACTGGTTTTGCTGCTGCAGCGTCATGAAGTCTGCCACCTGAATATGGCTTCCGAATCCTATCACCTTGTCGCGTATGGTATGCTTGAATCCGAGCACAACGCATACCGACATAATCATAATGGCGAGTCCGATAGCAACACCGGCAGTGGCTATATGAATAGCAGGGCGAGAAACTTTACGTTTATCGCCCTGATCGCTATATAATCTCTTTGCTATAAATAGAGGAAAATTCATATTTACTTTGAATTTTGAACTTTGAACTTTATGATTAGCTTAGACTATTGAATTCTTCACTCTTCACTTTTCGTTCTTCACTTTCTTACAGTCCTTCGTCTTCCACTCTTCCCGGATAAGCCTCAAGTGCCTTACCCAGAACCACCAGGGCACGCTCCAGATCGTGTTTCTTCAAGACGTAAGCTACACGAACCTGATTGCGACCGGCTCCAGGAGTCGTATAGAAACCAGAGGCTGGAGCCATCATGATGGTTTCGCCCTCATAGTTGAATTCCTCCAGACACCAGCGGCAGAACTTGTCGGAATCATCGATAGGCAGTTTGGCTACGGTGTAGAAGGCTCCCATAGGAATAGGAGAGTATACGCCCGGAATACGGTTCAAGCCGTCTATCAGGCACTTACGGCGCTCTACATATTCATCGTATACGTCGCGGTAGTACTCTTCAGGAGCATCCAGAGAAGCTTCGGCTACAATCTGACCAATCAGTGGAGGAGAGAGACGGGCCTGGCAGAACTTCATCACCGCCTTGCGTATTTCTGCATTCTTGGTGATGAGGGCACCTACACGGATACCGCACT
This sequence comes from Segatella copri, assembly GCF_019127135.1. Taxonomy (GTDB): domain Bacteria; phylum Bacteroidota; class Bacteroidia; order Bacteroidales; family Bacteroidaceae; genus Prevotella. The sequence goes on along the minus strand of NZ_JAHOEA010000044.1, from coordinate 6,120 downwards.
CACTGTAACGCTTCGAAACAGAATCGATGAGAACCGTGTTCTGCTCGATGCCTTCCAGGTGCATCGCACTGATATAAGGACTGCCTGTATAGATATACTCACGGTAAACCTCATCAGAGAAGAGATAGAGGTCGTACTTCTTCACCAGGTCACGTATCTGATTCATCTCTCTGCGGGTATAGAGATAGCCCGTAGGGTTGTTAGGATTACAAATCAGGATGGCACGTGTGCGCTCATTGATCAGCTCCTCAAACTTCTCTACCTTAGGCAGGGAGAAACCTTCTTCTATCGTTGTGGCGATGGTACGGATTTTGGCACCCGCAGAAATGGCAAACGCCATATAGTTGGCGTAAGCAGGTTCTGGTACGATAATCTCGTCGCCAGGGTTGAGGCAGCTCATGAAAGAGAAGAGAACAGCCTCAGAACCTCCCGATGTGATGATGATATCATCGGCAGTTACGTTGATTTTATATTTCTTATAGTAATCTACAAGCCTCTCGCGATAGCTGAGATAGCCCTGACTTGGAGAATACTCCAAGACCGTGCGGTCTATATGCTTCAGGGCATCTAGACCACATTGAGGAGTTGGAAGGTCAGGCTGACCGATGTTGAGGTGATATACCTTTACTCCACGTTTCTTTGCTGCGGCAGCCAAAGGAGCCAACTTTCTGATAGGTGACTCTGGCATTTCAAGACCGCGTACAGATATTTCTGGCATCTTAAAATATTGTTTCTTTCTATTAATTATCCGTGTCGAAAATTGAATTCTATGACCTTCTGGTCTTTTCAATTTACGCTAATCGGCTGCAAAGATAAGAAAATTAGATGAGAATTGAGAATAACTTTCGGTTAAATTTTATTTTTTGATTAAAAACTCTTTAAATATGTCGCTCTTTGCTTTCTTTTTTATAACTTTGCACTTAATTTCAAGAAATGTTATAAGATTATACTAATAAAATAAGTAAGAAGAAAATTATGAGAAGTAGAACAAGTACATGGTTTGAGACCAAAGTGAAATATCAGAAGACAATGGAGGATGGCTCAGAGAAGGTTGTTTCTGAAGCATACGTTGTAGATGCATTGAGCTTTACCGAGGCTGAGAGCGCTATCATCGATGAGATGTCGGTTTATGTGAGCGGCGAGTTGAAGGTGAGCGGTATCGGCAAGGCTTGCTACGGCGAAATCTTCTTCAGCGATATCGATGATGATGATAAGTGGTATAAGGCTAAACTCCAGTTCATCACGATTGATGAGAAGAGTGAGAAGGAGAAGCGCAGCAATGTTACTTATCTTGTTCAGGCTAAGTCTCTCGCCCGTGCCCTCCGTTATATTGATGAGGTGATGGGCAAGACCATGATTGATTATGATGTGGTTGGTTTGAACGAAACCAAACTGATGGATGTATTCGAGCACCATGCTCCTAACGAGAAGAAAGAGGAGAAGAATGATGTGCCTGAATACGAGGAGCAAAAATAATTGAACTATGTATGATGTAAAAGGAAATCTCCATGAGGTGCTGGGCAGCTTGCCTGCCGGTGTCCGTCTCGTTGCCATCAGCAAGTTCCATCCCAACGAGTATATCGAGGAGGCTTATGCTGAAGGACAGCGTACCTTCGGCGAGAGTCACGAACAGGAACTCGCCAAGAAGGTGGCTTCGCTGCCTGAGGACATCGAGTGGCATTTCATCGGTCATCTGCAGACTAATAAGGTGAAGTATATCGCACCTTATATCTCGATGATAGAGTCGGTAGACAGTCTGAAACTTCTCAAGGAGATTGAGAAACAGGCTGCCAAGCACAATCGTGTGGTGAAGGTTCTTCTGGAACTTCATCTGGCAGAGGAAGATACTAAATCGGGTCTTTCTCTTGATGCTTGCCGCGAACTCCTTGAGGCAGGCGAATGGCGGGAGATGAAGCATGTGCAGATTTGTGGCATCATGATGATGGCATCTAATACGGATGATGAGCAGCAGATTGCTCAGGAGTTTGATGAGGCTGCCCGGTTCTTTGATGAGATAAAGGCCAGATACTTTGCCGATGATGATGCTTTCTGCGAGCGTAGCTGGGGTATGAGTCACGATTATCATATTGCCGTCAAGCACGGCAGCACGATGGTTCGTGTAGGTACCACCATCTTCGGTCCTAGAATATATTAAAATAATGAGGGTGTGTCATAAATCATGACACACCCTCATTGTTTATTAGTATACTATCTTCTGTCCCTTGCTGGTGATGTAAATCTTGCCCTTTTGTGGAACGGAAACCTTTCTGCCTTCCAGATCAAAATAGGCTGTCGGTCTGTCTTTACCGATGATGACCGAAGAGATTCCGGTAGGAGAGAAGTTCTTGAGATAATCGAAGGTTACCAGACCGGTTGCTTCATCCTTTGTGATGTTGTAGAGCGGATGACTCGTATCAACACTGTTGTTCAGGGTGATACTGGTCAGACTGTTCACCTCGTACTCTGTAGCAGAGCCCGCCTTGTAGGTCGGGAACGGGTCGTTCTGGAGACTTGTTATAATATCATTGTCGCTGACAGTTCTATTATAGCTGTTGTATACCATTCCGTCTGCAGGAACAATCATTACCCTTGGCTTACCTAGCGTATTGTTGGGATTATCCCCCAGATTAACCGAAGTCTTGTCATCGTAGTCGATGCGCCATACCAGCAATCCGTAACCAAAAGCCTCCTTGTACCATCCCTCGTTTCTGATATTCTGCAGCAGCAGGTATTCGCCCTGGCTGTTGGCTATAATCTTGTATGCATCCGATGCCTTGTCGTATGGTTCCAGCTTCAGCTGTTGCGCCTCGGTATCCGAAAGGAGGGTAGGCTGTTTCCATCCTACGATGCTCTTCTCCCATGGTGAATAAGGGATAGGCTGGTAGCCGTTAGCCTGATAACTGCCCATATCCATGACGTCCCAATATTCAGGACTCTGGTTGTGCTCTGTGATACCATTGGTAGGATAGATGTCTGGCAAACCGAGGGTATGCGAAAATTCATGGCAGAAGAGACCGATACCATTGATGAAGTATTTGCCGTCTTGGGTATCTGCAGGCGTATTGTTCAGCTCGTTGTTAATGCCGAACCGGCGTACTTTTTTTCCGTCATAGGTTCCCAGTCCTCCTACGGTACCCGATTTCGGCCAGAGGCAATCGCCTGAATTGCCTGAGATGCTTTCAGAATAGCCGGCATAGATTACATATACGAGGTCTACATTTCCGTCGCCATCGCTGTCGTAATCGGCAAAGTTAACCTTGTCGTCTACCTGCTGGCAGGCTTCCTTAATCATCTGAGGATAGTTGGTGTCACTTCCGTCGTCACCTCCGTTCTTGCCATAATAAGCTGAATTCTTGCTTACCGTAACAGGACCCACTACGTCAAACTGTGGTATAAACTGGTTATCGCTCATTTCTGCGAAATACTGCTGTACGCTGCCGTAGTTCTGGCAGTAAGTAGTGTTGGTGATAAACACTTCTTTATCAGCCTCAGGCATAGCTTCTCCCTTCTTTCCGTTGAGGTAATGGTTGAATGTAGCAACCGGATCCTTACTCTTGAACTTCACATCCTGAAACTGCACCAGGAGTACCAATGCCTTCGGACTTCCCTTATGAGGAAAATAGCTTGGGCTCACGGTTCCTATTTCTGAAGCTCTTGTGATATTCTCTGAAGAGAAAACACGGGTCTTTCGGGTGTTCAGCTCTTCAGCAGTTATCTTTTCGTATTTTCCGTCTTGGGTTTCCCGCAGGGGCGTACCGTCCAGCAGCATGTAGTAGTGGAAGGTTTCGTCACCATGCAGGGTAGCACATGCTACGGTTCCGTCAGCCAGCATAATCTTGGCGATGCCCGGTTTAGCCTTTACGGCATAGAGATTGGCGATGCCCAGGAAGGCGAGCGCCAGAGAGATGATTGTCTTCTTCATAATCTGTTAGGATAGATTTCGTTTATTTTTAGAAGAATTGCAAGTTGGCTCCACACGCCCTGAAAGGGCAGAAGCTCCTAGCCCAGGGCGTGCAGCTTCTAGGAGCTTTTGGGCCTTCAGCCCGTACTTAAACCACATGCGAAAGTTCTGTTGTTTATTTGTAAAAGTATTGTCCTTTCTTCTGAGTCTGGCGTCCAAACTCGATGGCGTGATGTGGACAATGGTGATAGCAGGTAAAGCAGGTGAGGCAATCCTTGTGGTGCAGCCATTCCGGGTATTCTCCATGCCCGCCCTTGATATCGCCTACAGGACAGACGTTGGCACAGATGCCACACTTCACGCACTTGTCTTTCTCTACATGAAACCGCTTGTCGGTGATGAGTACCTTTTCGAAGAAACCGCCCACAACCTTGGTGAAGAACCAGGGGATAGGACCTTTTACCAGACGGTTCACGCCCTCTTTCCTGTCAAATACTTCTTCGCAGATAACCGCCAGTTCCTGTGCCGATTTCGATTTCTTACGAACTTCGCGCTCCTTTGGATCAACATCCATGAAAGGAAGTCCTACATAAGATTCCGGCATGATGAGTGAGTAGGAAGCAGAAACCTCTGTGATGCCCAATGCCTGAAGCGATGCATTCAGCGCAATCGTATCGTTGAGGTTTTCGATGGTGAGCCCGATGCTGTCGCCTGCAGTACAGACGCAATAGGCGAAGGGATGCTTCTTGGACATCTCCTTATTACCTTCAGTAGTAGCATCAGAAGTTTCTCTCAGTATCTTCATCTTCCTGATAAACTCCCTTACAAGGCGTGGAACCCTCCAGCCATGTACGGGGAAAACGAATCCGAGCCGTTCATTCTCTTTCAGAATAAACGGCTCGGCTATATTGTGGCTTGAGTCATCATCCCGCATATAAGGGGCGATAGGAATCAAGTCTTCGTGTGTAGCCGCTGCCAGTCTGGCTGCTGCCCACTTGGTATTTCCTGTTCCGGAGAAATAGAAAATCATGCTTACTTTTAATATGTATTGAGCTAGATTATTTCTTTTCTGTCATAACACCTTCTATATAGAGACGTGACATTTCTACATTGCCGTTAGAACGGATGGTGATGCTCTTCTTGAAATGACCAGGGAACATGCCCTTGCCGTTATAGGTAACACTAATCTGTCCCTTCTCGCCTGGAGCGATAGGCTTCTTGGTGTAAGAAGGTACGGTGCAGCCGCAGCTGGCAATAGCCTGGTTGATAATCAAAGGCTTGTTGCCCACATTGGTGAAGGTAAAGGTTGCCTTCTGTACCGGATTTGACTCTTCGAACGAACCGAAGTTGTGTATCAGTTTGTCGAACTTAATCTCTGCCTGAGCAGATGCTGTAGCTACAAGAGCAACCAGCATTGTGAGTGTCAATATGATTCTTTTCATCTTCATATCCTTTCTTCTTTTTTTTATATTTTCTCTTTAATTTGTTTCTTATTTTTATATAATTCGATGCAAAAGTACATATAAAGTTTAGTATTACGTTACTTTTTTACATTATTTAACCGAACTTTCGCAAGTTTTGTCCCACACGCCCTGAAAGGGCAGAAGCTCCTAGCCCAGGGCGTGTGGAGCCCACTTGCGAAACTTGAGTATTAACTGAATAGGGAGCTAAATGTGGAATTTGATTTCATTCAGCCAAGCCTGGACACTGAAGCAGGGACAGGACTTGTGGACGTTCGGGAGATCACGATGACCTAGGATTTCGGCTTCGGGATAGTCTACGCACAGACTCGTCAGAAGATTCTGGAGAGACTGCTTCTGAGCCTTCGTACGGTTATCTGCCGGATTGCCGTCGGCGTCGAGACCGCCCTCGTAACAGATGCCGATACTGTGTGCATTGAAATGGCGGGCGTGGGCGCCGATTTCTGACTCGGGACGTCCGGGGTAGATGACGCCGTCTTTTGTGATGTAATAGTGATAACCGATGCCGTGGAAACCGCGGGCTAAATGACAGGCTTCGAGCTTTTCGAAGGTGAAGTCCTGCGTGACACGTGTGGCAGAACAGTGGATGACAATAAGTGAGATTTTTCTTGTGTTTTTCATGGTACTGAATCTTTAAAGGGTTGATACTACTGGCAGCTCTGCACACAAAAGGCAGAGGCTACGGCGGTGAGAACGGTAATGACGAAATTCAGAATTTTCTTGAGTGTTTCTCTTTTC
>NZ_JAHOEA010000043.1 GCF_019127135.1 Segatella copri | reverse complement strand
TCTTGAGTTCAACTTATAAATGCAACTTTTTGGGTGCGGATAATAAGCAATAAAAACATTTATTTTTCAGAGAGGAAAGAGAGACAATGTCCCCCTTTCTCTCACTCTGAATGGATAAAGTTTGCTATCTTTGCTTTAATTGTCCGTCCAAAGAAAAAAAAGTTGCAGATGAGCAAACATATAACCGAGGAACAAAGGTATGCAATTTCTATGATGTTGCAAATACCGATGAGCAAAAAAGCAATAGCGGAAGCTATCGGAGTAGATAAAAGCACTGTTTACAGGGAGATAAAGCGCAATTGCGACGCCCGAAGTGGTAGCTATAGCATGGAGCTTGCCCAGCGAAAAGCAGACAGGCGCAAGCAGCAAAAACATCGCAAGGAAGTGCTTACACCGGCAATGAGAAAACGGATAATAAAGCTGTTGAAGAAAGGATTCAGCCCGGAGCAGATTGTCGGCAGGAGCCGCTTGGAGGGAATTGCGATGGTATCTCACGAAACGATATATCGCTGGATTTGGGAGGATAAGCGGCGGGGTGGCAAACTGCACAAATATCTTCGCAGACAAGGTCGCAGGTATGCCAAACGTGGTTCTAAAAATGCAGGGCGAGGATTTATCCCAGGCAGGGTGGATATTGATGAGCGTCCCGAGATAGTGGAACTGAAGGAGAGATTTGGTGATTTAGAGATAGATACAATTATTGGTAAGAACCACAAAGGTGCCATTCTTACCATTAACGACAGAGCAACAAGCAGGGTCTGGATACGCAAGTTGTCGGGAAAAGAAGCCATCCCGGTAGCTAAGATTGCAGTATGGGCACTGCGGAAAGTGAAAAACTTAATACACACAATTACGGCTGACAATGGAAAGGAGTTTGCAAAGCACGAGGAAATTGCGCAAAAATTGGAAATAAAATTCTATTTTTGCAAACCATACCACTCATGGGAACGTGGTGCCAATGAAAACACCAACGGGCTTATCAGGCAGTATATCCCAAAGGGTAAGGACTTTAGTGAAGTAACCAACAAACAGATTAAGTGGATTGAAAATAAACTCAATAATCGACCTCGTAAAAGACTTGGATACCTCACGCCAAACGAAAAATTTAAACAAATTATTAATCAGAATTCTGTTGCATTTGCAAGTTGAATTCAGCCCTGTAAGAAGTTACTAATGACAAAAAAGAAATTGCCCGTTCGTTTTACGGGTCAGCACTTTACTATTGATAAAGTGCTAATAAAAGATGCAATAAGACAAGCAAATATAAGTAATCAGGATACGGTTTTAGATATTGGGGCAGGCAAGGGGTTTCTTACTGTTCATTTATTAAAAATCGCCAACAATGTTGTTGCTATTGAAAACGACACAGCTTTGGTTGAACATTTACGAAAATTATTTTCTGATGCCCGAAATGTTCAAGTTGTCGGTTGTGATTTTAGGAATTTTGCAGTTCCGAAATTTCCTTTCAAAGTGGTGTCAAATATTCCTTATGGCATTACTTCCGATATTTTCAAAATCCTGATGTTTGAGAGTCTTGGAAATTTTCTGGGAGGTTCCATTGTCCTTCAATTAGAACCTACACAAAAGTTATTTTCGAGGAAGCTTTACAATCCATATACCGTTTTCTATCATACTTTTTTTGATTTGAAACTTGTCTATGAGGTAGGTCCTGAAAGTTTCTTGCCACCGCCAACTGTCAAATCAGCCCTGTTAAACATTAAAAGAAAACACTTATTTTTTGATTTTAAGTTTAAAGCCAAATACTTAGCATTTATTTCCTGTCTGTTAGAGAAACCTGATTTATCTGTAAAAACAGCTTTAAAGTCGATTTTCAGGAAAAGTCAGGTCAGGTCAATTTCGGAAAAATTCGGTTTAAACCTTAATGCTCAAATTGTTTGTTTGTCTCCAAGTCAATGGTTAAACTGTTTTTTGGAAATGCTGGAAGTTGTCCCTGAAAAATTTCATCCTTCGTAGTTCAAAGTCGGGTGGTTGTCAAGATGATTTTTTTGGTTTGGTGTCGTCTTTTTTTAAGCTGCCGCATAACGGTTTGGCGCTTGGCGCAGTGGCGGATTTTGGAGCACAAAACTGTCAATACACCACAAAAGTTGATGCGAGGTAGAATGTTCAATTAACCACGTCACCCGCCATTGAGCCAAACGCCTGTTACCTGCTGGCATTCTTTTAAATTATATTCAAGTCTTTAAATACTTTTTTGGTAATTTCTTTTCTGCAACTTCCGAAATCAGACCTTTTCATTTTTCTGTCTTGTAAAAGTCTTGTTGCAAAAATATAAGTCCCATTTTTGGTCTCAATGTACCCTGTCCACCAACCTGTATTGATGTTATTTTCCCTTGTCCAACCTGTCTTAGCCCTTATAGTATATTCTTCATTTTGTTCCGTAATCATTACGTTTTTAACAATGTCAATATTTCGCTTAGAAAAGGGTAATTTTTCTTCATAAAAAAGATTTTACAAATTCGACCTGATTTTTAGGCGAAATTGCAAAGTCTCCAAAATTCCAAAAATCGGCTTCAGTTTGGGATAAATTATTGTTTCCATACTTGCTCTCTGCGAGGTGTTTTCTATAGGTATCTTTTCCGATTTTCTTTGCAAGTTCTACAAAAACCCAACCTGCTGATAATTCAAAGGCTTCTTTGACTGGCATATCGTGATAAATTTCGGGTCTATAACCATACTTAACTGTATCTGTACTACCAACCCATTTTATTATTTCGTTTTCATCTTTGATAGTATTAGTTTCAAGAGCAATCAATAAATTTATAATCTTGAATGTAGATGCTGGAAGCGTTTCAATTTCTAATCCAACTGTGTCCGATACAATCCATTTATCATTTCTAATGTCATAAATAGCAATTGTGCCTTCAACTCCGCAACTGTCAAAATAATTTTGGAAGTCGCCCCGTATATTTATGTCGTTCTTAGCCAAAATATTTGATTTTCCATCTGCTTGTCTGTTAGACGAACATCCATAAATAAGGAAAAGTGTTACAATAAAAGAAAATAAACTTTTTGATTTCATTAGTTTCTTGAATTTACGGTTTGGTTTTTTATGCTTGCAGGTAACGTGCCGCGTATTGGCGATGGGCGGGATTTTTAGCACTGAACTTTAATCGAAGAACAGAAGTTGAATTTTGCACTTCCGTTGATACGAAGCCGTTCAGCCCGCCTATTGCCAATACGATGTTGTACGACGTAGTTATGTTTTGGGTTTTAGTCCAGCTAAATATTTTCGTATGTCATTTTCTAATTTATCCGGGTATTTGTACTCTAATTTTTTTGACAATTCAGTTCCTATTTCTGAAACTAAATCAGTCATTGAAAATAGAGCAGTCCAATTTTCCTTTATATCGCTCCCTGAAAATGTTTGTTCTGTTTTAGCCCACATTTCCTGGTTAAGATACTTTTTGAAAAGCCGTCCATATTTATTGGTCGTTATGTTCCAATTGTGTTCACTTGCAATGTGCCATTCAATTAAAGGAATTAAATATTCTGTGCGAATAACGGTTTCCGACATAAATTTCGCATAGAATATTTCATCTCTCACAAGACACTTTGCCACGTAAGTTGTGTCCCACCAAAAATCGTTTATTAGATTTTGAAACTCTTTTTCAGACGGTTTTTTGATAATGGAAATTTGATAAGTTGGTTTCAGCATTTGCTTTGTAATACCATCTTTATCAATTAAAATTTTATAACCAATATCCCAATCTTCTGGTAATTCTTTCTCTTGCGTTTCCTTTATAAATTTTGATTTGCTGTAAAGTTTAAAATCTACTTTCACACCGTCTTCATAAAGTAGCATTTTCATTGCGTGTTTATGGTTAAAACAACTTTCGTCTTCTTCAATCATAGCAATTGGATTTCCGAATTTAAGCGTCCAGCTTTTGTCTGAAATGTAATTTGTATTATCCTCAAAAACAAATTCAATGTCTAAATCACTAAATTCGTCAACAAGTGCTAAAGGATTTACAAGTGAACTTGTCAGAAGAAGAACTCTTACATCTTCGTTTTTCTCCGACCATTCTATAATTGTTCTTAACTTTTCTTCTCTGACTTTCATTTTGTTTGGTTCGGTTTTACTATGTCGTACAACGTCTTATTTACGCAACAAATATACAACATTCGTAAATACAAACCATATAACATTCGTAAACCGATTTGTGAGTAAAAGTGGAACTCCTTGATATGATATTGATAGAGAGAAGGATAAGCACGAAAATAAACATAGAATTATTTTGCATTTACGAATGTTTTGTTATCTTTGCCACTCACACTTATAACCGGAGGCATGGATGTTGACAGATTGATACTTGAATTTGAGCGGAAGCTCGTCTTGCAGCGCTACAGTGCGAACTCGATCGCTAACTACAAAAGCAGCGCGAGGAGCTTCCTTGATCTTGCGAAAAGGAAATTCTCGCATCCGGCTGAAATCGACGAGTTGGCGGTTGAGAAATATGTGCTGTGGAAAATCGAGAGGCACAGGATCGGCAGTTCTCACCAGCGCATGATAGTGGCGTCGATCGACAAGTTCTACAAGTCGATTTATGGCAGGGAGTTAAAGATAAAACACCTTTATCCGTCGAGGAGGACCTTTGCGTTGCCCAATTGTCTGAATATAGATGAAGTGAAAAGGATCATCGACGGCACCGAAAACATCAAGCACCGTTGCATGATCAAAATGCTTTATGGATCGGGGCTGCGATTGAGCGAACTGATCAATCTGGAGATAGCCGATATTGATTCTGCCAGGATGCTGATCCGCATCGTCAAGTCCAAGGGGAACAAAGACAGGGTTGTGACGCTCCCGGAATCCATTCTGACTGATCTTCGCACCTGTTACATCCTGCATAAGCCCGATGTATATCTGTTTGAAGGGCAGTGGGGCGGCCCATATTCGGCAAAGTCCGTGCAGATGGTTGTCAAGAACGCCGCGTCAAGAGCCGGAATCAGGAAGAGAGTCACGCCTGGATGCGTTCTGAATATTTTTCAACTCCCGACCTCCACCTCAAGTGGGCATCCGAGTCAAATGTCATAAAAAAAAGGGATTGCATTCGCATCGGAACACAAACCCTTTCGAGATAAAGAGAGAATGAAATTATCTTTTATTTTTGTCTGTCGCTCGTTGTGGCTACCACGCCCCTGAAATAACCGATGGATTCGGCAATTCCGATGAACGGATCCTTCATGTTGCGTTCGTGCTCCAAACTGACGACGCCGTCGTAGCCGGTTTTTCGGAGCATCCTCACGAATCCGGGGATATCAAGGATTCCCCGGCCGACCTCAACCGAATATCCCGCTTTTGAAGCTCCGGTGACATCTTTCAGGTGAATGTCGAACACGCGAGAGATGTATTTCTCCAAATCGGCGACCGGGTCTTTTCCGTTGCGTCTGTCATGACCGATATCCAGGCACATGCCGATGCGCGGGTCCAAATCCTTCACGTTTTCCCAAACGTCGTCGGCATCGGGATAGAGCGGCATGTCGGGGCCGTGCAGGTGGATGGCGTAATTGAAATCGTATTCCTTCACCTTTTTATCCAGATAAGGAAGCAGGTCGTAGTTTGGAACGCCGACGATCAGCTTCACTCCAACCCGTTTGGCATACTCGAATGCGTTGTCGATTTCCTGCTCCGTTTTCATGTAAATCGGTCCCACGGCATAACCGGTAACTCCCTTCGATTTCAATTTCTCGTGGAAATCGGCAATCTGTTGGTCGGTGCTGTTGAACGGCAGATGAAAATCCTTGATGCAGAGGTAGTGGACATCGCATTTTTCCAATGTCTGCAAGGTCTTGTCCAAATCGAAATTCACGAAAGTATAACCCGCCATTCCCACCTTGAATTTCTCGTAGGTGTCGGCAGCCGGTTGCGGATCGGGTCGATCTTGCGCGCTGATCATCATCGAAACGACGATTGCGGATAAGAAGAGGAGTAATTTTCTCATGACTTGCAAATGTTTTTACGTGTACGAACACAAATGTACGATTAAATATCATATGCAGGCAATGAATCAAATGTTTGTTATAGATATTTACCTTAATAAATTTAAAAATCACTTTTGTTCAATAAATCCCCGCTTTTTTCGTTACTTTGCATGCGGATTAAACGGATATGTCGGCATGATTGATTTCAATTCTCATCAATGGATCAAGTACGGTTTTGTTGCTTTTGCAGTGGCCATTGCATTGGCTTCTTTGTTGTTCTCCAACAAATTGGTGCGGGAACTGACCATCGAGGAGCGCAACAAGATTGAAATCTGGGCAAAAGCCACCGAGCATCTCGCCACCGAAACCGATAACAGCGACATGAACCTTGTGTTGCGGATCTTGCAGGGCAACACCACCATTCCGGTTATTTTGTACGACAAATCGAACCGAAGTTTCATTGTCAACAACATCAAACTTCCCGACAAAGGGCGGGACAGGTTTCTTCAAAAGAAAATGGAGGCATTTTCCAAAAAACGAAATGCCATTGAACTCACCGAACTCAATCAATCTCTTTATTACGATGATTCCTACACGCTCAAGCAGTTGCAGGTTTTTCCCTATGTGCAGCTGGCGGTGATAGCATTTTTCATCGCGCTGGTGTTCTTCGCCCTTCGCAATTCGTTGAAAGCGCAGCAGAACCGGGTGTGGGTGGGATTGTCCAAGGAGACGGCACACCAGTTGGGAACGCCGATTTCATCGTTGGTCGCGTGGATCGAGTTTTTGAAGCTGAAAGATATCGATCCCGCTCTATTGTCCGAAATCGACAAGGACGTGCATCGCTTGGAGATGATTGCCCGGCGTTTCTCGAAGATCGGTTCCGCCACGGATCTCCGGCAGGCAGATTTGCGCGAGGTTGTCCGCCGATCGTTAGGTTATATGGAAAAGCGGATTTCCGATAAAGTGCGGATCGATCTGGATTTTCCCGAACATGGGGTGACGGTTACCGTGAGCGAGCCGCTTTTCGATTGGGTGATCGAGAACCTGTTGAAAAATGCGGTGGATGCCATGGGCGGCGAGGGAACGGTTTTGTTCCATATTTCCGAAAGGCGGGGAAAGGTGCTTTTGGATATTTCCGATACTGGAAAAGGTGTCCCGAAATCACAGTTCAAAACCCTTTTTTATCCCGGATTCACCACCAAGGAGCGTGGTTGGGGACTTGGCCTGTCGCTTGTGAAGCGGATTGTGGAGGAATACCACAAAGGAAAGATTTTTGTGAAGGAATCGGAGCTTGGGAAAGGAACCACGTTCAGGATGGTGCTGAAATGATTATATATCTTGAGTTCAACTTATAAATGCAACTTTTTGGGTGCGGATAATAAGCAATAAAAACATTTATTTTTCAGAGAGGAAAGAGAGACAATGTCCCCCTTTCTCTCACTCTGAATGGATAAAGTTTGCTATCTTTGCTTTAATTGTCCGTCCAAAGAAAAAAAAGTTGCAGATGAGCAAACATATAACCGAGGAACAAAGGTATGCAATTTCTATGATGTTGCAAATACCGATGAGCAAAAAAGCAATAGCGGAAGCTATCGGAGTAGATAAAAGCACTGTTTACAGGGAGATAAAGCGCAATTGCGACGCCCGAAGTGGTAGCTATAGCATGGAGCTTGCCCAGCGAAAAGCAGACAGGCGCAAGCAGCAAAAACATCGCAAGGAAGTGCTTACACCGGCAATGAGAAAACGGATAATAAAGCTGTTGAAGAAAGGATTCAGCCCGGAGCAGATTGTCGGCAGGAGCCGCTTGGAGGGAATTGCGATGGTATCTCACGAAACGATATATCGCTGGATTTGGGAGGATAAGCGGCGGGGTGGCAAACTGCACAAATATCTTCGCAGACAAGGTCGCAGGTATGCCAAACGTGGTTCTAAAAATGCAGGGCGAGGATTTATCCCAGGCAGGGTGGATATTGATGAGCGTCCCGAGATAGTGGAACTGAAGGAGAGATTTGGTGATTTAGAGATAGATACAATTATTGGTAAGAACCACAAAGGTGCCATTCTTACCATTAACGACAGAGCAACAAGCAGGGTCTGGATACGCAAGTTGTCGGGAAAAGAAGCCATCCCGGTAGCTAAGATTGCAGTATGGGCACTGCGGAAAGTGAAAAACTTAATACACACAATTACGGCTGACAATGGAAAGGAGTTTGCAAAGCACGAGGAAATTGCGCAAAAATTGGAAATAAAATTCTATTTTTGCAAACCATACCACTCATGGGAACGTGGTGCCAATGAAAACACCAACGGGCTTATCAGGCAGTATATCCCAAAGGGTAAGGACTTTAGTGAAGTAACCAACAAACAGATTAAGTGGATTGAAAATAAACTCAATAATCGACCTCGTAAAAGACTTGGATACCTCACGCCAAACGAAAAATTTAAACAAATTATTAATCAGAATTCTGTTGCATTTGCAAGTTGAATTCAGCTTTTGATTTAGATGAATGTGATGATTTTCATAGTTTTGTAACAGAGCCTTCTATTGAAGAAAGAGAAGATTTCTCAGCCCCCCAGCACATACATTACAGAGAGCCAGTTAGAACATCTCAGATTTCGTTTGGACTAGGATGCCATTGCATGGTACAAGGCTGTGGCTGTCGCTCTTTTGAGGGTAAGTTTGGCTGTGTATGCACTAATTGCCATCATGGATATGACAAACATTTTTAATATATAACAAGAGCAAATATGGAGCCTATATCAATGACAACAGTAATGGCCGGAATAATGGTCACACGCCTTCTTTCCCCCATTATAAAAGGGGGATGGCGAAAGTTTACCAACGCCGAAGCCAAAGAAGAGAAAAAACGCATAGAGAATGGAGAACGCGAGTTAAAAAACAAATTAGAATTACAAAGATTGAGTCATGAGCAAAGACTAATTGAGGCAAAGCAAGCTCATGAACTTTCATTAGACAAATGGAAGACACAAACTTATTATGAAAGGTGTTGGCCATTGCGTAATCCATTTGAAATGCAGATTTGCGAGCCAATATCAGATGATAGCACCTACTTTGACGGTAATGTAATAGTTCCTTGTCGCTTAATTTCAGCACTAAAAGACAAAGATCATCCATATGCTCGTACAATAAATGGAAACTTGTCTTCCTTCATCGTAAATTACTATCCTACCAATAGTGTTCATGCGGTTGTGTCTGAAATCGGAGCTTGGAAAGACGATGTGCCGTCAAATGATGCCTCTATCAACTACCTTTATGCTGGTCTTAAGAAACAACCTGTAATGGTACTTTCACCAACACTCATAAATGATGGAAAAACATTTATCTTTAAAGTTTGGTCATGGGGACTTGGAGAGGAATTGAACTACCCTGCAGGATTTGAATTTTGCCGTTTAGAGTTGGCACCTCTTTACCAAAATGCAGTGTACGAAGAAAGTCTTGCTATGGTTCAGTTAGCTCAACAAATGGACTATGCTTATAATCAATTTTCGACAAAACTACAGCATAATATTTCTTTTATAAAAGAGATACAAAAGAAATGTATAACAGGTAAAGCACGTGATAAAATGCTCTCTTTTTTAGATGGTGCTCCTGAAATTAACGATGCAGTAAAATCTAAAATGGAAGCACAAGTGTCTGGGATATTCTGTTGTATTTCTGGAATGTATGCTGATGCTTATCATTTATTGGAATATAAAACTCTTCCAAAGCTCCCTAGTCTGTTACCCAACATTCCTGGGATAAAGTATATGCTACCTGCATTAAAAAACTATTACATTACATTGCTTAATGAATTCGACAAAATTGAAACAGACAAGGAGTTTCTTGCTAAATTATATTTAGATGTAGCAGATTCTTTCTCACGTCTTCCTTTCTCCTTCGAAAATCAGGAGTCTATCATCTTGCCATTTGTTGATAAAGCTTTAGCCCATTACATACAATGCAAAGATACAGAATATCAAGAGGAAAATACAGCAGAGGAATTGAATAACCCTGATGTTCTGTATTCTATTGTAAAACTGGATTATAAATATGATTCCTTTATAGAAAAAGCAAATAAAGTTCGTTCACGTGCAAATATAGAAACTATATGAAGTCAAATAAACAAAAATTGGAGGTGGCAATATCTTCGTTGGTCATGATGAAGGATATTGTAAAAAAGATATATAAAAACAATACTAAGGCTTTAGAAGGAAATAAAGACCTAGCCAAATCATACAAGGAGCTTGTATCCAGGATTTCTGTATCCATAGAGAGACTTAAGAACCCTACGTTGTCTATTGCAATGGTAGGGACTACATCTGCTGGTAAATCTACGATAGTCAATGCCTTAGCAGGTAGAACTATTGCGCCGATGGAAAGTGAGGAAATGAGCGCAGGTGTCTTGAGGCTTATTCCGAGTGAAGAAAAGAGTCTAAAAATTGCACATTCAGAACACTGGGAAAGTGGAATTTTCCAACCTATCACTGACAAAGATGCTTACTCAAAAATTGAGAATATTTTTGAGAAATACCATCGATTTGAAAAAAATACTACTCCTCCAGAGATAATTGTTTCAGGTCCGTTATTGTGGAGCAAACATCCTGAACTCATCGGGTTGCCGAAAGATGTATCCCTTGAATTTATCGATCTGCCAGGACTAAAAACCTTGACAGATAGAAAAAATCTAGAAGTTATCAAGAAGCATCTTTCTCGCTCTTTATGCATTATAGCAATGGATTACAATGATGTAGATAGGGCGCGAGTTAAGCGATTGTTAGAGGAAGTAGAAGATATTGTCAAAGCCTTAAACGGAAATGACAAATCATTATTATTCCTTTTAAACAAAGTTGATGCTAGGGCTCAGGCAGATAAACCTCTTGGGAAAAAAATTGAGAGTTTAACAAATGAAATACGTGTAAATCTTTCACTTAAAGAAGATACATCAATAGAGATTATTCCTTTCATTGCACGTTTATTTTACTATGCTCAATCAGCATTAGGAGATGCTGTCATTGGGGATACGGAAATACATATAGACTACAATCAAATAGGAAAGTTGATAATAGATCATTCAAATCAATTTACATCTTCTGATAATCCGAAGATTAAGGAAACTTTCGATAGGGTAAATAATTGTTTCGTCATCTCCAAGGATAAATATGGCGATATTATTGGTATTAAGCCTGTTTCCGAACCAAACAAGGATGATATTTTCTTACTCATTTCCGAATGCTACAAATTAAGTCATGCCGACTGGTTAATGGATGAATTAAAGAGACGTATTTCGGATTCATTCTCAACTATCATCATTTTACCTGCTGTACTCGATACCTTTAAGGCCATTGATGATTTCTGCACAAAACTCAAAACATATGTAGACATCAACAAGAATAACAACCTTATCAGTCTTCTAAATGAGCAACTTGGTTTGTTAAAAAAGAAAGTACAATTGGTTGGATGTCCAGATAGGGATAAGGATGAAGCACAAGTGGAGTCAGACAAATTGTATGAAGAATATGGAATAGAATTGGAAAGACTTAGACAAAATATTACGGAGATAGCAGTTAACGAAAAGACAGCTGCAACCAAGACTTTTCTTCTTAAAGAAATAAAAAAAATAAGTAATAAGATAGACCTACGTCCTAAAGGTGAAATAGATTTAAGGTTAGAGCAAATAGAAAAAGACATAAATTATGTTATTTGTAATATTTTGCAACTTAGCAAACAAAACACCCAATTCTACCAGGTTGTAGTAAAGTTCTTGAGCGAAATAAAAGGTAAAAAAACTTCGACTAACATTTTTATACCAATTATTGATGTACCAAGAACAGTAAAAGAGAAGTTAGACTTGTATGTCATTAGCAGAATAAAATCATGTTTGGAAAACAACGAGAAACAAGGCGAATTACAGGAGAAGTTATTAAAAGATTTAGCCTTGCCTCTAGTTGCTCCTCTATTGCCTTCCTACGAGACCACAAGGAAAACATTTGAAGCATGGAAGAACAACTCCAGTTATGCAAAAAAAGAAAAAGCATTTGTATATAACTGTAAAAGTAAAGTCTCTGATGAAAATATAAAAGCAACAGAAGATATGTACCTTGTATTGAACAGAAGAGTTCGGGAAATATTATACAAGAAAACCAATTTGTTGTTCCAATTAGAATCACAGTCATTTATAGGAAGTTTGAGAGATTTCTTAAATAAAGAAGTTGAAAGTATTATAGAGTTGCTGAATAGTAACCTTGGAAATAGTGGACTCAATATAGGAAAATATATAGCCGATTCTTTCAGTTTGGTAGATAACGCAAAGATAACGTTACCTGAAAAATTATTTGAGTTTGCAAAACCAGATTTTGATCCCAAAGTATCTCTTGGGCACAAATGGGTAGCAGATGGGACAGAAACATATGAAGAAGGTTCTTGTTGCCCAACCACAAAAACACGAACAAAATATAAAATGGTCGATGACAACACTTATTCTTATCCGTTTCCAAATGCAACAGGATTATATGACCAATGGTTTAATGGAATTAATAAGTCAGAGATTCTTTTTTGGATGGTTCTTTCAGAATGGATAGACGAGACTGTAAAGAACTATTTGTCAAAATTAACATTGATATCAAAGGAATCTGTGAATGAGATAAATAATATGATTTCAGAGAGAATCAAGGAAATGAAAGAATCTAACTCTCAAAATGAGCAAAAACTTTCAGAGTTACTTGATGCAATAACGAAACTAAAACAGAAAAAATCTGATTTTGACTTATATGTTGAATAACTAACAATTTTTGAAACATGAAATGGATTATAGATTCTCACATAAAGCATGAAGATAATAAAACTTTATTGGTGAATAGATATTTTTGCTTATTAGACAGAAAATGTATTCTTGGTTACACGAAACACTCGGAGGTAATATGTCGAAATGAAAGAACAACAAGTAGTTCTTCTAAAGATACATTTATATCGCCTATAAATTCTCAGGAGAATAACTATGTCGACACATCTTTCGTTCCTCCAATAAAGGATGACTCAATTGAGGATATAAATTATCCTTCAAATAGTGAAGTGACGAAATATGGAATACAAAATATTTTATTGTTATTTGTGAAGGCTGATTCAGGGAACAATATTATTTCTGCATTAAAATCAAAAATGAAACTATCGCCAATTTATTTTGATAATTTATATTTGGAAACTATGAACCTCTGGGTCGGATCAAAAAAACAATTCGACGAAAATATTGTTTCAGATTTTTCTCTTGCTGATAGCAAGGGCGAAATACCTAAACTTGATTTTGTAATAATACAAATTCAATTATGCGACAACTTTTCTGGCTATCAAAAGGGGGCAAGCAGTATTGACAGAATGAACTTTTTAAAGCATATTTGTGATAAAGAATTGTCAATTGTCAGATTTAGTAACAGATTGAATTTTGAGAATTCTAAAGGAGCTTCTTTTTCTTGGGAAAAATAGTTTATGAACTTAGAATTTTAAAAGTAACAAGAAATCATCCAAAACAGCAATAATAAGTTGTAGTTCTGTTGATTTTTCTAATAATAACAACGAGAATATGTAGGAACTTGTAAGTCGGAAAGGAATAATCTGGTTTGCAAGTTTTTCTTTTTCTGTGATAGATTGGTAATTTTCTCATTTCTATAACATAAAAACGTATTACAAAACATAGAAGGTATGAACAAACCAAGCATTATAGACACTGAGGTTTTGAAAGACAAGTTGCAAGAGTATGCAATGAAGGTTGGACGCATTAGTGTGCGCCCACTCTTGCTGCTTTATTTCATAATGGTGAGCAAGGACACACCGAAGAGTGATAAATTGATGATTCTGTCAACCATATCTTATATAGTATTTCCGATAGACTTGATTTCGGCTAAGCGTCTGCCTGTCATCGGATGTATGGACGAAGTATTTTCGCTTTCAGTTGCCTATCAGAAAGTAAGCAAGAATATTGCTCCAGAGATTGAGCGTAAGACTGATGCATTGCTCGACAAGTGGTTTTCTGAATACACTAATTACATAGAGGTGTTTGACTGAACCATATAAAAAAGATCAGATATGAACACGAATAAAAGAATCAAAATGGGCTTACTTGTAATAGTTTTAGCCTTTTTCGGACAGTTGTCCTTCGCCCAAGAAGTGATAGTGGCTGACACTATTGACGCAGAAGAAGCATTTGGCAAAAAGCCCATCACCAAAGTACCATTGGAACAATGCGAACAGATAGACACCTGTAGCATTGCCAAGTTTGCCGTTGTTTCTAAAGGTGGCAAACAGGGTATCTATGACTTGGAGAAGCATGAGAATGTAACGGAGATAGATTTAGATGTTGCAGGTTTCTCACGTCGTTATGTGTCAGAAGATGGCATTGAGGTATTCTACTTCTATGTAGAAAAAGGGATTGAGCGTGGCACCATTGGCGTGGTTGGAGAAAACAATCAAACTGTTGGTGTATGGATGGACAATCCTGAATATGTAGCAAAACTTGATGAATGCACGACAATAGATAGCGTGATGACTCAAAAATGCCAAGATGTTTTGTCTGAGGGGTTGAAAATGTTGAATGGAACATACGGACAGATTGCTGTTATAGACGCACAAACAGGAAGACTGAAATCATGGGTTGCATTGGAGAAAGATAGAGATGATTATTCAGAGGGCAAGCTATTGAAACAAGCATGTAGTCCTCGCATTTTGACACTTGTAGGCATTACTCCTATGTTGGCAGATATCAATGGTTCACTCAATGACAAGATGGATTTGTGCGGTGGCATATATAATATAGGTGACAGCATCAGCATTCGTGACCATAACTGGCGGTCTGGCGGTTATGGTGTAATGACTTGTCGCCAAGCATTGACACATAAATCTAACGTGGCTATGTTCAAGATACTCTTGGTAAACCATGGTGACGATGCTTTTGGTATTTGGAAGAAGATGGATAGTGATGAGAAGCAAACAAACGCTATGGAATTGGCGGCACTCTTTAATGGTGCCTATCAAAGGAATGCTTTGACATTTCCGACTTTGCAAGGTGACTCAGTAACTGAGGAAACATTTGACAAAATTACGCCTTTGGGACGTAAATATCTGCAAGAGGTATTGATTGGTCTGAACAAAGGGAAAGGCATACAAGCATCTTATGCCCCCAAGAAAGTGGATATAGCAGGAGTATATGGCAACTATCAAGGCAAAGAACTTGAAAATGGGGAACATGAATTGGCAGAAATGTCCTTTGTCGGAGTTTTCCCACGCAAGAAACCTCGCTATGCCTTGGCTGTAATCATCAATAGACCGAATGAACAAACTCATGGTCCAAAGGATTTAGCCAATGGCATCGTGAATAATCTTGCGGAATGGTTGTCTAAACATTAACACCTGGAAATTATGGAAGAGGTTATCTACAAACATGAAACGAATGGTGAGTTCACAGGAATCTATGCGCAAATAGAAGATGGCAAACTCACCATTACCGAGCAAGATATGGGTGAATTTGAGAAAGAATATTCAAGAGACGGCGAGGTTGAGTCTTTCGTATTCTTTGATGTGGCAAATACCAATCGTCTGATGAGGTCTTTGCACGCATCTGACGACTATAGTCTTATCGAATCATTAAAAAAGAAGTTTAAAAAACATGGGAGTTGCATGAAAAGCGAGATCTGCTATTATTGCGATGAACATGATATCAAGTATCAAACACAAGTATATTATTGATAGAACAATATGACACAGCAAGCCAAGATTCCCATATTATTGAATATAATATTGTCGGAAATATTACGTTACAGATAGATTAGAGGTTACATTTGCCTCTATACTATCATAAACTAAAAAGAATCGTAATATGGAGATAAGATATGCAACAATAAGCAAGACTGGTAGAAGGCATAATAACGAGGATGCTTACAAGGTCATTGATATGCCACAAAACAACCGATTTGTGGGAATAGTCTGTGATGGCATGGGCGGTCATTCCTTTGGAGAGACTGCCAGTGAAACGGTATGTAATACTATATCTGACTTTTGGAAGAAGCATATCAGTACGCCCGATTGTGACTCAAAGGTAAAACTCGCTTGCAAGAAAGCAAGTTGTGCCATTGACCAAAAGGCATTTGAGCTTCATCATGCAGAGATGGGTACGACTATGGTCATGGTAAGTATTGAAAACGATGTGGCAACCATTGCGCATATTGGTGATAGTCGTTGTTATGTACAAAGACCTGGTGATGGATTACTTTATCAGACAAAAGACCATATCCGGCTTGATTTTGGATGGGAGATTGTTGCCAAGTGCTTCTTCTCTTACCGCCCAGAAGTGGCAGTACCAGACATCCGACAACTCAAACTACAGACTGGTGACAGAGTTTTTCTTTGTTCGGATGGACTATACAAAAGCATGGCTCCTGACATTTTGCAAGCAAGGATGATGGATGACAAATCCTTGGAAGAGATTCTTGACGTTTATGATTTCCTTTGTAAGAAACAAGGAGATGACAATTATACGGCAATATTGATTGAATGTTTCAGAATATAGGGAAAAGAATTATGAAGATTCGTTATACATTGTTTGTATTGGGCGTTGCACTGTTATTGATAGCTTCTTGTAATAGAGAAGATATAAGCATAACCTATTTCAAACAACTGCAAAGTACTTCTGACAAGACCAACAAGGAAGACTCCTTGATGATGCCTTGTGGATTTATAGAATATGACTCCGTTCGATTCTCGGATGGTTCATATGCTGTGCATCGTTTGCAATATGCACCGCAGAACAGTCTGACGGAGTTCTTTGATAACAAGGGACGAACGATTGCCACGATAGCAAGGGCATCGGAATGTTATGCACAAACTCTTGTGTATGATTACGATGATGAAGGACGGTTGTCTCATCTCCTCCAATATAAAAGTGAAATTTTTGAAGGCTTGGATTCAGACAGCGCAAGTTATGGAAGGAATAAAGATGGGTATCTTGGCTTTCGGCAAATGATAGCAAAAATGGATTATGAACATCCAGATACTGCAAAATATCAACAGACTAACATTGAATATGATAAAGATGGCGATGCTGTAAAAGCCTATATGGTATATGGCAGTGATAGCATTGTTGCGCCAAGCGGATATAAGTTAACCATAGCGGTAAAACCTTGCCTGAGTTTTTGGCAAAGCGACTTGCATGGTGGCTTTTATATCTTCCATGTGACAATGGAACCTAAAAGAAAGGATTTGCAAAATTATAAGGTTTGCCGATTTGCAGATTATCTGCCCTCAATGGAATCAGAATATCGGAATGGGCGCATCGTCAAAACAGTATGGCACCATGATCCGTGTATAGAGTCAGATGATAAAGACCTTGTCTTCATTCCAATAATAACTGATGACTTGAATGTGTATTCCGTTACGTGGGAGGATGGCAGCAAGCATCAACGTGTATATAAAGACGGGCTATTGGCATATAAGCAAGAAATCAGCAGGTATGGTACTGCGTTGAAAAAGGAAACGTACTCTTTCCTATCAGACAAAAAGGTCAAAGTTACATTTGAGACCATTGATTATAGAACCAAAGCATTGAAGACAATATCAACTTCAGTCATGAATGTTCCTGACAAGGAAAAGTTTCGTGAGGACATGAATGTAATCAGTGGAATTTACAGATGGGAAAATTATTACAACAAATAAAAACTTACGGATATGGACAAGAATAATTTAAAGGATGCCTACGATATAGGTGAGAATATGGCAGTGTTTAGTGGTGAAGGAAGAAGTTACACCATCATCAATAAGGAAACAGGTAAGACAAGGCAACTTGTAAGTGAAGACGGAAGCCTTCTTGTGACAGATAACGAGATCGATTTTGATGCAATATATAAGGGATGTCCTGATTTCAATGGATGTAAATCTGTTCGATATAGGTTCGGCAGATATGACAATTTCAGAAATGGTGTTTGTGCCATCTGCTGGACAGTATATCCCGATGGACGCTACTTTGCTGATGAGGATGGTTTCGGAATGGAAGATAATGACGAAGAGAATGCTTATTGTATTATCAATAAGGACTTGGAAATCATCGTGCCTTTTCAACCAATGGACGATGTAAAGGAAATGTTGAAGAAATACGAGAAGTAAGTATGTTAGTTGTACATCCAAAAGACAGAACGACTTCTGTACTCTCTACACTATATGAGGGTAAGGATGCCAATGTGATTAGCTGCAATTGCTCTAACAAGGAAATTGAGCATTTGTTGCATCATGTTTCTTCACAAGAACGAATCATGCTACTTGGACATGGCTCAGACAAAGGGCTGTTCTATCGAGAGGATGACACTAAGGATGAATTTGACAAAATCATTGTTGGACACCCACACAGTTTCCATTTGCGCAAGCATGGTGGTAATCTGATTGGTATATGGTGTCATGCTGATAAGTTTGCAAGAGCAGAAGGTCTGCATGGGCTGTTCTCTGGCATGATAATATCTGAGGAGCAAGAAGCGGTGGAATATGGTGTCATGGCTACACAACAGGAGATTCTAAAGTCCAATACCATCATGTTTGGACACTTACGTTGGCTACTTGACGAGGATATCCCTCTATGCGAAATACCACAGCGTATCAAAAACATGGATGCTGAAAGAACTTCACTATCCGTATTTAACTATAACAATTTCCATTACATATAATCAAAAAGGTTATGCAAGTAATTAAACTTAATGGTGATCATTTGACATTCAAAGGCAGGGTTTATGGCTCTGTTGGCATAGAATATCGTATAGAGTATGATAAAACAGCTTTTCAAGTTGAATATAACTGCGAATATGTATATTCCAAAGAAGATAGGGAAATGTTAGATGGTGCAGACGATTCAACTGTAACATACGAACTTACTCCATTAAAGAAAGGACTGTTTGATATTTATGAAGTAGAAGGCTTTCGGTGTCAAGAAACCGCAAGAAAAAAGCATACGATAGTAGTCATATAACACCAACCATAAGACTTCATCAAGAAATTTATAACCGATGGATGTATGTAAAATAAGTTTTAAAAATAGTATTCTTGCCATTTGGAATCAATTGACAAGAAAGGGTGCATGGCGAAACATTTTTGTCACACACAATTCCTTTGGAATATTCAGTGAGTATAGCCATATATCTCGCCGCAGCGGAAAGCCTAAGATTCCTTACCCAAATAAGAAAGTTGCACTTAGGGCAGCAGAAGCAATGGGAAAGAAGCATGGTGTGCATTTCTCTATATACAAATGTGCTTGGTGTGACGGATGGCATATAGGAAAGAATGCACAGAATAAAATAAAAAGGAACAACGCATGAAAGATAAATTTACGCCAAACTATATAGAGTCTCTTGAAGAAAATGAGTTCTTCGTTTTTGGCAGCAATTTGGATGGATATCACATCGGAGGTGCAGCAAGGATTGCCAAAGAGCGTTTTGGTGCAGTATGGGGGACAAGGTTGTCTCAATCATCCGATATTAGGTGAGAGATTAAGAGCTGTAACGAAGGCTTTGTTGACGCATACTGATATGGATGTGGTAGATATTTTGGGGGAAGTTGATGCATCATCAATTAAAAGATAAAGTAAAGAATTACCGAATAAAGGAAATCGTATCCCTCAGCTCAATTTGATGATATAAAATCGAATGGGCTGAGGGATTTTTATATATTTTGATGATAGGAAGGGGTTACTTGTTTTACTCTATATACATAAACAAATAAAGTTTGTAACACAAAAAAATATCAGATAATATGGAAGAGCTAAAAGACAAGACTGCAATGCAGAAGACTCAAATCTTCAATGTGATAATCCTTGACCGTAGTGGTTCTATGCAGAGAATACGTCAAGCAGCGGTGGATGGATTCAACGAAACCTTGGTTGGAATCAAGAAAGCGCAAGAGAAATTTGCCGATACCCAAGAGCATTTCGTGTCATTGGTAACATTCTGTAGTTGCGAGATGCGAAAGGTGTTTGACAGAGTACCTGTTGCCAAAGCGCATTCCTTGACAATGGAGGATTATACTCCTTGCTGCTGCACTCCACTTTATGATGCCATGGGATTCACAATCACAGCCATGCGCAATCATGTCAAAGATATGGATGATGTAACCGTTGTTGTAACCATCATCACAGATGGTATGGAAAACGCCTCCAAGGAGTACGATGGAGGAAGTATCAAATCTCTTGTAGAAAAGCTCCGCAAAGAAGGCTGGACATTCACATACATGGGTGCCAATCAGGATTCTGTAGAAGTAGCCTCGTCAATGTCTATCCGCAATGCTCGTAATTTTGATTATAGTTCAGAAGGGACACGTGCTTCCATGCGCAAAGACACCACGACCCGTATGAATTTTTTTTCTCGTCTTTCTCAAATGAAGAATGAGGCTGCTTTTTGTGCAGAACCGATGTCAAAGGAAGAACGTCTTGGTTGCTATGGCAGATTGGCAGATGAAGCCTTTGATGAGGAGGAAAATAAATAGAAGCTTAAAATAAGAGGCATATGAAAAGAGCAATTATTTTATTTTGGAAAGGGTTGACAGGTATTATTTCAGCAACAGCAGAATGGTTCACCGTGATACTTGGAATGAAGGATGAATCTAAGTATGGCAAGTTTCTTCGACGTGTTGTTGGAGGCTGTTTTGCGTTCATCATGTTTGTGTTTGCATGTGCTGGAGGTAATGCGTTATACGAGTTTGTTTACAAGAAAGTGAATGCTGCGAAATATTTGGATGACTCCTACTATGACCCGCAGTACCTGTCAAGAAATGCAACTTATTATAGCCGTGCCTATGAAACGGATGGATATGTGGAGACTCGTGATGGCAAGAAGACTGTCAAGGGCATACATTGGATTTCAAAACCATTGGGGGACGACTCGCTTGTCTGTTATAGTAACGGCGATGCTCGTGGCTACTTCAATATGCTGACGGGTGAAATAGCTATCAAGCCTCAGTACAAGCACGCATGGGTATTCTCTGATGGTTTGGCTTCCGTAGATGACAATGGAATGATAAAATTCATCGATGCCAAAGGAAATGTTGTTATAGACTTGAATATTCCATACATCACTGGTGCAGAAGGATATGTATTCCACAATGGACATTGCGTAATACATAACAACAAACGTGACAAATTTGGTTTGATAGACAAGAAAGGAAAGTGGATGCTAAAGGCTGAATATGATGCGATATATCCAAAGGATTCTTTCTTCATTGTCAGCAAAGGTGGAATGCAACGTGTTCTTTCTGAGAATTTGAAAGTAGTATTGCCACCAATGGAAGCAGACCTTTGGGTGTCTGATGGCTGTATCACAGCAACGATGAAAGACCATACGCTTCGCAAATATAATTTACAGGGACAATTAATAGATGATTTCCTCATCAGCAATGTGGAAGGAATGATGTACGATACCGATGAGATACGATACACCACGGCCAAAAACTACGATGATGATGGCAAACTGACAGGTGAAACAGCGGAAGCGGAACCAACGCCTTATCAAAAGACAGCGAGTTGCAAAAAGTATGAGGCGGAAGTTGGTTGGTATGGCTTGATGTCGCCAAATGGCAAAGTCATAACACCTCCAAGATACAGTGACATTACAGCTATTGGCTACGACTTGTATCTCTGCAAGACCTCTGATGTCAGAGGTGAAGTACTAAATGGAAAAGGTGTAAGAATTAGATAAGCCTTTTCTTTGGTTCATGGAGAACAACTGGTTGCCATAAGACTTCTCCATGAATTGTAAAAGGATGGTAGGATTAAAACTCTTGCCATCCTTTTTTATGTTCATACAAAAATGGAACAAGCGGTGCATATAGCTATGATGGAACCATACAACATATCGGCAGATTGGAACATGGGGAGCCCGACTTCGGAGAGGCTACCAACCTGGCAGGGCAAGGTCGGGAGGGAGTAACCCGAACGGTTTTGAGTAACTCAAAACATACCTTGCTATGTCTTTGAGGACATAAAAATCCGCTTAGGGTGGATTGAAGTTAGCCTTCGTAAGAAGCTATCCCATCCCGAATGGAAGCTGTTCGGGAAATCCTGTCCTTTGCGGAGCATCAAGCCTTGTTCTTGTCGGAACGATATGGATGCGCTATCCATTGCTTTGCCTTTCGGGTGCAAAATTACGGCTAAAAATGCGCCCTTGTAACAATGCTACCCCAGACAACCACTGCAACTATCGGCAACATGCTGCCACAGGATTTGAAAACCATTGTTTTTCGGAAATTTCGTTGTTATTTTGCAGCCAAACATTGAACCAATGATTTGAAAATATGATGAAACAAGCATTTGCAGCAACGAATAAGCCTGTCACTATTGCAGCGTCTCTTTGCATCCATGATGCTCCACTGACGTACAGACTTACTGATTCACTGTCGTACTGTCGTATGGAAATGATGAAGCATTGCAACAGTTCAAGGTCTCCATAATGGAGCAATGACCGATAGACATGGACATCAAAGTGTTCATATCTTTGAATTGGCAGGAAATCATAGAAATGAGTAATCAACAATTTAAAAAGTTAACGATATGAGTAAGACAAGATTTGTTGCGTTCGCAACACAGAAAGGCGGAATAGGAAAGTCCACCATCACGGCTCTTGTAGCCAACTACTTTCACAATGTCAAGGGTTACAATGTGGCGGTCATAGACTGTGACGAGCCACAATACAACCTTGCAGACCTGCGAGACGAGGAACTGGAACTCATCAAAAGCAGCGACTATTTCAAGGCGCAAGCCTGTGAGCATTTCAAAAAGCTGGGCAAGAAGTCCTTCAGCGTAACGAGAAGCAATGCTGTCAATGCGCTTGACGACGCAGAGACAGTGTTGAATGAAACAGAGGTTAAACTTGACTTCATCTTCTTTGACATGCCTGGGACTATCAAAAGTGAGGGCGTCATGAAGACCTTGTCTCAGATGGATTACATCTTTGTACCCGTCAGCGCAGACCGCTTTGTTGTAGAAAGCGCAATGAGCTTCATGCAGTTGTTCCACGACAACTTTTTGACACAGGGTTGGTCGGTCACCAAGAAACTTGCTTTCTTTTGGACAATGGTTGACAAACGAGAACGCACGAGTTTGTATGATGTATATGAAGGTATGTTCAAGTCTCTCGACTATTCGGTTCTCAACACACGACTGCCAGACAGCAAACGTTTCAGAAGAGAGCTGTCGGAGAACAGAAAGGCAGTGTTCCGTTCCACCATCTTTCCATCAGACCCAAACCTGTTGCGAGGGAGTGGCATCAAGGAGTTGTCCGACGAGATTTGTGAAATCATAAAGACATGAGCCTATGGTAAGCAGAAAAATCAACACTGACGCAATAGATGAAAATCTGCTCATTGCCTCTATTGGCAAGAGCAAGATTGGCACGACAACGGCATCCATTCTTGACGGAGCTTCCCAATCCCAAGTGAAAGATACCGAAGAGAAAGAAGAGGTTGGCTGGAAGTCCCAATGCTCGCAGACCGATAAGTCGCCAAATTCACGCAAGCCTCCCAAGGCTTCTTCGGAAAGTTACGATTCGGCATTCTTCAAGCGAAACGAGATAAAGACTCGTCAATGCGTTTATATCAGCCGTGAGATACACAGGAGAATTTCAAGAATAGTCAGTGTGCTCGCAAAGCATGAGTTGACAGTCGGTGGTTACATCGACCTTATTCTTGAGAGACATCTTGAAGAGAACCAGGAAGAAATCAACGGCTTGCTGAGAAAAGAGATTGACGATTGGAATATGTAACAAAAAGGAACAAGCATGACAATGGAAACTATATTCTTGATAGTCTTGGCTGCATTCAATGTTTGGACTATCTATTTTTACAACAAGTTGCTCCTTGAAGTTGCGAACGGCAGGGAAAAGGAGAAAAAAACGCCTATCGACCCGATGGCACTTGTAGGCAAAAGTCTTTTCAAATTGTCCCAACTACGGAAGAAAGAAGAAACGGAACAAAAACAAACAGAATCCATGTCCGTATCGGATAATGACGTGACATTTGACGATTCTCCAAAGAGTACGGCACGGATTTCTGACGAACAGCTTGATGACGTGTTTACGAATGTTCGCATAGAAGATATTGGTGTGAAATATTCTGACAATAAGGAAGATGCCGATATGCCACAAGCCAAAGGGTCAAGTTTTGAGGACATTGACGCAGCTGTGAATACCGTCAAGGCACCGAAAGCAACGGCCAAGGAGAAAAGACATGCAGGCAAGGTTTTCCATGAGATGGATGGCAACCAATTCTATGAGAAATTCATGGAGAACAGCGAGGAGTGCAAGAAGAACATCCATGATTACGTCACCTTCTACTTGCAAACTCATAAGATTGTAGAGATTTCCAAGCCAAAGAAAGAGTTTAAGGTGCCAGACAGTATAGAGGACTTCAATATCCTCGACTTTGTATAACAATTTAATAAGGAGAATTATGGAAAGAACAGAAGAGAACAATGCAACAAAGGATAGATTTGCACATGTGGGCAAAATATTCTCAGAAATGGACAGCGAAAAGCTACAAGCTGAAATCGCAGAACGCTCAAAGATTATTAAACGCAAAATAGATGCGTTGATGGAATTGCATATGTCAGGTATCTGACAAAAACTGTTGAGGTTGGATTTTCAATAGTCAACAAGTATTTCAATAGCAGAGAATTTGTATAACAATTAAAAAAATGATTATGGCAGACAAAACAAAAAACTGTGGTAAAGGACAACTCACTTCGACAGATGCCAAGGAGTTGTATGAGGCTTTCATGAGAAATTATGAAGAGACAATGGAGGAAGTTGGTAAACAGATTGACGCTTGTCTTGAAGAGACATTTCAAGACCGTACATCGTCAACTATTTCCGACAAGGAGGAGTGTTTTGATGAAGATGCAGCATATGAGAATTATGATGTGGGTGAATTTGAGCCAATCGACAGAATGGAGAAAGAGCGTGCTGAGCAGTATGTCGGTAAGTTCATGGCAAATGCAGGTTTTACCGCAAGATATGGCAGACATGTTGGCATCAGCGAGGACATTCATGAGCGTGTGACTAAATTTGTCAGTATCGTAGGCAAGGGAAAGATTTCCATTGCAAGTTATGTGGACAACATCATCAACGAACACTTCAATGCCTATGCAGCCGAAATCAAGGCTGCATTCGATGAAGGTCTCAAGTCGTATCGCCTCTAACAATAAATTAAGAGTACGCCAATGAAAAAGAAAGACTACGGCTAAAATCTCAGCTTGCCACTGAATCCATAGGACGGCATCATGCCGCATTAGTAAGCAAAAGTGTCAATCGCCAGATGGGACTATCTCCCAAGGAACAGAAAAAACGATTTATGAATAAAGGACAGTCCTTTTGATTTGGGCTGTCCTTTGTTATTCTGCAAGCATCGCAGATAAGGAAAAAACGGTTCTTTGCCACTTTCTTTCCGCTCCTCGGCTCATGAAGAAAGTGGCGGAACGAATTTTCATCGCTCCGCCTAAATTATAATAATGTAGTGTTATGTCGTTGCAACCATTCGTTGCTCTATAAGTCTTGCATTGCTGTTCACTAAGTTGATGATGTCGGCATGGTGCTCGGTGTCCTTGTTCTGTAGTCCGTGGCATTGTACGACTTTCATCTGCTCGAGTGAAAACTCCACTGTTTCAACTCTTTGTTCGGCTATTCTTGCTGAGAAGATGATGCAGTCGGGATTGAGTGAATAGTTTGTACCGCTGCCTACGCAATGATGCATCGCCTTGCCCTCAAGAACGTGCTCCCTGACGCTTTCAAGCATTCTCACCACGATATTGCCGTCCGTGAACATCAAACCGAAGAAACGGCTCTTCATTTCCTTGAACTTGTCCTCGTTCTTCAATGCCTTGCGTATCTCCTCCTCGGTACGCTCCTTTTCTTTCTTTGCTCTGATTTTCTCGGATATTCTGTCGTGCTCGGCTTCAAGGTTGTCGGGGCAAATGTAATGTGGACTTCTGATGTCCTTGCCCATTTCTACCAACATACAGATGTTGTCCGCCCATTTGCCGATGTCTGTAATAAGGTAATGGTTGCGGTTGGCTATCTTGTAGGCATTCCAACAAGTTTCCAAGTGCCGTGGGTGGTCTATGAAGTAGCGGACGTGTCCGTAACGGCATTGTTTCATCATCGTTTCGATGCGGTGGTCTGTCAGCATCGCCTTGAACAATGTAAGCGGTTCGATGCCGTGAAACGCTCCGTCAAAGCCGTTGCGCCATATCTGAGGAATGACTTTCATATCGGGGCAGACCGGAAATGAAGCAATATGCTGATAGGTGGTGTTGTCCTTGCGCAATTCTATGTCGGAGTCGTAGCAGAACGTGTCCATATAGATACCCATTGTGCGCTTGCGTGCCATAACCTCCACCTTGCCTTTTTCGTTCATCCAATAGCGTGCCACCTCCCAACAAAAGATGTCTGCCTTTTGTCCCTTGCGGTAATAGGCTTTCATCTGAAATGCTCGCATAAGTTGCAGTCCCTTACGCTCAGTGAGTACGCTGAAATAGGTAGAAGACATTGCCTTCTGTCGCTTGGTGCGCTGCACTTCCAACTTTGCCTTACACTTCGGGCAGACACATTTGTCCGCATCCTCGTCCGTAGTCCAAGTGTGTCCGCAGTCCATGCAGGTGGTCTGTCCGTGCTTCAACTGAAAGGCATAGTGGTCAAGACATTCACGGAATGCCCATTGCATTTGCGCTCCCTTGATAGGTCGTAACCCCTTGTTTGAGGTTACGACTTGCTTCTGATATTTCGTTCTTGGTTTCATAACGTGTCGAATAATGATGGTTGGTGTACTTCTGTTTCCGTTCTCTGTGAGGTGCGCTTGGCGGTATCTCTGTTACGCATCTTGTTCATCTGCTCTTGCTGATATTGGCGGATGGCTTCCTGTCTTGCCTGTGCCTTCTCCTCCTCTGTGAGTTCGATGTGGTGGTTAACAGACACTTGGCAGTTCAATGGTTTTCCTACCTCGATGTCCTTCTCCTCGTAGTAGTGGATGGCTTGCCCATATATCTCGTCATCGCAAAAGCCGTTGCAACCGCTCTTCTGTACCCAATTAAGGATATAGGTGACGCAATCGTCTATGTTCTTATCGGGGTTGTCATACTTGGCTGCAAAGAGTTCGTCCTCCATTGCACGCTCCTCCAAATAGGCTTGTATGGTTCTCTTGAAATATTCTGTAGTGTTCATGTCTGATGTTGTTAAAGGGGTTGTTACTCGTGATAGATGATGTCGCAGTCCTCAACTTCTGTAGGCAGTCCGAAGAACGGATAATGGCTGAAGTAAGGTTCTGTGCACATGTCCTCGTTGTATCTTGGACTTACTATCTTAATATTGTTCTTGCGTATGGCTTCGTCCACCATACGGATTTCCTCGTCTGTCAGTCCGCTTGCATCGCCATTGATGATGTAGCAGAGTGCCCAAGTAGGTATCGCTTCAATGCTTCTGTTCATATCGCTTGCTAATTAAATGGTTTGCTTGATTAGCTCAATCGTGTATTTAGGGTTCACCTCGTTGAAGATGAAGTCCACAAAATCACGTCTTGCGCCCTTGTTCAACTCTCTGTAGATGTCCTTGAATGATGTGATGTTACCATTGATGTATGTGTCCACCATATACTCAAAGATGTTGTCCACCTCATAATATCTGCATTGCTGTGATGCAGTCTTTGAATGTCTTTTTGTTCCCATATTCTTGTATGCTTAAAGTGTCAATAACCAAATGAATGTTCCAATCAGTACCACCATAGAAAGAATGGAAATGATGATGCCGAAGATGAACTTCACAATTCCCAATATGACTTCACCGACTATGCAGAGAGCCATATATCCCAACCAAGCCACCAAAGTGATGAGGGTTGAGCCGACTGCGGAGAGTAATCTCCACCAAGTCTGTGTTATGTTGATGTTTGTTGTCATATAGCCTTGAATTAAATTTATTTGCGGTTCCAGGAACTGAAGGGAAGTTCTCGTTTCTTCACCTTTTTGTCGCTCCCTTTTCCGACATTTTTTTTGCGTCTTCCTGTCGCATCGGTCGTTTCGTTTCAGGTGCCTTTCAAGGGCGGCGAGGCTGGAAATACAAGGTTTTTCGGAAAAATACTACCCAACGGTGTGGAGATTTTTTCGAAAACCGAAGGCTCGACCTTTTATTTCCAAAGCCCGCTGCCATACCTTTGCACCTGCACGATAACGGTTGATGCCAAAAGGAAAGACCCTGTGGAGGAAAGAAAATCAGAGCGGCAAATGAAAATAGAAACTTCACGGAAGTTTTTGGACTGCACGATTATCGCATACTCATTTCTGAGAAATGGATACAATTACTGTCTTGCAAATGTTTTTAGGAAAATGGAAATCGCATACAAGAATGGCACAGCCTTCAGAGAAATTCCGGTGAAAGAAGAGTATGGCTTGTCCATGCTTCTTGCATCGGGTTTTCTCCAAGGCTGTGCAGCCAAGCATGAAAGTGGTCGTTGAGGTTTACATCAAAGACTTCTTTCTTGCGGTGGAGTATGCAAACAAAATGGTACGGCAAATCAAGGAATGGTGTTTATTTTGATCGGTTAGCCTGCAACCGACAAAAAGAAACACTTTTCCTCATGCCGTACTACTGAGACATGAAAAGGTGGCGTGCCACTGTTTCATGTCGTTTGGATTGTGCGATAAAAATGGAACTGCGAGTTGTGGCTATAAAAGTCAGCCGTTGTCAGCACGGCAAACAAAGAAAAGTCCTTGGCAGTATAGTCTTGAAGCATTTCAAGGCATACCGCCAAGGATTTTTCTTGCCGTGCCATAGTCGGAGGAAGTTAGTCTGAGGTACGAGGACTGTCTTTCTTCGACGACGGCTGACTTTTATACAAAACACACGAAAGGATGAGAATATGCAAACGAAATAGACCATTCAAAAAACAGGAACCCTTGCCACATAAGTTTGAATGGATTGAAATGGCAATAGCAAAGAATAGAGAAGAATATGGTTTAATGAAAACAGATTTACCCAAGCAAAAAATCGAGAGAGTGTAAACTAAACTGTGTCAAGCTACAATAAAAGTAGTTTAACACAGTTTT
>NZ_JAHOEA010000042.1 GCF_019127135.1 Segatella copri | reverse complement strand
ATTATAATATAAATAAGGTTAGGCCTCGGCTGTAGTGATTACAGTCGGGGCTTTTTCTTTTTGCCCTATGCTGAAATTTTATCCGAAATGTTTGGCGGTTACGATAATTAGTCGTAAATTTGCAGCGGTTCTAAAATTTAGTTTTATGCAGACAGTTAATTTACAATATAACGTTCCTGCAGGTTATAGTCTGGAGGAATTTGTGGCTAAGGTTAATTCTTATGTTGCCCGCTTGGCAAAGAAATGTCAGGCAGGAGAGGAGTATGAGCCAAATGAAGAGACGAAAGCGGCTATTCGTGAAGCCCAGGCTCACATGGAAGCATATAAGCGAGGTGAAGAATGGGCAAAGAAAGACGTATTTGATAACGTTGATGATTTAATGGCTGATTTAATGAAAGAATGAAACAGATTCATTATTCAAGTAAGTTTAAGAAGGACTTTAAAAAGTATAGGCTTTTTCCTGATAAGGTTACTGCCTTAGACAAAGTCTTGCGCCTTCTTATGATGGAACAGCCTCTTCCGAAAGAATACAAAGCTCATATTCTTAAAGGTAATTATAAAGGTTGTTGGGAGTGCCATATAGAAGATGATTATCTGTTGATATGGATTGATGATGATATGATAGAGCTGTTAAGGCTCGGTTCTCATACAGAATTGTTTAGTAAAAATAGGAAATGACAGAATTAAGAGATAAATGCATTCGATTTGATTGGGCTGTCTCTCGCTTACTTCACCAAAAGGCAAACTTTGGAGTACTTGAGGGTTTCTTGACTGTGTTTTTAGGTGAACCGATTAAGATTGTTGAGGTTTTGGAAAACGAAGATAATCAACTCCTGTCGGACGACAAGTTCTATCGTATGGAAATAAAGGCGAAAAATAGCAACGGAGAAGACATCCTTGTTGAAATACAAAACATGACTAGGTTGTATTATTTGGAACGTTTGTTTTATGGAGTGCCCAAGGCTATCTCAGAGCAGGTCAATTTGAACGATACTTGCAAAGAGGTAAAGAAGGTATATTCCATCAGTATCCTGTACTTTGATCTTGGCAAAGGCTCTGACTACATCTATGTAGGACAGAATAATTTTGTGGGCTTGCATACGAAAGACAACCTTATCATCAGTACAAAGGAGAAGGATACAATAGTAAGTAAATCGACTTCAGAGATTGGCACAACTTATATATTGGTTCGCTTAAACGAATTCAATAAGGTGGCTAAATCTCCAATCGAGGAATGGGTAGAGTACCTAAAGAATGGTTTCATCTCTCCTGAAGCCAAAGCTCTGGGTTTGCAGAAGGCACGTGAGAAGTTGAGATATGATTCTATGTCGAATGCAGAACGTTATGCTTATGATGAGCATGTCAATGCCATTATGATCCAGAATGATGTCTTGGAAAATGCAATGTTGGAAGGTCATGCTGAAGGTCTTGCAGAAGTTCGCGCTGAAGAAAGAATAGAAACCGCTAAACGATTACTTGCTATGGGACTTCCTCCACAACAAGTTGCAGATGGTACCATGCTCCCTCTAGAGGAAGTTGAAAAATTGGTAGATGAAATAAAAAATAAATAAGTCTTAGCTCCGACTGCCGTTCTGTAGTCGGGGCTTTTCTTTTTTTGATATACTGAATGCTGTTCTTATTTGTCTGTTTTAACCTGCAGTGAATTGGTAAAAAGAAGGCTGTTTAATACAGACAGTTAACTGGCAAACCACAGACAGCCTACTGGCGCTTTAGCTGCTAGTGGGCTGTTTGCCTAGAACAGCCATCCCAAATGGCTTTGTTTCGTTTTAATGCAAGGCTTATGTAGAAATACTCTTCACTCTTCACCTTTCGCCTGGAATCCCCTGTGTTTATCGGTATTCCGAGGGGTGAAGAGTCGCTGATAACTCTTCACCCCTTGAAACGCCCTGTTTATGGGCGTTTCAGGGCATAAGGTGAAGAGTGAAGAGTTTTTGGTTCTTCACCCCCAAGTTGGGGGCGAAATAGAGAATGGGGCTTTTTCGTTTCATTAGGTTAGCAGGATTTGACTTTTATTGCTTTTCTTCTGTACTATCTTGTATAAATGCAGAAAAAATTTGGTGTTTACGAGTTTTTATTGTACTTTTGTATGTGAATAGAGAAACTTCTGATACAAGTCCATAAACCAATATGGAACTGTAAGTAAACAACGATGATAAACATTAAACCTAAGAGTATAATGAAGAAATTGATTTTATTGATGGTTATCGCTCTGATGACCGTTACGAGTATGGTAGTAATGGCAGGTTGTAAGTCTGCCGAAAAGGGAAATTGCCGTATCCATGGTACGATGGAATCGAACCGATGGGATGGCAAGAAGATTTTCCTTGTGCCTATGTTCGGACTGCAGGATGCTGCTCATGTAGACTCTGTTGTCATCAAGGACGGCAAATTTGAATTTGTTGCCGATACTACAGAGATGAAGGTGATTCGCGTAGATTATCACTATCGTGATGGGGTTCAGGACTTGCTGGTTGTTTCCGAACCGGGTGATATCAAAGTTACGGTCGGTGCCAACAGTATTTCCGGGGGAACACCTCAGAACGATTCTCTTCAGGTATGGAAAGATCAGATGATGAAGTTTAACAGAGCCTACAACCAGCTTCGTATGCAGGCCCGTCAGGAAGGCTCTGACCAGTTGCTGATGACCAAGGGTAAGGAGATACAGAACCAGTTGAAGGAATATAACATCGCCTTCCTCAAGCGTCAGCCTGCTGGAGTGTTTAAGGATTTTCTTCAGAACATGTATCCTTCTGCCAAGTAGGTTGCCTGCTGTAGAAGATGTTGATAAAAATGGGTATCCGGACTAATCTATTGAGTACATGAAAAAGTTCATTTCTAGATATGGGAAAATGACTCTGGTCGCATTGTTCGGCTTATGCATCTTCCTTTTTTGGTATTGTGGTTATCCACAAGCCTTATGTTACCAAGAGCAGAACCAGCTCTTTCTCTGGTCTGCCGACTACTTTTGGCATGACCTGAGTGTGGCAGGTGGTTTGGCTGATTATATCAGCGAGTTCCTGGTACAGTTCTATTATGTTCCAGTTTTGGGTGCTGCCATTCTGGCTTTTCTCTTCGTGGCTTTTCTGTCGCTTACCTATCAGGTAATCAGAAGTTATACAGCCAAGCCGTTGAAGTGGTATGGAATGCTCATAGCTCTTCTTCCTTCTATCCTGTTGCTGGAAGTGATGGGAGATATTGAAGTGCTCCTGTCTTTTCCGGTAGCTCTGACCTTAGCCCTGCTGTCAGCATGGTTGATGAATCTTGCTACCAGAAGATGGGGAGCAAGGATAGCATGGGCAGATGTACTTCTGATACCCGTTATATTCTGGCTGATTGGAGGCGGGGCAACCTGGCTTTATGTCTTCCTCCGTGTGGCTTCTTTCCTGATACAAGTAAAGAAAGGCAAACTCCCTTCCGTTTCGATTACCTATCTTTTGTCTATTCTCTATCTCCTGGCTATCCAGCTGATTTGCTATAGTACCCTTCTGGTTCAATATCCATTGATGTCTGTGATGACAGGTATCAACTATTATCGCGTGCCTATGCGGTATCCGGGTCAGAAATGGGGATATGACAAGGACCTCTATGCTTTGCTCAAGCTGAACGAACAGGTGCGTAACGGGAAGTGGGAAGATATCATCAATGATGCGCAGGAGAATCAGGTACAGGTGTTCTATACCAGCAACTGCGTAAATCTTGCTCTTGCTCAGACCCGTCAGCTTGCCGACCGCATGTTTTCTTTCTATCAGAGTGGGGAAGATGCCTTGCTGGCTCCCCGTACCCGCGATAATATGTCGATGTATCCTACGATGGAAGCCTTTTGGCGTCTGGGTCTCGTGAACTCTTCTCTTCGCTATGCCAGCGATTTGCAGGCTTCCATCCTGAATGGAAAGATGAGTGGCAGATTGATGAAGCGCATTACCGAATGTCAGATTGTGAATGGCAAGTATGCCGTTGCACGTAAGAATATCGATCTCCTGAAACAGTCGCTCTTCTATCATGACTGGGCTGTGAAGATGGAAGCGATGCTGGGCAATGATACGGCTATCAGTCATGATCCTGATTTGGGAAGGGCTAGAAGAATGCGCTTCAAGACGGAGATGATTTATAGTTATGATGAGATTGACAAGATGATGGGATTGCTCTTCATCAACAATCCGGATAACAAAATGGCACTCGACTATTTCATGGGGCAGATGCTCTTGAAGGGAGATATTCAGGGATTCATGCGTTATGGCAGTTGGGTACAGCAATATGGTGGCTATATGCAGATGCCTGTTGGTTATCAGGATGCTGTGAAATGCATACAGAATCAAGGTAATGTGCCGGGTTCGCCATACGCAGAATACGTAAAACGAATGATGAGTAAACAGAAAGGAGGCGAAGAATGAAAAAGATAATTTATGCTTTCATCGCCGTATGGATGGGGATAACCGCATGTACTCCATCGGTTGAGAATCCTACCATGGTGAATCGTAAGCCAAGCATCTATCCTGACTATATTGGGGTGACCATTCCTGCTGATATTGCTCCGATGAACTTCAATATCAAAGGTGATACCGTAGATGTGGTGGATGTCGTGGCAAAAGGAAGCAAGGGCGGGGAACTGCACGTCAGTGGTGAATGGGCAGACTTTGATGTGGAAGACTGGCATCAGCTTACTGAGCAGAACATCGGTGGCAGCATCTCTTTTACCGTCTGTACCCGTAAGGATGGCAAGTGGAAGCAATATCAGGATTTCCAGATGATGGTGAGTCCTTATCGGTTGGATGATTACGGTTTGACCTATCGCCGTATCGCTCCCGGTTACGAAGTGGGTGGCAACATCGGCATCTATCAGCGCGATATCCATACCTTTGATGAAACGGCTATCATGACAGAAACCGCCTTGCCGGGAAGATGTTTCAATTGCCATACAGCCAATCGTACTGATGCCCGACAACTGACCTGCCAGATACGTGGTGAGGGTGGAGGTACCCTGATTATGAAGGATGGCAAGCAGCAATGGATAGATACCAAGACCGATTCTACCAAGGCTGCCGGAAGCTATGCCTATTGGCATCCGGAAGGCAATTATGTGGCTTATGCTGCCAATGCCGTTCACCAGTGTTTCTTCGTGGGAACTTACAAGCCGATAGAAGTTTATCATGACTTCAGTAATATCGTGGTACTGGATACGCGTAACAATCAGCTGGTAACAGACCAGAAACTGATGACCCCCGATTGGCTGGAGATATTCCCTGCTTTCAGTGCAGATGGCAATACCTTATATTATAGTACTTCGAAAGCTTGCCGTGTACCGGCTGAGTATCTGAAAGTGAAGTGCTCGCTGGTAAGTATTCCTTTCGATGCCAGAACGGGAAAGTTTGGAGAAAAAGTGGATACGCTGCTGAATGGTCCGAAGACGAATATGAGTTACGTCTTGGCTCGTCCGTCGTATGATGGCAAATGGCTGATGTATACACAGTGCAGCAGAAGCAATTTCCCTATTGTGCAACCCGATGCTGATCTGTGGATGATGAACCTGAAGACCCGGCAGACTTATCCGCTGACAGCGGTGAACAGTAAGATGAGCGAAAGCTATCATAACTGGAGCAGCAACTCGCATTGGTTTGTCTTCGTCAGCAAGCGTGGTAACGGAAACTATACCCGTCTCTACATATCGAGTATCGATGATAAGGGTAAGGCAACCAAACCTTTCCTTCTTCCGCAGCGCAATCCGTGGAAATATTATCATGGGCTGTTTGATGCCTATAATGTACCGGATTTCACAAAGGCTAAGGTGGAACTGGATATAAAGGAAACCCGCAATCAGATTTTTTCGGATGATCGTCCGAAAGTGACTGTGAGAGAATAAACGAATAAAAATTTAGATTGGAGAATCATGAAGAATTTGATGATAAAAACTTGGAAACCGCTGCTGTCGCTGCTCTTCGGTGTGGCGGTCGTGATATTTTGGGCAGTGCCATTCGTTGGCGGACTCTGCTTTCAGGAACAGTATCAGATGTTTCTCTTTGATACCGGCTATTTCCTGGAGCGCATTGTACTGCCGGGAGGATTGGCTGACTATATCAGTGAGTTTCTGGTACAGTTCTATTATATGCCTGTATTGGGCGGTGCCATAATCGCTTTGCTCTTGATGGGCATTCAGGCTGCCGTATGGGGACTGATGAAGCAATATGGAGCAAGGCATGATTTCCCGGGTTATCTCCTGAGTTTCCTTCCAAGTATCGCCTTATGGTGTGCCATGGGCGACCAGAATGTGTTGCTCTCTTTTGTAGTTGCACTTTTCGGAGCCTTAGTAATAGGATGGATTCATAACCGATTCCACAACCGGTTGGTAAAGGTGGTGTTCGAACTGGTTAGCACGGCATTGGTTTATTGGTTCTTGGGACCGGTGGTTTTCCTTTATGCCGTCCTGATGATAGGTGATACGCTGAAGAATGCGCAGCAGAAGGGTAGTATCCTTTCCGGAATAGGCTATTCTGCCTGCATCCTTGTGCTTACCATAGCCTGGATTTTGCTCTCTACGCAGACATTGCAATATCCGGTGTCCCGCTTATTCTTGGGGCTCAACTATTACCGTTATCCGGGCGTAACATTCCTGCTGATTTATATTGTCATGGCATTGGCGGCTTTTATGCCTTTCCTCGGTATGGTACATCCGCATAGCTCGGTATTGCAGAAGTGGCAGAAGTCTAAATGGGTTATGGTGGCATCGTATGTTATTGTACTGTTTGCCTCTGTTTGGGGTATCAGAACTTCATTTGATGAGTTGACTTACGAGATGATAGACTATGATTTCTGGATACGTACAGAACAGTGGAATAAGATTATTGAGCACGCTGAAAAGAAACCTGCAACAAGTCCGTTGGGTGTTTCTAGTGTGAATCTTGCCTTGAGCCAGACCGGACAACTTCCCGACCGACTCTTCGAATTCTATCAGAATGGAGCTGAGGGCTTGTTCCCTGCTTTTACCCGAGATATGACTTCGCCGGTATCTACCTCTGAGGTTTTTTATCGCTTGGGCATGGTGAACGATGCCGAACGTTATATGTTTGAGGCACAGGAGGCGATACCGAATTTCCGCAAGAGTGCCCGTTTGACCCGCCGTATTGCTGAGTGCGAAATCATCAATGGTAATTACGAGGTGGCTGCCAAGTTGCTCCGCCGGTTACAGAAGACACTCTTCTATAGCAACTGGGCGAACCAGACGATGGCGTTACTGGGCAATGAGAAGGCAATCAACCGTCATCCTATCTATGGCAAGTTGCGAAAGTATCGCGAAAAGAAGCAGGACTTCCTTTTTAGCGACCGGGAGATGGACCAGATGCTGGGCTTGCTCTTCCTAAATGATAAGAGCAATAAGATGGCTTACGAATATCTGATGTGTTATGTACTTTTGCAGCGTGATTTCAATAAGTTCATGCAGTATTATCCATTGGGTAGATTCGTAGGCTATGACCATATCCCTCGTTCCTTCCAGGAAATATTGATAGAGCAATGGATGAAG
This sequence comes from Segatella copri, assembly GCF_019127135.1. Classification (GTDB taxonomy): domain Bacteria; phylum Bacteroidota; class Bacteroidia; order Bacteroidales; family Bacteroidaceae; genus Prevotella. Next base: position 23,248 of record NZ_JAHOEA010000042.1, on the reverse strand, counting down.
ACGCATAACGATCCTCGCACCATACCATATAGTGTGGATGCGCAGAATGTGAACAATACGCTCAATTTCATTCAAATCTATCTTCGCAACCCGAAGGATCCTCAACTCAGTCAGCAGCCGTATGTATCCAATGCCTGGTACTATATGGTGGTGCAGGGGGCTGATGAGGCTGCCGGAAAGAAGGAGGGAATGAAAGAGGTTTATTAGAATGTAGAATGATAATACTGGAATGATATGAAAACAATCAAATATCTGTTGTGTGTCCTGTTGGTTGTGATGGGGATGGCTACTCTCGATTCCTGTTGCTATCCTTCACCATGGAGTGAGGCAAAAGAAATCAAACAATTGCCTGAAATCTTCCCTGATTACATCGGGGTTACAGTTCCTGTCAACATCGCTCCGCTTAATTTCAATATGACGGATGACGATGTAGATGAAATGTTAGTGAGTGTGGCAGGATCGAAGACCATCGAGGAAATCTCTTCTTTCGGAAAAGAGTATGCGGACTTTGATGTAGAGGAGTGGCACGACTTCTTGAGAAAAAATAAGGGCGGAAAACTCACCGTCTCTGTGTTTGTATTGAAAAATGGTGAAAGGTTCAAGTATCAGGACTTCGATATATATGTCAGCCCCTACGAGCTGAACGACTGGGGCTTGACTTATCGTCGTATTGCCCCTGGTTATGAGGTGTATGGCAAGTTGGGCATTTCTCAGCGCAACTTGAGTAACTTTGAGGAAACGGCAATCCTTGAGAATACGGCAGCACCGGGTGCCTGTCTCAACTGTCATACGGCAAACAGAACCAATCCCGATCAGTTTACCTTCCATGTCCGTGGCGACCATGGTGCTACCTTGGTTTCTCAGAACGGCAAGCGGGAGTGGCTGAAGGCTAAGAACGATTCCCTGAAGGGTTCGATGGTTTATCCTTACTGGCATCCATCGGGCAAGTATTGCGCTTATAGCACCAATACCACCCATCAGAGTTTCCATGCCGTGAAGGATGAGCGAATTGAAGTCTTCGACCAGGCATCGGATGTCTTCGTTTATCAGCCTGCAACCCATGAACTGATATTGGATTCTCTCCTGATGACGAAAGACCATTACGAGACTTATCCGGTATTCTCGCCTGATGGCAAGACGCTCTACTTCTGCTCTTCTACCGCAGAGCCTATCCCAAGCGGTTACAAGGATATCAAGTATAATATCTGCAAGATAGGTTTCGATGCCGCTACGGGTAAGTTTGGCAACAAGGTGGATACCATCTTCAATGCCCGTGAACTGGGGAAGAGTGCTACCCATCCCCGTCCTTCGTATGATGGCAGGTACATCATGTTTACAATGAGTGATTATGGCTGTTTCCCTATCTGGCATAAGGAAGCGGATAACTGGTTGCTGGATTTGAAGACAGGTCAGGCTAAGCCTCTGGCTGCAGCCAATAGTAAGAATACGGACAGTTGGCACAACTGGAGCAAGGATTCACATTGGTTTGTCTTTACATCCCGCCGTGGCGACGGACTCTATACCCGTCTTTACCTTGCCTGCATTGATGATAAGGGCAATGTTAGCAAGCCATTCCTGCTGCCACAGCGCAATCCGAAGAAGTACTACGATGAGTTGCTGGATTCTTATAATACCCCAGATTTCACATCCAAGCCTGTAGAACTGGATGCCCGTGCGGCTGGAAATGAAATCATGAGTGATAAGAGAATTCCGACGAAGGTTAGATAACAGAATTTATAAGTGGTTTATGTACGGGCTGAAGGCCCAAAAGCTCCTAGCCCAGGGCATCGCCCTGGGTAATATAGAGATTATGCAATGCGCCCTGTAAGGGCAAAAGCTTCGTCAAAATATTGGCGTTTTAAAGCTTTTGCCCTTACAGGGCGACAGGTTTGCGTCCGTAATTACCCAGGGCGATGCCCTGGGCTAGGAGCTTCTGCCCTTTCAGGGCGTGTGGGGGATTACTTTCTAAAGTTCGTTTTTTATTTGAACTTTTCAGCTTCTTGCTTCATCACATTCTCTATATCGATGGCATCGAATGGAACAGGGCCGCGGCTCAGCTCCGGTATGTTGAAACTCTTCAGGCAATCATCGTAGAAGGTTGGTTCCCTCTGTGGAAGAACGAAAGGCTTGTGAGCCTTGCCCTGGCGGTCTACGTAGCAGAAGTAAGGCTTGCCGTAAAGTCCGTCGTCACGCTTGCTGGCAAAGACAAACCATCTGCCGGTATGCGACCAACTGTGATAGGTGTCGCTCTTCTCGCTGTTCACGATGCTGAGGCTATCCACTTTCCCTGTCTGCAAGTCCATCATATAGAGGTCTGCCTCGGGATGCCAGATAGGGAACGTGCCGTAATCGGCTACCGTAAAGAGACAGTATCTGCCGTCAGGACTTATCTTAGGATGGCAGACTGAACGCTCCTTGTAAAGAGTATCTACCTCGGTTCCGAAACTCCCTGTCTTTTCATCGAACGGGATGCGGACCAGCGAATATTTCAATCCCTTCAGGTTCGTACTTTCAAGTCCCTTTCTGTTAGCTACGCAGTAATAAACGTATTTCCCGTCCGGCGAGAAAGTAGGAAATGTCTCAAGATGTGTACTGTCGGAGGTAAGCGGTGAAGAGATGATGCGGTTGTTGTCGAGATCGGCTACATATACATCGCTCTTCGAATCATATACTTCCAGTCGCTTGTCGGCGTTGGCATGAAAGGCTGGAATGATGATATTGGTAGAGAACGTTACGTATTTGCCCGATGGACTGAAACCGTAATATACACTTGAAGAAATCATGTTGGCGTTCTTCAGGTTCAGCTTGCGCAGCTTGCCATTGCGGTTAAGAATGGCTCCTCCGCCTTCACCTCTTATATATACCATACTGAGGTTGGGATCCTGGTTGCCAAAAGCATGACAGTTCATACAGCGGTTTTCCTGCAGATTGTGGTCGGCGAGAATCTTCTCCTGCCAATTCTCTATGCAGCGTTGCTTAATCTGTATCTTGTTCCATACTTCGTAATCGGGTTCTATCAGTCGGTAGGTGAGATAAGCATCCAGACTGTCGCCCACTACCTGCCAGTTGAAGGGTTTGAACGCCGTCCATTCTCCCTCATTGCTCTTTGAATATATCTGAACCTTGATATTCTTGCCCACAGCCTTTTGTAGGAAAGCCTTCCAGTCGTCCATATCAAACTTCAGATTCTGGCTGTTGCTGGTGGCAGTAAGAGTGTTGGCTGCATCGTTGGCATCTGCTCCCTCAATCGTGAGTGTGGTTTCGATGTTGGTAAGGTTCTTGTCGCGTATCTCAAAGTTGAGAGGAGCGATATTGACCGGAATCGTTACATCGGCATAGTCGGGATACATGTTGGGCAGATGGTCTACCTGCTCAGCATTCTCGTGAGTCTGGGCACATGAGGCGAGCAACAGTATGCCCGTCATGGCACTGTATAGGATATTCTTGTATTTCATTTTTCTTCTTTAATAAACAGTTAGCGTCAATTATTTCCTCAGTTGATGTTCAACTTAGGTACCTCTGCCTTGTCGAAGTAATACCAGTAGGTATCGCTGAATGCCTGGTTGCCCCGTTCTTCATTATACTGATAGAAACGTTTCAGAATATCTTGACGCTTGATATATTTTGCCCATTCTTCCGGCTTAGCCTTGGTTCCCGCCAGATAAATCATGAGAGCCTCCTGATACAGGCGTTCGTAGGAAACGTTTTTCTGTTTGAGATAATAAGTATCATAATCCCGCTTGAAGGTTTCCATGTCTTTCAGGAGGAGATCGCTGCAGAGCATGTAGTCGATGGCGATTTTGTTGTTTGGATTACTTTCTGCCAGTTCACACATGATGGTGTGGCAATTTTCGTTCAGTCGTAGCGTATCCTTCCGGTTGATGAACGGGCGCTTTTCTATGTATTGTTGCAAGAGGGCTTTTTCATCAGTTGTTGCTTTTCTGCCAAGTGATGAGAAAGCACGGTTTGCCCATCTGCTCCATACGAAGGTTTTTTGCAGGATACGGAGATATTTGCGGGTTGCAGCGTAGTCGCCCTTTACCAGATTGATTTCGGCAAGTCGCTTTACCATTCTGATATTCCGGTTATTCGGAGAGCAGACATTGGCAAGCATTGTGGCACGTTCGCAGAAAGTCATGTCACCCAGAACCCAATACAGTTCGTTCAGGGTCTTGATGGTGAGGGTTGGGGTGTCTGGTCCCAGTTTATCGAATGTACCCAGGTTGTTGCTCTGGAATCCCAGTAGGTTGTCTGGAAGATATCCGTTTTGCGCCATAACGAGGTTATAGTAGAACTTCATGTATTGGTCCGGATTTTCCGTCTTTTCTACGATGTTGATAACCTTATTATAATTACCGAAGTAATATTCACAGTCTACTGCGAATGTTTTCTCCAAATCCATTTGCGGTTTTACCAGTTTTCCGAAACCCGGATAGGTATAAAGGGTCTGGAAGTCGCAGAAGTAGAGTCGTTTGGACAGCATCAGCAGGAAGAAAGGAATCACGAGGGCAGCCAGGCGATAGTAGGTTCCCACTTTCTTGATGTGGGAAAGACAGCCTGTAAATACCAGCGCTCCGTAGATCCATACTCCATTTCCAAAGAACCAGTGGCATACGAATACGGAAACAATGATGCTGAAGGCGGTAATCCAATGCGCTGCTCCCAAACCTGCTGCGGCAGAAGGATTGTCGTCCATCTTCTCTATCTTCTTGAGAAACATTCGGGTGGAAGTGAGCAGCTTGGTGCTGACACGGAACACACTGGCACCACCTGCTATTGCCAGAATGCTGCAAAGCCGGTAGTCGTAGTGAAAACTGAAACATACCAATAGGATCATCATGATGAAGGCTACGATATGTGCCGTCTTTTTCCCTTGGATGTCTGCATCTCTTACTGCGCATTTTACATTATGTCCCGTAATAAGAATACAGAGGGTTAGGATGATAGGACCGGCATAGCGGAAATAATAAAACTGGGTCAGGAAATCGCCTGCCAGACAGGCCAGCCATCCCGGTTTGTCCAGATAAGTAGTCAGATAATCCCATGATGACAGAAACAGTTGGTTCTGCTCCTGATAAAACAGATGGTAGGGATAGAAAAATTGGAAGAACACAAAGCATGCGATGGCTCCCAATACATATAACGAATATATGCCAAAATTAGATTGGCTTGTTTGCTGTTCACTCATTTTTGTCGGTTTATAAGTTTTTATATCTGCAAAGGTAGTAAAAATATATTAGAATGAATCATAAAAAATGCAGAAACTTACTCTTTGAAAGTAAATTTCTGCATTTATCAGCATTTATTTCAGTTCTTGTTTTTCTGCAATGCATTCCATTTCTATCAGCCAGCCTGGTCTGCATACTCTTGCCTCTACTATGATATGTGGTATCTGAGGGTAAAACTGATTCATCAGTTGCTCTATGGTATGATAGTCTGAGATATCGCGCAGGTAGATGATAAAGTATTGGATATCGTTCATCATCGCATCGCCATCCTTCAATAAAGCACCGATGTTCTCGAGCAATCTGCCGGTTTGTCTGACAATATCACCTTCGTATACAACCGCTCCATGTTTGTCTATGCTGGCTGTTCCTGATATGAAATATTGTTTCTTCTGGGGCAGAGAAAGGCTGGTTCCCCTTTCAAAGGCTACTCCGTATTCGTGAGTAGGATTCAGATGGTTGAGTGCCTGGAGATATTTCTTGTCTTCTTCCCTGATGCCGGGAACGGTCAGAAAGTCGATAGCTACAGATGCATGACGTACGGATGTTGCTCCGCCGATGCCCGTACTGGCTATATAATGGGTCTCTGCCGTCAGACCTTGCTGGTCGAAAACATCATTGCGCGCTTCTACTACTCCCTGATAGTTTACATCGATATGAGTTACGTATATCCATGTTCTTACCAGGTTGCGCTCCATCGTCATATCTGTACCGGCGATAAGTTGCAGGTATTTGTCGAATAGCATTCGGGTCTGTTCGTATGAATCCTTTCCCTTCGCTTCTTCCTCAGTCAGTCGGAGACTGTGGAACAGGATAGGGGTCTTATCGTCTGTGGTCTTGATAAGAAGTGAAATCTTGCTCCCGTTGAGCGGAGGTTGCTCCACAATCGTAAGATGGGTATCCTTAAGATACTCCTGATAAAGGAGTGACTCTTCTAAATCCTGAGTCTGGTTCTGGGCGTCGCTGAGGAATACCTTACAATATTGCAAAGTACGATTTTCCAGTTTCTCGGTGTCGAGATAGTTACCTAGTTTGAGATACAGAAAATTCAAGCGGTCGTTGAACGTCCCCTTGGCTTCTGGTGATAATATTATGTATTTGTCCATCTTGTTTTTTTCTTTTTCGGTAGCAAAGGTACGGATAATATCTGAGATAAAAGAATATAAATCGGATGAAAAGATAAAAATACCGAGAAAAGGGGATAGGATGATGTTGAGTAGAGCGAAAAAAAGGGTGTGTCATGAACTTATGACACACCCTCAATCTCTTTCTTATATCCTGCTTTAGAGAGATTCAAGCATGCGCTTGATCACAACCTCGGCTGAAATCTCACGGTTGGCAGCCTCAGGAATCACCAGACTGTTCTTGCTTTCAATGACATCATCGGTTACAATCAGACCGCGGCGTACTGGCAGACAGTGCATGAAGCAACCATCGTTGGTCCAGCTCATGTGCTCCTCGTCGATGGTCCAGCTCATATCCTTGCTCAATATCTCACCATACTGTGCTGGGTCTTTCACGCCCGGACAGCTCCAGTTCTTGGCGTAAACGAAGTCTGCACCTTCCAGCGCCTTCTTCTGGTCGTACTCCACCTTGGCGTTGCCCACGAACTTAGGGTCGAGTTCATAGCCCTCTGGGTGAGTAACCACGAAATCTACATCGGCTGCATTCATCCACTGGGCGAATGAGTTTGGTACAGCTTGAGGTAAGGCACGGCAATGAGGAGCCCAGGTCAGGACTACCTTAGGACGAGCCACCTTCTTATGCTCCTCGATGGTGATGAGGTCGGCGAATGCCTGGAGAGGGTGAACGGTAGCAGTCTCCATCGCGAAGACTGGGCGACCGCTGTACTTTATGAACTGGTTGACGATGGTCTCGGCATAATCGTAGTCACGGTCTTTCAAACCGGCAAAGCTGCGCACACCGATAAGATCGCAGAAGCTACCCATCACTGGGATAGCCTCCAGCAGGTGCTCGCTCTTGTCGCCATCCATAATAACGCCACGCTCTGTCTCCAGTTTCCATGCACCGGCATTCACATCGAGCACGATCACATTCATGCCCAGGTTCATCGCAGCCTTCTGTGTACTCAAACGAGTACGGAGACTGTTATTGAAGAATATCATCAGCAAGGTTTTGTTCTTGCCCAACTCCTGATAACCGAAACGGTTTGCTTTTACTTCCTGTGCCTCGGCGAGCGCTGCTTTCAAGTCGCCAAGGTCTTCAACATTAAAGAATGTCTTCATTGTTATTTCGTTTTTTGTTTGTTATTTCTAATATAAAGCTATTGAATTCTTCACTCTTCACTTTTCGTTCTTCACTTCCTTGTTCTTCACTTCCTTGTTTGTCCATTTCCTGTAATCAGCCACTTGTAGGTGGTAATTTCTTCAAGTGCCATTGGTCCGCGGGCTCCAAGCTTCTGGGTACTGATACCAATTTCTGCGCCCAATCCGAACTGTGCGCCATCGGTAAAACTGGTAGGAGCGTTTACATAAACGCAGGCTGCATCTACCATTGCCTGGAATTTCTTCTGGGCAGTTTCATCGTTGGAAACAATGCTCTCGCTATGTCCGCTTCCATAGGTGGCGATATGGTCGAGCGCCTCATCTTCCGAAGCTACGGTTTTGATGCCCATTTGCATGCTGAGCCATTCGGTGTTCCAGATGCTCTTCACGTTAGTATCTGTTTCCTTCATCTTCGCTTCGCTTTCCTCTGCCTTATATAATAAGGTGTCAGGATAGTGACCCTTTAAAGCTTCGTAAGCCTTGGCATCTGCATGAATCTTGGTTTGTTTTTCTGCGAGACCTTCGCAGAGAGTTGGTAGGTCGCTTAATCTACTTTCGTGAATCAGCAGACAGTCGAGTGCATTGCATACGCTCACTCTTCGGCACTTGGCATTGGTGATGATGCGCTTGCCCATCTCCAGGTCTCCATCCTTGTCGAAGTAACAATGTACCACGCCAGCTCCGGTTTCGATAACCGGAACTTTGGCAGTATCACGGACGAAGTTGATAAGCTTCTTTCCGCCACGAGGAATACAGAGGTCGATATAGCCCACGGCATTCAGCATTTCGCCGGTAGCTTCATGGGTAGCAGGGAGTAGTGTAACGACATTCGGATCAATACCAAAAGTTATCAACACCCTGTGGATAAGTTCGACACCCGCTGAGTTTGAGGCGTTTGCATCCTTTCCACCTTTCAGTACGCACGCATTTCCACTCTTGAAACAGAGTGAGAAAACATCGTAAGTCACATTAGGACGGGCTTCATAAATCATACCGATAACTCCGAATGGAACGGCAACTCGCTGCAGATGCAAACCATTTTCGAGTGTTTTGTCTTTGAGAACTCTTCCGAGCGGTGAGGGCAGGGTACTGACGTGTCTCATATCCGAAGCAATATCCTGAAGTCGCTGCTCTGTGAGTTGCAACCGGTCGTAGAGCGGGTTCGCCTTGTCCATCTTCGCCAAGTCTTCTGCATTCGCTTTGAGAAGCGCAGGAGTCTCAGCGATGATGGCATCAGCCACCGCCTTTAGCACTTCGTTACGTTGTTCATCGGTCAGCAAGCCCAGAGTCTTGCTAGCCTTCTTCACCTGTTGGAAAGTTTCTTTCAGTTCCATTCGCTATTTCCTTTCTTATTTTTTTGATAAGATATTTTGTAATGTGTTACGAGTTCCCTCTTAACAACGGCAAAGGTAAGCATAAATATCGGAAATTGCAAACTTTATGCAAGAAAAAGTAATGATTTTATAGATAAATGGATAGTTATACGGAAAATGATATTAAAAAAGGTCAGGCAGCGCCTGACCTTTTTGGGGTAGCAAAGAAGATTCAGCAGACAGTGTCTGCTGTTTTTGCTTTTTGAATTCCTCAGACAGTGTCTGAGGAATTGTTAACTCTTTGAATTTCAGGTAGAACTTCTTGAAAGATACGATTTTATATCGAAAAAGCAATTTTTCTCTTCACTTTTTTCGATAAAAGTTGCAGATAAAAATTGTATTTCCAAAAGAAAGTAGTATCTCTGTATCAGAGTTTGTAGTTGTACAACTATAGTGTATAAGGTTGTACAACTATGGGGGGTAAAGTTGTACGACTATAAGGTGTAAGGTTGTACAACTATAAGGTGTGTTATTGTACAACAATAAGGTGTTGTCACTATAGTCAGCAGATGTGCTGACTGCAGTCGGCAGACCTGCTGACTAGGCTCAGCAGAGCTGCTGAGCCTAGTGGCAAACTCCGAGAAGCAGTATTCTCTTACCCAAGAAACTGTCTCCGCTAACTCAAGAAACTATCTCCGTTAACCCGAGATTCAGTGTCCGTAAGCTTAAGCAACCACATTCTCTTACTTAAGCAACCATATTTTCTGGCTTGTTAAAGCAGTTAGGGAATCTACATATCCATAGTGTAGTTGTGGAGATATTCCCAAGCATCGTTCAAATCACGTAAAGGGAGGCGCTCTTTTACGAGCTTTATCTTTAATGCCTTACAGAATGCTTTAAGAACAGATTCTGTTGCCATCTCCTCCAACTTAATATAGTTAGGACGTTTAGAGAACAAACAAGTCATCCATTGTTACTACCGACTGAACATCCCAGGCATAAGGATTGTCGGATAATCCCATGGTCGTAATCATTGTAAGATGTACGGCTTTTTCGGTGCCAGTTTCTTGGATGAAACGCTCTCGCTTGTTTTGTAAACTCGCATCTATCGTATTAGTTATCTGAAATGGAGCCTTGGAGTATTTGATTTCACAGAGATTGATGACATCATCGCTCCTGTCTATCAGCAAGTCAATCTGTGCTCCCGGCTTATCCTTGCTCCCAGCTACACTCCAAGAATAAACCGTGGTGATAACTCCTTGAATGCCTAGCTTTGTCTTGATTTGCTCCACATGCTGTAGGCATACTCGTTCAAAAGCCAAACCGCACCACGTGTTGTACTCGGGTTTGCCGGTAATCTTGGTCCAATATTGTGCGTCATTGATATAGCTGTCCTTGATAAACTTATAATAAAATAAGGTGTAATTGTCCATTAACTGGAACAAGGCATTCTTAGCTTTCATTCCGATGCAATTGTATTTTCGGATAAATCCGCAGTATTCCAAGTTCTCTAAGTATTCCGTCAACTTGCCATTGTCGGTCAACTTGGTTGCTTGTAAGATTTCTGTTCGGGTCATTCCGACTTTCTTGGTTGCCAAAGTATCTACTATCGAGAGATAAGGCTTAGGCTGTTTGAACAAAGAGTCGTATAAGTCATCAAACTCATGTCGAAGACTGCCATCCTCTGAGAAAAATAACTGGTTGATGTTCTGTGCCAGACTCATTCCCGGTTTCAGTTGAGACCAATAAAACGGAACACCTCCCATGATCATATATCCTTCCAAAACCTGTCGGCGATTGAAGCGCAGTCCCATTTCTTCGGAATAGAGTTCGCATTCCCTTAAGCAAAACGGTTTCAGATGAATGCGGACAGACACACGGTTGTGCAATCCACCATGATTTTTAATCACCTTATTGATAATCCATGAGGTAGCACTGCCGCAAACGATGAGGAGAATATCCTTGCGGGCGGAAGCCCATCCATTCCAGAAATGTTCCAAAGCCGAAAGAAAATTGGAGCGTGGAGAATCCATCCATGGCATCTCGTCGATGAACACTACTTTCTTGGGGATAGTAGATTGTGCCAACAGTTGCCCCAACCTGTCAAAAGCATCATACCAATCTTTTAACTTCGACTGTTTCTGTTTGCTATATGATGTGAGTGAACGGTTGAACTCTGCCAATTGTATGCGATTGGTCTCATTTGCCAATCCTGTATGATAAAAGGCAAAGTCATTGTTGAAGGCCTCCCTTACCAGGAAAGTCTTTCCCACTCGTCTGCGCCCATATATGGCAACAAACTTCGACTCATCTGCAATCAATGCTTGATGAAGTGTCTTCAGTTCTTCTTTTCTACCTATTAACATAGTTCAAATAGTTATATTTCTGGGGCAAATATACGAAAAAATAGTGAGATAACGTGCGGAATCTATCTTTTTTAGATACATTCCGCACGTTTAGAGTATATTTTTAACGTTTGTTGCTATAAAAAGTAAAGAAAAGAGTATGCGGAATAGCCCAAATATGAAGCGATATCTAAGAAAATGTGCTTTAAACGTGCGAAATCTATCTTTTTTAAGTACATTCCGCACGTTTAAAACACATATTAGCCTATCACATTGCATAGCCGGTTGATGGCTGCATCAAAAGTGGTAAGGTCTTTGGCTCGCTTTCTGATGGCTGCCTTGTAATTATAGATGGTTTGCGTAGAATAGAACAGGAGGGTGGCCAGTTCCTGACCATCCGTAATTCCCAGTCGCATCAGTGCATAGATACGCAGTTCCTTGGTGAGACTGTTAGGGGCAGGGAGAACTATCTGTTTTTCTGGCAACAGCAGTTGGTTGAACTCTTCCACGAAATTCGGATACAAGTCAATGAATGCCTTGTCGAAGCGAATATAGAAGTTGGCTGCCTCTTCTTCTGCCAACTTGTAGCTGTTGATGGCAGTCAGAAGATCGGCAGTTTGCTTTGCCTTGATTTTGCGGCTTACCAATTTGCGATAATCATCCAGTTTCTTGATATATACGGCACTGATGTCCATAAATAAATGCATATAGGTCTCTCTTCGCTTATTGGTGTTGAGCAGCTTCTGGTTCAGTTCGTCCAAGAGTGTATTTTGGCTTTTTATCTCCCTACGGCTCTTGGCTAGACGCTTGTTCATCCTGAATGCAAAGAAAGCCATGGCAAGGAATCCTAGCGACAGGATACTCACGATGACGAGAGATGCTGTTACGATGCGGTTCTTGCGTACTTCTGCCTGATGGTTCGTTTCTGTGATAAGGGGAAGTATGCGGGAAATCTCAACTATGCGGAGACGGTTGTTGTAGAATTGGGCATCCTCCATGGAGCAATAGATGTATTTGGCAACCCTCTTTGCATAGGAGGCATCCTTATTATATAGATAGGTGGAAAACTCCTGAAGGGCCAGATTCTCCTTCAGGGGACATATCTGGTCTGAGATGGCTGCTTCTACAATATACTTTTCGTATAAATCCTTTTGGTCGGTATCATAATAATAGCGGGCTATGCAATAAGCCGATGAGGCATACACACGGCTGTTCAGGGGACTGGCAGAAAGCGCCTTCATGTAGAACTGAAGTGTTTTTTTGCTTGTACGCTGCTTTAGAAATTCAAACTCTCCTGAAAGATAGTAATAAAGAGCGGATTTCTTGTTGCCGATATGCTCAAGAGTCTTGCCTAAATAAAAACGTTTCTTGGCTTCTAATCCTTCTTGAAACTCCGACTTGTTGCAGAAAGTTTCCCAGTAGTTATATACCCAAGTCAAGGTATAATAATAGTATTGCAATAACTTAGGTGACATTTTCTCCACATCCATTGCAAGCATTAAGTCTTCTGCCTGGCTGTAGAAACCGCCTGTTGACAGCACTGCCGCACGATTGATTTTATTCAGGTTGATGAAATAATCATCCTGAAGTTGTACTGCCAGCTGGTAGCCCTTCTTGGCGTATGTCATGGCAGAGTCGTAACGGTAGGTATAATACTCCCTGTAGATTTGGTTATAGAGCCTAAGCTGGCTGCGCTTGTCGGAAGTTGTGTATAGTTGCTTTTTGAGTCTTAGCAGTTTCGCTTCTTTTCTTTGGGTAAACTTGCTTCGCTGAGCGATGTAACTGTCTAAACGATGGAACAGCTGTTCCTCGTTTACGGAAGAAGCATTTGCCATTAATGGCATAAACATCATTAAGAACCACAATACTACTTTCATAACTATCCTTTTAATTGTTATTGTTACTATCTGATAGGCTATTAGAGTGCCTTATAATTGTATTTTTCTGCAAAGATACTACATTTATTTCTCTTTTTACCATCTACTCTATTAAAAAGTATTAATATCTTTGATAGCTTGATTATTAGAAGGTTATAGACTTAACAAACCTAATATTTATCTACTCGTAACCTACACATGATGCCAATGTCTGAAAAATCTCCTTAACTTTGCAACCGCAATCGAATCGCATTCGGTAGCAAGTGAAATCATGTCAAACAAAGAATAAACAACTGTAGAATTATGAACTTAAGAATCCGAACATTTTCTATGGCTTTGGTAGCGATGTCTGCTGCAAGCCAAGTGTATGCACTTCCTTCTGACGATTCTGAAAACAAGGAGAAAAAGGAAGAGCGTAATGTGATGCTCAACGCATCTGATGCCAACAAGCCTCGTGAAATCCAGATAGGATTGCCAAGCGAGGATGTAACCGTATATGAGAACGGTCTTCCTGCCGTTTACTCTTCTTCCGTACACAGACTGTCTGCACATTGGCGTAGCGATGCCTCACTGAAAGGTACCGACTTGATGACTCCATCTGAGTCTGCCATTGCTACTGGTAATATTGCGTACGCAGTTTCTTCTTTCAGCGAGTTGGGACAGAAAGAGTTCAAGGGCAAGCTCAACTATAAGGCAAACCATTTTGGTATGCAGAATGTAGATCTCAACCTGTCTGGTGGAATCGGTGACAATTGGCTTTATACTGCCAGTATGTATCAGAATTTCGATCCAGGTAGTTTCAAACTTCGCTTTACTGATTATGCCGACCGTACCCAACTTTATCATTTCGGCATCACTCGCATCTTGAATGATGGAAAGGGACGTATCTCCTTATTATATAAGTATTCCAACAGCAAGAACCCTGGCAATTTTGCCAATGCCGCACCATTTATCTATTCAGGCGACGGCAGTATCAAGAAGATTGATGGCTTTGACCCTGGTATGGACTCATACGTGCAGCGTCAAGGTTCTTTCCAATACTTGAATACAAAGTCAGGAAAGATGGAGACATGGAATATGAGCGATGGCAGTGAGAATCATGCCAACGAAATTGCCCTCATCAGCCAGTATCAGTTTGATAATGGATGGTTGTGGAAATTCAACGCTAAGTATATGAATGCTCCACGTGCCAATTTTGTGGATTACGGAGGAAGTACCATCTCTCAGGTGAGCGAGGCTGATGGCTATCAGCTTTCTGATGGATCTGCCTACAGTGGCTATATAGAAGGCCGCCGCACCTGGTTGCATGTTGGTAAGGTGAGCAATGCGCTTTTGACTACCGAAATCTCCAAGCAGTTGAACAACCATAAGTTAATGATTGGTTTGAACGAGTGGTATTACCATCTCAATTACTATTCGTCTTCGTTCCAGTGGGCAGGCACCGTAGAAGCTTATCCACGCACATTGAGCCAGATGTATGTCAATCCGCTTGATCCTACACAGACAGCCCGTCGTTCTGAGACTTTCGGTTATAATGAGTTGAGTCCAGAATATACTAAGGGATCAGAGAACAAGTTGGCACTCTATTTTACCGACGAATGGAAGGTAAGTCCTAAGTTCAAGGTGTTCTATGGTGGTAGATTGGAGTACTACCGCATGTCTGCCGAGCAGATTTCTACTCCACGTTTCTCAGGATTCCACATGGGTAACTATAATACATACGCTACTGCTGCTGATGGTTCTGTTGTTGCTACCGAGCACAGCATCGAAGCAAAGAACGTAACCAAGGATAAATTGAATTATGCAGCCACCTTGCAGTTGACGTATAACCTTACCCGCCAGTTTGGTTTGACTGCTGATGCTACCATCGCCACCCGTTTTCCACGCATCAGCGAGTATGCAGGAACAGGTCCTACCGAGGAGCAGTATAAGCGAGTAACCATCCCACTGATTCGTGGTGGTATTTTCTACAAGAATGATTGGATTGACCTTTCTTCAATGGTGACCTACATTTCAAAGTCGAACAATATCGACCAGCAGAATCTTACCAAGCCTAGCACTACAGAGGGCAAGACCGTGTTGCTCATCTATAACATCCAGACTTTGGGTTGGACAACCTCGGCAGAAATCAATCCGTTCAAGAACTTCCACATGCATGCACTCTTCACCTATCAGAAGCCGGTGTATAAGAACTATAATGCGAGTGTAACGTTCAGTGATGGTCAGTCTATGGGTGTGAATGCCAATAACATGATTGTCAAGGAGATTCCTCAGGTTCTTATAGAGTTGGACCCTAAGTATGATATCACCAAGAATCTGAATGCCTGGTTGAGCTTCCGTTACTTCGGTAAGACCTATGCCAACCTTCAGGAGGCACTCTACTTCAATGGTCACTGGGAGACTTTCGGCGGAATCAACTGGAATGTGAACAAGAAACTGAGCCTTGGCGTGAGTGTCATCAATATCTTTAACGAGAAGGGTGCCAAGGGTACCATTAGCGGCTCAGAGCTGATTACCAAGCAGGAAGCTGGCAAATATGACGGCAAGTACATGAGTGGTAGCTATCTCCGTCCGTTCACGGTGGAATTCTCTGCAGGAATCAAATTCTAAGATAATAATGAAAGTATTATAGCGTTTAATTATAACAAAGCAATCACATAAAAACCAAAGAACGATGAAAAAGGTATTTATGATTATCGCAGCGATGTGCATGACATCTATCATGGCATCTGCTCAAAAGACCATCAGAGTGTCAACAGACAAGACCGACCTCGTGATGCAGGTTTCTCCTAAGGGTCGCCTCTACCAAGTGTATCTGGGTGACAAGTTGAAGAATCCTTCAGATTACAATCATCTGAAGTGGGATGTATATGCAGCCTCTGATGGTTCCGTCTGCCAGCGAGGTCATGAGGTTTATGCAACCTCTGGTGCTGAAGATTTCTTCGAGCCAGCAGTGGCAGTGACCCATGCAGATGGTAATATGACCACCTATTTGTATTATCAGTCTTCTGAAGAAAAGGCTATCAGTGGAGGTGTTGAGACCATCATCACGCTTAAGGACAAGGTGTATCCGCTGACAGTGAAACTCCACTATGCTGCTTATCCTAAGGAGAACGTCATCAAGGCGTGGAGCGAAATCTCTCATAAGGAGAAAGCTCCGGTTACGCTTTGGAGATATAGCTCAACAATGCTTTATTTCAAGGCAAACAAGTATTTCGTTACCAATTATCATAGCGACTGGGCTAAGGAAGGCCAGCCTGAAACTTGCCAGTTGACTGCTGGTAAGAAAATTGTTGATACCAAGTTGGGTACCCGTGCAGCCATGCAGGAGGAGCCTTTCTTTGAACTGGGATTTGATGAGCCTGCCAAGGAGAATGAGGGCAAGGTGATGCTTGGAACCATCGGATGGCCTGGCAACTTCCGCTTTACCTTCGAGGTAGATAACGTGGGAGCTCTTCGTGTTATTCCTGCCATCAATCCATACGCCTCTAATTATAAACTGAAGGCTGGTGAGACGTTCACTACCCCTGAATTTATCTTTGCCATGAGCGATAATGGTATCGGTGAGGCTTCCCGTAATTTGCACAATTGGGCTCGTCAGTATCAGGTAAACATGGGTATGGAAGATCGCCTTACGCTCTTGAACAACTGGGAGAATACAGGCTTCGGCTTCAACCAGCAGAGGCTTGCAGAGTTGATGAAGGATGCCAAGGACCTGGGTGTAGATATGTTCTTGCTTGATGATGGTTGGTTTGCCAACAAGTATCCTCGCAAGGACGACCATGCAGGTCTCGGCGACTGGGAGGCTACCAAAAGCAAGCTGCCTGATGGAATACCTGGATTGGTAAGAGACGCCAAGAAGGCTGGTGTAAAGTTTGGTATTTGGATTGAGCCTGAGATGGTGAATCCTAAGAGTGAACTCTTTGAGAAGCATCCCGACTGGGTGATCATGCAGCCAAAGCGTGATACCTATTATTACCGCAACCAGCTGGTGCTTGATATCAGTAACCCTAAGGTACAGGATTATGTATTCGGCATCGTGGATCGCATCATGACGGAGAATCCGGATGTGGCTTACTTCAAGTGGGACTGCAACAGTGTGATTACCAATATCTATTCTCCATATCATAAGGAGAATCAGGGTAATTTCTATATCGATCATGTGCGTGGTATCTACAAGGTGCTTACCCGTATTCATAAGAAGTATCCTAAGTTGCCGATGATGCTCTGCTCTGGCGGTGGCGGCAGAATGGATTATGAGATGCTTAAGTATTTCACCGAGTTCTGGTGTTCAGACGATACTGATCCATACGAGCGCCTCTACATCCAGTGGAGCCTGTCGAAGTTCTTCCCAGCCAAGACCATGGGTTCGCATGTAACCAACTGGAACAAGAATACCAGTGTGAAGTTCCGCACCGATGTTTGCAGTTCATGTAAGTTGGGCTTTGATATCGACCTCAAGTCGCTTTCTGGTGATGAATACAAGTTTGTGCAGAATGCTGTTAAGAACTACGATAGCATGAAGCCTATGATTCTCGAGGGCGACCAGTATCGCCTGGTTTCTCCTTACGAAGGCAACCATTGTGCCATTAACTATGTAAGTAAGGACAAGCAGCGTGCCATTCTCTTTGCATACGACTTGCATCCACGCTACAAGGAGCCTGTGATGAATGTGAAGATGCAGGGATTGGATGCCGATAAGGTTTATACCATAAAGGAGACCAATCTGATGCCTGGAAAGGAATCTGATTTGGAGTGCAATGGCAAGCAGTATAGCGGTGACTATCTGATGAAGGTCGGTTTGAATGTATTCAGCCAGACAGATGGAACGAGCCACGTATTGGTATTAGAATAACGTATCAACTATTCATAATAAAAACGAAAAGCAGCAAAGTCTATATAAATAGGCTTGCTGCTTTTTTAGGTTTCTGTATTTCTTATCCCTAATGAATTTACTTGTTTAGTGGTCTTGCCACAAACTCAGTATGAAGGGTCTCCATCGGATGCTCCTTCAGATTGATGAGGATGTTTGGCGTATTGCCGTTGGCGATGATTACCTTGATGCCGGCATTCGCCACATCCTGGCTATCAAGCCTGACAACTCGGCATTATCGGTGAACATCAACTCGGTAAGGCACACGGAATCGTTCTCTTCTTTCTCGAGATAGAAGAAGGTATTCTTGATGAGTCCCGTCTTGCCAATTCTATGCTGAGAGATAAGTGTTACGTTCCTGCCGTTCTTCAGATGAGATAAAAGGGTAGCAGTCTCTGCTTCTCTATCGCAGAAATACTCAGGACTTTCATACCCTTGATAGATGAAAGGATTTGCTAATTTCCTGTTACTTGGTTTCATATGCCATTACATTTTTGGTGTTACAACTTTGTTGTAATGGCAAAGATACGACTATTTCTTGAATGAGCAAAAGAAAAAGGCAGAAAGTTTAATCCGTAGGTAAACTTTCTGTCATTTTGAGGACAACAATGTAATATCTTATCCTACTTATAGATATTCCTCGATAAGCGAATAGTCGAAATCTTTCATTCGCTTGCGGGCATTGGAGAGTGCCCAGCGATTCTTGAAGCCACATTTCTCGGCGGCCATTTCTTGGCTCATAGCTGCAGGCGCATCTTTTATCAGTTGCTCGTAATGGCGGATGCGGAAGGCATTTACCAATTGGTAGAATCCTATTTCTGTGATAAACTTGCCCGCCAAGCTGTGTGTGCAATTTCTTACATCGCCTATTACTTCCACTCGTTTCAGGCTGGGTTCCAGATACCGCCGACTCACGATGGTAAGCACTTCTTGTCTCACGGTATCCCACTCCTCTGGCTGAATTTGTCTTTCAGTTTTCACTGATGTTCCTTTTTCACCCTCAACCATGTCCTCTGCGATGACCTGATTTTCAGTTTCTTCGGCTTCTTTCTGTACCAGTTGAAGGCTTTCCGCTTCCAACTTTTCCATTTTCTCTTTTACTTCTGCAGAATGTATCATGCGGTTGGGATGCAATATCATACATAGGATAAGCAGCATCCAGGCTGCAAGCAGTAGGTCAACAATCATTTTAACCATTCTGCTGTCTGTAAGAAAAACTATCCACATCAACAAGAAACATCCCAGGGGTTGATAAATTACCTTCTTGGCAAAAGCATACGGAAAATCGCTGTCATTGGAGTAATTCTGTGTGTGGTAATTGTCTATCTGATGATTGAGCCATCGACCTTCGATTACAAAATCCATGGTGAGCAGAAGGCTTATGCCACCCATAACACATTCCCATACCAACTGGTTTCTTGAGAATGTGTCATCGGTATGGAACAGAGATAGGAGCATTAGCACGACGAGTAAACCAATAGATATGGAAAACTTGAAACGCGACAGCCAATTACGATTACCATGTCCCAGGCGGAAGTAACGATGGAACATCATGGCTGCACACATCGGGTAATAGATGATGCCAAACGAGCGGACGTAAAACCACAAGTCAGCGTCATGTGGGCATAATATATATGGGAACTGCAAGACAGTTGCCGCAAAATAAAAGGTCACTTGCCGGCGAGCAGGATAAAAGAAGTCTGCCTGTTTGTCGTAAGGATGGCACATGTGGCACCATCTGATGATGCCACATGTTATGCCTACTATTATATAAGTAAAGCAAGCCAAGGCATAAAATATGTCTGGGCTTGCAAATTCGATAGATATTCCCATTCTTGATACTTTTTTGCAAAAGTAATGCTTTTTATCAAGATGGGCAAATCACAGTCACTATTTTTACAAAAATTAAACTAGCAGTGCTGCCTGCCTGACGTAAATCATTTTTATTACATGTGTACGACATCAATGCGGGCTTCCAGGAATAACTGGGTGCTGATTTTTGTGCCTATAGGACCATATCTCCCCAATGCTAGATGCGCCAACTGATTTTCTGGGTCGGTGACATGGTCGATAGGTTCACCCTTTTCGTCCTTATATGCCGTAGGTGTCATCTTCACCATAGAATAAAGGCAGTCAGGATTAGGCAGGATGTTGCGATACATCAATGCGATATATTCGCCAATAGGCTTTCCGTCTATGTTTTTCTTCTCGCTGTCCCATACCATGAGGTTCACGAAACCACCTTGTTCCTCATTGAGCTTTCTCACCTTTTCCTCAATCTCCTTCAACTTAGGGTTGTTTTTCAGGCAGATGAAGAACATGGCTTTCTTGCCAGGCTCGTATCTTGCATCACGGTCACATATTGAATAATATGAACGGGTATCGGATGCAGAACCTAGACAGATGGACCAATATCGGGCATCAGCTGTAGCGTATTCCTCAGGCTTGGTCGGTGCAGTAACAGGATAGAAGGTGAACGCCAAGATGGAATCCTTCTGCAGATGGGTGCGAGCATAGAGATAAGAGGTGGAATTGTTCGGGTAATACCTGCTCACTGGTGCCAGGAAAAATGGCACTTGGTTGTTCTCATCCGACTTCTGTGAGAAAACTTTCGATGTAATCTTATAGACATTCGATTCCACGTGTGCAGGTGGAACTACATTCTTGAAGTTTTCTGTGTCCAATGCCGTGATTTCAGGCAATGATACTCCACCAAACTCGTCATCGGTCTTGCCATCTTCCTTTGTACCAAGGTATTGGCGATGACATATCATCACCTTCTTGACTTTGGAATCTACCTTGCAGATATTGGCGCCTTTCAACTTGTCCAGTACTTTTTGACTAACATCGTCAGATACCACATAGAGGGTATAGTAGTTTTTGCCCGATATAGTCTTTTTGAATGGATTGGTAGAACCAGCATCTGCATGAATGTTGATATCGTCCAAACCGCCGATGACATCTCCTGTCTCGTCATTGTAGAATGAGAAACTCATGTATCTGCAGTAAGGGTATTGTCCCTTGATGCAGATAATTTTATCAGAGTTCTCATCCTGGCGATAAGTAAATTCCCAATAGTTGCTGTAGAGATCGGGATAAGCTCCCAATGTCTCACCATTTCCTGCCATCGTCTGGCTCCACTGAGCTGTTGGAACGACTTGTGGAACTTCTCGGGAATCGCTGTCATTATCGCTGCAAGCTGTCTGGACGATCAATACCAATGCGCCCAGGCACAATAAACTTAAATTCCAGATTTTATTCATCGTCATATTTACTTTAATGGGGCACGGAAAGGTCCTGCTACCGAATTAAACAATAAGTCACCATTCGGGAAGTACTGCAAGATGGCATATGCGCCATTGCCTCGATTACTTTTACCCAGATTCACTTGGTGGCGAGTCTTGCCTGTTGCCCAATCCAAACCTGTAATCTTCCAACCTGCATTATCGTACCAACCATTTACGAAGACCATGTCAGAAGCTGTGCTAACAGCAGGAATCATACTTATAGAACTTATGTCAGAGCGACTCCAAAGAGCCTCCCATTTGTTGTCCTTTACATTCCAACGTACACACTCCACGCCTTTTGGACCTTCCAAGAGAGGACCAATCGCCAATACACCGATAATCTTGTCTGTAGCTTTTTCGGCAGTTTCCTTGATGTTGTTTACAACGAAAGCCTCATAGCCACCTACTACTACCGACTGTTCTGACTGCACCCACTCAGTAGAGACAGGAAGTCCGCATGATACTTCAAACACTCCCGCCAATCTAGGGTTGCCTTCTTCAATGACCTTGGCATCTGTAGGAATCTCGTCTCGCCAGAATGCTGCTAACTTCATGCGTTTGCTGCCATCGGTGATGACAACGAGTTTGTCTTCATCGCTACCAAATCCCATCAAGGTAGGAGTGGAGCCAGTACCATAGCCCAATTTAATGCAAGGAGCAGCAGGACCTCCATCATAAGAAGCTTGCCAAGCACCTTCGGAAGCATCTGTAGAGAACTTGCCATTCTTGCAGATAATGCGCTGTATCAATCCCTTGCCGTTAGGCTCGGTGCTGTTGCTCGCCACATAGACAGAGTTTTCGTCCACTGAGACGGAATTGGTCAATATCTGGTCTGTAGGCAGGGTATAGGTATCCTCTATGGTAGTCAAGCCACGGTCTAGCATCAACAGGCAACGTTGAGCCGCAACAATCAGATGACCATCAAATGTCATGGATACTCCTACAAGGGTGCGTGAATTGGCTATGTTGGAAGCCAGGTTTATCGTGTTGTCCAACATGATTCCTTCCTCAGGCTTGGAGGCGTTCTTGAGACGATATCGAGACAGTTTTCTTCCAGCATTGATATATACAAAATTGTCCTTGTCGCACAAAACGTAGCATCCGTTCGCCATCGACATCTGTGGCATCTGTCCCAGAATGTCTGTTGCCGCTTTGTTCAAGTCATTCAGTGATGAATAGTCGGCAGTCAGTTTTTCTAACTCTTCCTTGGTATGCTTCTTGATGTCAGGAAGTTCCGCTTCGACAATGCGCTCAAACTTTCCGTCTTTTACGTTGATATAGGATACGCGGTCGCTGCTCATACCCCACATGTAATCTGGTGAGGTAGAGGAGAGTGTCATCAGGTTGACAGGTCCGCTCCAGGTAGAAGCACAATTCTCCGGATTCACGGTGAATATACCATCCTTCACTGCATAAGGGAAAGCGTCGGTCTGCGCTGAATTGAAATGCGTGATACTATAATGTTCGGATGCCAGGTAAGGATTGCGTGGCGCTACTTGAACATCTGTCAGTGGAGTATGTCCTGGATTAGGCACATTCTCGTCAGAGTCGTTGTCACTGCAGGCTCCCATTGAGATAATGAGTCCTAATGATAATAGCCACTTGCTTGTTTCTTCTAAAAGAAAATTCATCTTGTTCACTTTCTTCATAGCGTGTCGTTTTTTTATAAGATTATACATTAATTATTTTCATGCTGCAAAGATACGGAAAACCTGGGGCTTTGGAGTGAGTATTAGTTTTTTCTCGTGATTATCGGTAAAATCATGTGAACCTCCAATTGATATTGTATTTTTTAACTTTATCCAACTGAGAATCACACCATATCTATATTGAAATTGCTGTATATAAGAAAGAAAAACGCCATTACATAGTTGTTGGAAACCAATTATGTAATGGCGATAACGATTATTTTTATACTAAATTCTATTTCTCTTTTGGCCTTGCCACGAACTCGGTATGGAGGGTCTCCATCGGATGCTCCTTCAGATTGATGAGGATGTTTGGCGTATTGCCGTTGGCGATGATTACCTTGATGCCGGCATT
>NZ_JAHOEA010000041.1 GCF_019127135.1 Segatella copri | reverse complement strand
TCAACTCGTCTTACAAATAAAGCTAAAAGTGGTCAACTAAAATCGTTAAACCACACGGGTATCCATGACCACGTACATGGGTACGCATGACCGAGACGATGGGTATGAGTGACCAAGGCGATGAGCAAAGATGACCAAGGTAGTTGGGCAAATTTGCCCAACGCCTCGGGCACAGGCGGGCATTGTGGTTTAACGATTTTAGTTGACCACTTTTAGTTTTATTTGTAAGACGAGTTGACTCGGTTAAAACTTATTTATAATTCACGTTGACTTTCCTGAAACTTAGTCATATTTATAGTTGACCACCTGCCTTAGCGTGCCTTTTTCTTCTATCAATAGATACTTTTTACTTTATAAACTAGAAAGGTAGCATGTTTTGGTGCATGGATACTATACTATTAAGCCAAAACAGCTTTGGAATATCATAGAGAAGGATATACCTGTTTTGATGCCGCAAATCAAGCAACTTCTTAATTCTGAGAAGTTTACAGAAAAATAAGCAAGAATAAGGCGTGGCAATGCGTGGTAATAAGTGGCAATAAAAGCACCGCTTATTACCACGCATTATTTTCTGTATATCAGCCACTTGCGCTTCTGCGTGGTAGATGTGGCATTAAAATAGAAAAACTTTTTCCTACATATACTGCAAAATCATATTCATCATCGTTTCCAGATAGCCTTTATCATCCTTAAACAACACATGATTCTTTTGGAATTCACCTTTCTCAAATGGATTCTTCAACCAAAACTCAACCTGCTCCATTGGCGTATTGCTGATAATGAAACTGTTCAACATCAGATGATTGTTGCCCAACTGAGAAGACACTTCTGTCTGTAAATACTTGAAGAGTTGAATCTTATCATCCTCAAATCCTTTAAGATTGCGAATACCTTTCGGATCGATGAAGGTGATGTATTGCTTCTCTCCATCCAATATCCATAAGATAAAATCAGGATAGAAGTTGTTTGCTTCAAAGAAACCTAATCCCCTCTTGCTCTCATTGCGAAGCAGATAAACCTGCTTACCAGCCAGCACATCGTCTTGATGACCCTTACAATATTCACGGAAGGAAGTAACAAAGTTCTGTTCTCCCAAGTTTAATGCCACAGGAGACACCTTCAACGTTGGCTCACCAGTTACAACATCTACATAAGGACGATTACCATTGACATCTTTCTCTGCAAGGAAAACCAAAGGCTTATACAGATATTCCTCCACATTCAAAGCCTTGAAATAAGGAGCATCAAGAACTAAGTCTTTACCAAATTCATTGTTCTCCACCTGCGCCTGCAATGTTTTCAAATAATCTACCACATTATACAGGTCGTTACGAACCTCTATTTCATATTCATCAGGCATACCTATATTATAATAAGTAACGCGTGTCTCCTTCAGATGCTTTTGCTCTTCCTTCGACTTGGCCTTCTTGTAAGCCATATCCATATAGCCTCGAAGCAGACTGATTGTAACATCCTGCCACAACTCCACATTCTTTCCGAAATCATGAAAGTTCAAACGGTCTTCAGGAATAGACAATTCGTACCAGGAAGGATTTGCCATCAGATACTTCAAGTCTTCCAATCGCAACTCCAGATTATACCAACCACGCTCCGCCTTCATACCTTGCAAGGCAAAGAACACTTCCGTCCAGTCTATCCAATTCAGATGCTCCTGTCCCAAAACACCTATATAGCGACTTGCAGCATTAGCAGTTTGGACATTCTTGCTTCTCAGCAAATCCACCTTTGGATATTTGTCCAGTTTTATATTCACCTTTTTCATCAGGCTTTCGTCGGCAGGTTCCACCACGGCAGACTTCTTGAAGCTATAGCCATCCACAACTTTAGGCAATGAGAGATGAAGAGCGTCTAAATCAACAGACTTAATGGTTTTGATGACAATCTTCTCATAGTCTATCTCATTGGTTGGCAAACCTTCATCCTCCAAATATGCCTTGAAGGCTTCCATATAATCAGCCCGCACGCCAAAGATATTCAGAGTCTCGATAGTTGACAAATTCTTTGGAATCATCTCGTCCTGATAGCAGGCATCCAGCATCTTGCTTCGCTTCAGGGAATATCTGTATCCCTTCAGACGAACGCCACGACCAAAGAGCTGAATAATCTCAGAACCTTCGCTACGTCCCACATTCATCAGCCCCATCACAGAAACTCGCCAACTGCTCCATCCTTCGGTAAACTTCTTGGAACCAATCAGGATGTTGACAGTTGAATCTTGAGAATTGATATTGTTGAAGAGACTTGAAGTACCGAATGCTTTCGTTTCACAAAGGAATCCTTTATCCTGCAAGAGTTTCAGCAATTCCTTACCATCTCCCACATTGATGACACCGAAATAATCCTTAGCACTTCCTACCCTCAATCCAATCTCCTCAAAACCTCCTTTTTGAAGATCGATATGAAGTTGGGCACCATGGATATTGGAGTGGAAAAGATCCCGCAGGATAGCATCATAGATGTTCTCGGCAAACTTCTGTTTGTCATCTTCTACGAGATAACCACCTTTAAGCGCCAGGAAAGAGTTGCCAAATACAGAATAACCATTCTTTGTTTTCAATCCATCTTCCGAACTGAGCAAACGACGGATATAACCAGAAAACTCTGTACGATTTCGGATAAAATCCTGCAAGAACAAGAGTATCTGAGTTACATCCGATACCTGATTCTTATTTTCCTTGCTCACAGCCTTTACGCTACTTCCCACAAATATTCCCAATGGCTTCTCCACCAGAAACCTGTTATGAATCCGCACATCACTCTGATAGATTTTAGTCTGTTCATAAAGACATAGCAAATATGCCGTGAGATACATATTGAGCAGATCATCATCATTCCAGTCGTTCATATTCATGATACGATAATCCTTGCCATATCCATCGGCATAGAAATAACGATAGGAATAATCAAAGAGTGTAGCCTTACCATATTGGTCGAACATCGCCTTCCGGTCTTTGGCATTGCTCTTTGCAGAAATGGCTTGACCAAAGGTAGCAGAATACTCAAAGGAGAAGCCTTCCTCGGTCAGTTTCTGGCGATACCCCATCCAGACATCACCACTGGAACCTTTGTGACCTTCATCTACCAATACCAGGTTGTTGCCCTCGAAAGCCTCAACAGCTACCGTTTTATCTCCATCCTTATCTGCCAATTTATTGATGTCGATGATTTCTACAGCCTTGCCTTGAAACAAACCACCAACACCTTGTTTGCTGAACATAGCAACATCCATATTAGAAGCCTTCAACTCTTCATAATGCTGACGGCTCAATCCTTCATTTGGAGTCAATACGATGATACGGTTGAGTTTCTTGGCGTGATGGATTCTGGCATACTCCTGATATTGCTTGATGTTGACATGCATCAGCAGAGTCTTGCCCGAACCTGTTGCATTCCAATAGGCCAACTTATTCAAGTCATCAACCGTAAAGTCGGGCAACTCGTGCCAGGTTTCTGCACGATGATTGAAGTCTTCATGCAGAAAACGATTCAGGTTGTCGCAAAGTGCCTGCGGATTACTGAAATACTGGTCGAGATAGATTTCCGTGAACAAGAGGGATAGATACTGGAAGTACTTCCACTTGATAGGTTCATTTCGCTTCTCGTTGATCTCATCAGTAAACTTCACGATATGCTGGTCGTAAAAGTACAACTGTTCTATGGACAAAGGACCGGTAGCATAGAGCTTATGACAAAGTTCATGATAGAGTTTTGACTCGTGGTCATCATTCAAACCTTCGTATGCTGGATCTTTGAGGTCACGAGACAAAGCCTCCAAGTCCTTACAGCCAAACAGCTGCAAGATATAATGAAACAGGACCAGTGCCTGCTGCAGTTTTCCTTTCTTCTGTATTTTCTTAGCCATAATAAGACCTATTCAAACATTCTCTTCTTAAATTCTTCCTCAATGAGTACTACTTTCCAATGCTCCTCATCCGTCTTGATATTCGGTAATGTATTATCACCATTTACATAAATCTTATCGAACTCTGAGTCTGTGGTGCAATAGGTTTGCTTACGGAAGAATTCATTCAAGTCTTCGTTGCTCACCTTGTTGCAGTTTCTCCAAATCACGAGAGTTCGCTCATTGCCGATATGGGTGGTTCCTTCCACCACGCAGTAGCCATCCTTAGGATAACGGAGCGTCTCTACATTCAGACCGATAAGGTAGTTGAAGGTTTCCACCATATCAACATGGGTATCTACCAACTCATTATCCTTGGTTGTCTTGATAGACATGGCAAACGGGTTCTTAAACCATTCCAGGTTGAAGAGATCACCCTTGGTTTCTGTATCGAGCATATAACGGAGGAAATAGGTTTCCTCGAAATCTCCCTTGCCATTCTCGTTATCGAAGTCGAGTCGCTGATTCTTTGGCTGCAAGTTATTCAATGTATCCTCGTATTGCTCCAGGCGGATGTACTTGAAGCATTGAGAAATGCCTTTGCGAGAAACAGGCTTGCCGTCCTTCCAATCCTCGGAATAGATTACTTTTTCGATGCGAGGGAAAAGAAGTTTTTTAAAATGTTCCCCCATCTCTACCATTAAATATTTTCGCTCTCCTTTATCTTCTTTATTCATAGAAATCACTGAATGGGCAGTTGTACCTGAACCTGCAAAATAATCAAAGACATAATCATTTTTAGAAGTGATAGCATTGAGAAAATACAACAACAATTCCCTTGGCTTAACTGTATCAAAACCATGATCTGGTATTATATCAGACAATTCGTTTTTACCATTTTCCGCCGTACTTGAAAGTTCCTCTGGAATATAAGTCCAAAAAGGAATATGTTGCTCATCCTCATCTCCTTCATAATGCTTACAATATGGCTCACCATCTTCATTAAATCCCAACCGATGATTATCAAACATTGTTTTTATTTCATTATAACCAGCTTTCCAACGTTTATCATAAGGTGGAGTATAATTTCCAATTGTAAATCGCATTGTCTCTCTCTTATATCTTCCTAAATTAGATGTTAAGATTGTTGTTGTTCGGTAATTTCCATAATCATCATGATTATTATATTTACGCTCTATTCCAGACGATATAGGATTAAACAATTGTTCTTTATCATTTTGAAGCATATATACAAATTCGCCAACTACCTGAGGACGTAATTTTGCAGTACCAGTATTAGTTGGTTTAGCACGAGATTTCCACAGATAAGGATATACCTTATCATAATCTAAACTATTACAAAGAAGACGTAGTTCACCCTCCATATCAGGCCCAATACTACATAACAGGTTAGACTTTTGTGAAAGGAAACTTCTTCCTAAAACCAATCTATCATTCATCATAGATGTCCAAGTACTATTTCTATAATTATCCTTGTATATGAAGTCATCACCTTGGATATTATAAGGCGGGTCAATATATACACATTTCACAGTCTCACGATACTTCTCTTGCAACAATTCCAGAGCCTGGAAGTTCTCACTATTAATCAGCAATCCATTACACTCCTCATCCACTTTCTCCATACTTTCCACGAGTTTATGCTTGAACTCGGCACTAAAGAACTTAGTGTCAAGCACAAGGAAAGGATTGTCTTCCAGGAACTTTTCTGTTAATGGCTCACTATAGCCCTCGGTCATCATATCCCCTTTGATTTCATCGATGGCAAAGAGGCGAACCCATTCTTTTCTTTGGGCATCATTGGCTATAATCTCAGAGTAAAGGGTACGAGGAATGCGGTCGAGCGTGATACAATAATCACAACCGACTACAAACTTTTTCTTGAGCCACAACTTCTTTTGGAAGTCTTCGAGCTGGGCAAGGAAGGTGATAATCTTCTCTCCTACCAGCTTGATGGCTTTCACTTGTGCCAAATGCTCCATGATATGAGTGGCATCCAAATCATCCAAAAACATCACCTCGTTTTTGATATAGAAATCAAGTTCTCTACAAAGGAAACCGCCCAAGTCTTTGTGGATGAAATAATCAAAGTTGTTCTTTGCCGTATAATCTTGCAGATGCTTCATCAGCAAAGTGCGTTCCTTGTTCTTTTCTGTTGGTACCTTTTCATTGACCAACTCTGCAAAGTCGGCATATTTTCCTTCTGCAAACGAAGAAATAATCTTAGCCTCTGCATCCTTGACAAGTGCATCCTGTTTGGTAGTCTTCGGCATCAACTCATAAGTAAAGAAGATGTTTAGCTCATCATCTTCCTCTGCGATACAGTCCTCTTCACAAAGTTGGAAACGGCGCTCCATATTGTTGGCTGCCTTGTTGTTGTTCTGCTCTGTATCCGCATCACGAAGAACAAAGTGTACCTTACGACGGCTGGTTGGCAACACGAACGAGTAATTCTTGAAATACTCAGAAGTCTTGATGTAATACTGGTCGGCATTTGCCCAATACAACTTCACTTCCTCACCACTATAAGGAATAGCATAGGCATCGTCCTTATAGCGACGTTTAGAGATAAAATCGCCACCCTCATAATAACGGCTAAAGAATTTAGCC
Organism: Segatella copri; assembly: GCF_019127135.1. GTDB lineage: Bacteria > Bacteroidota > Bacteroidia > Bacteroidales > Bacteroidaceae > Prevotella. The sequence goes on along the minus strand of NZ_JAHOEA010000041.1, from coordinate 24,345 downwards.
AAATGAGAAAACACCTCATTCTCCATGGCAGAAATATCCGTTCCTGCAGCAGTTTGAGCCTTCAAAATCTTTGTAATTTCAGGTACAAGACGATTGTTCAAGAACGCCTCGATATCCTTACGTTTCTGATTCATAATGCGATATATACCAAAGTCGAGTTCGGCTTGGTCGAGTTGCAGTATTTCTGCAAGTATATCTCTAAATTTCTGTTCGTATTGTGTCATTGTTTTTATCTTAGTTATGTTATCTTGCTTTGTTTCCGTCTCATTTCTTTAAAGTCCAATGCACACAGAAGAGTTCTTCTTCCGTAATATGCTGCTGGATAAAAGCCTTCACTTTGTCTATCATTCCGTCTCGCTTCTCCTCTATCTCATCTTCCAGATTAAAGATTTCGGCTCGCTTACGCTTCTGCTGGCGAGTAAGAGTATTCAAATCCTTTTCCAGGGTCAATGTTTGCTGTGCATTCTCCGAACGACTCAAAAGTCTTTTCTTTTCTTTGATTTTTGCCTTGATGTCTTTCAGTTCATTCTCCAAAGAGAGCTGCTGGTCTTCTGCCCATTTCTCGATATGCTGGATTTCAGCATCAAGCAAAGCCTTGTTTCGTTCTTCTATCTGAACGGTCAAGGCTGCTCTCCGGTTATCATACAGGGAAGCTAACTTCTGGCTTGCTTCCTCCTGCACATAAGCATTTCCTGTAACTACCGATGGTACATTCAATAATTTTTCTGCAAACTCCTGCCCTAAAGCCGTTCCATCTTCCGCAAGTGCCGTCAGCACAATGTGCTGTTCCTGTTGCCCTTCGGATATAAAAGAAACAAGATGAGCCTGAAGCCATCCACTTTCATAAGCACATTGTTCTATATCTGCCACCTTATAACGATATAGGCTATAATCGAAGAGGAGATTCTGCAGACTTTGCTTATTCTGCTTACACAAAGCAATGACCTTTTGAGCCAAAGGATGCGACAAACGATAATTGATGCATTTCGATTGCAGCGTCGTTATCTGATACATGCCACATTCTGCTGCCACATCAGGATAAGGATTGTGCTTCAAGCTAAAGACAAGATTGGTTTCATCTACCACTTCTACATTCTCCTTACCAAGCGTAGCAATGGTTATCGTCCAAAGCCAGCGATGGAACTTATTCAGATTTCCCATATCCTTGCCTTGGCGAATCTTCAGCAGACCCACCACATCCTCATCAAAGTTTTCAAGCAGTTGCTTGCGGGTATCTTGCATGGTCGCCTTGATACTCGCATCCATCTCTTGCTGAATCTGGTCGAAGGCAGCATTGATTTCTTCGGGAGTACGACACTGCTGATAGATGTTGAGCATCCGCTTCTCGAAGTCAACACCCGACTCGATGCTACCCAACACCTCATCACTCGAACCGAAGACACCATCAAAGAGATGGAATTTCTCAGAAAGCAGTTGGAACACACGCACATCAGCTGCATTTGCCTTATTGATGAAATTGAACACCACCACATCATTCTTCTGTCCATAACGATGGCATCTACCTATGCGCTGTTCCACCCGCTGAGGATTCCACGGCAAATCGTAATTCACGATAAGTGAACAAAACTGAAGGTTGATACCTTCGGATGCCGCCTCGGTAGCAATCATGATTTCGGCTTCGTCTCTGAAATAATCTACAATAGCCTGGCGTTTGTTTGCCGACAAAGAAGGGGTAAAGGCTGATGTGCCTATATTCCGCTCTTTCCATGCCTTATATATCTTCCGGGAAGTTTCATCATTGTTGGAACCATTGAAGAGGACTATCTTGCCCATATAACCATTCTCCTCTAAAAGCTGTTTCAGATAGAGCTGGGTACGGGTACTTTCCGTGAATATCAATGCTTTGCGGTTGGCTCCCAACTCTTCCATCTTCTGAAAGCCGGTATGGAGTGCCGACAAGAGGCAATCACCTTTTTTATTGCTACTGATACTATTGGCAAGATCATACAGACGTTGAAGTTCCTTGATTTCATCCTTGATACCTTCTATCTCATCGGAAGTAAGGATTTCTCCTTCCTGTTCGTTCTCATCCTGCTCATTCCATTCATCCCAATCATCGCCCAACATATCCTCGGCAACCATAGCTATTTTTCCATTTTCCCCATACCAGCCTTGCTGTTTATCTGTAGAATAAGAAGCTATCTTGGTCTGCAAACGGTCGATAAGCGTTTTGAGCGTATAGCCGATGGCAAAGGTTGATGAAGACATGAGTTTGCGGAATATCAGCGTAATCAACTGGCGTTGACTGGTTGGCAATCCGTAAGTATCATCCCGGCGAAGATACTCGCTGATTTGATTATAGAGTTTCTGCTCTTCAACGGCAGGATAATATTCCTGCGCCATCGGGATACGGGAAGTATATTTCACATACTCCGTAACCTGTTTGCGAAGCGTGCGATGCACGATGGGACGAAGACGCTTGCGAAGATCACCAAAAGCAATATCATCGTTTTTATTACTATAGCAATACTGAGCCTTGAAACTCTTCAAGTCACCGAAGTATTGGTCATCAATGATACTTACCAGACCATACAATTCCTCAATGTTATTCTGAAGCGGAGTGGCGGTAAGGAGGAGTTTATGACTATCAGAAAAAGCGGATTTCAGCCGTGAAGCCATAGAAGGGGTTGACTTATAAACATTGCGCAGTTTATGAGCCTCATCATAAACCACCAGGTCCCAATGAGTGCGCGACAAGATTTCGGCTTGTCTGGAAGCAAACTGATAAGAGCAGATATAGATTTGCTTGCCATCGGAAAGATGGTCTAAAGAAATCCCCTTTTTCTTTTCGAGAATAAAAGTATCCAGAAAGAACTTTTCTTCCAGCTCCATGCTCCACTGTCGGCGAAGGGTAGCTGGGGCAACGATGAGGATACGACGCTTACGTTCAGCCCAAAACTGGCTGATAACAATACCAGCCTCTATCGTTTTTCCCAATCCCACCTCGTCGGCAAGGATAACACCTTTGGAGAAAGGAGATTGGAATGCAAAAAGAGCCGCCATCACCTGATGGGGGTTCAGATCGACACGTGCCTCCGACAAGACACCCGTCAACTTATCATCATCTGCACCGCCCCTATTACGTGACAACTGCCAGGCATAATACAAGAGCTGCGCAGATGAATAAGGGATTTCCTGTTTCATCGTCGCTTATAAGGAATTATGAGCGTAAACTTTATCGGAATTAGCAGGTCACATTTTTGCTATGCTTGGGCAAACTTCCAGGCTTACTAAAACAATGCAGAAGAGACAAATACCTTGTTGGCGAAACTATATAAGAAAGGCGTAAGCCTCACTTATCAGTCTCTTAGGTATTTGGCGTGACCTGCTGTACATAGATAAGTTTAGCTCACGCCTTATGAGCGTGAGCATTCACTTATATTTACAATGTACAGTCTTTTTTCAATCGCCAAATTTCAAGAGACTCCAAATAATCGTAAACGCTTGTATATTATTATATTATATGTCTAAAGTTTATTCTTTCTGTTTCTTATTTTTCTATTTTATTTGTTCAACTTATGTTACAAGGGAGCAGCCGCCTGGGGCAACCTTTCCCTTTTCGAGGGCAAAGTTACAAAAAATAAATGAAATATGCAACTTAATACTTCAAAATATCTTTTACCGAGTAAATTTTACTTGAAGCATCAAAGGAGAAATACTGGTCATCCATAATCATATAATCCTCTCTCTGCTTCTTACTCAGACTCTTAATATCGGGAAACATGGATATCGGTACTACCACTTCTCGACCATCAGTCAAGAACACAGCCATTGCACCACGCTTAACTCCAAAATCCAGTTTCTTAATTTCCAAAGTAGTATCTTTGAATTTACACATAATCTTTCCTCCTATTATATATTTTTTCTTTTGTGGGCAAATTTACAAAGAAATATCGAGAATACCACATTTTTTATATATAAAAGTTTGGAGAATACAAAGAAAACTTGTAATTTTGCCTGAAAGAATGGATTTTTAATGACACGAACAAAATAAACAGAAGAAATCATGATAAACGACAGAAGACAACTGGCTGACGTGTATCAGCAAACTATAGATATTGTACTGGAGGGACATTACACCTCTGAGAATGGGGAGGAAGTAAAACTGCCCGACAACACGAAGATGCTGAAGGGAAGCAGATTCTATACCAAGCCACTGGATGCTTCAAACATACCTACCCTTGCAGAAGGTTCCACCAAGATTATTGTGAAGAATGACGACAGCATCCATTGCGGTCATCAGTTGCAGCAAGAAGGATACAATCCCGTGGTTCTCAACCTGGCAAGCCGGCGCAACCCGGGCGGTGGAGTGAAGAACGGAAGCCGGGCTCAGGAGGAGAGCCTCTTCCGCAGCACCAACCTCTTTCTCTCTATGTATCGCTATGCAGAATATGCCGAGGATTACGGTTTGGAGAAAAGCAAGTTCCAATATCCGATGCCAGTGAGATTCGGAGGCATCTATGTGCCATACGCTACCGTGTTCAGGGCTGGAGCCAAGGATGACTTCGCCTTGCTCGATACTCCTTATTATATGTCGTTCGTGGCAGTAGCGGCCATCAATCATCCTGATTTAGATAGAGATGGGAACATCTGCGAAGAAGATGCCGCACTGACGAAAAACAAAATGAGGACGATGCTGCGTATCGGTTTGCTGAACGGACACGACAGCATCGTGCTCGGTGCATTCGGATGCGGTGCCTTTCACAATCCTCCGAAACATATCGCAAGACTGTTTCACGAAGTCATCGACGAGAAGGAATTCAAGGACAAGTACAAGCTCATCGCCTTCGCCATCCTTGAAGACCATAACTCGCCAAGAGGTGGAAACCTGCAACCCTTCATCGAGGAATTCAAGTCATAAGCTCCCACAGATTTGGCTTTCCCTTCGGCCGCCGATTTTCAATTCACAGATTCACACAGATGGGGGCTTGATTAGCAGTAATCAATGCCTCGTTTCTCACACTCTCCTCGCAGGGCGGCGAGAAAGTAACTGCGCTCGCTGCCCCAACCACGAACCTTGCGCTCATGATCCACGGTCTGCTTCAAACGCTCATCGCTGTAAGCGGCAAAACGGGCTGCATACTCTGAAATTCTTGACTCGGCATAACCTACACCAACAGCTGATGACTCGGCATTAGCTGCCTTAATTGTTGATGACTTGGCATTAGCTGCCTTAATTGTTGATGACTTGGCATTAGCTGCCATTACATTCTCATTGTTCTTTAAATCTGAATTTGGATTCATAAAGATAATTATTTTAAGTTGTTAAACACTTACACATTCTTTTACCACCGTGGTTATCTCTATGCGAAACTCGGTTGGTGTGCCGCAACTGGGCAACTCTTAATGCTTGATTTCGGATGCAAAAGTACATCATTATTCTGAAACCACCAAATTTTTTCGGGATTATTTTTCCTGTTTTTTTCCTTCTTCTAAAGAAGAAGATTTTTCGGGGTAGCAGATAGTAAGGAAGAGAAATCCTTTAATGGTTAAACTTTCCTATAATTGCATTATAATAGTATCATAATAATAAAATTATAATTATCTTTGCACTATGATTATCAGAAAGATATAAGATTATTCAAAGACAATAAAGAAGATAATATACAATGATAGAGAATCCGTTTATTCTGCGAGGATACATATCCGACGCTTACTTCTGTGATAGAGAAAAGGAAACCATCGACTTGATAAGAGAAATCAAGAATGGCAATAATATCACCCTGATTGCACCTAGAAGAATCGGCAAGACAGGGTTGGTGCAACACGTCTATGCCCAAGAAGAAATCAAGGATAAATACTATACCTTTCTTGTAGATATTTATGCCACGAAAAACCTAGCCGACTTCATTCAGGAACTAGGCAGAAGTATTCTGCAAAGTCTTAAACCTAAAGGCACCAAAGTAGTGGAACATTTTCTTAACTGCCTCCACTCACTCCGTTCATCCATCAGCTTCGATATGAACGGCGTGCCTTCGTGGGGAGTAGATTTGGGAGAAATCACCAGTCCAACCACAACGCTCGATGAAATTTTCCATTATCTGGAGAGTGCTGATAAGCCTTGCATCGTGGCTATTGATGAATTCCAAACCATCAGCAGCTATAGAGAAGCGAATGTGGAAGCCATACTGCGCACCTACATCCAGCACTGCCATAATGCCAGTTTCATCTTTGCCGGATCCCAACGCAACATGATGTCGGAAATGTTCTTGAGTCATGCCCGTCCTTTCTATCTGAGCACCTCTATCAAAACGCTGAAAGCTATTGATAGAGAGGTGTATGCAGACTTCGCCACTCGACTTTTCGAGGAAAGACAGAAGTTTATCAAACGAGAAACCATTTATCAGATATACGACCGTTTTGATGGCATCACCTGGTATCTGCAAAGAATGCTCAATAAGATTTTCTCGCTCACAGAAAAGGCTGATGACAAGATGATGGAACTGGCTGATGATAAGATGATGGAACTGGCGCTCAACTCGATTATAGACGAGAGTGCTTTTGCATACGAAGCACTTCTCTTTCAGTTGCCAGCTAAGCAAAAGGAACTTCTCATTGCCATCTGCAACGCTGGCAAGGCTCAAAACATCATGTCATCGGCATTCATCAAGAAACACAATCTTCCTTCCGCCAGTTTTGTACAAGGTGGTATCAAGGGATTATTGGAGAAAGATTTTGTTACAGAGACGGATGGAACTTACGAACTGTACGATAAGTTCTTCGGTGAATGGCTGAAAAAGGAATTATAAAGTATAAAGATAGAAGTATAAAGTATAAGAATATAAACAAAAAGAAGAATATGATACAGCAAGTAGAATTTTCATTGCGCCCGCTTCCTCGCGGCTTTCACCTCGTAACCAACGAGGTGATGAGGAACTTGCCGGCGCTGCCTAAGACGGGGATACTGAATCTCTTCGTAAGACATACCAGTTGCGGATTGTCGCTGAACGAGAACTTCGACCCGGATGTGAGACATGATTTAAAAGGCATCTTCGAAAGACTGGTTCCGGATGGCGACCCAAGATACCTGCACCAGGATGAAGGACCTACGGATATGTCGGCGCATGCCAAATCGAGCATGGTGGGTGTATCGCTCACCATTCCTATTACCAATGGCAGACTGAACCTCGGTACCTGGCAGGGAATCTACCTTTGTGAATTCAGAGAGGGAGGCGGAAGCCGACACCTCATTGCAACGATTATCGGGGAATAAATAACAGAGCTTTCGCAAGCGGTTTTCTACCGTCCATTCGGGGCAGCAGAATTCACTTACGAAAGCTCTGTCTTTATTTTACTGAGACCACTTTCAGATTCCAAGAATCCTTAATGACCTTAATGACCAATGACCTTAATGACCACTTTCATCTTCTATTTCTTCTTCCATCTCCAGTTCTTCTTTCTTTCCGAAGTTAGGATCTATCTTCAGGAAGGCGGTAACCAGGAAGGTGATGATGCAGCAGCCCATGACGATGATGAAGAACATGCGGTAACCCACCATATCCTTCAGATATCCCGAAACCATGCCCGGCAGCATCAATCCGAGATAGGAGATGCCCGTACAGATGGAATAATGGGAGGTCTTGAACTTGCCCTGACTGTAGAACAGCATATAGAGGGTAAGAACCGTGAAGCCCAAACCGTAACCCAACTGCTCGATGAAAAGACAGCTGGAAACCACGATGAGGTTGCTGTTGAGCGAATAGCTCAGATAGATGTAAACCACATCGGGCAAGGTAATGGCGCAAACCAGCGGCCAGAGCCATTTCTTCATTCCGTCCCTGCTCACCAGGATGCCTCCGAGGATGCCACCCAGCAACAGTCCGATGAGACCCACCGTGCCGTTGGCAAAACCATATTCCTGAGGCGACAAGCCCAGTCCGCCCTGCGAATTAGGACGGAGGATGAAGGTCTTGGTCATGGTGTTCAGAAGCGCCTCTGGGAATCGGTAGAAAAGGAGGAAGAGCATCACACAGATGGTTTCTCCAACCCCGAACTTCACGAAGAAGGTGCGGAACATGTTCTTCAGTTCATGAGCCACTTCGCCCACCGTTCTGTCGGTCTGCACATCCTCCTTCGGGCGCGGCATGAAGCGGCTGTGGTAGAGCCACAAACCGATGAAGATGCCTGCCAGTCCGTAGAAGATAAGCGCCCACGAGAAGCGTATCTGGTTGCGGAAGACAACCTGAAGTACACCAGCCAACATCACCAGAAAACCATTTACAAAGATGATGGCGAGGCGGTAGAAGGTATTTCGCAAGCCTACAAACTTAGTCTGCGTATGTTCATCCAGCTCAATCATGTAGAAACCATCTGCCGAAATGTCGTGGGTGGCACTACAGAAGGCGATGAGGAAGAAGAAGCACATCGTAGCCTGGAACCAGAAGGCTGTAGGCAGCGAGAAGGCGATGCCGGCAAGGGCAGCTCCGATGAGAGCCTGCATGGTGAGCACCCACCAGCGCTTGGTCTTCAGCAAATCTATGAACGGACTCCACAAGGGCTTGATGACCCAGGGAAGGGCGAGCCATCCGGTATAGAGCCCCACCTCTGCATCGGTCAGCCCCAACTGCATGTACATCACCACAGAGAGGGCAGTTACGATGACGTTGGGGAGTCCTTCGGCAAAATAGAGGGTCGGAATCCATGCCCATGGACTCCGACTGTTTTTCTTTGTTACCATTTTACATCACTATTTATAAAGTTTCTTGATTTCAGCACCCTGATAGTAGTGCAGCAGGATGGCATCATAATGATAACCCTGCTCGCCCATCACGGCAGCACCAATCTGGCAGAGGCCTACTCCGTGCCCCCAACCGGCTCCGATGAGTTCGAAACGCTGAGGCACTCCCTGTTCATCCTTATCATACTTATCCACCACGAAGGCTGAACTCAGCAGATGACTGTCGCTCAGCATACGGCGGATTTCGAGTTCCTTACCGATGGTAAAGGTCTTCTCGGTTCCGATAATCTGGAGTTTGCTGATTCTTCCACTCTTTCCGCGCTCCACAGCCTTCATGTCCAGGATGGCACCCAGGTTCATCTTCAGTTTGTCGGCGATGAGCTGCTGCAATTTCTCCTGGCTGAGCGTTTCCTTCCAGCGGTAGAAGTTGACGGTTTCCTGATCATAGTCGTTGAGCACCTCGGAGAGGATTTTCTTATCCTGCGTGTTGCAGAAAGCAGGCGGATTGAAGCGGATCCATTTCTCAGCCTCTTCCTCCTTGGTCAGATTAGGCTGTGTATGTTCCACGCCCAGGGCGATGTCGCGAACCGCCGTGAGATAAGTCTTCGGCGTGTCCTCCCAGCAATACTGGAATTCCTCGGTTATTCCGCCGCAGCATTTCGAGAATCTTGCGTCGCAGATTTCTTCGCCGTCCATCAGAATCTGTCCCTTGGTCTGGCGGATGGCTTCGGCTACATGAGGCGAAGTTTCTTTGGTGATGCCCTGATAGCGCTGGCAGTGGTCGTCGGCACAGACATCAAAGAGGGTATGGTCTTCGCGGTCGTACCAGCGGATGAGTGTATCTTCCTTCCTGGTGAAGGAGAAGAAGTTGTTGCCGCTCTCAGCCACCTCTCTGCGCTTCTGCATCTGTGCCAGAAGCCATGAACGGGAGATGACAGCGTGCGCCTTCAGGAGTTCGAGACTCGAAGTGGCACTCATCTCACTGCTGATGACACTCTCCAGATATTTTTCTACCGGCAACTCATTGATTGCCACAATCTTATCCGATTCTACCACAAAGCGGAGCGTGCCCAGGAAGGTTTGGGTTTCCTTGCGCTCCCAGTGGAAGTTGACACCGATGGTTACGTCGCTCAGCGAGAACGAGGCGTCGGCACTCTGCGGATGGAAGGTGAGCTTGCTGTACTGGTTGCCGTTCCAGAGCACACCGCCCTCAGAGAATTCTACCACCTGTTCGCCCAGCACCTTTTCGCCCTTGGCAAGATAAGGTTTGTTGAGCGAGAAATGAATCTTCTGCGCACTCACGATGCCCACCATTACGTGGGGCTGCTTACCATTATTATATAAGGTGGAAGAGGCTTCGGCTGCATCCTCGGCATCCTTAGATGCCTTCAGTTTGGCAATGATGGCGTTCATCTTTTCTTCCGAAACGCCACATTCCTGCAGCAGCGAGAGGGCTTTCTCCTCGGTCAGCTTTCGGAAATCTTCCTCACGAGGGGTGATGATGAGTCCGCTCATATCCAGTGCTCCCGGCGAAACTACAAACTGGGCGCAGCCTTCGGCAAAATAGGCTTCCGGACGGTGCTTTTCTCTCGGAATGACCACGCTGATGAATTCCTCGCCCTTGCGCCAGGAGATGATGTTCATCATCGGTTCGGTTTCGTCGCCACGCTGAGGCATTGCCTTGTAGAGACGGTGGAAGAGGGCTTCGTCGCTCTCGGCACTCTTCGAGATGATGACGAAGGCAGGAACGAGGAAGTCACGAACCACTGCGATTTTCTCCTCATCATTGAGGGAGATGACGTCGGTCAGGTTGCGGGAGAGGCGCTGCCAGTTGGCCTGAAGAGGAAGGATGCCGTTGGTTCCTGCCTGGAAATGAAGATGGTCTGGAGCCGAAGCACCACACTTCGGACCGTTGTAGAACACCATCAGGTCGCTGTGCAGACTGATGAAGCGGTGCATCTCGCCGTAGTTCTTGTAGATAAGCTGAGGCTGGTGCTTGCGTGCCGGAATGGTGAAGTGGACTGGCAGAATCGGGAACGGATTCACCAGGAGATGGAATTTCTCGTCTATCTGCTTCGACATCTGTTCCTTAGGACGGTTCCTGTCGCAAAGGAAGCAAGGGCGCTCGCCCAGGGTTTTCTTATCTATCTTGGCGCCCGTACTTACGATGCGGGCTGGGTTCCACTGCAGTTTCAGCTGGTCGGAGAGCTGGCGGGTTTCTACGTGCTTGAGGTCGCGGAAGCGGTGGCGGGCATCTGCCCACACCTCCAGCTGGCGGTTGAAGAAACGTGAGATGCTGCTGTCTTCCATGATGTCGGCCTTGCCCAGCAGCATGTGCTGGCGTGCCTTCAGTTCCATGGTGCGCAGACGGTCCTTATACAGGTTGTTGGCGTTCACCTTCTCCACGCTGAGGGCAGCATCACTGTTGCCTCCCCAGCGGCGGCAGAGGTAGAGTTCGTCGTAGATTCTGCCGATACGGTAACGGCGCGAGAATGCCAGTCCCAGCGCATAATCCTCACCATACGAGGTGTTAGGAAACTGGATTTGTCTGACCAGCGGAGTGAAGAAGGCGCGCGGAGCACCCAATCCGTTGATACGCAGCGCATTGTTGCATCCGTTTTCTTCGGTCCATTCCTTGTGGTCTATCAGTCCCGGTGGCAGGGTGTTGAGGTTGAAGTCGCACATGCGGTACGAGCCTATAATCATGGCAGCCTTCTGCTTGTAGAAGGCATCTACTATCTTCTGGAGTGTCTTTGGCGAAGAATAGAGGTCGTCGCTGTCAAGCTGGACGGCAAACTTTCCGCAGAATCTGCTGTGGATGGCTTCGTTCCAGCATCCGCCTATTCCCAGGTCGGTTCTCTCCGGAACAATCTGTATCAGGTTGTCAGCTTTAAGTTCATCCAGTATTTCGCCGGTGCGGTCGGTAGAATGGTTGTTCACCACAATGACGTTGAACTTGAAGCTTGCTTTCTGTTCCAGGGCACTCTTCACGGCATCAGCCACGGTCTTTTCGCGGTTGAAGACGGGGATGATGACAGATGCCTCGTATTCAAACTCCTGCTCACCGAAGTCGGGCTGGCGGTAGAAGGTGGTGTCTATCAGGGCGCCCACCTTGCTCAGGTGCTGGGTGCATGCCTTTTCCATCTCTATCTGCACCTCGCGGTTGCGCGGGTTCACATAGTCAAACTGCTTCTCGCCACTCTTACGGGTGTCGAGTTCGGCTTCTGAATAGAGGAATTCGTTGAGATGGAAGATTTCGCCCACGCGGCTCAGATAGAGACGGAGGTCGTAGAGGGCGGCAAACTGATACTCCTCGCGGTCGGGCTGGGCGATGTAGTCGGCCAGCGCCTGTGCCTTGATGCACCAGAGGCTTCCGAAGTCGAAGTCGTCACGCAAGGAACCTGCCTGGTAGTCAATTACGGGATGTTTCTCCATCTTGCCTTCCACCATCTTGTAGTGGTCGGCGTAAACCATGACGGCATCCGTATCATCAGCCACTCTGAGGAATCGCTCCAGCGTGTTGTTCCCCCATCCTATGGTGGTGTGGCGGGTACAGATCATCACGTAGTCGGCATCTGTATTTTCAGCGATGCTGACAAGGGTGTTACTGCTTTCCAGGCGGTCGGTAATGACAAACGTGCATCCTTCCGGCACCTGATGATGAGCGGCAAAATCAGCACTCACCAGGAAGTGGATATGCTGTACAGTCTTGTACTCATGAAGCACCGACAAGGCATTCTGCGCATCGCCGATGTATTCGCAAGGCAAGAAAAGGTCTATTTTTTCTCTCATTTTCTTACGTTATTTTTGTTCACTTCAGCCCTTTTCGGGGGGCTAAATCTGTGTTTTTTATCTTTATTTTATCTTATTATATTAAAATATGTGGCAAAGATACTAATTTTTCGCCAAAAAACACTATCTTTGCAGTATGAATAATGAAAAAAAATATCTTTTGGGCCTTACACTTGGCGAATTGAAGCAGGTGGCAAAGGACTTAGGCATGCCCGCCTTCACCGGTGGACAGATGGCGAAGTGGCTCTATGAGCAGCATGTGAAGAGCATTGATGAGATGACCAACATCTCGAAGGCGAACCGTGCCAAACTCGCTGCTGAATACGAAATAGGATGCTTCGGATATTCCGATGCGCAACATTCGGTGGATGGTACCATCAAGTACCTCTTCCCTACCCGAAGCGGCAAATTTGTCGAGACGGTTTACATACCCGACAAGGACCGCGCCACGCTGTGCGTTTCTTCGCAGGTGGGATGCAAGATGAACTGCCTGTTCTGCCAGACCGGCAAGCAGGGGTTTGAGGGCAGTTTGCCTGCCGGCGACATTCTGAACCAGATTTACTCGCTGCCTGAGGTAGACAAGCTTACCAACATCGTGTTCATGGGTCAGGGCGAGCCGATGGATAATCTCGACAATGTGCTGCGCGCCACAGAGATTCTTACTGCCGACTACGGCTGGGCATGGAGCCCGAAGCGCATCACGGTAAGTTCGGTGGGCGTGAAGAACAAGCTGAAGCGGTTTCTGGAAGAGAGCGACTGCCATGTGGCCATCAGTATGCACGACCCTATCCCTTCTGAGCGTGCCGAACTGATGCCTGCCGAAAAGGGCATGGGCATTGAGCAGGTGGTAGAGTTGCTGAGAAACTATGATTTCTCTCATCAGCGCCGCCTGAGTTTCGAGTACATCGTCTTTAAGGGCGTAAATGACAGCATGCAGCATGCAAAGGCCATCATCAAACTGGTGAAGGGGCTTGACTGCCGCTTCAACCTGATCCGTTTCCACCAGATTCCAGACATCCCTCTGCAGGGTGTGGATGATGAGAAGATGGAGCAGTTCCGTGATTACCTCACCCAGCATGGTGTCTTCACCACCATCCGTGCCAGCCGCGGCCAGGACATCTACGCCGCCTGCGGTCTGCTCAGCACCTCGAAGAAAATCGGAGAAATCCGTGAGCACGAGGATGAGGAGAAGATGAAGAAGTAAGGAAAGGAGAGGAAATGGTTACGCAAAAAGAAGCTAAAGAAAAAGAAAAAATAAGCAGAACAGAAACAGGCAAGTTCTTCTACGACTTGAGTAAATCTACATTTACAATTACAGTACTTGGAAGTTTAGCAGTAATGTTTAAAGATGGTTCTATTCCTAATTCGCTTGTCGTTGGAGCACTAGCGGGAATTATCATGGCTGCTTCTTTTTTTGGAATAGGTTATAAAATTTTAAATAAGTAACGATATGGATATGTTTACATTTACAATGGTTACAGGCTGCATCATCTCATTATGCATATTGGGATGGTTATACACAAAACCTGGTCAGAAATGGCTTGATGGATTTAAATAAGAATATGGATACATTCACATTTACATTAATGATTTTTGCCATTGCTGCAGTAGCTCTCGTCAGTTGGCTATACACAAAATCAGGTAAAAAGTGGTTAGAAAAGCAATAAGAATTACCAAGACATGGAATACTTAGCGATGACTATGACTGGTTTTTTAGTAATTGCAGCAAGCTTTCTGGCTTGGCTTTATACAAAACCAGGAAAGAAATGGTTAGAGAATCTTTAAAATAAAATTATGGATTCATTAGTATTAACAATGGCAAGCCTAGCTTTTATAGGTTTATGCATATTGGTTTTCCTCTATACTCCAAGAGGAAAGAAGTTTTTAGAAAACATGTAACAACATGTATTACAAAAAACTTTTAACGGCAATTTGCCTGGTGCTGGCATTTCTGGCAAGCTGCAGCCCGGGAGGAGGAAGAAACGGGAAACTGCCCAAGAGCACAGGACAGCCTTACGAGGTGGTGCTTGAGGGAGATACCGACAGCATCGTTACGAAGATACTGACGGAAGAGGTGCCTGCCCTGCCCCAGCCCGAACCGCTCTGCCGGCTCATCCAGGTTAAGAAGGGAAAGACCCGCGGCAGCTACCTGCTCGTAAGAACCCGCATCGTGGTGAACATCCCGGCAGCGGAATTCTCAGTCGGGCTGAGCCGCAACGAGAATGCTTCGCCGCAGACCGTCATCCGCATCTCTGCCCGCTCGCCGCAGCAACTCAGAGAGAAACTCAACCCCGAGAAGCTGCGCCAACTCGTAGATGAGGCAGAACTGGAGCACCTCGCCTCCATCATCTCCACCAATCCGAGCAAGCAGAATCGCGAGATGCAGCAGCTGGTAAAGAAGAACTTCGGCATCAGCATGAACATCCCTGCCGAAATGCAGGCTAGCAAGAAGGCGAAGAACTTCATCTGGATTTCAAACAACGCCAGCTCGGGCATGAAGAACCTCATCATCATGAGAGCGGAGAGTGAAGAGCGAAGAGCGGAGAAAGTGAAGAGTGAAGAACGAAGAGTGAAAAATACAGATGCTTTTTCACCTCAAGAGAAGCAGCAGATTGACAGCATTCTCCGAACCAACATGCCGGGCGAAACCGACAGCATGTACATGGTGATTCCCGTTCTTTCAGAAAGAGGACTCTGGGAGATGAAGGGCGACGCCATGGGAGGACCCTACGTGATGAGGCGCATCTGCCCCGGAAAGGGGAAGGATGAAATCATCATCATCGGCTTCGTATATGCGCCCGAAATGAAAAAGAAAATATTAATCAAGCAGCTAGAAGCTGCGATTTCTACTATAAAATATAAACGATAAATGGACAGCAAAAAGATTAGAGTGGCCATCACTCACGGAGATACCAACGGTATCGGATACGAACTCATTTTTAAGGCATTCAGTGAGCCAGAGATGTTGGAGTATTGTACCCCTATCATCTACGGTTCGCCTAAAGTGGCAGCTTATTACCGCAAGGCGATGAATCTGCCTGCCCAGTTCTCCATCATACAGAAAGCTGAAGATGCGGAAGACGGAAGAATCAACCTCCTGCCGGCTGTAGACGAGGAGGTGAAGGTCGACATGGGCATGCCTACCCTGGAATCGGGAGCAGCAGCCCTCAAGGCTCTTGACCGCGCCATGACCGACTACCGCGACGAGCTCTTCGACGTGCTCGTTACCGCACCGGTAAGCCAGCTGAACGCCCAGATTGAGGGTTTCCAATTCAAGGGTCACAAGGAATACATTGAAACCTGCCTGGGCGAAGGAGCCAAGGGCCTTTCCATTCTCTGCGGCAGAGACCTCCGCATCGCCTCAGTAACCGGAAAAACTCCGCTCAAGGACGTGCCGGCAGCCATCACCCAGGAACTCATCATCGAGAAGGTGAAGCAGATGCACACATCCCTGAAGCGCGACTTCATGATTACCAACCCGCGCATCGCCGTGCTCGCCCTGAACCCTAGCAACAACGGCGAGGAGAGCTGCGGAACTGAGGAAGCTGAAATCATCATCCCAGCCATTGACCAGCTTGCCGAGCAGAAAATACAGGCCTTCGGTCCTTACCCAGCCGACGAATTCTTCGGCAACGGATATTTCGTAGAGTTCGACGGCATCATGGCCATGTATCATGATCAGGCCACTACCCCGTTCCATTCGCTCTACACCGAGGATGGCGTGCTCTTTACAGCCGGTATGCCACTCGTGCACACCGCCGCCGACACCACTCCTTGCTACAGCATCACGGGCTGCAACGAGGCCGACGCAACCTCCTTCCGCCACGCCATCTGCCTGGCGCTGGATGCCTTCTGCAACCGCGAAGACTATGATGAGGCCTACGAGAATCCACTGCCTAAACTCTACCACGAGAAGCGTGACGAGAGCGAGAAGGTAAGATTCTCCATCCCTAAGAAAAAGGGATAAATAGAAAGGCATCTCATCCTGGAAAGCGAAAGACGCCCTATCCCCCGAGAAAAGCGGGATAAAGAAAGATTCGGGAGGGCAGATGAGCCCCAAAACAGCAAATCTGCCCTGTAATCAGACCTCCCGAACGTTAAAATAAAGAAAAAATGCTGATAATTCAGAAAAAATGAGTAATTTTGGCAGCTAAATGGATACTTCCGAACTACAAAAGATAAAACAACGCTACAATATCGTCGGTAACAGCGACGGATTGAACCATGCGCTCGACGTTGCCCTACAGGTAGCGCCGACCGATCTTTCCGTGCTCATCATCGGCGAGAGCGGTGTGGGTAAGGAAATCATTCCAAGGGTGATTCACGACAATTCGCCACGCCGCAGAGAGAAATATTTCGCCATCAACTGTGGAAGCATTCCGGAGGGAACCATTGACAGCGAACTCTTCGGACATGAAAAGGGATCCTTCACCGGAGCCATTGGCGAAAGCGAGGGATACTTCGGCATTGCCAACAAGGGCACCATCTTCCTCGACGAGGTGGGCGAACTCCCGATACAGACGCAGGCAAGACTGCTGCGCGTGCTCGAAACGGGAGAATACATCCGCGTGGGCGGTACGGAGATAAGGAAAACGGATGTCCGCATCGTGGCAGCCACCAACGTAAACATGCGCAAGGCTGTGAGCGAAGGCCGATTCCGCGAGGACCTCTACTACCGCCTCAACACCATCCCTATACAGATGCCTGCATTAAGGGAGCGGGGCAACGACATCCTCCTGCTCTTCCGCCTCTTCGCCATGCAGATGGCCGAAAAATACCGTCTGCCTAAGATTTCACTCTCAGAGGAGGCTAAGCAGATTATGCTGAAATACAAGTGGCCGGGAAATGTGAGACAGCTCAAGAACATCACCGAACAGATGTCGGTGCTGAGCCGGGAAAGAGAAATCGACGCACAGACCCTCACCCAGTTTATTCCGAGAGATGAGGAGTCTACACAGCTCGCCACCATACAGAAGGATGGCAACGACGACCACAGCTACGCCAGCGAGCGCGAACTGCTCTACAAGATTCTCTACGAACTGAGGGGCAACGTAAGCGACCTGAGACGAGAGATGAACAGCCTGCGCAAGCAGCTCGACGAGGCACGCCAGCTGGGCGGCACCAGCGGATATGTTTCGCCGGTTCAGCCGAGCACCCAGGTAGCTCCGGTATCAGCCGTAGCTCCGGTTTCATCGGTTCCGTCCGTATCATCCGTCTCACCGGTTTCATCGGTTTCACCGGTTCCGTCGGTACCTCCAATTACCGACCTCGACGAGCTCCAGCACATCCGTCAGGAAATGGCTGCAGGAGGCATGAGGGGCACTTACAAACCCGAAGCTGAGGATGCCGAGATTGAGGAGATTAAGGAAGAAAACGAGAATCTGAACCTCAGCGACCTGAGCAAGCAGATGATAGAAAAGGCGCTGGAGAGAAACAACGGAAACCGCAAGAAAGCGGCTGAAGAACTGGGAATCTCCGACAGAACCCTGTACAGAAAGATTAACAAATATAAGTTATGAAGCATTTACGCGCGTACCTATATATAATAGGACTCACACTCATGGTGGCGGTCATGGCTGCATGCTCCGTGAGCTACAAGTTCAACGGTGCCAGCATCGACTACACCAAAACCAAGACCATACAGATTGCCGACTTCCCTATCAGAAGTTCGTATGTGTGGGGTCCGATGGGTCCGATGTTCAACAACGAAATCAAGGACAAGTTTGCCAGCAACACCCAGCTCGTACAGGTGTCGCGCAACGGCGACCTGAAGATAGAGGGCGAAATCACCCAATATTCTCAGCGTAACAAGTCGGTAAGCGCCGAGGGATACTCTGCCCAGACCGAGCTCAGCATCACCGTAAACGTGCGCTTTACCAACACCAAGAACCATGCCGAGGACTTCGAAAAGCAGTTTACATCTGCCAAGACCTACGACACCACCCAGAGCCTTGCCTCAGTGCAGGAAGAACTGGTAACCCAGATTATCAAAGACCTGGTAGACCAGATATTCAACGCTACGGTGGCTAACTGGTAAAGTAAGTGAAGAACGAAAAGTGAAGAGTGAAGAATTCAACGGCTTTACTAATCATAAAGTTCAAAGTTCAAATTTCAAAGTTTAAAGTAAAATATAGTGGAACTAAGCAGATTGATACAACACCCAGAGGAAATGAACCGAGAGACGCTCTACGACTTGCGCGCCCTCTTGGCCCTATATCCGTATTATCAGACGGCACGTCTGCTGATGTTGAAGAATCTGTACCTGCTTCACGACCCGAGTTTCGACGAAGAGCTGCGCCGGGCAGCCATCTACATCACCGACCGAAAAATCATCTTCGAGATGGTAGAGGCAGCCCATTATCAGATAAAACCCGACCCGTCAGAGGTGGATCTCAACCAGCTGAAGGAATCGGAAAGAAAGGAAACGGGAGCAGAAAAACACGGCGACCGCACCAGCGACCTCATCGACCACTTCCTGGGATCCATACCGATGGATGCCGAAGAAGAGGAGAAGAAGAAGGAGAAGCGCAAGCCTACACCTGCCGATGCGGCAGTAGACTACGTGGCGTATCTCATGGAGACAGAAGACCAGCAGGAGCCGGAAGATACTTCGCGCACCATGAGCCTTATCGACGACTTTATGGAGGATGGCGGTTTCAAGCTGCCTAAAATCCAGCAGGACGAAGATTACAAACCAGAATTTACGCCCGAACTTCAGACCGATTCCGGCAAGGACGGCGAAGAGGAAAACAGCGGTGTATTTACCGAAACCCTCGCCCGCATCTACATCAAGCAGGGCAGGTATCAGAGGGCTTACGACATCATCAGCCGACTGCATCAGCAGCGTCCTGACAAGAACGGATATTATGTTGACCAGCTCAGATTCCTGGAGAAACTGATGCTGAACAGCAAGAAGAAATCTCCGGAGAAAAAGAAATAAACAAGAATAATAAATAAATAAAACTAGTTTTAAAAAATGGCTTACACATTATTAGTAGTATTAATCGTCCTGGTAGCTATCCTGATGATTTTCATCGTGCTCATCCAGGAGTCAAAGGGAGGTGGACTCGCAAGTAACTTCTCTTCAACCAACTCAATCATGGGTGTTCGCAAGACCACCGACATTGTTGAGAAATTAACATGGGGCCTCGCTGCAGCCTTGGTTGTTATCAGCGTGGCATGTGCTTATGTAGCTCCTCAGGCAACTGGCGAAAACAGCGTCATGGAGGGTGCAACCCAGGAGCAGACCGCTCTTCCTGCCATGCCAGGTGCTAGCAAGGATGCAGCAGCAGGTGCACAGAAGGCAGCTCCAGCAGCTCCAGCAGCAGGTGCTGGTGCTCAGCAGGCAGCTCCGGTTGTTCCAGCAAGCCCAGCTAAGTAATAATCAGCTGATAAGGAAAAGTGGCATTTTCGCGCTCTACTACCCTTTTATTCTAGAGAAAAGGATGGAAAAAGACGAAAAATGCCACTTTTTTTGATGTTTTTGAAAAAAAGTTGCTCAAAAATTTGGTAGAACCGAAAAAAGTTCGTACCTTTGCACTCGCTTAAAAGAAATGACATTTAAGCTAGCTAACATGGTGGACGTAGTTCAGTTGGTTAGAGCGTCAGATTGTGGTTCTGAATGTCGTGGGTTCGAGTCCCACCTTCCACCCAGGATAAACCCTGCAAGATTTATTTCTTGCAGGGTTTCTTGTTTTATTACCCTCTCCTCTCTTTCAGGAAGGCATCTCCGCTTCATCACTCTTTCTTTCGTTTCATCACCGAAATCTTCACGTTGGGGTAAACCTCACGAAAGGCACGTTTCACCAGCGGATATACCGAAATCGGACCGTCTGTGTCAAGATACCGGCTCACGAAGGCTATCAGGAAATTCCTGCTCTCAAAAGCACTCTCAAGGGGAGAAGGCAGAAGCCCATACCCTTCAAGTCCCGCCTTACGACATACATCATAGATAAACTGGTCGGTAGCCTCATCCGGCAACCACTCCTGCAGTATCCTTCGCGGACAGAACATCACATGCCGCTCTTTAAACAGCCTTCGCGTGCGGCGCAGCAGTCGCCACAGCCGCACATAAGTTTCATAATCATGCTGTATTTTCATACCATTCATTATTATTGATTTTCTCTTAATGACCTTAATGACCAATGACCTTAATGACCACCCGCAGGAAGATTCTGAACCTTCTGAAAATGCCCAGGCGTATGGCTCACCACGATAAGCCCCTGGTTGCGCCAGTTTTTCAGCATCATGCGCACACTGTTGCGGCTCACATTCGCCCCCTTCACAGCCATACACTGCTGAATTGCCTGCTCCATACTGAACTCATCGGCAAGCCGCGCAAAGATACTGTCGTTCTTGCCCACGCGGTTTCTCGGTCCTATCTGATAATTCTTCGACTCATAAGCCCCCTCTATCCGCTCGCGGAAATAGTAGAGATCATTGTCTATGAGATAATCGGCTATGAGGTCAAAAGTCTGCAGCATGTCGTCATTCTGCAGTTTCTCCAGCGTGGTAATCCAGAGTTTCGGAGTCAGCTTCAGCCGCTTCTCGGCACCCGAAAGTCCGAAACGCCCAATCAGCGATTCAGCTACCTTGCAGAGCCAGAGTGCACAGGTGATGCGCTGCGCATTCACACAGCCGCGCAGACGCTGGCGAGCCAGCACCCTGTCGTCGTTCTTCATCGCTTCCATACGGATTCGCTCCAGCCATTCCCTGCCCCGGTTCTCCAGCTTGTGCAGCACCACCGTGCCCTGCATCATCGGCAGCAGATGAGCCACCTGATGAATGTGCTCCTCCTGCTTGTCGGTCAGGTGAGAAGGTTTCAGAGCCAGCGGCGCAAACGTGTTGTCGGGCGTGCGGGCGATGGAGATGCGCGAGAGCAGACCGTCGGTATAATTGGTAATCACGCGGTAGAGTGCATCCTGCGTGCCGCACATCGTCACATTCCAGAGCAGTTTCTTGATGTGCACACGGGTAGCATCTGCGCTCTTCGCCTCGCGGTCGTAGCGGCTTTCATCATAAGCCTGGCGCAGCATCACACTGAAATCGCTCATCGCCGACTTCCACTTCATCGCCACCGTATCAGCCTCGGGTGTAAAACTGAAGCTGTGTTTCTCCTCAGCATTCCCCAGTCGTTCGGCTATGTTGGCAAGCGTGTTGTTCAGCGGCAGCATTCTTACCGGCAGTTTCGGCTGTTCGGGCGCCTTTCCGCTCTTCATGCGTCTGGTTTTCTGCGCCCATTCCTCCTCCTGCTGGGTGTAGATGTCGGTCTGCGCCTGCAGTTCGTACATCCAGGCACCGATTATCGGGTCAAGCTGTCCCTTTCCCGAACCGAATTCGCCGCAGATGTAGGAGATGAGATTCAGTCCCCTCGCATTGCCGTGCACATCCAGTTTCACGCCCGTAGCCAGAGCCCCGAGTGCCGGAGCTATGCCGATGAGGGTAGCCATACAGAGCGGAGTTCCGGCAGCAGCCACACTGTCGCTCACGCCCATCGGCAGTTTCGGCAGTCGGTTAAAATGCCAGAGTTCATCCTGTTGCATGGCCTCGTCCAGCGCATCAGCTACCTGCACGCCTTCCTGCGCATCTCCGCATCCCGTCTTGAGATATTCCTGTCTCAGCGCATTGAGCACATCTTTCAGTCTTTTCGGCATCTGCGTTCTTCTTTCAGCCAGGGCCGAGTCAATGCATTTCATCTTCTGTTCTTCCGGAAACCCGTCGTAGCAAGGAATCACCCTATCCATGAGCAGTCTGTCGAATCCGCATATATGCCTCAGGTTCACCGCCAGTTCAAAAGTGAGCACATCTCTGTTAGAGGTCACCGGCGTTTTCCCGTCGTTATACATCCCCCACCATTTCTCAATAATCACCTCATACGGAATCCCCAAGTAATTCTCTCCAGAAGAAGAGGAGGATGAAGAGGAAGAGGAAGAAGAAGAAGAGGAAGAAGAAGAAGAAGAAGAGGATGAAGAGGAAGAGCCAGCAGAAGCAAAGCCAGCAGATGAAGAGCATGTCCCCCGTTGGGCCCCCGTTCCAGGCGATTCCATCGCCTGTCCCCCCGGCTCCGTTTTCTCCTGTCCCCCCAGCTTCTCCGTTCTCTCCGTTCCCCCCACCTTGAAGTGCTTATTGCTCCCGTGGGCTCCTTCTGGCAGTTCTTCTCTTCCGTTTTTCTCCCTGTCTTCCAGCGTTCGGGCCTCCTCAGCAACGCGGTCCACATCAGCCCCCGGGCTCACCCCATACTGGTCATTAAAGAGTTCAGGCGAGAGGAAGAGCAGTTCATCCTTATCAGCAGTACTTGAAAAGTAAACCCGGTTGATATCATGCGCATTGGTATCCAGTTCGCAGTCGAGGGCTTTAGCTATGCGCACCTGGTTTTCGAGAATCGTCTTTCCCTTTTCTCTTTTAAAAACAGCATGTCCACCCTGGCTCGCGCTTCTTTCCAGCATCAGCAGTCCCAGCCTTTCAGCCAGCGTCGCTCCTTCTCCAGCCGCTCCCTTAATCTCCGAGCCAGCGGTCCCCCGCCTAGCCCCCGTTCCCTGCGATTCCATCGCAGGTCCCCTCTTCTCCATCAGCATTTTAGCTATGCGTTCAAACTCCCCCGCATCATCCACATCAAATCCGAAAGCCTGGCTAGGCAGCCGGCACCCCTTCACAACCCCATCCGGGTAATACCCCGAATAGTTAAACTGGATAAGCCTCCGTTTAGCAGCCTGGTTACCCATTCTAGCCTGCCTTAGGTTAGCCTGTTGCGAAGAAGTATTTCTGAGCCGTCGATACGACTCCTCGGTGAGAACAGGGAGGGCCACCTTGCGCCCTCCCCTAACAGAAATCAAATAAACACTCATATTCCAATCAAAAAAATAAAAACAGTTAATAAAGATTCAGTAAGTATATCTAGGGTCCTATCCCAGCATCAGATAATCCATGATAGCCTGCACCGCCTCTCGGCTCTCCTTGCGCATCGCCTTAGGAATATTGATGCCCTCATTCTTAAAAACCTTCAGAAAAATCTGTATCGCCCCGTCCTTCGTCTCCGAAGCACGGCCGTGGGCAAACTTCCTGATCAGCTTACTCTGCGAGCGCGGATACCCCTTCACCGTAAAATCCACCGTGCCGTCGCTCATCTGCTGCACAATGCCCAGCGTACGGAAACTGGAAACCTGATTAGGTTTCGGATCATCAGGCGAAAACATAAAATACTTGCGGTTGTCGAAGAAAGCCATGCCCTCAATCTGCACATGCTCACCCCCATTCATCACCATTCCAACATTCTGATTCAAATTAAAATTCTTTTCCATATTAGTTTTTTTTTTAATTCAAGTTTTGCAAGTGAGGGAATTGACAGAAGTTAATGAAGTTATCACTCCCTACGGTCGTTCGGGAAGTGAAGAGACAATAGTCTTCTTTCGTAAAACGTAGGACATTTGTCCCTTAACTTCCCTCTAACTTCCCTTAACTTCCCTCTAACTTCCCCTCTAACTTCCCCACATGCGAAAGTTAGTTTTAATACATCAGTTCAGCTTAACGATTTCCTGCACCGAGATGTCCTGAAACACCTGCCCATTATGCTCGCGTGTCTGAAAGCGCAGGCGAACCGCCACCACATCCCCAGCCTGGAAACGGCATTCTGCCGCATTGCCCCAAAGCTGTGCTGCAAACTGGTTTTCAAACTTGCCGCCAAGTTCCTGCAACAGGATGTTGCATTTCTTAATCTGACCGCCCTCAGCCTTCTGGCTCTGTACAGCGAAGGCCTCGCCCTGCTGCACCACTTTCATCAATTCTGTATTCATCATTTATAAATACTGAAGTTTCGCAAGTGAATAAATATCAACTTGCTTGTTTATAAATATACATAT
>NZ_JAHOEA010000040.1 GCF_019127135.1 Segatella copri | reverse complement strand
TGCCTGAAAATTAGGATATGTTATTTTATAGGTACACATTTTGTCAAAGTCAGGAGATGATGGCTATGTGTTCTTGTTGTGGGATTTTACAGAAGAAGGAAATCCTAAGATTCATGTTAGAACATGGACGCCAAAAAGACCAGGCCAAAAAGGGGATGATTTCTCTCCTGAGGATTTCTTCATCCCTAGTCCTCGCAAATAGCCATAAGTATCTCGTTGTGTATATAATTATGTGCTTGATGATAATCTTCGTCAGATACTTGATGAGTTTAACAGGGGCTATTAAGCAAGAATCCTGCCGGCATCACTGCCAGCAGGATTCACTTTCAAAAACCGGACCTATAGTCCCAACTCTTTTAGCATTTTCTTTATGACGTCAGTCTTGATGGTGGAGAATTCAGATTTGTCATAGATTTCTATCAACCATACTTCACCAGTATTTTCATCTACTAATGTTGTATATGTAATAACTCTAGCTCCTCCAGCTTTACCTTTTCTTTTGGAATCAATAGCCATGCGGATTTTTCTTAACCCACCACCTAAGTCAACTCCTTGAAAAGGATCTTCTTTTAAGGATTCTTTGAATTTGCCAAAATCCTGTTTCATGGACTTATAGCGTTTAGCTAAGTCCTTTAACTCCTTTTCGAAATGAGGAGTTGTTTCAATATTATAGCTCATCGAAAAGTTCGTCTGCGGATTTTGCTTTCAATTTACCCTCCTTTATCATTTTTACTTCACGTAGTCCTTGACAAATTCCTTCGGTTCTGTCAATTGACTGCTGAGGAATTATTTCAAACAGAATCGTTTCCAAATAATTGCTGAGGCTTCTGTTGTCTCTTTTAGCATTGCTCTTTAGAATATTGAGCAAATCCGTATCTATTCTTATAGAGGCGGAAGATTTTGTTTTTATTGTTGTACTCATATTACTTACATTTTAATTATATATGTGCAAATATAGTGCAAAAGATTATAACTTCCAAAGTTTTTTGCTTTTTTTAATTGAATTAAACTTTTGAGTTCTTTCTTTAGCTTACTCTTTTGAAATCTATGTATGTATATGCTGCTGCATCCAAAAAACACAGAATCCTGCCAGCATCACTGCCAGCAGGATTCTACGCTTTCCCTATTAATTTCTTAAATATGTCGTCTGCAAAATGAACTCAATTGAACTCTACAGAACTCTCTTATGATTTCTTATTCAGTATTTGTCTGCTGCTCTGTCTCTGTAGCCTCCTGCTGCAGAGTTGTCTCCTCCTGAGTTTACTCCTGTGGAGTTTCCTGAACAGTAGTAGCTGGCTGCTCTGACTGGGTGTTCTCTTCTGTTGCTATATGAGTATCTTCCTCTCTACGCTTAAGAAAAAAGGTATCATAAAAATAATAGATGGAAAAAGGTGGGTTTTAGTCGTAGTTTAGTCGAACTCAAAATGGGTTATTTGCTTTGGGAGCAATTCCCTTCTTGGCTTAGACTAAAAGTATCTGAAGGAGCATAAAAGGGAATAAGTGTTGTCGTTAAAAAAGTGGTGCTGTGTAATCGGTACAGTACTATTGCTAGATATGGGTGACTTTACGATTTGTTCATAAAATATAATAGCGCTGTATCGGTGTGTTCGGTACAGCGCCATCAAAAAGTTCGTTTGTTGATTTAGTTTCTATAGTTGTACTCATATCATATCAATAACTCTAGAATAAATCAGCCAATACTATGGAGATGATTCCTGATGCAACAGCACTTAAAATCCATAGTAAGACTTGTAAAGCACGTCTTACTGTAAAATGTACACTAGCCCAGTGAACATCGGGAGCTGTTGTATCCATGAGAAGTTCCAATTCACTATATTTATTGTAGGCCTGCTGATAGATATCTAACGCTTCGCTAGTATTGATACTTTCTAAAATCTTAGCTTTACGTACAGCTCTTACTGCATCAGAGCGTAGAGATTTATATTTTGGATAAAAAGTGCCGTTTTGCAGCACAGTCAAATCCACATGTCTTGTTTGTTTTTCAAATAATAAAACCGAATCATGAATAGATAAGTTCAAACACTTATAGCAGTCAAGTATAATTCTAAGTACATGACGTTCTGCTTTATGAATTTCGATATTTCTTTGCTCTGGAGTTATATCTTTAAAGTAGCATCGGGCAATATGGTCATGCAATGCACGTATTTCATTAAATAATGGTAACGGGAACTGTTCAGTCCTCGCTTCTACTTCTGCAATAAGCGGTTTGATAATCGTATTGTAGTCGTCATATAGTGCTATAATTTGCTTGCTATTATCCATTTTAAATTCGTGCTAAACGTTTGTCTATATCATTTTTTGAAACTAAACGTTTGAAAAACAAATAGACAGACCCTCTATTAACCATGTTTTTGAGAGAGAATGCTGGAGTTAGTTTTTTGCCAATACGAGCCTCGACAAGTGCATCTAGCTCTTCCGCACTCATCTGCAATATCTCATCGTAAGTTTTTCCTAACTTCCGACTTAATGTTTCTCGTGTCTGTTCATTCAGTATATGCATAAAACTCATTCTTACATTAATTAATACAAAGGTAATCATTTTTCAGTTATCTTCCAAGTATTTTTCACGAATTTAACACAAAAATTTATCAATGCGTAATAATAACGCAGAATCCTGCTGGTATTACAGCCATCAGGATTCTACGCTTTTCTTATATGTCGATTGCAAAATAAACTCAATTGAACTTAATAGAACTTTCTTGTGAATTCTTATTCAGCATTTGCCTGCTGCTCAGTCTCTGTAGACTCCTGCGGCTGAGTTGTCTCCTGCTGGATAGAATCCTCAGTGGTAGCCTGTGGCTTGATAGAAGTACCTGTTGCCAATGTATCTGAAGGAGCATCTGGAACCATGGTATCAACTGGTGCTACCTCTGCGTTACTTACCATTCTGCTTGATGCAAAAACGTTGCTTACTGAAACCATTACCATAGCTGCGATAGCTGCAAACATAAACTTCTTCATAATCGTATATTTTTAAAATTGTTACTATTTAATGTTACTTACTTACTTTCTTTGTGGATTCATTTTCGAACCCGCTATTCATAGTCACAATCTGTGTGCCAAAAAAAACGAGAAAATAATATGCGTTGATTATCAGACGTTTATGTTCTTTTTTGTGTCAAAAGTAGATAGTGTAGAAAATGAGGAAAGTATGTGGAAACATTCCACAAAAAGTTGGGGAATGTAAGGTACCCAACCATGTAATAATAGGTAAGCTATGATTTTCAAAAGAAAGAGTCCACTCATGACGAATGGATTCTTTCTCCGATTTCTATAATTGTTCCATCAAATCTGGCTTTAGCAAGAAATCCATTAACCCGACAATATAAAAGCCATTGTTGTCATGATATGGTTTTATGTCATCGCGCATTATGATTATCTTCTTAAAGGAATCGTCGATTCTTTTTAATGAAGCGCATTCTTGCTCTCTTTTTGCATCATCAGGCATTGCAAATGCTGATTGGATATAATATCTACGGTCTGCCATATTTGCAACGAAATCCACTTCCAGTTGTTTGCGTTCTTTTGCAGTCCTTGCCTCTACCATACCCACATCAACGCAAAAGCCTCGTAAACGAAGCTCATTGTATATGACGTTTTCCATGATATGATTCTCTTCCACTTGTCTAAAATTCAGTAAGGCATTGCGTAATCCGATGTCTTGAAAATAGTATTTCGAAAGTGTACCTATATATTTTCTGCCCTTTATGTCATATCGCATTGACTTCTCTATAAGAAAAGCATCTTCCATGTAGGAAAGATATTTGGATATGGTTTTTCTGTCAAGGGTTTCATTCTTTATACTTTTGAATGTATTTTCCAACTTACTAGGATTGCACGGAGAACCTATACATGAAGCCATCACACGCATCAACTCCATGAATTCTTCGCTGTTCTTCAAGTTGTTCCTCTCTATTATATCTTTGAGATACACTGTTTCGTGTAAAGATCGGAGGTATGCATCTTTCTTCTTATCACTATCTAATTCCAGTTACAATCTTTATGAGATTGTTAGACTTGCTCGATATGAGTTGCTGTAAATAATAATCTCTTTTTATAATCATAGTCGTTCCCGAAAAGTGTCATTAATGACAAAAATCGGGAATAAATCGGCTCCTTTGTGGACTTTTGCATTCAAAATCTTGTAACGTAAGCCCCAGAAAGTAAGATGTCAATGGCTTTTCGTGTGTTCATTCCCGAAAAATGACACAAATGTCAAAAACTGGGAATGTTTAATAAAATTACCTTTAAAAACTAAATCCTATTAATATGAATAACGCTGCAAAATGAACTTCTTCATAATCTTATCTTTTTAAAATTGTTACTATATTAATGTTACTTACTTTCTTTGTGGATTCATTGTTGATGAATTGACAAAATAGGTGCAACTCAGAGATTCCGGAGTTCTTACAGAATATGAATTCCAAGCTCAGAAAGCAAAAATATTGCAATCACTGCTGTCCCGTTTAGAAATCGTCGGGGCTGAAAAGGCTAGGATATAGCCAATCTTCCGTCTCTTCTGTTGGAACAGCTTTGTTAAACAATTCATTTAAAGGAGTCTTGTCCGTAAGGAATAGACCCACGTTCTTTGAAATAGTGTGTAGCGATTGATCTATGTGCATCACTTTCTTTGCATATTCCATGTTGTTTGTGAGAAACCTATACACCTCATTACTAGGAATTGGTCTTTGCAAGAGAAGTTTCTTGCTCTGTAGTTTCCCTTATAACGGTCTACACAAGTTTTGAAATCACGTTCTGGTATAAGTGACATAATCTGAGAGAATATAGTTTTGCCTTTGTTCATCGCACACGTATTTTAAATATGCGTGCAAAGATACAAAATCAAATCGAATACACTATAAAAAGTCCGTAAACTTTTGAGTATTAATAACTTATTTGCTAATTGTCGGTCTCGTTTTAACGGGACACTAGTGTTATTATTTGTTAAAATCGTAATTTTTCACTGCTAATTGTTCTGTTTCTTCAGGATTTGAAGTAACTTTGCATCGTTCAAATATATCAAGTAACAATGAAGAAGTTTTTCGTAGCATCGCTGGCCTTGGTACTTTGTGTATGTGCCCAGGCAGCGAAGAAGCCTACACCAAAGTTGGTGTTTGATGCTTCGAAAGGCGTGGCGGGGTCTGTTACCCTTCCTAATGGGAAGAAGGTCAACTATACTGCTTACACAAATTTGTATTATGTTACTCATGTAGAGGATTCTACGTATCAGTACATGAATGTGTTTGTTCCTGAGGGTGCAACGCAATCCACTCCTATCTTTATGCCCAATTATGTGGGTGGCTATATGGCAGCTGCTCCAAGGATGATAGATGAGGGTGATGCATCAGGTAGAGCTTTGGCAGAAGGCTATGTTGTAGCTATACCTGGTGCAAGAGGTAGAAACTCTATGATTGTACAGAAGGGAAAGACAGTTTATACGGGTCGTGCTCCTAAGGGACTGCTTGATTTGAAAGCGGCAGTTCGCTATCTGCGTTTCTTTGACAGGGATATGCTGGGTGATGCCGAGCATATTATTACCGATGGAACAAGTGCAGGTGGAGCTATGTCGTCTTTATTGGGTTCCACCGGCAATAATCCTTCTTATGAGCCTATGCTCAAAGCCATGGGAGCAGCTGATACAAGAGACGATGTTTTTGCGGCAGTTTGTTTTTGCCCTATCATCGATCTTGACCATGCGGATATGGCGTATGAGTGGTTGTATGGAGGTGTGGATGAAAAGATTCGACCTGTAACGAGCGAGCAAGTTGCTGTTTCTAAGGAGTTGGCTGCACAATTTCCTGCTTACATCAATAGTTTGGGACTAAAGAAAAAGGATGGAAGTGATTTGAACGCAGACAACTATCGTGATTATATCAAGCAGCTTTTGATGACAAGTGCTCAGGATGCAAAGGATTATGGTGCTGATATACCAGATAGTATTGGATTTTCATTCTCTTCAGGCATGAAGTTCATTGCTCCTATGAATGGTGGCAAGAAGCAGGGAGAAATGAAGTTTCCAATGGATGTGCCAAAAGATGGTCCTAAGATGATGCCAATGAGAAATAAGTCAAAGGGAGAATACATCACTGGTCTTGACTTGGATAAGTATCTTTTTTATGTGGCAAGTAAGACAGCCCTAAAAGGTGTGCCGGCTTTCGATAGTAAAGGAGTAGCAGGAAGTAAGGCCAGTGGAGAAAATGAGGAGTTTGGCAATAGCAAGGGTAGTTCTGTTAACTTTACCACCTATTCGTTGGTAAAAGCCATAGGAAATTCCAAAGCTGTTCTTGGCAAGGAAATAGAAGAGAATGTAAGGTTGCTCAATCCGATGTGCATGATGGATGAAGAAGGTTCTTGCATTGCACCTCATTGGTACATCCGTCATGGAGCCATAGACAGAGACACGGCGTTCCCTATTCCTATCAACTTGGCTACCAAGCTTGAAAACAAGGGTAAGGATGTTAACTTCAAGCTGCCTTGGAATCGTCCTCACTCAGGTGATTACGCCTTGAACGAACTTTTTGGATGGATTCGATCGATTTGCGGTAAATAGAGAAATATTTGGGATGAAACTCTTTCTCCTCTCTTGTGTCTTTGCAAGAGAGGAGATTTTGTTTTATTCTGATTTTACTGCTCTTTGAAGGCGTTTGGTGGTAGGACTTCTGAAGAAAAATGTGACTAGTAATGCTGAGAATATCTGTAAGCTAACTCATTTTGATCCACGCTGTGTGGGCTCTTGCGTTATCGTTTCTTCTATCATACATGCTCTTGTCTTTGAAAACAGGATATTGGATTATGAAGATGTGATTGGCATAGCCAAACAATATGATGAACGAATCGTTCCATTTGTTGACTTGGCATATCATGAAGGTCTGGATTCTTTGTGTCTGGATGATGAAAAGAGTATGGGATATACGCTCAGAACTTTAGGGGCTGCCCTATGGGCTTATTGGCATGCAACCTCGTATAAAAAGGGTATCTTGAAGATTGTTTTATCAGGAGGAGATGCGGATACAAATGCTGCAGTAGCAGGAGCTATCCTGGGTGCTAAATTTGGAATATGCCATATTCCTGACGAATGGAGAAATGGTCTTCTCCATGCTTCTATGCTTCATGACAAGGTGCAGGAATTCTACGCAATGTATCGATAAAAGAAAGGATTCGATAATGAATGTGATGCAATTGAATACTGATATTTATAATAGCTTGGGCGTACTTTCTAATGACGAGAGCTATTTGGAAGAAGTCCTTGCTAGTATCAATCAGACCTTTACGGAATTGAAGCTTCATCGCGAAGGAAAAATGGATTTTATTCCTGCGGAGGATTTGCTTAATGAGTTATAGGATAGAGGTTGCACCTGAGTTTGCCCGTAGATTGAAGAATTTAAGTAAGCGCAGTCTGCATTAGAGCATAATAACGCAGAATCCTGCCGGCATCACTGCCAGCAGGACTCACTTTCAAAAACCGAACCTAAAAGTCTACCTTGTAATTTCTATCTATGCAATATCTATTGTAACCTGAATAAGCCTAACAACTAAGAACTATGGCAGTAGAACAAATGGAAAAATAAAAAAATATTGAATTATAGTTAATTTGAGTTTGAAATCATTCTTATCTAAAATAAAACTATTATATTTGTAACCGATAGATACGAATCTGCATAACAAACCTAGATTCAAGAGATTATAGAATATATTATAGTAATTTTAAACAATAACATTATGAATATGAAACGACCATTTATTACCACATTATTTACGATGTTACTGGTCCTTTTTACAGTTTCATGCAGCAGTGAAGATAAAGAGTTTGATTATGCAGCATTGCCGATGTCGGCACAGCTGTTTGTAAAGCAATATTTTGCTGATGCATCATACAGCCGTGTGGAAAAGGAGAAAGATAATGGCTTTTGGGAATATGAAGTATTGCTCAGTGATGGCTCTAAAGTGGAGTTTAATGAGAAGGGAGAGTGGACGAGTGTTGAGTGCAAATACTCTGAGATCCCTGTAGGCATTATTCCTACTGTCATAGCTGAGGATATTGCAAAGAAATATCCTGATTTGAAGCCTTACAAAATTGAAAAAGAGGTTGGCGGATATGAAATTGATATTCCTGGCTACGATCTCTATTACAGATATAATGGTATGTTCATACGTGCTGAAATTGACAAATAACAGAAGAGGGTGTGTCATGGCTTTATGACACACCCTCATGCATTTCTGGTACTTACTATAACAGCTCTCTTGCTATCCAGGCACAGGCTTCGGCATCTATTCCGGTTCGGACTTGATGAGGCTGTAGTAGCTGTCTGCAATCTCGCCATCCCTCACTATCACAATGCCCACCGAGCAGACACTTGTACGCTGCTGGTTGGCCGTTTCGAAATTTATCGCTGCAAAATCTTTCATAGAATTATCATTTTTGTGCCTTATATATTATGGTGTTACTCTGAGGAAATATAGGCTATCCTATTTCTCCTATCAGCCATCTTAGGGCATTGATTCTCTTGATACCGTTGTAATCGGCAGTAGGGTCTTCATCAAGTGTAAGGATATACTTAGGATATTGGTCATTGATCTGCTGCAGAGATGCCAATTCACGTTTTAAGGTAGTCTCATCTCTAACGGTAGCAGCTACCTGATAATACGTGATATTGTTTTCATCAATCGCTACAAAATCTACTTCCAGATTATCCATCTTTCCTATATATACTTTCTGCTGGCGATGGAGTAGTTCCAGATAAACGATGTTCTCCAGGATGCGGCCGGCATCGAATGAGCGGGAACCTAGGAGCATTCTTCTCAAACCGATATCTACTAGATAATATTTACCCAATGTCTTGAGCAGCTGCTTACCCTTGATGTTGTATCTTTTGGTTTCATATACGAAGAAGGTTTCGCAGAGTGCGGTCAGATATCGTTCTACGGTTTTCTGGTCTATTTTCCTTCCATCGGCAGTCATGATGTCGGCTATGCGCTTGGTGGATAGGATGTTGCCGATATTGTCGGCTGTGAAACGGATAACGCTTTCCAGCATCATGACATCGGGTAACTTCTTCCTGCTCATGATATCCTTTACTACAATGGTGTTATATACGCCATTCAGGTAGTCGCTGATTTCTGCGGGAGTATCCAGTTCAAGGGTATATGGAAAACTGCTCCTTGTGATGTAGTCTGTATAGGCTTTGGGAAGATTGTCGGTTCCTCCGATACCTTCAACATACTCTCTGAATGAAAGGGGAAGCATTGCGATTTCCACATATCTTCCGGATAGTAACGTGGCGATTTCGCTTGACAGCATATAGGCATTCGACCCCGTAATATAGAGATCTACTGTTGGCTTCAGGTTGAGGCTGTTGATGATGTCTGGGAAATCTTCCACATGTTGTATCTCATCAAAGAAGATATAAGTCATCTTGTCTTGATGAATTAATGGCTTGATATAAGCGTATAAGTTATGTGGATTACGAAGCTCATAGAAGTCGTAATCCTCGAAATTGAGATAGATGATTTGGTCGGCACTGACACCTTGCCTCTTAAGCCAGTCACGATAAATCTCCATAATGGTGGATTTACCGCAACGGCGAATGCCGGTTATCACTTTGATAAGAGACTTGTCTTTGAAAGCGATCAGTTTATTGAGATATTCCGTTCTTTCTATTCGTTTCATATCATTTCATTGCTCTTTGATTATATATTTGCTGCGAAGATACTATTTTTTTAGGATAAATCATCCTAAAAGTAGAATATTTAAGAAAGTTTTAGGATGAATCGTCCTAAAACTTTTGAAATTAGAGAAGTTTTAGGATGAATCGTCCTAAAACTTTTTATCTATCCCCATATTTAGGTATTTCTGCGAAACCATCATTTTTAGGTATTGCAGATGATGGAAAAAGGATGTATCTTTGCACCCGAAAATAAATGTAACTAAAAGTAAGATAGACAAATGAAAACAACAATCGTAATTTATGGCTCTTCTACTGGCTCATGCCAGTCGATTGCCGAAACCATCGCCTCTAAGTTGGGCGTGGAAGCTGTAGATGTAGCTAACATCGATGACGCTACTATCGCAAGTCATGAGAATCTTCTTCTCGGTACTTCTACATGGGGTGCCGGTGAGATGCAGGATGACTGGTATGATGGCGTGAAGACATTGAAGAGTGCCGGCTTGGCTGGTAAGACTGTGGCCCTGTTTGGTTGTGGCGACAGCGAGTCTTACCCTGATACCTTCTGTGGCGGCATGAAGGAACTCTATGATGCTGCCGTTGAGGCTGGTGCTACCGTATTGCCTGGTGTTTCTACAGACGGATACACCTATGATGACAGTGAGGCAATTGATGGCGACAAGTTCCTGGGACTCGCACTCGACGAGGTGAACGAGGACGACAAGACAGAGGAGCGTATCGATGCCTGGCTCGAGGACATCAAGCCAGCGTTATAATTTTACAAAAATATTTTTCAAGAATTGGAGAATGATGGAATTCTCTGATTCTTGGTTTAAAAACAGATAAATTCGGATAGTATGCAGCAGGAAATCGCAACACCAGTAGATTTGAAGGTTCTGATGAATCATATATATGAATATAAGAAGGGCGTGCGCCGCCTGGTGCTCTACACCTTCAACAAGAAATATGAGTCTTTTGCCATAACTAGATTAGAGCGTCAGAACATTGATTATATCATCCAGCCGGTTGGCAACGACCGTCTGAATCTCTTCTTTGGTAAGAAAGAATGTCTGGATGCTATCCGCATGATAATCACCAAACCGTTGTGCCAGCTTACGCCGGAGGAGGATTTCATCTTGGGTGCCATGCTGGGATATGACATCTGTGCCCAATGCGAACGCTATTGTGAGCGCAAGAAGAAGGTTTGCTAAGCTTTTCTTTCATCTTCGTAATGTTTTATGTTTATAAGTAGAAAGAGCGTGATTGCCGTAATGGTGATTACGCTCTTTCTGCATATTTCGGAATAATTCCTCTTTTTGAAGGTTGAAATGAAAGAAAAAGTCCTGAAAACACTACTTATTTATTAGTACAGACTATATCAATGCGTTTAACCTGATACCTAATTCTAAGTATAAAAAATGTGAAAATCACAATTTCTCGGTATTGTACAATTTCTAAATAAGCCTTACCTTTGCAGCCCGAAAAAAGGAATAGATATGAAAAAAGGATTAGGAAAAATCAGAAAGATTAAAAAGAAACACATCTTCCTGGCCTTATTGGCTGTGATCGTTCTGGGAGGTTTGGCGAAGGCTTACTCTGCCTGGGTGGGTACTACCCGCATCGCTTTCCTCAACTATCAGGCTATTGCGCTGGGACAGATTTCGCATGCCAACGACAATGCGATGATTAAACTGAGTGAAATTACAACCGATGATTTTGATCATCTGGATGATTACGATATGATTATCGTGAATGGTATGGGTCTCCGAATCGACGAGAACCAGCGCAAGCAGTTGGAAGAGGCTTCCTACAAGGTGCCAACCCTGACTCATGCTGCTACCAACCCAGCCAACAATATCGTATCAGTAGATAACTTCGATGCAGATTATCTGATGCAGTACATCGAGAACGGCAGCAAGAAGAATTATCACAGTATGCTCGCTTACATCCGTAAGTTTATCGACGGAAAGAAGTTCATGGCTCCAGAGCCGGAACGTGTAAATGAGCGACCAGACTATCTCCTGACTCATTTCGACCCGAAAGATGAAAAGGGCGATGAGCTGGGTTTCAACAGCATCCGCGAGTACAATGCATTCCTGGCAAAGAACGGTTTATATAAAGAAGGTGCTCCTACCATTATGCTTACTGGTTTTATGGGTGCGGCTCCTGATATGGAAAAAGCTTTCGAGAAGAAGGGATTCATGGTGTATCGCATCAATAAGCTTCAGAGCTTTATTGCCGGTCATCATGCCGACAGTATTCAGGCGAATGCCGTAGTAAATATGGCGCATGGCAGGTTGGGCGATTACTTCGTAGAGTTTCTGAAGCAGAAGAATATTCCTCTGTTCTCAC
This sequence comes from Segatella copri, assembly GCF_019127135.1. Lineage (GTDB taxonomy): Bacteria > Bacteroidota > Bacteroidia > Bacteroidales > Bacteroidaceae > Prevotella. The sequence continues at coordinate 20,380 of NZ_JAHOEA010000040.1, read as the reverse complement.
CTCTTAATATCAACCGTTTGACCACCGATTGGGAGAACGACAAGCAGGGAATGAACGGCGGCTTCATGTCGCAGAGCATCGTGACTCCGGAGATTGATGGTGCCATCCGTCCATACGTGGTTTTCGGACAGCGCATCAACAAGGAGGGCTTGCAGGAGGTTTACGGCATTCCAGACAGAATGGAGAGTTTCGTGGAGAGTGTGCAGGGCTATGTGAATCTGAAGAACAAGAAGAACAGCAGCAAGCGTATCGCCATCTTCTACTTCAAGGGTCCCGGTCAGAATGCACTTACCGCTTCGGGAATGGAAGTGGTTCCATCGCTCTACAATCTCCTGGTTCGCTTGAAGAATGAAGGGTACAATGTAGGCAAGTTGCCAGCCAATCCTCAGGAACTGGCAAAGATGATCCAGGCTCAGGGTGCCGTCTTCGGAACCTATGCCGAGGGTGCTTATACCCAGTTTCTGAAGTCTGGACATCCTGCCCTGGTTACCGCCCAGCAGTTTGCCGGATGGACCCAGAAGGCTTTGTCTAAGAAGATGGTCAAGGAGATGAACCAGCTCTATGGTTCCTTCCCAGGCAAATATATGGCTACCGATGATGGTAAGTTGGCGGTGGCAAGACTGCAGTTTGGTAATGTGGCTCTGCTTCCACAGGTGATGGCAGGCGTGGGAGGCGACTCCTTCAAGATTGTGCATGGCACCGACCAGGCACCTCCTTACACCTATGTTGCCTCTTATCTCTGGGCACGTTATGGTTTCAGTGCCGATGCACTTATCCATTTCGGAACCCACGGTTCGCTGGAATATACTCCGAGAAAGCAGGTGGCACTCGACAGCAACGACTGGAGTGACCGATTGATTGGTGTGGTTCCACATCTTTATATATATACCATTGGCAATGTGGGCGAAGCGATGATTGCCAAGCGCCGCACCTATGCCCAGACCCAGAGCTATCTCACCCCTCCTTTCAAGGAGAGCGAGTTGCGACAGACCTATAAGCAGTTGAGCGATGCCATCCAGTCATACGAGAAGAAGGCATCTGCCGAACAGTCGCTGAAAGTGAAGGCGCTGACGGTGAAGATGGGAATTGCCCGAGAACTGGGCCTCGATGCCAAGCAGATGAACAAGCCTTATTCTGCAGATGAAATCGCGAGAGTAGAGAACTTTGCGGAAGAGTTGGCAAACGAGAAGATTACCGGCAAGCTCTATACTTTGGGTGTGCCATACGATAATGATGATGTCCGCACCAGTGTCTATGCGATGGCTACAGATCCTATTGCCTACGGAATGCTGGCTGTGGATAAGTTGAAAGGTCGTGCCCAGGAGGGTGTGGAGAAGCACAAGCAGCTTTTCGACCGTCTCTATCTGAGCAAGGCACGCAATACCGTGACCCAGCTTCTGGGTTCAGCCTCGGTTTCTGATGAATACATCTGCCGTTATGTAGGAATCACTCCTGCCGAACTCCAGATGGCCCGTAAGGTAGAGGCGATGCAGGCAGCTCCGGATCCTATCCAGATGATGATGCAGATGGCAGACCAGATGGGTGGAGCGAAGGAGGCGAAGCCGAAGAAGGTGGACCACCGTACGGTAAGCGAGCTCCGTGCTGCCAAGGTTTCTCATAAGAAGAAGATTCCGCAGATGAGTCGTGAGGCTTTTGAGAAGATGGAGCAGACCGGTCGCTTCCCTGACAAGATGATGGAAGCCATCAAGAAGGGACAGAAATGGTATCAAGAGGATTTGAAGAAGGCGAAGATGGCGAAAGCCGGCAAGGGCAAAGCATCTCAGAAATCTTCTAAAGATAAGGGTATGATGATGTCGAAAGCACCTAAATATACCCGTCAGCAGATTCATCTGGCTCAGGCGATTACTACCGTAGAGCATGCCTTGCAGAATGTGGGCAAGTATTCGGAGGCGCTCCGTCAGAGTCCGCTCAACGAGATGTCTTCTCTGATGAATGCCCTGAATGGCGGCTTTACTGCTCCATCTCCTGGTGGTGATCTGATTGTGAATCCAAACACCCTGCCTACCGGTAGAAACCTCTTCTCCATCAATGTGGAGAATACACCTTCGGAGGATGCCTGGGAGAAGGCAAAGGAACTTTGCGACAATACCATCAAGATGTATTGTGAGCGACATAAGGGTGAATATCCTCGTAAGGTGAGCTACACACTCTGGAGTAGCGAGTTTATCGAAACAGAGGGTGCTACCATCGCCCAGATTCTCTATATGCTCGGTGTAGAACCGGTAAGAGATGCCTTCGGCCGTGTTACCGATCTGCGTCTTATCCCATCCAAGCAGTTGGGCCGTCCTCGCATCGATGTCGTGGTTCAGACTTCCGGTCAGCTCCGCGACCTGGCAGCATCCCGTCTCTTCCTCATCAACAAGGCGATAGAGATGGCGGCAAATGCCAAGGGTGACAAGTACGACAACCTGGTGAAAGCCGGTGTTACCGAATCGGAACGAGTGCTCGTAGAGAAGGGTATGTCGCCAAAGGAGGCCCGCGAGGTGAGTATGTATCGAGTTTTTGGTGGCGTAAACGGCAACTATGGCACCGGTATCCAGGAGATGGTAACCGCAGGCGACCGCTGGGATAAGGAGAGTCAGATTGCCGAGGTCTATATGAACAATATGGGTGCCTACTACGGTGATGAGAAGAACTGGGAGACCGTGCGCAAGGCTGCTTTCGAGGCAGCGCTGACCCGTACCGATGTAGTGGTTCAGCCACGACAGAGCAACACCTGGGGTGCCTTGAGTCTCGACCACGTATATGAGTTTATGGGAGGTATGAACCTCGCAGTGCGCAACGTAACCGGTAAGGATCCGGATGCTTATCTCGCCGACTATCGCAACCATAGCAATATGAGAATGCAGGAGGTGAAGGAGGCAATTGGCATCGAGGGCAGAACCACCATCTTCAATCCAGCCTATATCAAGGAGAAGATGAAGGGTGGAGCCAGCAGTGCCAGCACATTCGCCGAAATCGTAACCAATACCTACGGCTGGAATGTGATGAAGCCAAAGGCAATTGACAAGGAGATGTGGGACGAGATCTATAATGTATATGTCAAGGACAAGTACAATCTCGGAACCAAGGAGTTCTTCGACAAGCAGAATCCGGCTGCGCTGATGGAGATGACCGCCGTGATGATGGAGAGTGCCCGCAAGGGTATGTGGAAGGCTACTCCTCAGCAGCTCAAGGACATTGCCAAGCTTCATACCGAGACCGTGAACAAGTATAAGCCTTCATGCTCCGGTTTCGTCTGCGACAATGCCAAGCTCCGCAACTATATCGCCAGCAAGACCGATGCTGCTTCTGCCAAGGAATATCAGCAGAATGTAGAGCAGATCCGTGATGCTGAGGCTGCGAAGAACAGCAGCGACAAGGGTATGGTGATGAAGAAGGAGACGCTGAATGAGGATGCTCAGAAGACCACCACTGTGGTGAGCGGCATCGTTGTAGGTGTCATCGTCATCGTAGCTTTCGTGATGTTGGCTATCCTGATTCGACGGAGAAGAAAGAATATGGTAGAATAGTAAAGGGGGGATAACATATCCCCCTCAAACTAAACATTTATAAATAGTGGAGACATTAGTTTTAGTAATGATGATATTGGTTTGCTTCAGTTTTGTGCTGAAGCAGACTTTCCACGGAGTGAAGGAGATTATGATCATCTCGGTGCTCGTAGCCTTCTTCGTGGGAATGACCTGGCCATTCGCCATTGAGCAGTCGAAGACGCAGATTGCGGCCTGGATAGCCGATCAGAAGCTGATGCTCGATATGGCGGTGCTGCTGAGTATCGACGTGGCACTCACGATGCTTTTCTGTGTGCACCACGTAGATCTGAAGACTTCAGAACATGTGAGCCGCCGCAAATGGGTGTTCTTCATCTTCCTGAAGTTCTTCCCGGGTTTGCTGGTTTTCCCAGTGCTTTTCAGCGTTCTGGTGATGACCATCTTCCTGCTTCCCGGCGTATCGTTCCAGGTTGTGGCATGGGTGCTTGCCGTAGTGCTGCTGGTCTTGATACCGGTATTCACCTACGGTTTGAGATGGCTCTTGCCGGAGCGACCAATCCGCTTGGAACTGCTTTTTCTGGTAGAGGTGCTGCTCGGATTGATGGGCATCATCGGTACGGTGAATGGCAGGACAGCCGTGGCAGGCTTCAACAGTTTCGATGCCCTCTCGCTTCTGGGTGTCATCGCCATCGTCATCGTAGGAATGGCAATCGGATGGGCAGTTTACAATTATCAAATTAAAAAATATAGAGTATAATGAATTACATATCAGACGTATTGTTTTGGATTTCCACAGGCATGCTGGTTCCTGTGATTATTTTGTTGATTTTCTTCTTCCTCAGAGCCTTGCTGCTCCTCGGAGGTTTCTTCGGACAGTATCTTGTAAAGCGCAAGTCGGGTGCGGAGATTCGTGAACAGATGAACACTCTGACGCTCGATAACATCGATACCTTGGGCGATCGCTTGCCGAAGAACAAGCAGGCTGTCATCGTTTCCTATATGAAGAAACTCGTGGACAATCGCCAGAGCAAGGCGCAGGTGAACCGCATCCTCGACCAGTATGCCCAGTTTGTTGAGAAGGAGCTTTCTCTCCCTTCTACACTTCTGAAGATGGGTCCGATGCTCGGACTGATGGGTACCTTGATTCCGATGGGTCCAGCTCTGGTTGGTCTTTCTACCGGTGATATTGCTTCGATGGCTTACAATATGCAGGTGGCTTTCGCTACCACCGTAGTGGGATTGTTCTCTGCAGCCATCGGTTTTGTAACCAAGCAGACCAAGAACCGCTGGTACACCGAGGATATGAGCAACCTTGAATTTATGGCAGACCTTGTAAGTGAAGAGTGAAGAACGAAGAGTGAAGAATTCAATAGTAATAATTTATGAGACAAAGACGTAGAAGTCGTCTCTCGCATGATGGCGAGGATGATGATCCGATGAGCGTAGTGAGCAACCTCTTCGATGTGGCGATGGTGTTTGCCCTTGCCCTGATGGTGGCACTCGTTTCGCGCTATAATATGACGGAAATGTTCAGCAAGGATAACTTCACGATGGTGAAGAACCCTGGCAAGGAGAATATGGAAATCATTACCAAGGATGGACAGAAGATCAATCGCTATACTCCTTCTGAAGACCAGAGCAATAAATCTGGCAACAAAGGAAAGAAGGTGGGTATCGCTTACCAGCTGGAGAATGGTGAAATCATCTATGTTCCGGAAGATAAATAAATGGGGATTGCAAATCCCCTTGAACAGATTATTGTAACTAAAAGAAAAATAAAGAAAAATGAAAAAGTTTAAGACAATGATGGCCATGATGTTGGCTTTGGTTTCTATGTGTGTAGCATTCAGCTCTTGCAGCAGTGATGATGATAATGTAGCAGTAGCTGCAGCCAAGGAGATTGCTGGTTCATACACCAGCACCCTGGATATGACCGTAATGGGTGAGGCTTCTACATACGAAAACCTTACCATGAAGATTGAGGCTGTTGATGATGCTACAGTCAAGGTTACCTTACCTGCTTGTGGCGAGGGCATGATGGCTCTTCCTGCTCTGGAGGTTCCTGCAGTAAAGGTTTCCGGTTCTAAAGGTGCTTATGCTTTCTCTCAGGAAAGCTATGCCGGTACTATTACCGTAAATGGTGCAGAGAAGAAGTACACAGTTACTTTGCAGGGTACATTGAAGGACAAAACCCTGACCGTCAACTATTCTGTGCAGTATGGCAAGATGCCTATGCCAATGATTGGTAAGTTTGTTTGTACAAAATAAGAAGATTGTTTCAGGATAAGCTTTGATATAACTAGATGAAACAAAAGATATTCGCACTATTCCTGATCCTTTGCGGATTGTGCCTGAATCTGAAAGCCGAAACCCAGGGCGATGTCGTGGGTAGAGTGCTCGATGATTCGGGCGCACCTCTGGCGGGTGCTACCGTCCAGATTTTGCATGCAAAGGATGGGGTAACAACTGATGAAGACGGATATTTCCGCATTCCTTACAGCAAGGATGGAGCGGTGAGAGTGAAGGTGAGCTTTGTGGGCTATCAGACTCAGACTTTCGTACTGAAAGCGGATGAGAGAAAAGGTGAGCAGCATGTGCTTCGCCTTCAACCGGATGCTACTGCCCTCGACCAGGTGGTAGTTACCGCAACCCGAACTCCGAAGGCTTTGAAGGATGCTCCTGTGGTAACCCGTCTGATTACCGCCAATGATATCAAGATAGCTGATGCTACCAATATCCAGGACCTCCTCACCGAGCAGATGCCGGGTCTGGAATTCGGCTATGCCATGAATCAGGAGACTTCTCTCAACATGAATGGTTTCGGTGGAAACGCCGTGCTCTTCCTCGTAGATGGCGAGCGATTGGCTGGTGAAACCATGGATAATGTAGATTATAGTCGTCTGAACTTGGATAATGTAGGACGTATCGAGATAGTAAAGGGTGCTGCTTCGGCGCTCTATGGCGCCAATGCCGTAGCCGGAGTTGTCAACATCATCTCCCGTGAAAACAGCGAACCTTGGACTGCCAATGTCAATACCCGCTACAACGACTTCAACAAGGAGTGGCGCCACGGTGGAAGCTTCAGCTTCAATGCCGGAAAATGGAATTCGCAGACCAGCATCCAGCGCACCACATCGGATGAGGTTCAGCTTACCAGTCCTTTCGATACAGAATCCAACATCCTCCATATCTATGGTGGAGAGACCTTCAATGTGAAGGAGCGTCTTACCTACAAGCTCTCTGATAAGGTAAAACTGATAGGTCGTGGCGGTTATTTCAATCGTATCAGCAAGCGCAGCAACTATGATGATCATTACATGGATTATTCTGCCGGACTGAAAACCGTGATGAATCTTTCTGAGAATGATAATTTGGAGATTTCTTACGGCTTCGACCAGTATGACAAGGCTCGATATGTGAATGATGAACGTACTCACGACCACGATTATACCAACCGTCAGAACACCGTCCGTGCCCTCTATTCCCATATCTTCGGCAAGAATACATTGACGGTAGGTGCAGATTTCCTGAACGATTATCTTACCACCTATCAGTTTGAGGATAATGAATCAAAGAATCAGAATTCATGTGATGCCTTCGCCCAGTTCGATTACAATCCTTTGCAGTGGTTGAACATCGTGGCAAGTCTTCGTCATGATTACTTCTCTGCATCCAGCCAGCATGCTACTACCGGTCGTCTGGCTCTGATGACTAAGTGGAAGGGTTTCTCCATCCGTGCCAACTATGCCGGCGGATTCCGTGCCCCAACGCTCAAGGAGATGTATATGAATTTTGATATGGCAGGTATGCAGATGATTTACGGTAATCCGGATCTGAAGCCGGAGAAGAGCGACAACTACAACCTGGCGCTGGAGCATACCGGAAGGGTGAAGAATGCTGGCTTCTTTACCGGTCAGTATAGTCTTACCCTGATGGGCTATTATAATAAGTATGATAAGCGCATCACTACCGAGGATTATGCCGATTATACCCCGGGAACCGGTCAGCCGGATGTGGCTTCCCGTTATTGCAATGAGGATGGAGTAGAGGTGAGCGGCATCGACTTCAGTGCCCAGTATCGTTCGGATATGGGCCTCGGTGTGAAACTCGACTACAGTTATCTCCATGTGGGTGGCAGAAGTGTAGATTCCCAGTTCTCCCAGCCTCGTCCTCATACCGCCACCTGGCGTCTCGACTACGATCGCCAGCTCTGTTCGTTCTATCGCATCAATGCCGCTCTGTCAGGCAGATACCTGTCTTCTCCTGATACGAACATCAAGAAGCATGACAGCAGTTATCAGTTGTGGAAGTTCACGCTTCAGCAGCGATTCCTGGATGCCGTCAATCTGAACTTTACGGTAGATAATCTTTTCGGTTATACGCCAAAGAACTATTATTGGAGTTCTGCGATGACCACCGGCCGCACCTTCTCAGTAGGTCTTTCTATCGATATCGACCGTTTCGTAAAGGTATTCTAATAAAAATAGCAGGGTGGACCAGTCTTCCATCCTGCTTCTTTTTTATTAATAGCACCCCTCTAACTGTATAAAAACAGGTAGTTAGGGCGGTGCTATCGCATTTTTTATGTCCGTTTTCAAAACTGATACTGCCCCCATGAGATAGGGGAGGAAGATAGATGAAAACATTGAAAAAACGCCCTAGAACCATCTCTTCTTCATTTTCTTCAAGAAATCCTTGGTGATAGGGAAGCCGGAGGCATCACCTATTACGGAGTCGGTAAAACAGAAGGGACATTCAGCTGTAGGCGGCTCATCAGGGAGGTAATCCGTGATTTCGGATGGCGTGAAGATTTCGCCGCAGAAGAAGCAGCCGCACTTTTCAGACTTCTCTATCTGTTCCTTGTTGCTGTAGCAGCAGTCGTGAGCCTGGCGGAAAATCCTGTCTTTCTCCTCCTCTTCTTTCTGCTTTTTCTCAGCCTTTTCCAGATACCCCTTGAATCGTCTCAGAAGATAGAGCGGCACATGATAGTGAGGGGCGAAGACATACAGCGACGGAACGTGGTCGTGGTACTCGTAACCAGGACCATCTATCACGGTATAGCTGTCATCCGTCTCATCATATGGCAGTTCATCCAATCCCCTTTTATCCTTGGCAGCCTGGTTTCTCTCCCAGATCCATTCGGTGGTAAGCGGAGTACCGACAACGATGGCAAGTTTTACCTCATCGCCACGATATATTTCCACGATGTCACCTTTCTGGAATCTAATCTGTTCTGCGTTTCTGCCTCGGAAGGTCTCGTCAGGATGACGGTCGTATGCAGGCAAATCGCAGACTCCGGGATAGTAAATGCTGAAACGCGAACAGCAGTAAGACCGGTCGATCAGTTTTCCTTCCCCATTATACATCCTTTCCGAAAGACATTCGCGGTCGTAGTGCAACAGTCCCATTGGAATCTCCGAGATATAATAGCAGAAGGTATCCAGCGGATAGTCGTCTTCCTCCTTCATCTTCTTGCGGTAAAGGACATCCTGGTGCATCAGTCTCTCAGCCTCCTCCAGAGTTGTGGTGAAGGCTTGCGGACAATAGGTGTTCACCTTGTATTTCGGATAATGTGAACGCTTTTTCTCCTCCAGCTCTTCTGTTTCTAAAACTTCGAGCTTGAAGATGGCAGGAACATCCCGATGCTGTGGATGCTCAGCCAATTGCTTGAATTCTTCGTATGTCATGGGATGGTTATTTTAAGAATTTGTGAAAGTCAATCGTAATCCATCGGCTAACCCCTCAGTGTTAGGAAATCACCCATTCCAGAGTATTCACCTCGTCTTTGACAGAGAAGTTCAAGCCCACCTTTACAATTTCCTTATTCTTCAAGGCAAAGGCTTGGGCATAATGCTTGTCATTGATTTGATCTAATGCCTCTTGCGCACTCTTATTGAATTTCAGTTCCATCACATAGATGGTGTCGGCAGTCTCCATCGTGATGTCGATTCTCCCTTTAGCCGTGTGCTGCTCCACAATAATATTGTAGTCAGTAAGCAAGGCAAAGATGATATAAAACATCTGCTGGTAATGTCCCTCATAATCCGTATTGGCACAATAAGGCACCGTCGCCAAGAAGTCTGCCAAGAGTTGTAACGCCCCTTCCATATCCTTGTCTTCCAGATAGGTGGAAATATCAGCTATCACCACCTTTCCTTCATCAGATTCCGACTGCACATATCCAGGCAACAAGCTCTCATAAAGACCGATAAAAATTTCTCGATTTGGAATATCCAAGGTATAAACCCTGGTCTTTTTCTCGTACCCTTTGATGGTGGAATATCCGCTTTGGTAAAGCAAAGGCAACAAACTAGTCATTTTTTCCGTAGCAGCATCAAAAGAGGAAGCCTTGGCTCTCATCCTGCCCAACATAGAAGGAAGAACCTTGAATTTTCTCATCATGTTGATAAGATAAACAGGTGTGCCAGACTCAAACCAAAAAGCTCTCAAATCTTGTTTTGCGAAACAATTGAGCAAGCTATAAGGATTGAAAATATCAGGCGATGGCCATGTGAAGTGATAACCATCATAATGGTCTTTGAGTTCCTGGATGGTCTCCTCCCTGCTCAGTTCTAGATGCTTGGCAAGAGCGTCGATGTCATCACTCATCTGGGTTAACATTTCCTCCTTGGTGATGCCGCAGATGCCGGCGTAAGGCTCGTCCATACTCACGTTGGTGATGTTGTTCAGCTCGCTGAAGATGCTGAGCTGCGAAAACTTCGTGATGCCCGTCATAAAGACAAATCGAAGCATAGACTCGTTTCCCTTCAGAGGACTATAGAAGTTGCGCATTGTGTTACGGAGCTCATCAAGTTTTTCTTTTTCATGCGCCACATCCAGCAGCGGAGCGTCATATTCATCAATGAGCACCACCACCTGCTTGCCTGTCTTTTGGAAAACCACTTCTATCAAGTCATTGAACCGATTATTGTTTCCGTTACGGTGCTTTTCTATACCATACTTTTGTTCATAATCTTCCAAAAGGTAGCCCAGATGCTCTTCTAGCTGCTCCTTCTCCATATGCTTACCCTTGCTCAGGTCGAAGTGCAGAACAGGATAAGTATTCCACTCCTTCTCCAACTTCTCGATGGCAAGCCCCTTGAACAGTTCCTTCTTTCCCTCGAAATAACTTTGGAAGGTTGAAACCAGCAGCGATTTGCCGAAACGGCGTGGGCGACTCAAGAAGAAATACGTTCCATCCGTATGAGTCATACGATAGACATATTCCGTCTTATCTATATAGAACTTATCCTCCTTGCGGATCCGTTCAAATGTCTGAATTCCTATAGGATATAATTTTCTTGCCATTGCGTCATCGAATTAATTCATTTGCAAAGCTACAACAAAAAAATGATACCACCAAACTTTTATGAGGGAAAAGTTCTATTCTTTTCGTGGTGAAGGCTTGCGGACAATAGGTGTTCACCTTATATTTCGGATAATGTGAACGCTTCTTTTCCTCCAGCTCTTCCGTTTCTAACACTTCGAGTTTGAAGATGATAGGAACATCCTGATGCTGTGGATGCTCAGCCAAATGCTTAAATTTTTCGTATGTCATGGGATAATTGTCTTAAAAAATCGTGAAAGTCAATCTGTGGTCTAAGTTCAGGTATTCTGATGCCTTCAGAGTCTTTGCCTTCTTGATTGTTAAGATTCCTTTTGCTGATAGTTTTATGAATTTTCAGTTTTCTCATGTCCGACTTGGTATCCTCTTTTCCGTTACAATTCCCGAAACGATGATATAGGTGTCTCTTCTTGTAATTTGTACCATCACAGTTGGTGATAGAGATTTCCAGGACCAATCCTTCCAGCTGAAAGTCGCGCGGGATGTTGATGGCACGTCTTGCGATATCCATTTTGTAGAAGATGCTTCCATCCTTTTTGCAGAGCACGATATCCAGATAGTCTGGCATATCAGGTATAGTTCCAGGCTCTGACATTTGTGGTCGAAACTCCCCAAACGCTTCCTTCACATACTCGAATAGTCCTCGAGTATATTTTTCGATATCCACCCCTGCGTATTGAGTATAGGTGTATTTGATAATACATAAAGACATTTTTGCTGCCATATTCTTCCCTTTCTTTTGTTTGTTAAAGTGATATTTCAATACTCATCTCGAAGTTTCCGGGCTTGATTTTCATGATGTCTTCCACCGTGAAGATGGAGAGATAGTTGAAATAATGGCTGAAAGCCCAGTTGAGCGAAACATGATATTTCTCCCAAATTTCATTCCAGAGTTGTCCGATGCTATTTTCTTCATTATTGAATATCATCTCCTTGTCGAAGGCATCGTCCTCTTGCACTCCAGGTTCCAAATCAGCGCCCCATCCGATGATGTCGCACTTTGCCATTTCGAATGTAAGTCTGATTTGTTCTTCCAAGGTCTCGTCGCCATCATCAAGGTAAGTCATTCCGATGTAGCTCTCTATTTGATAGTCCTCGAAGTCCTTGTAGCCTTTTTCTATTTCGTCGAGGAGATGTATCGATACCCGAAGCGTTTTGTCGATAGTGGAAGAAGTGAGCTCTTTCAGGTGGTCGTTGAGCATGAAGATATGCTCAAGTTCTTCCTTGGAGAAAGGTTTGAGCGTACCTTCCTCGTTAATCTCTCGCTTCTTCCAACTCTCAGCATATCGCTGTTCGTACATTTCCAGTCTCTTCTTTTCTTTCTCTGTCATAATTACTCTGTTTTGGTGATACCTTATATAATATAGTAATCTTGGGAGAAAATTTCAAAAAAATGCTGAATTTTTTTGAAATACCAGCATTCTTTTTATAGTTACACTTTCTTATGTTATACCTTCTTGATGTCCCAGTAACTTGGATGGGAAGCATCACGAGATTTCTTACCAAACTTTGCCTCACATGCATCAGCGATGTTGTGAGCGTCACAACTTGCGAGAGATGTTGTTACCTCAATGACTGTACCTTTCTTCATTCCGGCACGGTCAGCTTTTAATGTACATTTAAATTTGTTCATAATATATATTTCTTTTAAAAATTATACTCTAGATCCACATTCTGGGCAGAATGTCTCGTCTGCATCAAATTCCGCTCCGCAACTTGGGCAGGTCTTGGTGCGAGCAGCAGGCTGTTGAGGTTGGGAAGGTTGCTGATATTGCTGGTTTCTTCCTCCGTAAGCATTCATGTTGCTTGCAGCAGCTGTGCTGACTCTACCGATGTTGTCTAAAGCACTATCTTGAGTATGATCTGTACGCTGTTGCTGGCGCATCGCATTCTCACGATACTCTTGCTTCATAGCAACCTGGTCGTCATAGCGCTGTTGCTGAGCAGCCATTTGCTGTTGGCCCATTCCCATCATGCCTTGTTGCATCATTTGCGCCATTTTCATCATCATCTCTTGATTCTGACTGTTTTGCGCCATTTGATTTTGCATCATTTGCTCATAAAGGGCTTTCTGTTCAGCTTGTTGTTGTGCACGAAGTTCATTCTCCTTTTCAGAACTATAAGACTTTGCCATTTCTGCCTGAGCATCACTTGAAAGGTGAGAAAGCTGCGCTGCACGTATTTGCTCTGCAGTCATATTGGCAAAGAGATTGTCACGGTTCATCTCTACATTGAGATTCATCGACTGCATTGTTTCTGCTGAGCGGTTCTTCTCTTGAAGTTCTGCAAGTTCTGCTTCTTTCATTGCCTTCATGTTACGTTGAGCAATCGCAGCTTTTCTCTCCAATACATCCAAGTCATCAAACTTGTTTTGACGTTGGCGCATAAAATCTGCTTGATTCTGCTCTTCCTTTAAGGCCTGCTCTCGTTGCATCTTCTGGAAGTCATAGTCTTCGTTCTGCACACGACTTTGGAACTTGCGCTTGTCTTGTTCAAACTGGTGTTCATCGAGACGTTGCTTCTTCAAAAATTCGTAGTCGTCGTTCTGTACTTTTCCTTGGAAGTCACGCTGTTGCTTCAAGAAGTCTCTGTTGTCCTGTCGCTGCTGCTTCTGGAAATCATAGTCTTCATTCTGTACACGGGACTTGAAATCAGCGTCTTGCTGTCGTTGCTGCTTTTGAAAGTCATAATCTTCATTCTGTACACGGGACTTGAAATCAGCGTCTTGCTGTCGCTGCTGATTATTGAATTCCCAATCGCTTTGTCTTTGCTGGTTGCTAAACTCCCAGTCGTTTTGTCGTTTTTGACGATTGAAAGAACTATCTTCTAGTTTCTGTTCCTGCTGGAATTGATAATCATCCTTACGCTGCTGCTGGGCAAAAGTGTAGTCATCTTCCTTCTTGCGGCGTTCATCCTGATAAGCGTCAATAATGCGTTTCGTATCAAGTTGGGTGCTGGCAAGTTTACCTTTGTGTAGAGCATCTTTGAGCTCATTTGCTATATCATGGTCTTTCTTGTTGTCTGAAAGCTTGAACTCGGCTATTTGTTTATTCAAGGCAAGGTCTTGCTCAGCTTGGGCACGCATTAAGTCAACGATGCTGTCTCTGCTTACTTTGTTTTGAGCAAGAACATTTTCCAGAGCAGCAATGTCCTCTTCCTTTACAAGACGACTCTTCTTCATGTCGCTAAGTGCCTCATATTCTTCTTGTTTTGTCTTAGCTTCACGAAGACGTTTTTGGCTATCCATCATCATGACGAACTGCTCCATTTCATCCTCACTCAGCAATTTGTCCTTATTGATGCTTTGTAAGGTTTGTCGCAAAGATTCAGCATTGGCTGCCTGATTAGCTTCTTGCTTATTCTTCTCTTGTTCGAGACGATTGCGGAATTCGTTGGATCTAGTGAGATAGTCCAATTCTTTCTCGTTGACAAACAAATCGTGCTCGGCAGAACGGAAACGATTGAAATCTTCACTTTCGTCAGTTATGTCAAGTACCTTGGTAACTTCAATGCCATATAGCTGTTCGTTACAAGCTGATTTGATGCGATTCTTCAGATTGATGATAATAGGCTCCGGTAAGCCATCTTGTTGATAATCAAGATTGCGCAATAGTTGCGTCAATGTACTCTTAACGCATGTTCTCAATTGTTGCTGGAACAATACAGTACTGACTGATTGTTGGTCTGTCAGATAGTTGCCAACAAATTCATTCATGTTGGTAACTTGCATTTGCAGTGATAGTGCAATCTTGGCATCTACCGTTTTTGTGGCGATGACAAAAGGAGCGAAGTCGTAATTACCTTCTTCATCAACTTGTAGGTCGAAGAACAGATTAAACAGTCTGTTGCTTACGATATAGATACGGCAAGTCTTAAGATCAGGCAACTTGTTGATTTTTTCTTTAGTGCGATCCACTCTCTTTTCATGTTGCTCTGGCTTTTCATCTTTTTTCTTGCCAAAAAGGAAATTTCTGATTCCTCGTCCTATGGCTGATTCGCCATTTGCAAATCCTGTGAAGTCGTTTGTCTTGTCTCCCGCTTTAGGCTCGCTTGGCACGACAGGTCTTATAGCAGGGGTTGGCTCTTTTGTTGGAAAAGAGTAAATGCCAGCTTGCATAATGGAAGTGATGATTCCATTCATAAAAACAATGGCACTACATCCTTCTTGTACAATTACACCTTTTAGACCATCGGTATTAATCAGCTCAGTCTCTTTGATGAGATGAGCGATTTCTCCCTTTTGTACATTCCAAATGGCACGTCCCTTTACGATGCTAAAGTCATTAGCATCGGGAAGGTTCGTGTTATTGTCCTCTTTGATGAGGCTTTCGCCACAATGAGGACATTTCGTAAATTTGGGTAAAACTGGATACCCACATTTTGGACATTTCATATTCTCAAAACTTAATTATTAGTTATAAAACTATTCATCGTAGAAGTAGAACTTGTCTTCTGGAATTTTGTCTAAATATCCTTCTGCGCCTTCTGCTACAGCTTGGTCTAAATAGCTGTCATAGTATTGTGGTAACACTAATAAGCATGCACATTTCTCTATGATGTCTTTTACGTTCTCTAATTCTGGCGCATAGCAATATACATTGGCATCATCAGCAGAATAGTTGAGTTCAACCTCTTTGATAGTTGGTGGAAGAAATATTGATTCAAATTGCCCAGGTTTGTTGTATTTAAAGACAGCTGTCTCAATTTCCTCAACTCCAACAGGAAATACTATGGTCTTACTAGAGCAAGTTATAGGGGCTGTTAGAACTTTAAGCTTTTTGCATCTAGACATGTCTAACGACTTTATTTCGCCTGATAGTCCTATTAACGTAGGTAATTTTTTTATGTCTTTAGGCAGCGAAAGAGATTTTAATTTACACCATTTGAAAATATCTTCTCCCAAAACTTCTACGCTGTCTGGTAGTTCTACTCGTCTTAATGATTCGCAACAGCTGAAGGCTATATCACCAATTTCTTTTAGATGTGGTGGCCATACGACTTCTTCCAAAGACTTACAGTCATTAAATAAGTTAGCTGGAAACTTCGTGAGAAGTTTGCAAGCTGAAAAATCTATGTTTCTAATTTTACAACTACAAAAAGCCGACATTCCAATGGAAGATAAACTTTCAGGTAGAAGAACTTCTTCGAGAGAAGGGCACCAGTTAAATGCGGATTCCCCGATTTTATCAAGCTTTTTGCAGTTTGATAAGTCAACAGAAGCAAGAGCTTCGCAATTAGAGAACGCAAGCACTCCAATTTCTTCTATATTCTCTGGGAAAATAATATTCGTCAGATTTTCACATCCAGAAAATGTATTTTTCCCGATTTTATTAAGCCTTTTGCAGTTTGATAAGTCAACAGAAGCAAGAGCTTTACATTCATAGAACGCCTCCTCTCCAATTTCTTCTATATTTTCTGGGAAAATGATATTCGTCAGATTTTCACATCCAGAAAATGCTCTTTCCCCGATTATTGTCAACTTGTTACATGACGTCATATCGATACGTTCAAGCGTCTTATTGCCTTCAAAGGCCCATTGAGCGATTTCACATACAGAAGCTGGCAATATTACATTCTTTTTTTTCCCACCATCAGTTAATTGGTTTGCAAATTTTGAGTCTACAAGGGTTGGATTTGCAGCCTCTTCTTCAGCCTTTTCCTTAGCAGCAGCTTCTTCTTCAGCCTTTTCCTTAGCAGCAACTTCTTCAGCCTTTGCCTTGGCTACAGTTTCTTCCTTAGCCTTTTTCTCTCTTTCTTTTATCCAAACTGCAGATCTAACATTTCTCCACTCTGAATACATTTCTTTCTCAGCTTCTTTGTCTTCTCTAAGTCTGGCTTTTTGTATGTCGACGAAGAGCTTTTCCTGCATTTTTTCTAATTCTTCTAAACTAAGTTCTTCCAAATTGACTTTTTTTTTGTCGCTATCTTCTATTTGAGTAGAGTGACTGTTTGGTTGCTGGCTATTTGACTTTTGAGATTTTTCAACAGCTCCTTTCTCTGCTTTTTTTTCACTTTGTCTCTTCCATATTGTATATCTAACATTTTGCCACTCTGAATGCAATTTTTCTTCAGCCTTTTTATCGCCTCTTCGTCTAGCTTTTTTTCCGTCAACTTCGAGCTTTTTCTGCATTTCTTCTAGTTCTTCTAAACTAAGCTCTTCCAAATTTACACTTTCTTTATCGTTATTTTCGATTTCGTTTGTGTAAAATTCTTTTTGTTCGCGAATCGGCTCTTGAGAAGTTTTGCTTACTTCTTTTTTTACCTTTTTTTCAGCTTGATGCTTCTTCTCTTCACAGCAATTTGTTTCCTGTGAATTAGAAGTACCGGAAAGATTTTCTATATCTTTCTCTTCTGAATCTCCTTGGAGAATCGAAAAAAGTTTCTTAAATAATCCCATAGCCCTATTGTCTTAATTGATTTATACCTAAAATTGCATTAATACTTTCTGATAACTGAGTGACAGATTCGATTTGCTCTTCTGAAGAACTGAACTGTCCAGGCTTAATACGATGGAAGATTTTTGTAGCAGCATCGGCTGCAATCTTTGCTTCTTCGTATTTGCCAACCTCAACATAGAGTTTGCCTACTAAATCCAAGATAGAAGCGTAGATACCTTGCAGCAGCTCAGTTCCATCTTGCATCTCGTATAATTGGTCACCAACTTCATACAAGAGCATTTGTGCATCATACAACTTATCTTCTTGGATTTCGTAATATGCCATCGTACTTTTGACGACTGGCATCACATAACTTGGCATGTTTCCAGCAGAATATTTAGCAGCAGCGTTGATAAAAGCCTCCAAATCTCCTTTTGTCTTATATCGTTCTGCTACATAGATGTAGTTGGTGTATGCATTGTAGTTCTCTTGTGTGAGAAGTTCTTTTACCTGAACTGTGTATGTTGGTCCAAGGCGCAATTCATCATCAGGCTTGACAAGTGTTCGTTTGATAAGCTTGATGCCATTGAGCCAAGTTCCTTTCGCGCTCAGGTTTGTCAGAGCCATTCTTCCTGAATCGAGAACTTCTATTTTGCAATGAATCTTGCTGACGCTTTCGTCATCAATAATCATTCCTTGATTTCCTCCTCTTCCTACTAATATATCCATATTCTCATTGTTTTATGTTAGTGTGGTAGTGGAGCTATCTTTGGAATAGGTGGTATCATTTTTCTGATATTCGCTATCTTTTTCTTCTCCATAACCACATTGAATATATGATTGAAATAGAATGAGAATTCCTTTTGGAATTCCTGTATGCTATCATCGTCATCGTTTTCGATTATCAGCATCAATACTTGCGTGAATCTGTCTAATATCTCGCTATGGTCAATACTGCCTTGTTCTAGGAACATCTTGGCTTGCTCCAGGTAATCTGCCATATCTACATTTGACCAATATTGATACAGACTGCTTGTGGCAGCCAATAATGTAATATTGCCGTATGGCTGGTTGTCGAAGATTTCCATGTTGGCGAGTATCTCTTCGGCTTCACCAATCTGGTCGGTATTTAGATAAGCGATATAGGTCCAAAAAGCTTGCCAATAGTTATCTGTTGTTCGATTCGTATAATCGGAAATGCACTTTTGTGGCTCTAAAGCTGACAAAATCAAATAATAGTAGAATTGTACTTCTTCTACGTTGTATTTGTTGGCAAGTGACTCAAGTCTTGAAATGCTCAGTCTTAACATATCTGTTTTGTCAGACTTAGCAAGTGAGATGACCTGATTGATGGTTACCTTAACGATGGGATTGAGATTGTTGGAAGATTGTTGCAATCTGTTCTTTCTTACCTGCTCCTGAATATTGAAGGCAGTTTCTTCGTCTAATCCCAGGGTCAGTCTCATATCCTCCATCTGCTTGGCTTCATGAGAATCTATACGACCGTCAGCATAGACTTGTTGGCAGAGTTGCTTGTATTTCACAATCTTTTCCTGCTCTAATTCTTCATTGGTCTTGTCACGTTCTATATTCGTGATATTCGTAGTCGACACATTGTGAGAGTCTATGTGTACGCCTCCTGATATAGCGTTGGCATCACCCATAGAGAAGCCTGTATTGGCAGGTTCTTCTGCTGGCAATTCCTTTCCACAATAGGGACATCGTGGAAATTGCCAGTTCTCTGGTAATGCTGTGTTACAATATGGGCAATTCTTTATCATGTATATTTATTTTATAGAATTAAACATATCAAGACGAATGCTAAAATGAAAAACCAAATGAATTTACAGAAACATCCGATACATCCTGTGATACCTTCCCCTAGGAAAGAGGCAAATAGACCTAAGGCTTGTACTCCCCAACCGATTAGACCGAGGATGACAAAGCCTAAAACCAATATGCCTATGAATCCTAGTATAGCAATCATTGCTTGAATAATTTATTTGTAAATTGAAAGTTTATTTCTTTGTTACAGTTCCACTATGTGAACGGACATACGTACCCATTGACGTGCTCATGATGATATCACTGCCCTTGGTGATAATGTCAAAGATCTGGGCACCATTACATCCGCAGACGAAACTCCAGCTGTTACTCCCCATCGTGGCTCTTTGAAGCTCAGTGGGCTTGTCTGGATTAATGCGGTAAATAAAATTACCTTCTTTTACAGTTGTTGCCATAATATAGTGTATTTAAAATCTAAGTTCTGAGGTCACTTTTGCCTTTCGGATTCTTTCAAGAGTGGTGTAGGTCTGGCCTTGTGTGAAGGCTATACGTCTTCCTGTCTTTCCGAAAGAATCATTTTGAATGGCAGGTGTGAATTCTTCTATTTTCTTGAGTTTGAAGAATGTTCGTTTCTCTGGTTTGTATAGAGGTTCCTTTTTAGCAAAGTACTCTTTTGGAACATATTCTTTTAACTCTCTGATATCTACATTTTCTAGTTTTTTTTCAATTTCAAAGAGATATTGGATTCTTTGAGCGTAATAGAATGCTAAGTATTTGGCATTCTTGAATCTTCTACCGCCTTGGCAGGCATAGAAATTATATTCCAAAGCAATAGGCTCACCCCATCTTCCGCCTACTATGATGACGCGGTTTTCGTGATCATCATATAAACCTAATGAGGTAATAAGAAGCTCAAACTGTTCTATGAGATAGCTGAGGACTGGATTCGGAACATCTTGCTGATAGTCATTGAGGATATTCATCAAGGTGGTCCAATTAGTCCATATTATCTCTTGGGGAAGAATTTCTGGTCGTTTGTCGTGTGTAGTGATATAGATGAGTTTATTGCGTTCATCTCTGTCTTCGACAATCAACTTCTTGTGATTTTCTAGTTGGGTTAGATTGATGACATCAGACAGTTTGCTTTCAATATAAATGTTGAAAGCATAGTTGCAAGAGATTAAACCATCTGGAACACTATGGATGTCTGTGTCGTCAATATGACTTTGGGTTTCAATCTTTAATGTTTTTTCTGGCAGTCCATTTCCTTCATCAATTCGCTGAAGAATTTCATCTAACAAACTGCCCCCCCCAGCCCGTCCGAGAACGGCCGTTTTGGGGTGTATCACATAGGGTAGAAC
>NZ_JAHOEA010000003.1 GCF_019127135.1 Segatella copri | reverse complement strand
TTACCTCAAGTCGCTTTATGGGGTAAGGGGATTTTGTGTCTGCGACATTTCTGTTGTGCAAGAAATATGTACAATAAAATGAATTTTGTCGCTTTGCAAGCAAAATCCCACTAAACCCTATAGGTTGCGGATTTGAGGTAAAGAAGGTTACACAAAAGAACAAATAGCGAAACTTATGTTTATAAATGGTCGTCATCGTAAGACTTCTGACTATTCTCTATATTGGCGAGCCGGAAACTCCATTGTCGTGCAGGTCTTGTCCGCAGTCTTTACTGCAATAATCAAGCAGTATCCAGATTCATTCGGAGAATTTGCCTGTATGTCTCTTAAAGAGTGAAAAACTGCCACGAAAAAAGAGTATCAACGTCGATATTATGCCAGTCATAAGGAAGAACTACAACGCAAGAGCCGTGAGTACCACAGACAGCTAAGAGTGAATAAAAATAAGTGATTGTGGAAAATATTTGCAAAGTTTTCTACATAAAAAAAGTTAATTAAATCGGCGGGGTGTTACACATATCGCTGATTTTTTGTATTTTTGCACCATTAAAGAAAGAAAACGATATGGCAGAAATAGCAAACCGTATATACGAGACAAGTGAAGGGCAGATTCTCTTCATCTCAGACTTCTCTGACATCAATGATAATGAGAAGGTGGTAAGTCGTGCACTTTCTGTAGAAGAAAAAAAGGGAAATATAGTTCGATTAGCTAATGGGGTTTATCTTCGCCCTAAGAATACCCGATTTGGGATAGTCTATCCATCAATAGATGAAATGGTGATGGCTATAGCCCAGCGAGATAAGGTACAAATACAACCTTCAGGAGTTACAGCGCTCAACAAACTTGGACTCTCAACACAGGTGCCTACAAAATATACTTATCTGACATCGGGAAGTGGAAGAGTCTTGACTCTTGGAAATCGGACTATAGAGTTGAAGAGAAGTGTTCCTAAGAACTTTGCTTTTCAGACAGTGTTGGCAGCGCTTCTTGTACAAGCTCTTAGAACATTAGGACAAAAGAATGTAGGTAATCAAGAACTCTCTACCATAAGAAAATTGGTCAATGAAGAGGAACATAAAGACTTGTTTGTACAAGACCTTACTCTCATGCCAGTATGGATGAGAAAGCTGATAACTGATATAATAGATAAAAACGAGCATTATGACACTTTGGTTAAATCACACAATAGATGAACGAATAGCAATGTTGCAACGTGCAGAAGAGAAGTTTCGTATTAATCAGGTTGCAATTGAAAAGGACTGGTGGGTAACTGTGGTGCTCAACGCTCTTTTCAAATGTTCATGTGCAGATCAACTCATCTTTAAGGGAGGTACAAGTCTCAGTAAAGGATGGAATTTGATAGAAAGATTCAGTGAGGATATAGACTTATCTGTAAGCCATGAATTCTTCGGTATAGAGAAGACGACAAAGAATCAGCGTGAAAAACTTCGCAAGAAGGCACGTAGGTATTTTCTTGATACAGTTTCAGCAGAGTTGGATGAAAATCTAAAGAAACTTGGTGTGGAAGGATACCATATAGAAAATGTAGTAGAGGAAATTGATGAGGATGGTAAGGCAAGTCCCGTTGCAAGTGATAAGGATCCATCTGTCATTCTCGTTCATTATGAGTCTATGCTTGGTCATACGATAGAGTATATTCCGCCAAGAGTTAAGATAGAGATTAGTTGCTTGTCTATGAATGAACCTACGGAAGACCGTTTGATTTCATCATATATTGAGCAGACTTTCCCTGGAGAAGATGCGGCGGCTACAGCTACGGTCAGAACAGTTGTGCCTACTCGAACATTCCTAGAGAAGGCATTCCTGCTATGCGAGGAATTTCAGAAACAGACTCCTCGTCATGTCCGAATGTCTAGACATCTTTATGATCTCGAACGCTTGATGGATACAGAATTTGGCAAACAAGCCCTGCAGGATATTGATTTGTATGAGCGTATAGTTAAGCATCGTTCCATATACTATGCTGTTGGGTATGTAGATTATTCTAAGTTGATGCCTAGTGAGATTGATTTCGTTCCTAGGCAAGAGTTGGTGAAGGATTGGGAAGGTGATTATGCAGAGATGTGTAACCACTTTATCTATGGTTAGACTTTATCTTTCGAAAAACTTTTAGAGCGAATCAAGGAGTTGCAAGATAGGTTTAGAAAAGCCTTTTAGCGACTTTTACTCCTTAATAAAATGTTCAATAAAAAAGTTAGAAGGCTATAAGTGTTTGGTATTCAGCCCTAATATTCCTCTGGAATGATGACGAGTATTAATCTCGATGATAGGGCTGCTCTCCTATAAGAGGGTAGCCTTTTTCATCTTTTGTTTCTTGCTTATATATAATAATGTGTAAGAAATTCCGTTATCTTATTGTGTTGAAAAGATTTATCATTATATGGATTCTGCTAGTGGGGGTGCTCGAAATGAGGGCACAGTATGATCCTTCCTTCAGTCATTATTTTGACATGGAACCATCATTCAATCCTGCTGCTGTGGGTAAGCAGTCGAAACTTAATGTTGCGGCGGCCTACGCACTTGATATGGCTGGATTCGAACATAACCCCCGTACCTTTCAGGTGGCGGCTGACATGCCTTTCTTCTTGCTCAATCACCGGCATGGAGTAGGCTTGTCGCTACTGAATGACCAGATTGGTCTTTTTACTCATCAGCGACTGGCTTTACAGTATGCTTTGCAGAATAAACTCCTGGGTGGAACGCTGAGCGTGGGTGTGCAAGGAGGCATGCTGAGTGAGAAGTTTGATGGAAGCAAGGTGGATTTGGGAGAAAGTGGTGACCCTGCCTTTTCTACTTCAGACGTAAATGGAAGCGGAATGGATTTGAGTCTGGGTCTGTATTATCAGCATAAGGCCTGGTATGTAGGACTTTCTGCCCAGCATCTTACATCGCCTACGATAAATCTAGGTGAGACCAACGAATTGAAAATAGATGCCACATATTATTTGACAGGTGGATACAATATTCGACTGAGAAATCCGTTCTTAACAATAAAGCCGTCTGTTCTTGTTACAACAGATGGTACCACATGGCGAGGCGACCTGACAGGAAGATTGGTTTACCAATATGAAAAACGGATGTTGTATGGTGGAGTAACCTATAGTCCGGACAGATCGGTAACCGTGCTGGTAGGCGGTAGTTTCCATGGGGTAGTGCTTGGTTACAGTTACGAGGCATACACCTCTAAACTCAGTGCCGGAAATGGCAGTCATGAACTCTTTGTAGGGTATCAGACCGATATCAACCTGACCAAGAAAGGCAGAAACCGTCATCAGAGCGTCAGAATATTATAATGTAAATAGAAATAAGAACATAGTAGAATCATAAAACAATGAAGAAAAGTATATTGCTCCTTAGTGCATTCGCTATATTGCTCACCTTGAGCGGCTGCTTCGGTGCCAAGCAAGCTTCTGTTGCAGGCAGAGGTGGCGAGGTGGTTGGCGTGAGCGGTAGAAGCTTTGTAGAGCCAGCCCCTTATGGTATGGTAAAGATAAACCGTGGCTTCCTGAAAATGGGAATGGAGACCCAAGACTCACTCTGGGGAATGAAAACACCACGCAAGGGTGTGTCGGTGGATGGATTCTGGATGGATGATACCGAAATCACCAATTCAGAATATAAGCAGTTTGTGGCTTATGTGCGTGATTCTATCCTTCGTACACGTCTGGCTGATCCTGCTTATGGAGGCGACGAGACTTACATGATTACTGAAGATAAGAATGGCGATCCGGTTACGCCTCATGTAAACTGGAAGAAAGCACTTCCTAAGAAACCTAATGAGGATGAGCAGAGAGCTTTTGAAAGTTTGTATGAAACCAATCCGGTTACAGGAGAAAAACTCATCGACTGGCGCCAGCTCAACTATAAATACGAAATCTATGATTATACAGCTGCGGCTCAGCGTAAGTTCCGTCTGAATCCCCAGGAACGTACCTTCAACACCGATGTGAAGATAAATCCGGACGAGGTGGTGATGATTTCAAAAGATACCGCTTATTATGATGATGAGGGTAGAGTGGTGCGTGAGACCATCAACCGTCCGCTTTCAGGACCTTGGGATTTCCTGAATACCTATATCGTGAATGTTTATCCTGACACTACCTGTTGGGTAAACGACTTCAGAAATGCAGAGAATGAAACCTATCTGAGAAGTTATTTCAGCAATCCTGCGTATAATGACTATCCGGTAGTCGGTGTTACCTGGGAACAGGCAAATGCCTTCTGCGCCTGGAGAACAGACTATCTGTTGAAGGGCTTAGGTCCTGAAGCAAGATATGTGCAGCGTTACCGTCTGCCAACCGAGGCAGAATGGGAATATGCTGCAAGAGGCAAGAACCAGAATGAATTTCCTTGGGACAATGCGGATGTGAAGAATGGGGATGGCTGTTTTTACGCCAATTTCAAACCAGACAGGGGCAACTATACCAAAGACGGCAACCTGATAACCAGCAAGGTGGCTATCTATTCGCCAAATTCTAATGGACTTTACGATATGGCTGGTAATGTGGCAGAGTGGACAAGTACCGTTTATACAGAGGCGGGTGTTGACGCAATGAGCGATTTTAACCCAACTTTACAGTATAATGCTGCCATAGAAGATCCTTACCGTTTGAAGAAGAAGAGTGTAAGAGGTGGTTCCTGGAAAGACCCTGAGTCGTTTATCCGTTCGGCATGGCGCACTTTCGAGTACCAGAATCAGCCTCGCTCATACATCGGATTCCGTTGCGTGAGAAGTCTTGCTACTACGGCAAGCGGAAAACAGAAACCATTGAAGAATAAGAATAGGAGATAAATAATATGAGCTATTATAGCAAATTCAATATCGTATACCGCTTGCAGAAGTGGATGGATAGTGTGCCGGGTCAGACATTCCTTAACTATGCTTACAGTTGGGGTGCCTCTATCGTAATCGCTGGTACCCTCTTTAAGTTGACCCATCTTCCTGGTGCCAATTTCATGCTTTTCTTAGGTATGGGAACCGAGATTTTCGTGTTCTTCCTTTCTGCTTTCGACCGTCCTTTCGACAAGACTGCCGAAGGTAGAGACTTGTCTACCCATGCTACAGAGGAGTATCTGGAAGGAAAGGTGTCGGCTGAAGAAATGATGACTGCCAAGAATCGTTCTGAAACCATTCAACCTCAGATTGCTTCTCCTGTCTCTCCTGTAATGACTGCTGCGCCAGAACTGACTCCACTTAATCCTGAGGTGGTGGAAGTTCAGAACAGCTACGTAGAACAGTTGAAGAGCCTGGTAGAAACCTTGAGTAAGGTGAACGAACAGAGTAGCCGACTGACTCGTGACAGCGAGGAAATGGAGAATCTGAACCGTACCTTGACAGGTATCAGCAGGGTATACGAGATGCAGCTGAAAAGTGCCAGCCAGCAGATTGGTACCATTGACCAGATCAATGAGCAGACCAAGATGATGGCAAAGCAGATAGAACAGTTGAACAAGATTTATACCCGTATGATTGATGCCATGACCATCAATATGCGTGTGGCGGCTCCTCATGTAACAAGTGAAGAGTAAAGACGAAGAAAATAAATAGAATCAAGCAAATTTATATCCATGGCAATCAAGAAAAGACCGGTTTCGCCTCGCCAGAAGATGATTAACCTGATGTATGTCATCCTGATGGCTATGTTGGCGCTGAATACTCCTACAGATGAGGAATTCGGTGTCAAAGGCAAGTCTATTGTCGAGAAAATCAAGAAAAGTCTTGCCGATGATGGGAAGAAATCGGATGAGGAGAAGAAAAATATAGATCTGGTAGAACTGAATGTGAATGAACTCGATGCATTCGTTATTCCAGAAAAAACAACCCTCTATGCCGGTGAACGTTTCAATTCGCATGTGGTGATGGCTGCAATAGACAGTACACAGCGCCCGGAAATCTATGTGAATGGTAGTAGGCTGAATGCCGAGAATGGCAGATACAGTTTTGTGGCAGGTGGCGTAGGTGAGCATCAGTTTGGCGGTTACATTCTGATGAAAGGCAAGAATGGCGAGATGATGCGACGCAATTTCGTTCAGAAATACACCGTATTGCCTGTTCCTAATACAGCTACCGTTGCTGCCGACCTGATGAATGTGCTCTATGCAGGCTATGCCAATCCTATCAGCATCAGCGTTCCTGGTGTTCCGGCAAATGCTATCTCTGCTTCCATGACAGGCGGTTCTTTCGTAGCTAAGGGCAATGGTCATTTCGTGGCTAAACCTTCAGCGGTGGGTAAGGATGTTATCATCCATGTGACAGCCCGCGATAAGGGACAGGTGAGAAGTCTGCCTCCATTCGTATTCCATGTAAGAAAACTTCCTGACCCAACAGCTTATATTGCGATGGGTACAGACAGGTTTAGAGGTGGTGCTCTATCGAAAGGTGCTCTGATGGGTGCTCCAGGCATTCATGCAGCCATAGATGACGGACTCCTTGATATTCCGTTTAAGGTACTGGGCTTCGAAACCGTATTCTTCGATAATATGGGAAATGCCATACCTTTGGCTTCGGCGGGTTCCAATTTCTCAGAACGGCAGCGCGAAGAGTTCAGAAAACTGTCAAGAAACCGACGCTTCTATATCTCGCATATCAAGGCTGTAGGTCCTGATGGAATTACCCGAAATCTGCCGGCAGCAATGGAAGTTATCGTCAGGTAAGTGAAGAGTTCAACGGCTTTACTTATCATAAAGTTCAAAGTTCAATGTTCAAAGTTCAATGTAATGAAAAAGATATTATTCATATTCATGCTTTTGGGAATGGTGCAGAGCATCATGGCACAGCCAGCGGCTCGCAGAAAGCAGGCTCAGCAAAAGGCACAACAGTCGAATGCTGACAATATGACCTTGCGTGCCAAACTTTATTTCCCTACAGCCATCCCGATGGATGAGGACGTGGTTTGGAGAAGAGACATCTATCGTGAACTCAATCTCACAGATGATGCCAATGCTGCCTTGTATTATCCTGTAGAGCCAACAGATGGTAAGATGAATCTCTTTACCTATATCTTTAAACTGATGTTTACGGGTAGAGTGCCTGTTTATCAGTATCGTATGGATGGTAATGAAGATTTTTCTGCCGCCAACCGTCTTACTCCGAAAGCATTCGTAGATAATTATCATATCTACTACGAGAAGACTGATAATGGAAAGGTGCATATTGATGACAGCGATATTCCGTCAGCAGAAGTGAAGGCGTACTATGTGAAGGAGACTTCTTATTATGACCAGAAAACAGCTTCCTTCCATACCAAGGTATTGGCTTTGTGCCCTATCATGACCCGTAATGATGACTTTGGAGATGTAGGAAACAAGTATCCGCTCTTCTGGGTGAAGTATGATGATCTGGCTCCTTTCCTGGCTAAGCAGCAGCTGATGACCAGTAATGTGAACAATGCTGCTGTGATGAGTGCAGAAGATTATTTTACCAAGAATCTGTATAGGGGTAAAATCTACAAGACCAATAATATGCAGGGAAATACCCTGGCACAATACTGTCCTTCGGATACAGCCATGGCGAAGGAACAGAAACGCATAGAAGCTGAGTTGGCTGCCTTTGAGAAGAATATCTGGGGTAATCAGGCTCGGAAGGATTCGCTTGACAGTATTGCCAAGGCAGAAAAGAATATGGATGCCAAGACTCTGAAGAAAAGCCGTAACAGAAGAAGTGGTTCTGCATCTAAATCGGCTAAGACTTCTACTGTTAAAAAACGCAGATCAGGAGGAAGCAATATTTCTTCTGGTGGCTCAGCTAGAGTAACGGTTCGTAGAGAGCGTCATTAATTTATATAAGAATTAAAGTAAATATAGAATGAAGAAAGTTTTATCAGTATTAATGGTTGTAGCAGCCATGATGTTTGCTACAAATGCTAATGCCCAGATTAAGTTTGGTTTGAAGGGCGGTTTGGATGTTACTAACATGTCTTTGAGTAACGATGTATTCGATGCATCTAACAAGACAGGTTTCTTTGTTGGTCCAATGGTAAAGGTTACTATCCCTATTGTTGGCTTGAGTTTTGATGCTGCTGCCTTGTACGATCAGAAGGAAGCTAAGGTGTCTGTAAATGATGCAGAGACAACAATGACTCAGAAATCTCTTAATATTCCTGTAAACGTACGTTATGGTTTCGGCTTGAGCAGCTTGGCTAATGTTTTCGTTTTCGCTGGTCCACAGTGGGGCATCAATGTTGGTGACAAGAACTTCAAGTGGAATAAATCAGGCTGTTATTCTCTGAAGAAAACAAACTTCAGTGTAAACGTAGGTTTGGGTGTTACCCTGCTGAGCCATCTCCAGCTCTCTGCAAACTATAACATCGCTTGCGGTAAGACAGCAGATGTTACCTGGGAGGAAACAAGCGAAAAGATTGTGAATGGTAACAGTAAGAATAACAGTTGGCAGATTGCTTTGGGTTATTGGTTCTAATCTTGCAAAAGAACAGGACAGATTATGGGTGAGAACATCGTATGGTCTCGTCTAGTACATCTTAAAATATATAAAAGCAGGTATCCGATGATGGGTATCTGCTTTTTTTTTGCTAACTTTGCAAGTCGAAAGCCTGAATGATGGATATTTCAAGGTTAAAGAAGATTAGATATGAAATATGTAGATGTGATATTACCCCTTCCGCTCGACGGAACCTTTACTTATTCTGTCCCTGATGGGATGGAAGGGAAAGTTGTGCCTGGGGTACGCTTGCTGGTTCCTCTTGGTAAAAGTAAGAAATATATCGCAATGGCTACCCGGCTGCATGATGATAAGCCTGCATTCTCCTGCAAACCTGTCGAGGCGGTACTTGACAATACACCTTCGCTGTTGCCTCAGCAGATGAGATTGTGGCAATGGATTGGCTATTATTATATGGCTCCTTTAGGCGATGTCTATAATGCTGCTATGCCCGGTGGACTGAAGTCTACAGAGAAATTCAAACCCAAGATGGAACTCTATGTAGAACTTGCCAGTACGTACCGTAGTGAGCAGGCACTTCATGTAGCGCTCAACCTGGTGCAGAGAGCCTTGAAGCAAGCCAAGGCACTGACTACTTTTCTCAGTCTATCGCATTGGGACAGTCTTGATGGTGATACGCCTAGAGAAGGCATTAAAAAAGTGACCAAGGAAGAACTGATGAATGAGAGCCATTGTACGGATGCTGTTGTCAAGGCACTTATCAATAGAGGAATCCTTGTTACGTATCAATTGGAAATAGGACGATTGAATACGAATGGAGAATCTCATCTTGACTTGATTAAACCTCTCTCCTTGGCTCAGCAAGATGCCTATAATGGTATCCTGATGCAAATGATGAAAAAGGATGTTGTATTGCTTCATGGTGTGACATCCAGCGGAAAGACGGAAATCTACATTCATCTTATCAGAAAAGCCATAGAGGAGCATAAGCAGGTGCTCTATCTTCTGCCGGAAATCGCTCTGACCGTACAAATCATGGAGCGTCTTCATAGAGTTTTCGGTGACCGGCTGGGCATCTATCATTCTAAATATAGTGATGCTGAGCGTGTGGAAATCTGGCAGAAACAACTCTCTGATCAGCCCTATGATGTAATCCTGGGTGCAAGAAGTGCCGTCTTCCTGCCTTTTAAGGCTTTGGGACTCGTCATCATAGACGAAGAGCACGAGACTTCCTTCAAACAACAGGATCCCGCTCCGCGCTACCATGCCAGAAGTGCTGCCATAGTGCTTGCCAAGATGTATGGGGCAAAGACATTATTGGGTACGGCTACGCCTTCGATGGAGAGTTATTATAATGCGCAGCAAGGCAAGTATGGCCTGGTAGAACTGAAAACAAGATACAAAGGTATTCAGTTGCCGGAAATTCAGGTGGTAGATGTAAAAGACTTGCGCCGCCGTAAGATGATGAGCGGTCCTTTCTCTCCACAGCTTTTGGCTGCAGTAAGAGAGGCTTTGAAGAATGGGCAACAGGCAATCCTCTTTCAGAATCGTCGTGGTTTTGCGCCGATGGTTGAATGTAAGGTATG
Organism: Segatella copri; assembly: GCF_019127135.1. GTDB lineage: Bacteria > Bacteroidota > Bacteroidia > Bacteroidales > Bacteroidaceae > Prevotella. The sequence goes on along the minus strand of NZ_JAHOEA010000003.1, from coordinate 131,415 downwards.
TGGTTGGGTGCCGAAATGTAAGAACTGTGATGTCTCGCTTACGTTACACAAAAGCATAAACTTGCTGACTTGCCATTATTGTGGTTACACTTATCCGGTTCCTACGGAATGTCCTAACTGTGGCAGTACGGAAATCATGGGACGCGGTTTTGGTACCGAGAAGATAGAAGACCAGATAGCGGAAATCTTTCCGGAAGCCAAGATTGCCAGAATGGATTTGGATACAACACGTACACGAAATGCCTACGAACGTCTTATTGCAGACTTCTCTGAAGGCAGGACGAATCTTCTCATAGGCACGCAAATGGTTTCTAAGGGTCTCGATTTCGATAAGGTGAGTGTAGTAGGTATCCTGAATGCTGATTCAATGCTCAACTATCCCGATTTCCGCGCCTACGAGCATGCTTTCATGATGATGGCACAGGTGAGTGGTAGAGCTGGAAGAAAAGGTAAGCGTGGCTTGGTGATTCTACAGACCAAGAATCCTAACTTGCCTGTCATCGGACAGGTGGTACATAATGATTATGCAGGTTTGTATCAGGGTATTCTGGAGGAGAGAAGAACTTTTCATTATCCACCTTTCTTCCACCTGATTAATGTGTATGTAAAACATAAATATGATAAGGTATGCGAACAGGCTAGCCATGAGCTCAGCAAAACGCTGAGAAGCTGGTTTGGCGAGCGTGTGTTGGGACCCGATAAACCTGCTGTGGCAAGGGTTAAGACGATGAACATTCGAAAGATTGTTATCAAACTGGAAAATGGTATTGATCAGCAGAAGGTAAGAGAATATCTGAAGTTTGCTCAGCAACAGATGGGAAAGGATCCGAGATATGGAGCTCTGCAGATTTATTATGATGTAGACCCATTGTAGTCTCCTGCCCCTCCTTTTCTCTGGCAGAATGGAAGAAAATAAGATTGGTAAATAGAATGAAAAAGGCTATCCGTTACTTGTTGCAAGAACGGGTAGCCTTTTAATTATGATAATTGTAGTTATGTTTAGAAGTTGATGTCGAGACCTACTGCGAATACGTTGTTGTTACGTGTGTAGTCTGAACTGTAGGTCTTTCCTATTAGTTCTACATTCTCTGAAGTCTTCTTGTGCTGATAGAAGGTGTGGAAGTAAGCTACGTTCAGATCCATCTTCTTGTTGATGTGGTATACACTACCAACTGCTACAGAGTTTGAACTGACAACGAATGATTTGTCGTCCATGTATCTTTTTGAAGCTGGTGTGTCAAGGTTCTCTTCAGGCAAACCATAGTTGGTATTCTGCCAACCTGTACTCAGGGTAATCTTCTTGTTTACGTCTACCTCGACACCTGCGTTGTACTCCAATGTACCACGCTTTAACTTCTCCTGTCGGTTGTTGTAAGATGTAGCGTGCTTGTCATCGAACCAGTGGAAACCTACGTTTACGCGTACTGCATTTACAGGACTGTAGCCAACACCGAGTGCCAGATAAGCAGGAATATCACCAGCAATCTTCTTGCCATCCTCATATTCACCGATAGCCTGTTCGAGCTCTGTGTCGAACTGAGTCTTCAACTGACCCATTGCTCCCTTGATTGTAGGATCTGCCAGAATGGCATCTGCAGCCTGTTCAGGTACACCACCTGCGATATAAGCATTGCGGAGATTGGCTGGAAGGTTACCGATACTTGGTACCTGGTTTACTGACTTGTTCTTCAAGCGGATACGAGTCTTGAACTCATACTTGGCAGCGAAGTTCCATTTGCCAGTTTTGAAATCAACACCGATGATAGGGGTGAAGCCCACACCGCTCTGGTCACAGCTCAACTCGATATTGGCAGCTTTCTCCTTAGTTGGGTCAAGTACCATATAGAGAGGCATTGCGCCAACCTTGATGTTCTCTACATAACCATAGTAGTTGGTAGAAGCATAGACACCACGTACGCCTGCGAATGCACTGAAGTTGTCGCTGAACTTATAAGCTGCACCCAGAGAGAGACCATAGTAGTACTGGCGGCCGTGCATATAACTGTTGTAGCTATACTTGCCTTCCTTTCCGAATTTATCATTGTTGGTGAAAACAGCTGGTACACGATACTGTGCTGCAACCTGGTCTACAGCACCAGCCAACTGGCAAGCTGCCATTGCTGTCTCAGCTACGATCTTTTCGAAAGAGCCAAGACCATTATCGAAGGTACACTTGCCACCGCCACCTGTGAGGGCGAAGCTAGCCTGAAGTGACCATCTACCTTTATTATAAGCATACTGGAATGAAGGGATGACAGGCGCAAAAGCCTCACCCTTGAAAGTACGAGGGGTAATAGGATTGTTCACATTGTTTGTGAACAGAGCATAATCATTTTCAATGCTACGTGTCTGGTATGCCAACTGCCAGTTGATGGCGAGATGGTGACCTTCACCCATGAATACAACTCCGGCTGGATTATAATAAACACCGTCGATACCAATTGAAGCCTCACGGCTCATCATTCTGTTGAATGCTACATGTTGATTGGTGTTGGTGAGCAAACCGCCTGCAAAAGATGGGGTTGCACAAGCCATCGCAATGGCTAAACTAACTAATTTTAGTTTCTTCATCTTAATAATATTAAATAAAAACGTCCGCAAAGGTAACTATAATGTTCTTTTTCACTATAGTTTTCTTGAAATATTTAAAGCATATTAACGCAAAAAGCCCTTTCTCTTGCACAGATTTAAAAAACTGTGCAAGAAAAAAGGCTTTTATTGGTTATGTTTTACCTTTTTGTATATCTGTTTATACGCTTTACGGCATAAGAACTTCACGTAGTGTATCTTTACTCTTGTTCTTTAGACTCCTGACTCGTCTTTTTACCGGCATTCTGTTTTACGTTCAAGTGAGGATATGAAATACGGGTATGGTAAATAGCCTTGAGTCGTTCGATGAGTACCTGTTTAGCGAGAGCGATGTCTCGGAACGTGATAGGGCACTCCTTGAAGAAACCATCTGCCACCTGTCCGTCGATGAGTTTATTGACGAGGTTACTGATGCTTTCTTCAGTATATTCGTTCAGAGAGCGCGAAGCCGCTTCAACCGTATCTGCCATCATCAGGATGGCCTGTTCGCGGGTAAATGGGTTCGGACCAGGATATTGGAACTGTGACTTGTCAATCACCTCTGTAGGGTGAGCATTACAGTAATTAATATAGAAATACTTGGTGATGCCCGTTCCGTGATGAGTAGTGATGAAATCCTTTATGATGCCTGGCAGACCAACCTTCTCTGCCATCTTCAGACCTTCTGAAACATGGCTTATGATAATCTGTGCACTCTCAAGGTCGCTTAACTGGTCGTGAGGATTAACGCCCGCCTGATTCTCTGTGAAGAAAACAGGGTTAGTCATCTTACCGATATCATGATAGAGTGCTCCGGTACGTACCAGGAGACTGTTGGCTCTGATGCGGTTGGCAATCTCTGCTGCCAGGTTACCTACGGTGATAGAATGCTGGAAGGTGCCTGGAGCAATCTCACTCAGGTTGCGAAGTAATCCCTTGTTGGTATTTGACAACTCGAAAAGTGTAACATTAGATGTAAATCCAAACATCTTTTCTATAATGTACATGAGCGGATAAGAGAGTAGCAGGAAGATGCCGTTTACAGTAAAGTAGGTATACATGCTGGTATCTACGTTGAACACCTGGTTGTCCTGCATCAGCTGAAGGGCAAGATATACTACACTGCTGGCTATAGTTACCAACAGGGCTGTGATGAATATCTGCGAGCGCTTGCTGAGTTCACGCAAACTGTAAATAGCAACAAGACCAGCTACCAGCTGTACGATGATAAACTCGTACTGGTACTTTACTGCTGCTGCACAAATGAGAATCATCGTAACGTGGCTGATAAAGGCTGTACGCGAGTCCATAAACACACGTACGAAGATGGGCGCCATGGCAAATGGGATGATATAGACACTGAAGAAATTGTGTTTCATCATGAGTGACACAAAGATAGGGAACAGCGTAATCATCGCATAAAGCATGGTAATGCTGCGTGGCTTATCAAAATAGTCTTTTCTGAAAAGTGAGAGATAAGAGGTAAACAGCATGACAAGAATGAAGATAAACAGTACCTGTCCGATGATAGTGGTTGTCAGTTCTTCCTGGGTAGAGCTGCGGCGCTTCATCTCCTTATCGAATGAATTGAGCACCCGATAGGTGTTGTTCGTAATCACTTCACCACGATCCACAATCTTCTGTCCGCTCATCACCATTCCGCTTGCCAGTGGAATGCTGCTCATCATGTCGGCTTTCTCTGCCTCGCTTCTTTCCTTATCGTATATGACGTTAGCTTCAACATAATTGTTAAGGTTGCAACGGGATAAAAGCTGTCGCTGGGTTGCCAGTTTCTCATCGTAGAAGATGCGTTCGTAAGCGGCAATAGTAGAGTAGAACGAACCGATAGGTACGCTCTTCACATTCTTTCCGTTGATAATTCGTATCATACTGGTAGAATCTTTGTAGATACGATTATATTCGGTGGTAGCGATGATGCCGGTCTGATAAAGGCGCTGAAGCTGGTGGGCTATGAGTCCCACATATTCTTTTGGCAAACCTGGTACACCTTGGCTGAAGTCGTGCAGGAAACGGCTCACCTGTTCGCTGCCGATGGATTCATTGACAGAATAATAAGGTTGGAATTGCTTCATCAGCGAATCCTGTTCACGCTTGATGGCTTCATCGGTCTTATAGATCGGAAAGTCAAATTTTGCGATGACGGAACCATACATCCATGGCTTTCCAACATCGTACCGGAACATCCTTCCTTCGTTGCGAGGAAGGAACCAAACAATGATAGCAACGGTAATTAATATCAAAACCGTTTTTGTGGCGAAATTGCGCCAATAGTTCTCTTCTGGGTTGTTAAATATGCTCATTTTCCTACTTTTTTCTTACTTATTTCGTTTTACAGTGCGAAAATACGAAAAAAAACGGCTAAAATCGCAAAAAAAGATGTAAATTTGCAGAAAAATTTGAAAATAGCTATAAAAAGACATGGCAGATAGAAAAGTAAGGGTGCGTTTTGCCCCTAGTCCAACGGGTGCATTGCACATTGGCGGTGTTCGTACCGCTCTGTATAATTATTTGTTTGCTCGCCAACATGGAGGTGAGCTGGTGTTCCGTATTGAGGATACAGATTCTCATCGTTTCGTGCCTGGAGCCGAAGAATATATCCTGGAATCTTTCAAGTGGCTGGGTATCCAGTTTGACGAGGGTGTAAGTTTCGGTGGAGAGCATGGACCTTATCGCCAGAGTGAACGTCGTGATATCTATAAGCAGTATGTTCAGCAGCTCTTGGATAATGATAAGGCGTATATTGCTTTTGATACTCCTGAGGAGTTGGAAGCGAAACGTGCCGAAATCCAGAATTTCCAGTATGATGCTCATACTCGTATGCAGATGCGCAACTCTCTGACTCTTTCTAAGGAAGAGGTTGATAAACTGATTGCTGACGGAAAGCAGTATACTGTACGTTTCAAGATTGAACCGGGACAGGAAATTCACGTGAACGATATGATTCGTGGTGACGTGAAGGTAATGAGTGATATTCTGGATGATAAGGTACTTTATAAGAGTGCTGATGAATTGCCAACTTATCACCTGGCAAATATCGTAGACGACCACCTGATGGAAATCTCTCATGTAATCCGCGGTGAGGAGTGGTTGCCTAGTGCGCCTTTGCACGTACTTCTTTATAAGGCTTTCGGTTGGGAAGATACCATGCCTCGTTTTGCGCATCTTCCTTTGCTTCTTAAGCCTGAAGGTAAAGGTAAACTGAGTAAGCGTGATGGCGACCGCCTCGGTTTCCCTGTATTCCCGCTGGAATGGCATGATCCTAAGACTGGCGAGGTTTCTTCCGGTTATCGTGAGAGTGGCTACTTCCCAGAGGCTGTAGTCAACTTCCTGGCGCTCCTCGGCTGGAATCCTGGTACAGAACAGGAAATCTTCTCTCTTGATGAACTGGTGAAGGCTTTCGATATTTCACGTTGCTCTAAGGCTGGTGCCAAGTTCGACTTCAAGAAGGGAATCTGGTTCAACCACGAATACATTCTGATGAAGAGCGATGATGAAATAGCTAACCTCTTTGCCCCTATTGTTGCCAACAATGGTGTAGAGGAAACTCTGGACCGCGTAAAGCAGGTGGTACACATGATGAAGGATCGTGTGAACTTTGTCTATGAACTGTGGCCATTGTGTTCTTTCTTCTTCATTGCTCCTACAGAGTATGATGCTAAGACAGCCAAGAAGCGCTGGAAGGAATATTCTGCACAGCAGATGACAGAACTTGCTGATGTGCTTGAAGGTATTGAGGATTTCTCTATCGAAGGTCAGGAACCTGTCGTGATGAAATGGGTAGAGGATAAGGGCTATAAACTGGGTGATGTGATGAACGCATTCCGTCTGACTCTCGTTGGTGAGGGCAAGGGCCCGGGTATGTTCGATATCTCAGCCTTCCTTGGCAAGGAGGAAACTCTGCGCCGTCTTCGCAAGGCAATCGAAGTTTTGGGTTAATTCACAATAATTTCTCTCTGAATGGCTTTCTGCAGCATATTGCTGAAGGCTATTCAGAGAGTTCACGTATTTATAGATAGTAACCAATATAAAGAAATATCATGATCTATAATATCGTAATATATTTCGTCCTTTGGGGCATAGCCATTGCAAGTCTGTTTAATGAAAAGGTGCGCAAGATGTGGCGTGGTGAGCGTGAGGCTTTCAAAATATTGAAGCAGAAGGTGGATCCTAATGCTAAGTACATTTGGTTTCATGCTGCATCGCTCGGTGAGTTTGAACAGGGACGACCTTTGATGGAACGTATCCGTAAGGACTATCCTCAGTATAAGATCCTGCTTACCTTCTATTCTCCTTCGGGTTATGAGGTACGCAAGAACTATGAGGGAGCTGATATCATCTGTTATATGCCGGTGGATACTAGGTTGAACGCCATCCGTTTCCTTAGATTGGTACGCCCTGTGATGGCTTTCTTCATCAAGTATGAGTTCTGGTCTAATTTCCTTCATATCCTGAAGCATCGCAACATTCCTACTTATAGCGTGAGCAGTATCTTCCGCGAGGATCAGGTGTTCTTCAAATGGTACGGCAGAAGCTATGCTGGAGTGCTGAAGTGCTTTACCCGTTTCTTCGTGCAGAACGAAGAGAGCAAGCGATTGCTCGAAGGTATAGGCATCACGGCTGTGGATGTGGTAGGAGATACCCGTTTCGACCGTGTTCTCCAGATAAAGGAGGCTGCCAAGCAATTGCCGATTTGCGAGGCTTTCAGAACAGGAGTAGCTTCATCTCAGTCTGCGGATGTACCTCATCATGATTTCAAGGTATTTGTTGCCGGTAGCTCTTGGCCACCAGATGAGAATATCTTTATACCTTTCTTTAATGAGCATAAGGATTGGCGCCTGCTGATTGCTCCTCATGTCATCGCTGAAGAGCATCTGAAGTTGATTCTTTCTCTGATAAAGGACAAAAAGGTAGTGCGCTATACGCAAACTACTCCTGAAGAAGCTGCGGAGGCTGATGTCTTGATCATCGATTGTTTCGGATTGTTGAGCAGTATGTACAACTATGGTGATGTGGCTTATATCGGTGGCGGTTTTGGTGTTGGCATTCATAATACCTTGGAGGCTGCCGTATGGAATATGCCGGTTATTTTTGGTCCGAACAACAAAAAGTTTCAGGAGGCTCAGGGCTTGCTGAAATCGGGTGGAGGTTTTGAAATCAATACCTATGAGGATTTCTCAGGTTTGATGAGTTCTCTGATGAATGATGAAAACTTCCTGAAACAGGCTGGCGATAAGGCTGGCGCCTTCGTGGCTCATTTGGCTGGCGCTACAGATAAGGTCTTGGCAAATGTAAAGTTGTAATAGCTTCATTATATACATATATAAAAAGGTCTCATGAATGTTTTCCTTCATGAGACCTTTTCTCTTGTATATGTATGTGCCGTAAACCAGGCATCCTGCCTTTATTTGATAATGCGGTAGTAATCCTCTTTTCTTGGTTTTACGGTATGAGGATGCGCAGAAGCATAACCCAAGGCTAAGGCTCCTACTCCCATCAAACCTTCTGGAAGATTCCAGTCTTTCATCAACTTCTTGCCTTCTTCTGATGCAAACATGCCGTCTTCACGGTTAATCCAGCAAGATGCAAGGCCGATAGAGTGGGCTGCAAGCATCATATTGCCTAAGATAAGGCTGCCATCTTTCACACCGTTAACGTTGCTTTCTGGTGCCAGAACGATAACGATGGTTGGCGCTCCATAGTAAGGATCGCTTTCTACACCCATGATTTCTGCGTTCATCTTGCGAAGCTGGGCGCAAATCTCAGGATTCTGAACGGCAATGATGAAAGGCTCCTGGGTTCCATGACCTGTTGCTGCCCATGTGCCGGCTTCCAATACCGTCTTCAACTCTTCGTCGGTAATCTGATCTGCCTTGAAGCGACGAATGCTTCTTCTCTCCTTAATGGCTTTTAAAACTTCATTTTCCATCTTATCTTGTTTTAAACATTTTTTTTAGAAATCTTTTCTCTTTCTTCGCTCTTTTATGCAGGGCATCCGCTTAAATCCTCTTCATCCATATACTGGCTGAGAACCCGAGCAATACGGATCAGGCCCTGCATCAGGGTCTTGCGAGGACAGGCGATGTTGAGGCGCAGGTAGCCCTGGCCAGCCTTTCTGCCATACATCGTACCACTGTTGACGAATATCTTACCATCGTTCATCAGCTTCTCATAAGCCTCGTCGCTTGACAGTTCGAATGGCAGGATATCGAGCCATACCAGATAGGTGCCTTCAAGGCGGGTAACGCGAACTTGTGGCAATTCGGTATTGAAGAATTCCTTTACTGCCTGATAGTTCTCGTAGAGATATTGGTTCAATTCATCCAACCATTCTTCTCCCTCATTGTAAGCTGCCTGGAGAGCGATAACGCCGAATGGGTTTACGTCACAAACCTCGTTGATGTTGATGGCACGGTTGATGCGGCGGCGCAATGTTGCATCCGGACAGATAATGTTGGCTATCTGAAGTCCTGCAATATTGAATGACTTTGATGGAGAATTCAATACTACGCAGTTGTCGCGGCAAGCTTCGCTGATGCTGGCAAATGGAGTATACTGATAGCCTGGCATGATGAGCTCGCAATGAATTTCATCTGCGATGACCTTTACCCCGTGCTTGAGACAGATGTCGTTCATTCGCTCAAGTTCCTCTTTCTTCCATACTCTTCCGGCTGGATTGTGAGGATTGCAGAGGATGAAGGCTGTGGTCTTCTCATCGGCACATTTGCGCTCGAAGTCTTCGAAATCTATCTCATAAGTGCAGTTGCCCACACGTTTCAGTTCGTTTTCTACTACTTCGCAGCCGCTGTTTGTAATGCAGGAGAAGAAGCAGTTGTAGACAGGTGTCTGTACCAATACCTTTTCGCCAGGCATGCAGATGGCTTTCAGACAGCAGGAAATGGCTGGTACAACGCCTGAAGTATAGAGAATCCAGTCTTTCTCTATCTTCCACTGGTGGCGGCGGGAGAACCAGCTGATGATTGCCTCGTAATAAGAATCAGGTACGAGGGTGTAGCCGAAGATGCCGTGAGCTACGCGTTTCTGCAGGGCTTCGATGATGCAGGGAGCTGTCTGGAAATCCATATCTGCTACCCACATCGGAATAACGCCGTCTTCCTTCACCAAATCCCATTTGTATGAGTTGGTTCCACGACGTTCGATGATTTCATCAAAATTGTATTTCATATTTGTTTTCTATCTATGTTATTTCTTCTATCTATATAGGATAAATCTCTTATTTATATAGGATAATTCTCTTATTTATATAGGATAATTCTCTTATTTATATAGGATAATTCTCTTTTTCTCCTAATTGAAATCTTCGTTCATAGACTTTGAATCTCCGTTCAAAGACATTGAACGTACATTCAAAGCTTTTGAACGGCCGTTCAGTGTCTATGAACGGAGATTTCAGTTAAGTGTAAGAACAATTAGTTATGGGAACAATAAGTAATTTACTTGATTGTTGTCATTTCTGTAATTACTTCTTAAACTATTTCGATTTATCTGTGATTTTACATGCACCCTTTGGCGCTTTGGCAAACTCAGTATATGTTACGCTTCCCACTTCGTCTGCCTCGATTCTTCCGGAGATAGGGTTCTTGATATTGGTGATACTTCCCTTGATCTGTGCATCGATGTTGGTGCAATCCTCGAAGGCACGGTCGCATTCCTTATCAAAGGTGCAATCCTCCAGAGTTACATGGTCCATGTAGCAGAGAGGCTGCTCGCCGCTGATGTGGCAACGTACGAACTTGATGTTCTTGCTGTGCCAGGCCAGATACTCACCATTCAGTTCCGAATCATAGACGGTCACATTCTCGCATTCCCAGAAACTGTCCTTGGTTGTAATCTTTGCGTTGTGAATCTCCACATTTCTGCAGTATTGGAATACATATTTAGAGTCGCTCTCAAGTCCGTCTACATAGATATTCTTGGAAAACATGAATGGATAAGTTCCATCGTGGAGTTTTACATTCTTCAGTTTCAAGCCATCTACCTTCCAGAAAGTCTCATCAGCATCTGTGATGTTTACGTTCTCCAAATCCAGATTCTTCATTTCGCGGAAGAACTTAGGCCCATCGATGGTGCAGTCTTTCATCACCATATTATCACTATACCAGATGGCCGAACGGCTTTCTGGAGCGAAGTAACAGTCTGTGATAAGGGAACCGTCCACATGCCACCAAGGGTATTTGCCATAAAACTTGGAATGGTGGCATTCTATGTTTTGGCAGCACTTGATGCCCGATTCGCCATCTGTAATCGTAATATCTTCTAAACGCACATCGTGAGCACCGAAAAGAGGGCGCTCGCCCCCGAATGATTTGTTCTTTATCAATTCCATAATTTTCTATTATCCTTTCTTATTTGTTATTTCTGTGTGCAAAATTACAAAAATAATGCCAAACTCGTATAACCTGATTTACAGAAAAATGTAACGATATGGCGTATTTGGGGATAAATGGTCGCTATAGAGGAAAAATAAATGAAAAAGGCTGAATCATGAAGCATTTTCACGATTCAGCCCTTATCGAGTTAACTTCTAAAAATCCGAAGCGGAGAATTACAAGTTAGGGTTCATCTCTTTCCACTCAGCTACTGGAGGAACGATGCCGAGCTCTACGATCTCATCGCGCATCTTGCAAAGGTGCTCGTAAGACTTCTGGAGGCTAGCGAGCTCTTCCTCAGTACCTGTAGGCTCTGTGAAGTGAACACCAGTCTTGTCGATAGTAGTAGGCATAGCCATCATTACGTTCTTGAAACCGAGCTTGTCGTGGTTTACATAGCAACCTGCTGGCAATGTGAACTTCTCACCACCCATAGCAGCCTCGATCATCTTAACTGCGTTGTAAGCTGGGCTCTGGAATGAAGAACGGCCGCGGAGCTTGATGATGTTAGAACCACCCTGTACTGTGTGGTGCTTGATCTCTTCCCAACGCTCGTCAGAAAGACCCATCTCTGCCAATGGCTTGCCGTCAACCTTAACCTGAGAAGCAAATACAGCCATCTGCTCGCCGTGACCACCATAAGTGTGAGCGCCAGTAACCTTATCCTGCTGTACACCGAACTCGAGGGCCAAAGCCTGCTGCAGACGAGTAGAATCGAGAGCTGCGAGTGATGTCAACTGGTTTGGCTTCAAACCTGAGTGAATCAATGCTGTCAAAGCTGTAACGTCAGCTGGGTTGAAGATAACAACTACGTGCTCAACCTCTGGGCAGTACTTCTTGATGTTGTCACCAAATTCTGCAGCAATCTTGCAGTTACCCTTAAGAAGATCCTCACGAGTCATACCCTCCTTACGAGGAGCACCACCAGAAGAAATAATGTATTTAGCACCAGTGAAAGCCTCCTCTGGGTTAACAGTATAAGTTACGTTAACACCTGGGAATGCGCACTGCTGAATCTCATCGAAAACGCCATGTACACCTGGCTCGAAGATATCATAAAGACAGATGTTTGGAGTAAGACCGAGCATCAAAGCGCTCTGAACCATGTTAGAACCGATCATACCGCCTGCACCGACGATAACGAGTTTGTCATTTGTTAAAAAATTCATAACTACAATTTTTATTTAAATGTTTATAATCTTTTTCTCCTGAAAAATAGCGGAATGTATTTGGAATAAAGTTTGTAAAACTCCTTCTTTTTACTTTCCGACCGCAAAATTAATAAAAAGTAATGTAAATCGTGCATATTTTTACGCTTAAATTTGTTGTTAATTCTTAAAAATGTTATCTTTGTAATCTCTAATTAGCAAAATGCATTATTTTGAGATAAGTTAAACATTAAATTGCGTAAAAATATGAATGAAATCGAATTGCGCTTAGCTAGATTGAGGGAGTTGATGAAGCGTGAACATCTTTCTGCTTTCATCTTCCCTAGTACTGATGCTCATCAGAGTGAGTATGTTGCCGACCATTGGCGGGGAAGAGAGTGGATCTCTGGTTTTAATGGGTCGGCTGGTACTGCTGTTGTTACAATGAAATCGGCTGCTTTATGGACTGATTCCCGCTACTTCCTGGCTGCGGAAGAACAGTTGGAAGGTACTGAATATCAGCTGATGAAGCTGAAAATAGAGGGTACGCCTACTATCGCAGAATGGTTGGAAAAAGAGTTGCAGGAGGTGCAGTCTCCAGAGGTTGGACTTGATGGCATGGTCAACTCTTATAATTATGTTAAAGATTTAATCTATTCTCTCCGTAAGCTAGGTGGAATTACGCTTAGAACTAATTTGGACCCTTTGGCACAGATTTGGGAGAATCGTCCTTCGCTTCCTGCAAATCCTGTAGAAATTCAACCATTGGAATATGCTGGAGAAACGCTAGTCTCTAAGGTGGCCCGTATCCGTAAGTCCTTGAGAGAACTTCATGCAGATGGCATGCTCGTTTCTGCTTTGGATGATATTGCTTGGACTTTGAATCTTCGTGGTACAGATGTTCATTGCAATCCTGTATTTGTAAGTTATTTGTTGATTGAGAGCGGTAAAGTTTCGCTTTTCGTGGATGATAATAAATTATCTCCTGAAGTAAAACAGTATCTTCAAGACAATCAGGTTTCTCTCTATAAATATAATAAGGTGGAAAAATGCCTTGAATCATATTCGGAATATAATATCCTGTTAGATGGAAATGAAACGAGCTATTATCTGTGGAAAGCAGTAAAATGCCAGGAAATAGTTGCTGCAGGTTCTCCTATTCCGGCTATGAAGGCTGTGAAAAATAAAGCAGAAATAGAGGGCTACCATAGTGCGATGCTTAAAGATGGGGTTGCTATGGTTAAGTTCTTGAAGTGGCTGAAACCTGCTGTTGAGGCTGGCGGACAAACAGAAATTTCCATTGATGAGAAATTAACTTCGCTGCGTGCAGAACAGAAACTGTTCAGAGATATTTCTTTTGATACGATTGCCGGCTATGCGCAGCATGGAGCAATTGTTCATTATGAGGCTACTCCTGAAACAGATGTCGTTCTGAAACCGGAAGGTTTGATTCTGATAGACTCTGGAGCTCAATACCAGGATGGTACTACTGATATCACCCGTACCATTGCTTTGGGACCTGTATCTCAAGAGATGAAGCATGTTTATACCTTGGTTCTGAAAGCGCATATTCAGTTGGAATTGGTTAAATTTCCCGACGGAGCATCTGGAACACAATTGGATGCTGTAGGAAGAGAGTGTATGTGGCGTGAAGGATATAATTTCTTGCATGGTACAGGACATGGAGTAGGTTCGTATCTCTGTGTGCACGAAGGCCCTCATCAAATTAGAATGGAATGGATGCCTACACCTTTGAGAGCTGGAATGACCTTGACGGATGAGCCGGGTTTGTATTTGGCAGGTAAGTTCGGCGTGAGAATAGAAAATACGGTGCTGATTTCAGACTACTTGTCTACAGAGTTCGGTAAATTCCTGCAGATAGAGCCTCTTACACTTTGCCCTATAGATACAACTCCTATAGATGTTGATATGTTGTTGCCTGAAGAGATTGATTGGCTCAATGATTATCATCAGCTGGTTTATGAAAAATTGTCTCCTTTCCTTAATGAAGAGGAGAAAATATGGCTTGAAAACGCTACAAAACCCATAAAATGAACATTTTAGAGTAAAAAGTTGAAGAAAAACTTGGTAGTTTGATAAAATAGATGTAATTTTGCACCCGCAAATTGTGGCATTGCCATATTTCGCATTGAATAACATAAGTTTAACATAATTAATTAAAAGCAAAAAAATGATTATTGTACCAGTTAAAGACGGTGAGAACATCGAGAGAGCTCTCAAGAAGTTTAAGAGAAAATTCGAAAAGACAGGTGTTGTTAAGGAGCTTCGTGCTCGTCAGCAGTATGACAAGCCTTCTGTTTTGAAGCGTCTCAAGATGGAACACGCCATCTACGTACAGCAGTTGCGTGCAAACGAGGAATAAAAGTAAAAAATCCTCAAAAAATTTGGTAGTTTAAAATAATTTTCGTAACTTCGTTGCCGAAATGAAAAAGGTACGACGTTATGTTGAGTATAGATAAGTTCTTGGAATATTTGCGCTCTGAACTGAACAGGTCGCAGAGGACGGTAGAAAACTATCGCGAAGATTTGAAACTCTTTGAGCAATATGCTAGGAACTTGTCTGAATCCTTCACTTGGGAATCTGTTGATTCTGATATGATTCGCAACTGGATGGAGCATATGATAGATGCAGGTAATAAAGCAACCTCGGTTAATCGTCGGTTGAGTGCTTTGAAAATGTTCTATCGGTTTGCTTTAGTCAGACATTATGTGAAGTCGGATCCTGCTCATAGTCTCAAAGGGCCTAAGGAAAGTAAACCGCTGCCTCAATTCTTGAAAGAAAATGAGATGGATGAGTTGCTTGACAGGAAAATGTGGGGCGATGATTATAATAATGTACGCGCACGTACTATTATAATATTGTTCTATGAGACGGGGATGCGATTGTCGGAGTTGATAGGACTTGATGTTGACGATGTGAGCTTTATCAAAAAAGAGATAAAGATTACGGGTAAGGGAAATAAACAGCGTATAGTTCCTTTTGGTGACGAGCTTAAAAATGCTCTTTCAGAATATTTGGCTCTAAGAGTACAAAGGGTGAAGGTTAGGTCTGGAGCTCTTTTGCTTGCGGATAGAGGCGGACGGATGAGTCCGGTTCAAGTCAGAGAAATCGTGAAGGAGAACCTCGCAAGGGTTTGCTCGTTGAAAAAGAAAAGTCCGCACGTGTTGAGACATACGTTTGCTACAGCGATGTTGAATCATGGTGCTGGAATTGAAAGTTTGAAAAGACTGTTAGGACATGCGAAACTCTCGACGACCGAGATTTATACGCATACAACGTTTGAACAGTTGAAACGAGTTTATATTGAAGCCCATCCACGGGCGTAACCTTTTAAAAAATGGAGGTAACTATGGAAATTAAGATTCAGTCGATTCACTTCGACGCTACCGAGAAGTTACAGGCGTTTATCGAAAAGAAAGTCGCCAAGTTAGAAAAAACTTTTGAAGATATACAGAAAGTAGAGGTGCAATTAAAGGTCGTGAAGCCTGCTACTGCCTTGAATAAGGAAGTTCATCTGGAAGTTGCTGTCCCTGGAACCAAGTTGTTCGTGGAAAAGACATGTGACACTTTTGAGGAAGGAATTGACCAGGCAGTGGACTCAATGAAGGTTCAATTGACCAAATTTAAAGAAAAATCAAGGAATCGATAAAAAAAACTCGAAAAAATTTTGTTGATTCAAAAAATAGTTGTATCTTTGCAGCCGTTTTCCGATAGATGGAAATTTAGCCGTATTGCGGCTGCAAAGATTGCCTCTTTAGCTCAGTTGGCCAGAGCACGTGATTTGTAATCTCGGGGTCGTTGGTTCGAATCCGACAAGAGGCTCAGAAAAAGAAAAGTTTGGGTAGTTACCAGAGTGGCCAAATGGGGCAGACTGTAAATCTGCTGGCTATGCCTTCGGTGGTTCGAATCCATCACTACCCACTTTCTTTGATAAGCGGAAATAGCTCAGTTGATAGAGCACTAGCCTTCCAAGCTGGGGGTCGCGGGTTTGAGCCCCGTTTTCCGCTCAATTTATTAACTTGCTGTAATAGCTCAGTGGTAGAGCACTTCCTTGGTAAGGAAGAGGTCCTGAGTTCAACTCTCAGTTACAGCTCTATCGTTCTAGATGCTTTAGGATGGTAGAGGAACAGATTATTCATTTATATAAATAAAAAGAAAAGCTATGGCTAAAGAAGAATTCGTGCGTACCAAACCGCATGTTAACATTGGTACAATTGGTCATGTTGACCATGGTAAGACTACTCTGACCGCTGCTATCTCTAAGGTATTGAACGAGAAGCTCGGTACATCTGAGGCAGTTAAGTCATTCGATCAGATTGATAATGCTCCTGAGGAGAAAGAGCGTGGTATCACTATCAACTCTGCTCACATCGAGTATGAGACAGCAAAGCGTCACTATGCACACGTTGACTGTCCGGGACACGCTGACTATGTAAAGAACATGGTTACTGGTGCTGCTCAGATGGATGGTGCAATCTTGGTTTGTGCTGCTACTGATGGTCCTATGCCACAGACACGTGAGCACGTACTTCTTGCACGTCAGGTAAACGTACCTCGCTTGGTTGTTTTCTTGAACAAGTGCGATATGGTTGATGATGAGGAGATGCTTGAGCTCGTTGAGATGGAGCTTCGCGAAATCCTCGAGCAGTATGGTTACGAGGAGGATACTCCAATTGTACGTGGTTCTGCTCTCGGTGCTTTGAATGGTGTTGAGAAGTGGGTTAAGTCTGTTGAGACTTTGATGGATACAGTTGATGAGTGGATTCAGGAGCCAGAGCGCGAGATTGATAAGCCATTCTTGATGCCTATCGAGGATGTATTCTCAATTACAGGTCGTGGTACTGTTGCTACAGGTCGTATTGAGACAGGTCGTTGCAAGGTAGGTGACGAAGTTCAGTTGCTCGGTCTTGGTGAGGACAAGAAGTCAGTTATTACTGGTGTTGAGATGTTCCGTAAGATTCTTGCTGAGGGTGAAGCTGGTGATAACGTAGGTTTGCTTCTCCGTGGTATCGATAAGGCTGAGGTTAAGCGTGGTATGGTAGTTGTACACCCAGGTGCTATTACTCCTCACGATCACTTCAAGGCTTCTATCTATGTATTGAAGAAGGAAGAGGGTGGCCGTCATACTCCATTCGGTAACAAGTATCGTCCTCAGTTCTATCTCCGTACTATGGACTGTACAGGTGAAATCAAGCTTCCAGAGGGAGTTGAGATGGTAATGCCTGGTGATAACGTAGAGATTGAGGTAGAGTTGATCTACAAGGTTGCTTTGAACGAGGGTCTTCGTTTCGCTATCCGTGAGGGTGGTCGTACAGTAGGTTCTGGTCAGATTACAACAATTCTCGACGATATCAAGTAATTTAGATTTATCTAATTTGCTATATATATCAGACTCCCCTCCTAAGGGAGTGGGAGTCTTTCTACGGGTTTAGCTCAGTTGGTAGAGCACTGGTCTCCAAAACCAGGTGTCGAGGGTTCGAGCCCTTCAACCCGTGCTAAATAGAAGATAATATGAATAAAATAGTAAATTATTGCAAGGCATGTTACGATGAACTTGCGCATAAGACTACTTGGCCATCACGTGCCGAACTTACTCATAGTGCAATGGTTGTATTATCTGCTTCCCTAGTCATTGCACTTGTTGTGTTCGCGATGGATTCTATTTTCAAAGCCTTTATGGGTGTAGTTTATCCAGGTTAATTTTTTAAGGAAATGGCAGACGCAGGAAATAAATGGTATGTGCTTAAAGCCGTAAGTGGCAAGGAAGCCAAGGTGAAAGAATACATCGAAGCTGAAATGAAGCACAATGACTTACTAGCAGCAAATGTTTCTCAGGTGTTGATACCAGTTGAGAAGCATGCAACTGTGCGTAATGGAAAGAGAGTTGTTAAAGAAAAAGTTTCTCTTCCAGGTTATGTTTTTGTGGAGGCCAAACTGAAGGGCGATGTAGCGCATACGTTGCGTTTCCTCCCTAATGTTTTGGGTTTCCTTGGAGGTTTGGATGAACCAACACCAGTTCCACAGCGCGATATCAATCGTATGCTGGGTTCTGCAGAGGAGACTGAGTTCGAGGAGAATCTTGATTGTCCTTACTTGGTTAATGATACCGTTAAGGTTATGGAAGGTCCATTCAGTGGTTTCAGCGGAATCGTTGAAGAGGTTAATGCTGAAAAGCATAAGCTGAAAGTTACGGTTAAGATCTTCGGACGTAAAACTCCGTTGGAATTAGGTTTTATGCAAGTAGAAAAGGAATAGTATTCTGTTACGAGATTGTTATTCCTTATAAGTTTCAATTTTAAATATTAACAAAGAAATGGCTAAAGAAGTTGCTGGATTAATCAAATTACAGATTAAAGGTGGCGCTGCGAATCCTTCACCTCCAGTAGGACCTGCATTGGGTTCTAAGGGTATTAATATTATGGGATTCTGCAAGGAATTCAACGCCCGTACCCAGGACAAAGCAGGTAAAGTGTTGCCAGTAGTTATTACTTATTATACTGACAAGTCTTTTGATTTTATTATCAAGACTCCACCTGCTGCAGTTCAATTGAAAGAGGCTGCCAAAATCAAGTCAGGTTCTGCACAGCCTAATCGTCAGAAGGTTGCTTCTCTTACTTGGGATCAGGTAAAGGTAATCGCTGAGGATAAGATGAAGGACTTGAACTGCTTTACTGTAGAATCAGCTATGAAGCTCATCGCTGGTACTGCAAGAAGTATGGGTATTACTGTAAAAGGGGACTTCCCTGGTAAATAATTTAAAACTTCAATTAGAAAAATGAGTAAACTGACAAAAAATCAAAAATCAGTAGCTGATAAGGTTGAAGCAGGGAAGGCATACACATTGAAGGAGGCTTCAGAGTTGGTAAAGGAAATTACAACTACCAAATTTGATGCATCTCTTGATATTGATGTACGCTTAGGTGTTGATCCACGTAAGGCTAACCAGATGGTTCGTGGCGTTGTTTCATTGCCAAACGGAACAGGTAAGGTTACTCGCGTGCTCGCACTCTGTACTCCTGATCAGGAAGCTGCTGCTAAGGAAGCAGGTGCTGATTATGTAGGTCTTGACGAATACGTTGAGAAGATTAAGGGTGGTTGGACAGATATTGATGTCATCATCACAATGCCTTCTTGCATGGGTAAGATTGGTCCTTTGGGTCGTGTACTCGGTCCTCGTGGTTTGATGCCTAACCCTAAGAGTGGCACTGTAACTATGGATGTTGCTAAGGCAGTAAAGGAAGTTAAGCAAGGTAAGATTGACTTTAAGGTTGATAAGGCTGGTATTATCCACACTTCAATCGGTAAGGTTGGCATGACACCTGAGCAGATTTATGGAAATGCTAAGGAGTTCATCAACACAGTTATCAAGTTGAAGCCTGCTGCTGCTAAAGGTACATATATCAAGAGTATCTTTATTTCTAGCACTATGAGTAAGGGTATCAAGATTGATCCTAAATCAGTTGAATAACTCTAAAAGTTTTGTAAAATGAAGAAAGAAGTTAAAGATACTATTATCGCTGAACTTGGACAGAAGTTGCAGGAGTTTCCTCATTTCTATCTTGTAGATGTTACAGGATTGAATGCAGAGAAGACAAGCGCACTCCGTCGTAAGTGCTTCCAGAGCGAGATTAAGATGGTTGTTGTTAAGAATTCCTTGCTTCACAAGGCGTTCGAGGCTTCAGATATCGATTTCTCTGAGCTCTATGGCTACTTGAAGGGTACTACTGCTGTAATGTTTGCTAATACAGCTAATGTACCAGCTAAGTTGTTGAAGGAATATGACAAGGAAGATGTTCCAACATTGAAGGCTGCTTATGCAGAGGAAAGCTTCTATGTTGGCGCTGATAAACTTGCTGAACTTTCAGCTCTCAAGAGCAAGAACGAAGTTATCGCAGAGATTGTTGCTTTGCTCCAGTCACCTGCAAAGAACGTTGTTTCAGCTCTTCAATCAGGAAGCAACACTATTCATGGTGTGCTTAAGACATTGGGCGAGCGTCCTGAGTAATCAATCACAATGTTATCATTAATTATAGTATAAACAAAAATAAAATTTAGAATAAAATGGCAGATATCAAAGCTATTGCAGAAGAGTTAGTAAATCTTACTGTTAAGGAAGTTAATGAGTTGGCAACAGTCCTCAAGGACGAGTATGGTATTGAGCCTGCTGCTGCAGCTGTAGCTGTAGCTGCTGGTCCTGCTGCTGGTGGTGCAGCTGCAGCTGAGGAGAAGTCTACATTCGACGTAGTCCTCGCTGAGGTTGGTGGCGCTAAGCTCCAGGTTGTAAAGGCTGTTAAGGAGGCTTGTGGTCTCGGTTTGAAAGAGGCTAAGGATCTCGTAGACGGTGCTCCTTCTACAATCAAGGAAGGTGTAGCTAAGGACGAGGCTGAGAACCTTAAGAAGGCTATCGAAGAGGCTGGTGCTAAGGTAGAGCTCAAGTAATTAGAGTAATACATTTTTTTATATAAATGGTTAGGATTCTCCAAGTAGGTGAGTCCTAACCTTTTTGTGTCTTTTATTATATTATTAATAAAACCCATTTAATAACTTCTAATGGCTACAAAAATTGTTGATAACAGAGTAAATTTTGCCAGCGTGCATAATCCGTATCCATATCCGGATTTCCTCGATGTGCAGTTAAAGTCTTTCAAGGACTTCTTACAGTTGGATACTCCGCCTGAGGAACGCAAGAATGACGGTTTGTATAAGGTGTTCTCTGAGAACTTCCCTATTACCGATACACGTAACAATTTCGTTCTTGAGTTCTTGGATTACTATATTGACCCTCCTCGCTATTCTATTGATGAGTGTCTGGAGCGTGGTCTTACATATAGCGTACCTTTGAAGGCTAAGATGAAACTGTATTGTACAGATCCTGAACATGAAGATTTCGGTACATTTATCCAGGATGTGTTCCTTGGTACTATTCCATATATGACCGATAACGGTACATTCGTTATTAATGGTGCTGAGCGTGTTGTTGTTTCTCAGCTTCACCGTTCTCCTGGTGTTTTCTTTAGCCAGGGTGTTCATGCTAACGGTACCATGCTTTATTCTGCTCGTATTATTCCTTTTAAGGGAAGTTGGATTGAATTTGCTACTGACATTAACAATGTAATGTATGCATATATCGATCGTAAGAAGAAGTTGCCAGTAACCACATTGTTGCGTGCTATTGGTTACGAACAGGATAAGGATATTCTTCAGATTTTTGATCTCGCTGAGGAGGTGAAGGTTAACAAGAAGAATATGAAGGCTGCTATTGGTCGTAAGCTTGCTGCTCGTGTTTTGAAGAGTTGGAATGAAGACTTCGTTGATGAGGATACTGGTGAAGTAGTATCTATCGAGCGTAATGAAGTAATCATGGAGCGTGAGACTGAACTTACTGCTGATAATATTGAGGAGATTGTTGAGAGTGGAGCGCAAACTGTTCTTCTTCACAAGGATGAGGAAGCTGCTAACAAGTTTACTATTATCTTCAACACTTTGGCAAAGGATCCAAGTAACTCTGAGAAGGAAGCTGTTAACTATATCTATCGTCAGTTGCGTAATGCTGATCCAGCTGATGATGCTAGTGCACGTGAGGTTTTCCAGAATCTGTTCTTCTCGGATAAGCGTTATGATCTTGGTGAAGTAGGCCGTTATCGTATTAATAAGAAACTGAACCTTGATACTGACATTGATGTACGTGTATTGACTAAAGAAGATATTATTGAGATTATTAAATATCTTATTCAGTTGATCAACTCTAGTGCAACTGTTGATGATATCGACCACTTGTCTAATCGTCGTGTTCGTACAGTAGGTGAGCAGTTGGCTAACCAGTTCTCAATTGGTTTGGCTCGTATGACTCGTACTATCCGTGAGCGTATGAATGTTCGCGACAATGAGGTGTTTACTCCAACAGATTTGATTAATGCCAAGACTATCTCTAGCGTTATCAACTCTTTCTTTGGTACTAACCCATTGTCACAGTTCATGGACCAGACTAATCCTCTGGCTGAGGTAACCCAT
This sequence comes from Segatella copri, assembly GCF_019127135.1. GTDB lineage: Bacteria > Bacteroidota > Bacteroidia > Bacteroidales > Bacteroidaceae > Prevotella. The sequence goes on along the minus strand of NZ_JAHOEA010000003.1, from coordinate 109,258 downwards.
AAGCGTCGTCTTTCTGCCTTAGGTCCTGGTGGTTTGTCTCGTGAACGTGCCGGTTTCGAGGTACGTGACGTACATTATACACACTATGGTCGTCTTTGCCCTATTGAGAGTCCTGAAGGTCCAAACATCGGTTTGATTTCTTCTCTCTGTATGTATGCAAAGATAAACGATCTTGGTTTTATTGTAACTCCTTATCGTAAGGTGAATGATAGCAAGGTCGATATGGCTAATGAGGATGTTGTATACTTGACTGCTGAAGATGAAGAGTCTAAGATTATCGGTCAGGGTAATGCTCCTTTAACTGTTGATGGTTCTTTCATTCGCGATGTAGTAAAGTGTCGTCAGGATGCAGATTATCCAGTTGTTGGTCCAGACCAAGTTGACTATGTTGACGTTTCTCCACAGCAGATTGCTTCTGTATCCGCTGGTTTGATTCCTTTCTTGGAGCATGATGATGGTCACCGTGCGTTGATGGGATGTAATATGATGCGTCAGGCTGTTCCATTGCTTCATAATGATGCTCCAATCGTAGGTACTGGTCTTGAGAAGCAAGTTTGTGAGGATTCACGTACTATGGTTACTGCAGAAGGTGAGGGTGTTATCGAATATGTTGATGCTACAACTATCCGTATCCTTTACGATCGCACAGAAGACGATGAGTTCGTAAGCTTCGAACCTGCTTTGAAGGAGTATCGTATTCCTAAGTTCCGTCGTACAAACCAGAATATGACCATCGACTTGCGTCCTATCTGTAATAAGGGACAGCGTGTAAAGAAGGGTGATATCCTGACAGAGGGTTATGCAACAGAAAACGGTGAGTTGGCTTTGGGTCGTAACTTGCTTGTTGCTTATATTCCTTGGAAGGGTTACAACTATGAGGATGCTGTCGTTATTTCTGAACGTATGGTTCGTGATGACGTATTGACATCAGTACATGTTGACGAATACTCTCTTGATGTGCGTGAAACTAAGCGTGGCGTAGAGGAATTCACATCTGATATCCCTAATGTCAGCGAGGAAGCTACAAAGGATCTTGACGATAATGGTATTGTGCGTGTTGGCGCAAGAATTGAGCCAGGTGATATCATGATTGGTAAGATTTCGCCTAAGGGTGAAAGTGATCCTTCACCAGAAGAGAAGTTGCTTCGTGCTATCTTTGGTGATAAGGCTGGTGATGTGAAGGATTCTTCATTGAAGGCAAATCCATCATTGAGCGGTGTAGTTATTGACAAGAAGTTGTTCTCTCGTGCTATCAAGACCCGTGAGTCAAAGAAGCAGGATAAGATTATTCTTGCTAAGATTGATGAGGAGTATGAGGCAAAGGGTGATGACTTGAAGGATATCCTCGTAGACAAGTTGCTTACTCTTACAGAAGGTATGACTTCTGAGGGTGTTAAGGATTATACAGGTGCTGAGATTATTACCAAGGGCAGTACCTTTACTGCTACAGCCTTGAAGAATTTGGAGTATGATGGTGTTCAGTCTAATAAGTGGACTAAGGATGAGCATACCAATGGCTTGATTCAGAGACTTATTATGAACTATATCCGTAAGTATAAGCAACTTGATGCTGAATTAAAGCGCCGTAAGTTTGCTATTACTATTGGTGATGAACTTCCATCAGGTATTCTTCAGATGGCTAAGGTATATATTGCAAAGAAGCGTAAGATTCAGGTTGGTGATAAACTTGCCGGTCGTCATGGTAATAAGGGTATTGTGTCTAAGGTCGTTCGTTTGGAGGATATGCCATTTATGGCTGACGGTCGTCCTGTTGATATGGTATTGAACCCATTGGGTGTGCCTTCTCGTATGAACCTTGGTCAGATCTTTGAGTGTATCTTGGGTGCTGCAGGTAAAAAGTTGGGTGTAAAGTTTGCTACTCCTATCTTTGATGGTGCTAAATTGGATGATCTCTCTGAATGGACAGACAAGGCAGGCTTGCCACGTTTCTGTTCTACTTACCTTTATGATGGTGAGACTGGAGAGCAGTTTGACCAGCCAGCTACTGTTGGTATGACTTACTTCTTGAAGTTAGGTCATATGGTTGAGGATAAGATGCACGCTCGTTCTATCGGTCCATACTCTTTGATTACGCAGCAGCCACTTGGTGGTAAAGCACAGTTTGGTGGTCAGCGATTCGGAGAGATGGAGGTCTGGGCTATCGAGGCATTCGGTGCAAGCCACGTTTTGCAGGAGATTCTGACTGTTAAGTCAGATGATGTTGTTGGACGTAGCAAGGCATACGAAGCAATCGTAAAGGGTGATCCAATGCCAACTCCTGGTATTCCTGAGTCACTTAACGTATTGCTCCATGAGCTTCGTGGCCTTGGTTTGAGCATCAAACTTGATTAATTTTGAGAACCCCTAATTTATATATAGAAACATGGCTTTCAAAAAAGATACAAAGGTAAAGAATAATTTTACGAAGATTACCATCGGTCTCGCTTCGCCAGAGGAGATCTTGGAAAATTCGTATGGTGAGGTTACTAAACCAGAAACCATTAATTATCGTACATATAAGCCGGAGCGTGATGGCTTGTTCTGTGAGCGTATTTTTGGTCCTACTAAGGACTATGAATGCGCCTGCGGCAAGTACAAACGTATCCGTTATAAGGGAATTGTCTGCGACCGATGCGGTGTAGAGGTTACAGAGAAGAAAGTTCGTCGTGAACGCTCTGGTCATATTGAACTTGTCGTACCTGTTGCTCATATTTGGTATTTCCGTTCTCTTCCAAATAAGATTGGTTACCTTTTGGGTATGCCGACTAAGAAACTTGATGCTGTCATTTACTACGAGAAGTATGTAGTTATCCAGCCTGGTATTCTTGAGGGAAAGACTGATGCTGATGGTCTTGAATTGAACGGTTCTCACAAACTTGATCTCTTGTCAGAAGATGAATATATGGCTCTTCTTGACCAGTATGATCCTAATGGTGACAATGAACTTTTGGACGATACGGATCCTAATAAGTTTATAGCAAAAATGGGTGCTGAAGCAATTTATCAGTTGCTTCAGAATGTAGACCTTGATTCTCTGTCATACGAACTCCGCGATCGTGCAAATAACGATTCAAGTCAGCAGCGTAAAACTGAGGCTTTGAAGCGTCTGCAAGTTGTAGAAGGTTTCCGCGCTAGTAAAGGTATAAATAAGCCAGAGTGGATGATCATGAAGATTATTCCTGTTACTCCACCTGAACTTCGTCCGTTGGTACCATTGGATGGTGGCCGTTTTGCAACATCAGATTTGAATGACCTCTATCGTCGTGTGATTATCCGTAACAACCGTTTGAAGAGATTGGTTGAGATCAAGGCTCCTGAGGTTATCCTCCGTAACGAAAAGCGTATGTTGCAAGAGGCTGTTGACAGCTTGTTCGACAACTCACGCAAGAGCTCTGCTGTAAAGAGTGAGAGCAATCGTCCTTTGAAATCACTCTCTGACTCCTTGAAGGGTAAGCAGGGTCGTTTCCGTCAGAACTTGCTGGGTAAGCGTGTTGACTATTCTGCACGTTCTGTAATCGTTGTAGGTCCTGAGTTGAAGATGGGTGAGTGTGGTCTTCCAAAACTCATGGCTGCAGAGCTTTACAAACCATTCATCATTCGTAAATTGATTGAGCGTGGTATCGTTAAGACTGTTAAGAGTGCTAAGAAGATTGTTGATCGTCGCGAACCTGTTATCTGGGATATTCTTGAGAATGTGATGAAGGGTCATCCGGTTATGCTGAACCGTGCTCCTACACTTCACCGTCTTGGTATTCAGGCATTCCAGCCTAAGATGATCGAGGGTAAGGCTATTCAGCTGCATCCATTGGCATGTACTGCGTTCAACGCCGACTTCGATGGTGACCAGATGGCTGTTCACCTTCCTTTGAGTAATGAGGCAGTTTTGGAGGCTCAGATTCTGATGCTTCAGAGCCATAATATTCTTAACCCTGCTAATGGTGCGCCTATCACCGTTCCTTCTCAGGATATGGTGCTTGGTCTTTACTATATTACTAAGATTCGTCCAGGTGCAAAGGGTGAGGGCTTGACATTCTATGGTCCTGAAGAGGCATTGATAGCTCGTAACGAGGGCCGATGTGATCTTCATGCTTTGATCAAGGTCGTAGTTGACGACTTGGTTGATGGTACAATCCAGAAACGAATGGTAGAAACTTCTGTTGGACGTGTCATCGTTAATGGTATCATTCCTGATGAAGTTGGCTTCTTCAATGATGTGATTTCCAAGAAAACCCTCCGTGGTTTGATTTCTAATGTTATCAAGGCTGTTGGTATGGCTAAGGCTTGTGAATTCCTTGATGGAATCAAGAACTTAGGTTATCGTATGGCTTATGTCGCAGGATTGTCATTCAACCTTGGTGATATTATCATTCCACCAGAGAAGGAAGCTATTGTTGAGCGCGGTCGCAAGGAGGTTGAGGAAATTACCAATAACTATAATATGGGTTTCATCACCAACAAGGAACGATACAACCAGGTTATTGATGCGTGGACTCACGTAAATACAGATTTGGGTAATATCCTGATGAAGGAGATGACCGAAGCTGACCAGGGTTTCAACGCCGTATACATGATGCTTGATTCCGGAGCCCGTGGTTCTAAGGATCAGATTAAACAGTTGTCTGGTATGCGTGGTTTGATGGCTAAGCCTCAGAAGGCAGGTGCAGAGGGTGCGCAGATCATTGAGAACCCTATCCTTTCTAACTTTAAGGAGGGTATGTCTGTATTGGAGTACTTTATCGCTTCTCACGGTGCCCGTAAGGGTCTTGCTGATACCGCTATGAAGACTGCCGATGCCGGTTACTTGACTCGTCGTCTTGTAGACGTTTCTCACGATGTTATCATCACCGAAGAGGATTGTGGTACATTGCGTGGCTTGGTTTGTACAGCTTTAAAGAATGGCGATGAGATTATTTCATCTCTTTATGAGCGTATTCTGGGTCGTGTATCTGTACATGATGTTATTCATCCAACAACTGGTGAACTGATTGTCAAATCAGGTGAAGAAATCACCGAGGCTAAGGCAAAGGCTATAGATGAATCTCCTATCGAGAGTGTTGAAATTCGTTCTGTTCTCACCTGTGAGAGCAAAAAGGGTGTCTGCATGAAGTGCTATGGCCGTAACTTGGCAACAGCCCGTATGGTACAGTTGGGTGAAGCCGTTGGTGTCATCGCTGCTCAAGCTATTGGTGAGCCAGGTACTCAGTTGACTCTCCGTACATTCCACGCCGGTGGTATTGCATCTAACGCTGCTGCCAATGCTAAGATTGCTGCGAAGAATAAGTCTCGTATCGAGTTTGACGAGTTGAGCACAGTACCATTCGTAGAGGAAGACGAGGAAGGCAACGATATCAAGTGCGAAAAGGTAGTAAGCCACTTGGCTGAAATCCGTTTCGTGGATCCTAATACAAACATCGTTCTTGCAACTTTGAATGTTCCTTATGGTTCTTCATTGTATCACAAGGAGGGTGAAATCGTAGAAAAGGATACTGTTATCGCTCGTTGGGATCCATTCAACGCCGTTATCGTCAGCCAGTATGCGGGTACATTGAAGTTCAATGACGTTCAGAAGGATCAGACTTATCGTGCTGAGGTCGATGAGACTACAGGTTTGGAGGAGAAGATTATCACCGATTCCAAGAATAAGGCAATGGTTCCATCTTGTGATGTTATCGATGCTAATGGTGAAATCCTTGGTACATACAACTTCCCTGTAGGTGGTCACTTGGCAGTTGAGGATGGACAGACAATTACTACTGGTGAGGTTTTGGTTAAGATTCCTCGTGCGGTAGGTGGTGCTGGTGATATCACCGGTGGTCTCCCTCGTGTAACAGAGCTTCTTGAGGCTCGTAACCCTTCTAACCCTGCTGTCGTATCAGAAATCGATGGTGAGGTAACTATGGGTAAGGTAAAGCGTGGTAACCGTGAGATCATCGTAACATCTAAGACTGGCGATCAGAAGAAGTATCTTGTATCTCTTTCTAAGCAGATCTTGGTACAGGAACATGATGCTGTACGTGCTGGTACTCCTCTTTCTGATGGTAGTGTAACTCCTGGCGATATTCTCGCCATCATGGGTCCTACAGCAGTACAGGAGTATATTGTTAACCAGATTCAGGACGTTTACCGTCTTCAGGGTGTGGCTATTAATGATAAGCACTTTGAGGTTGTGGTACGCCAGATGATGCGTAAGGTTCGTATTGACGATCCAGGTGATACAACATTCTTGGAGCAAGAGTTGGTCGATAAACTTGATTTTGCAGAAGAGAATGATCGTATCTGGGGTAAGAAGGTCGTTACTGACGGTGGTGATAGTGAAAGTCTCAAACCAGGTCAGATCATTACGGCTCGTAGATTGCGTGATGAGAATTCTGCATTGAAACGTCGCGATTTGAAACTTGTACAGGTTCGCGATGCCGTATCTGCAACTTCTACTCAGATTCTCCAGGGTATTACTCGTGCTGCTCTTGGTACAAAGAGCTTTATGAGTGCTGCATCATTCCAGGAAACTACTAAGGTTTTGAATGAGGCTGCTATCCGTGGTAAGGTTGATTACCTTGAGGGAATGAAGGAGAATGTTATCTGCGGTCACTTGATTCCTGCAGGTACAGGTCTTCGTCAGTGGGATAAGCTTATCGTAGGCTCTAAAGAAGAATATGAGCGTATGCAGGCTAATAAGAAAAATGTGCTCGACTATGCTGATACTCCAATAGGAGAATAATTGTAGAATAGAGTACTATATATAAATAGGTATAATGAGGGTGCGTCATAAGTCTATGGCGCACCCTTTTGTTATCTGCAACTGATGAAAAAAAGAAAAGAATTAGGATTACCTCTTCTGTTGTCTTATGATGTTTTTTTAAAATAAGTGGCAGATTATTCGTTTTTTTCAGATATTATGTGTAAATTTGCACTATCATTTAAAGTTTAATCCTATTAACTTAGTAAAATTATGGAAGAAAATAAGAATAATCAACAGCAGCAGAATCAGTTGCAGATGGGCATCAGCCCTGAAGTTGCAGAGGGTACATACTCTAACTTGGCACTGATTACACATTCTAGTTCAGACTTCATCTTGGATTTCGCATGTGCACTTCCTGGAATGCCGGCACCTCAGATCAAGAGTCGTGTTATCATGGCACCTGAGCATGCTAAGCGATTGCTCCAGGCATTGCAGAGCAATATTTATAACTACGAGCAGTCCTTCGGTAAAATTAAGTTGTCTGATGAGCAAGAACGTACAATCGCTCCATTCGGCACACCAAAGGGTGAGGCGTAATGTACTACAACATACATACTAAGACTAAATTCTCTGCTAAATTCCGCTTTTTCTTTATAATATTCGTTTTTAATAGTTATATAAAGTTAAAACTAGCCCTCGTTTTTTAAAAGTCTCCTTAATATTTAGGTAGTTTGCCGAAAAAATCGTACCTTTGCACCCCGAAAAGGCTCTATAAAGTAGTGGCTTACATCGAAATAAGACAATAAATAAAAATAAATATATAAATTAAAAAGTAAAATTATGCCTACTATTTCACAGTTAGTAAGAAAAGGCAGACGAGTTCTTGTAGACAAGAGCAAGTCACCAGCTTTGGATTCTTGTCCTCAGCGTCGTGGTGTTTGCGTTCGTGTTTATACAACAACTCCTAAGAAGCCTAATTCAGCAATGCGTAAAGTTGCACGTGTACGTTTGACAAACTCTAAGGAGGTAAACTCTTACATTCCAGGAGAGGGTCACAACTTGCAGGAGCACTCAATTGTTTTGGTTCGTGGTGGTCGTGTAAAGGATCTTCCTGGTGTACGTTATCACATTGTTCGTGGTACGCTTGATACTGCAGGTGTTGCAAATCGTACACAGCGCCGTTCTAAGTACGGAGCTAAGCGTCCAAAGGCAAAGAAGTAATATATCTTCTTAAAATTTAGACAAAACCGCAAACTCACGGTCGGAGAAGGTCGGGAGTTGGGGTTAAAATATTTAATAAATGTTTTGCTGGAGAAGTAAACAGGTTGAGTAAATGCTCGGGTGCGAGCGTTGAAGAACATTATACAGCCCCATGCAGAATTTTAAAAAAAAGTTTTATTTAAAATGAGAAAAGCAAAACCAAAGAAGAGAGTGATCCTTCCAGATCCAGTCTTCAATGACCAGAAGGTCTCAAAGTTCGTTAATCATTTGATGTATGATGGAAAGAAGAATACATCTTATGAGATTTTCTACAATGCACTTGATATTGTAAAGGCTAAGATGTCTAACGAGGAAAAGTCTGCTCTTGAAATCTGGAAGCAGGCACTTGATAATATTACTCCTCAGGTAGAGGTTAAGAGCCGTCGTATTGGTGGTGCAACTTTCCAGGTTCCTACTGAGATTCGTCCTGATCGTAAGGAGAGTATTTCTATGAAGAATCTTATTCTTTTTGCACGTAAGCGTGGCGGTAAGACTATGGCTGATAAGCTTGCTGCAGAGATTATGGATGCTTTTAATAATCAGGGTGGCGCATTTAAGCGTAAGGAGGATATGCATCGTATGGCTGAGGCTAACCGTGCATTCGCTCACTTTAGATTCTAATTTAAATTATAATATAGTTAAAAGAAAATGGCAAATCGCGATTTACATTTGACTCGTAACATCGGTATCATGGCGCATATCGATGCTGGTAAGACAACAACTTCTGAGCGTATTTTGTTCTATACAGGTAAGACTCATAAGATTGGTGAGGTACACGATGGTGCTGCTACAATGGACTGGATGGCCCAGGAGCAGGAGCGTGGTATTACTATCACTTCTGCTGCTACAACTTGTAACTGGAACTATCTCGGTAAGTCTTATAAGATCAACTTGATCGATACTCCGGGACACGTTGACTTCACTGCTGAGGTTGAGCGTTCACTCCGTGTGCTTGATGGTGCTGTTGCTACATATTCTGCAGCTGATGGTGTTCAGCCTCAGTCCGAGACTGTATGGCGTCAGGCTGATAAGTACAATGTACCTCGTATCGGTTATGTAAACAAGATGGACCGTTCTGGTGCTAACTTCTTCGAGACAGTTCAGCAGATGAAGGATATCTTGGGCGCTAATCCAATTGCTATTCAGATTCCTATTGGTGCAGAGGAGAACTTCAAGGGTGTAGTTGACCTCATTAAGATGAAGGCTATTCTTTGGCACGATGAGACTATGGGTGCTGAGTATGATGTTGAGGATATCCCTGCAGACTTGGTTGACGAGGCTGCTGAGTGGCGTGATAAGCTCCTTGAGGGCGCTGCAAACTTCGATGACGAGGTTATGGAACTTTATCTCGATGGTAAGGATGTTCCAGAGGAGAAGCTTCTTGCTGCTATCCGTAAGGGTTGCTGCGCTATGGAGTGCTGCCCAATGTTGCTCGGTTCTTCATACAAGAACAAGGGTGTTCAGCCATTGCTCGACTATGTATGTGCATTCTTGCCTTCACCAATGGATACTCCAAATATCGTCGGTACTAACCCTGATACTGAGGAGGAAGAGGATCGTAAGCCATCTGAGGATGAGCCAACATCTGCTCTCGCATTTAAGATTGCTACAGACCCATTCATGGGCCGCTTGGTATTCTTCCGTGTTTATTCAGGTAAGGTTGTTGCTGGTTCTTATGTTTACAACCCACGTTCAGGTAAGCGCGAGCGTATCAGCCGTCTGTTCCAGATGAACTCTAAGCAGGAAATTCCAATGGAGTCTATCGATGCTGGTGATATCGGTGCAGGTGTAGGTTTCAAGGATATTCGTACAGGTGATACTCTCTGTGATGAGGAGCACCCAATCGTATTGGAGTCTATGACATTCCCTGATACTGTGATTTCTATCGCAGTTGAGCCAAAGAGCCAGGCAGACATCGCTAAGATGGATAATGGCCTCGCTAAGTTGGCTGAGGAGGACCCAACCTTCACTGTTCGTACAGATGAGCAGAGTGGTCAGACAATTATCTCTGGTATGGGTGAGCTCCACTTGGATATCATCATCGACCGTTTGAAGCGTGAGTTCAAGGTTGAGTGTAACCAGGGTAAGCCTCAGGTTAACTATAAGGAGGCTATCACTAAGACTGCTCAGAGCCGTGAGACTTACAAGAAGCAGTCTGGTGGTCGTGGTAAGTTCGCTTGTATCGATGTAACCATCGGTCCTAAGGACGAGGATTACAAGGAGGGCGACTTGCAGTTCATCAACGAGGTTAAGGGTGGTAACGTTCCTAAGGAATTCATCCCATCTGTACAGAAGGGTTTCGCTGACTGCTTGTCAAATGGTGTACTCGGTGGCTTCCCAATGACAGGTTTGAAGGTGACTTTGACCGATGGTAGCTTCCACCCAGTTGACTCTGACCAGTTGTCATTCGAGTTGGTAGCACATCAGGCATTCAAGGTACTTTGCCCTAAGGCAGGTCCAGTTTTGATGGAGCCTATCATGAAGGTAGAGGTTGTTACTCCAGAAGAGAACATGGGTGACGTAATCGGTGACTTGAACAAGCGCCGTGGTCTCGTTCAGGGTATGGAAGAAGGTCGTAGCGGTGCTCGCATCGTAAAGGCAATGGTTCCATTGGCTGAAATGTTCGGTTATGTAACAGCTTTGCGTACTATCACTTCTGGTCGTGCAACAAGTTCTATGGAGTACGATCATCATGCACCTCTTTCTTCAACAATTGCTAAGGCTGTGTTGGAGGAGGTTAAGGGTCACGCAGAACTCCTTTAATAACAAAGAATAACGGTAAGATGAGGCGCTGCTTAGCGAATGACTCTTAAGCAGCGTACCTCTTCTTCCATTAGACTAAATAATTCATATAATAATAACTTAATTTTAAAAATGAGTCAGAAAATCAGAATTAAGCTGAAGTCTTACGACCACCAGTTGGTTGACAAGTCAGCTGAGAAGATTGTGAAGGCTGTAAAGGCAACAGGCGCTATCGTTAGCGGTCCTATTCCATTGCCAACACACAAGCGTATTTTTACTGTAAACCGCAGTACTTTCGTTAACAAGAAGTCTCGCGAGCAGTTCCAGCTCTCAGATTTCAAGCGTCTCATCGACATCTACAGCTCAACAGCTAAGACAGTTGATGCCTTGATGAAGCTTGAATTGCCAAGTGGTGTAGAAGTAGAAATCAAAGTCTAATTATTTAAATTAAATTGAAATGCCAGGATTAATTGGAAAGAAAATCGGAATGACATCCGTTTTCAGTGCCGACGGTAAGAATATTCCGTGCACTGTTATCGAAGTAGGTCCTTGTGTTGTAACCCAGGTTAAAACTGTAGAAAAGGATGGTTACAAGGCTTATCAGTTAGGTTTCGAAGAGGCAAAGGAGAAGCGTACTTCTCAGCCTATGATGGGAATCTTCAAGAAGGCAGGCACAACACCTAAGAAGCACTTGGCCGAGTTCAAGTTTGATGAGGAGTACAACCTCGGTGACACAATTACAGTTGAAATCTTCAACGATTGCAAGTTCGTTGATGTAATTGGTACATCAAAGGGTAAAGGCTTCCAGGGCGTTGTTAAGCGTCACGGATTCGGTGGTGTAGGTCAGTCTACTCACGGTCAGGATGACCGCGCTCGTAAGCCGGGATCTATTGGTGCTTGTTCTTACCCTGCAAAGGTATTCAAGGGTATGCGCATGGGCGGCCAAATGGGAGGTGATAGAGTTACAACTCAGAACCTTCAGGTGTTAAAGGTAATTCCAGAGCAGAATCTTCTTATTGTTAAGGGTTCTTTCGCTGGATGCAAAGGTTCAACTGTTTTAATTGAGAAATAATGGAAGTTAGCGTATTAGATATCAAAGGTCAGGAGACCGGCCGCAAGGTAGCTCTTAATGATGCAGTCTTCGGCATTGAGCCTAACGATCACGTTCTCTATCTTGACGTAAAGCAGTATCTCGCTAACCAGCGTCAGGGTACAGCTAAGTCTAAGGAGAGAAGCGAGATGAGCGGTTCTACTCGTAAGCTAGGTCGTCAGAAGGGCGGCGGTGGTGCTCGCCGTGGTGATATTAACTCACCTGTACTCGTAGGTGGTGCTCGCGTTTTTGGTCCTAAGCCACGTGATTACCGCTTCAAGCTCAACAAAAAAGTAAAGATTCTTGCTCGTAAGTCTGCTCTGTCTTATAAGGCACAGGAAAGCGCAATTGTAATGTTGGAAGATTTTACATTTGAGGCTCCAAAGACTAAAGAATTCTTAAGTATTATTAAGAATCTCAAAATTGAGGGCAAAAAAGTGCTCTTCGTTTTGCCAGAATCAAATAAAAACGTATATTTGTCTGCACGTAACTTACAGCGCGCTGAGGTTATCCTCGCATCTAACGTCAATTCGTACAAAGTTTTGAACGCTGATGTAGTAGTGATTACTGAAAAGTCGCTGGAGACTATCGACCAGATCTTAACAAAGTAAAAAGGAGATATTAGAATATGGCATTTATTATCAAACCATTGGTTACTGAGAAGATGACCAAGATTACAGACAAGCAGCCTAACCGCTATGGCTTCGTTGTTCGTCCTGAGGCTAATAAGCTCGAGATTAAGAAGGAAGTTGAGAGTCTGTATAATGTTACAGTAGTTGACGTGAACACTATTCGTTACGCTGGCAAGCGCTCTGCCCGTTATACAAAGGCAGGTCTTGTTAAGGGTCAGAAGAATGCGTTCAAGAAGGCAATCGTTACTCTTAAGGAGGGCGATACAATTGATTTTTACAGCAATATTTAAAATAAAAAATGGCAGTACGTAAATTAAAACCGGTTACTCCGGGTCAAAGACACAAGGTTATTGGCACGTTCGAGGATATTACTGCATCCGTGCCAGAGAAGTCTCTCGTTTACGGTAAACGTTCTACCGGCGGTCGAAACAACACCGGTAAGATGACCGTTCGCTACATTGGCGGTGGTCACAAGCAGAAGTATCGTTTAATCGACTTCAAACGTGAGAAAGATGGTGTTCCAGCAGTTGTTAAGACAATCGAGTACGATCCAAATCGTTCGGCTCGTATCGCATTGCTTTACTACGCTGATGGTGAAAAACGTTACATTATTGCTCCTAACGGACTTGAGGTAGGCGCTACTTTGATGTCAGGTGCAGAAGCTGCTCCTGAGATTGGTAACTGTCTTCCTTTGGCAAACATCCCTGTTGGTACAGTGATCCACAACATTGAGTTGCGTCCTGGTCAGGGTGCCTTGTTGGTTCGTTCGGCTGGTAATTTTGCTCAGTTGACTTCTCGTGAGGGCAGTTATTGTGTAATTAAGCTCCCTTCTGGTGAAACACGCCAGATTTTGAGTGCTTGTAAGGCTACAGTTGGTAGTGTTGGTAACTCTGACCACGCTCTTGAGCAGTCTGGTAAGGCTGGTCGTTCACGCTGGTTGGGTCGTCGTCCACACAACCGTGGTGTTGTTATGAACCCTGTTGATCACCCAATGGGTGGTGGTGAAGGTCGCCAGAGTGGTGGTCACCCACGTTCACGTAAGGGCTTGTACGCTAAGGGTCTTAAGACTCGCGCACCTAAGAAGCTTTCTAACAAGTATATTATCGAAAGAGCTAACAAAAAATAAAGAGTAAATTATGAGTCGTTCACTTAAAAAAGGTCCATACATCAACGTTTCTCTCGAGAAGAAGATTCTCGCTATGAACGAGAGTGGCAAGAAGAATGTTGTTAAGACATGGGCTAGAGCTTCAATGATATCTCCTGATTTCGTAGGACATACTGTTGCAGTTCATAACGGTAACAAATTTATCCCTGTTTATGTTACAGAGAATATGGTTGGCCACAAGCTTGGAGAGTTTGCTCCAACACGTCGCTTTGGCGGTCACTCTGGTAACAGAAAGTAAGCTAAGGGTTAAACCATTTAAAATTTAAGTAAATAATGGGAGCAAGAAAACATATTGCGGCTGAGAAATTGAAAGAAGCCCGTAAAAACTTGTACTTCGCAAAGTTGGTAGGCGTTCCTTCTTCTCCACGTAAGATGCGCTATGTAGTAGACATGATTCGTGGTATGGAGGTTAACCGTGCACTCGGAGTACTTCGCTTCTCTAAGAAGCAGGCATCAGCTGATGTAGAGAAATTACTTCGTTCAGCTATCGCTAACTGGGAAGCTAAGAATAATCGCAAGGCTGAAGACGGTGAGCTTTATATTAGTAAGGTCTTCGTTGACGAAGGCGTTACAATGAAACGTATGAGACCTGCACCACAGGGTCGTGGTTATAGAATTCGTAAGCGTTCTAACCATGTAACTCTTTTTGTTGATGCAAAAACTAATGACGAAAAATAATTAAGTAGAATGGGACAGAAAGTTAATCCGATTAGTAACCGACTTGGTGTTATCCGTGGTTGGGATTCAAATTGGTTCGGTGGTAAGAACTTCGGTGATAACCTCGTTGAGGATCAGAAAATCCGTAAGTATCTTAACGAGCGTCTTGCTAAAGCAAGCATTTCTCGTATTATTATCGAACGTACATTGAAACTTGTTACCATTACTATTTGTACAGCCCGTCCAGGTATTGTCATTGGTAAAGGTGGTCAGGATGTAGATAAGTTGAAGGAAGAGTTGAAGAAGCTTTATAAGAAAGATATTCAGATCAACATCTTCGAGGTTAAAAAGCCTGAACTTGATGCTACTATCGTTGGTAAGAATATTGCGACTCAGATTGAGCACATGATTGCTTATCGTCGCGCTATCAAGATGGCAGTTGCTAACACCATGCGTGCAGGCGCTGAGGGTATCAAGGTACAGATTACAGGTCGTCTGAATGGTGCTGAAATGGCACGTAAAGAAATGTACAAAGAGGGTCGTACACCTCTTCATACATTCCGCGCAGACATCGACTACTGCCAGTGCGAGGCACTTACAAAGGTAGGTTTGCTTGGTATTAAGGTTTGGATTTGCCGTGGTGAGGTTTATGGTAAGGCTGATCTTACTCCAAACTTCTCACAGGACAATAAGAGCAACAACCGTGGTAACGGTCGCTCTAACAACCGTGGTGGTAATCGTAAAAGAAACAATAACCGTTAAATTTTAGAAAGCTATCATGTTACAGCCAAAAAGAGTTAAATATAGAAGACCTCAAGATGGTCGTGGCAACAAAGGCAACGCTCACAGAGGTACACAATTGGCTTTCGGTTCTTTTGGTATCAAAACTCTTGAATCAAAGTGGATCGATAGTCGTCAGATTGAGGCAGCTCGTGTAGCATTGAACCGCTATATGAACCGTCAAGGTCAGGTCTGGATTAGAATTTTCCCTGATAAGCCAATCACTCGCAAGCCTGCTGATGTCCGTATGGGTAAAGGTAAGGGTGATCCAGCAGGATGGGTTGCACCTGTTACACCAGGTCGAATTCTCTTCGAAGTTGAAGGAGTTAGTTTCGATATTGCAAAAGAAGGTCTTCGCCTTTGCGCTCAGAAACTTCCTGTTAAGACTAAGTTTATTGTTAGACGTGATTACGATAAAAACGCTTAATTATGAAGATTGCAGAAATTAAAAATATCGAGACCAAAGAATTGGTTGAGAAGTTGGAGGCAGCTGTTGATGCTTTGAACAAGAAGAAGATCAATCATAATGTAACTCCACTTGAGAATCCATCAGAGATTAAGGTTGCTCGTCGTGATATTGCACGTATGAAAACTGAACTTCGTCAGAGAGAACTTAACAAATAATAATGGTCCAGATGGAAACAAGAAATTTAAGAAAAGTAAGACAGGGTGTTGTTATTAGCAACAAGATGGATAAAACCATTGTTATTGCAGCTAAGTTCAAGGAGATGCACCCTATTTATGGTAAATTTGTCCAGAAGACAAAGAAGTACCATGCACATGACGAGAATAATGAGGCTAACGTAGGTGATACAGTTATGATCATGGAGACTCGTCCTCTGTCTAAGACAAAGAGATGGAGATTAGTACAAATTGTAGAAAAAGCTAAGTAATTATGATACAGACTGAATCAAGACTTACAGTATGTGATAACAGCGGTGCTCGTGAGGCTCTTTGCATTCGAGTTCTCGGTGGTACAGGCCGTCGTTACGCTAGCGTTGGTGACGTTATTGTTGTTGCAGTCAAGAACGTTATCCCATCAAGTGATTTGAAGAAGGGTGCAGTATCAAAGGCTTTGATTGTTCGCACAAAGAAGGAAATTCGTCGTGCAGATGGTTCTTACATCCGTTTCGATGACAACGCTTGTGTATTGCTCAACAATGCAGGTGAGCTTCGTGGTAGCCGTATTTTCGGTCCTGTTGCTCGTGAGCTTCGTGCAGTAAATATGAAAGTCGTTTCTTTGGCACCTGAGGTTCTTTAATATTTAAAAAGTAAGAAGTAATGAGTAAGTTACATATTAAGAAAGACGATACCGTTATCGTTATTGCTGGTGCAGATAAGGGCAAGACAGGTAAGGTGCTTAAGGTCCTCGTTGAGGAAAACCGTGCTATCGTAGAAGGTGTGCACATGGTTTCTAAGAGCACTAAGCCATCTGCTAAGAATCCTCAGGGAGGTATTGTTAAGCAGGAGGCTCCTATTCATATCTCAAATTTGAGTTTGATTGATCCTAAGAGTGGCAAGGCTACTCGTGTTGCTATCAAGCATGAGGGTAAAAACGTTGTTCGCATCGCTAAAAAGTCAGGGGAGGAAATCAAGTAATGGATACAGCACAGTTAAAGAAAGTATATAAGGAGACAATCGCTCCTGCTCTCCAGAAGCAGTTCAACTACTCTTCTGCTATGGAGATTCCAGTATTGAAGAAGATTGTCATCAATCAGGGTCTTGGTGATGCTACTCAGGACAAGAAAATTGTTGATGTAGCAATCAATGAGATTACTGCTATCACCGGTCAGAAGGCTGTTGCTACATATTCTAAAAAGGATATTGCAAACTTCAAGCTTCGTAAGAAGATGCCTATCGGTGTTATGGTAACTTTGCGTCGTGAGCGTATGTATGAGTTCTTAGAGAAGCTCGTTCGTGTTTCTCTTCCTCGTATTCGCGACTTCAAGGGTATTGAGAGCAAGTTTGATGGTCGTGGTAACTATACATTAGGTATCACAGAGCAGATTATCTTCCCTGAGATTAATATCGATGAGATTGATCGTATTCAGGGTATGAATATTACCTTCGTTACAACAGCTAAGACTGATGAAGAAGGTTTTGCTCTTTTGAAGGCTTTTGGTCTTCCATTCAAGAACGCAAATAAAGATTAAGAGATATGGCAAAAGAATCAATGAAAGCTCGCGAGGTTAAGCGTGCAAAGCTTGTAGCTCGTTACGCTGAAAAGCGCGAAGCACTGAAAAAGATTATTGCAACTTCTAATGATCCAGCCGAAGCATACGAGGCAGCTCGTAAGCTTCAGGCTATCCCTAAGAATGCAAACCCAATCCGTCTTCACAATCGTTGCAAGATTACTGGTCGTCCAAAGGGTTATATCCGTCAGTTCGGTATTTCTCGTATCCAGTTCCGTGAGATGGCTTCTGCTGGTTTGATTCCAGGTGTAAAGAAGGCTAGCTGGTAATCCTTTCAAAGGTAAGAATATTTTTTTATTTAATATTGTCGGGGTAGTCCCGATTAATTAAACATTTATATTTTATGACAGATCCAATAGCAGATTATCTGACAAGACTCAGAAATGCAATCATGGCTCATCACCGTGTTGTAGAAGTTCCTGCGTCTAACTTGAAGAAAGAGATCACTAAGATCCTCTTCGAGAAAGGTTACATCCTCAATTACAAGTTTGTAGAGGATGGTCCTCAGGGCTCAATTAAGGTAGCCTTGAAGTACAACCCAACTACAAAGCAAAACGCTATCAAGTGTTTGAAGCGCGTGTCAACTCCAGGTTTGCGTAAGTATACCGGTTACAAGGACATGCCAAGAGTTATTAACGGATTAGGTATTGCAATCTTATCTACATCCAAAGGTGTAATGACAGACAAAGAAGCTTCTGATCTTAAGATCGGTGGCGAGGTTCTTTGCTATATTTATTAATTGGAGGCTTTTATATGTCTAGAATAGGAAAATTGCCAATTAGTATCCCTGCAGGTGTTACTGTAAACTATGATGAGACTTCTCATGTTTGTACAGTAAAGGGCCCTAAGGGTGAACTTTCTCAGTGGATTGATCCATCTATCAAGTTTAATAATGTAGATGGTCAGATTAGCTTTGAAATCGATGAAAATAGTCCTGTAAATATCAAGCAGAAGCAGGCTTTCCACGGTTTGTATCGCTCTCTCGTTAACAACATGGTTGTTGGTGTAAGCGCTGGTTATACAAAGGTTTTGGAATTGGTAGGTGTTGGTTATCGTGTTTCTAACCAGGGTAATATCATTGAGTTTGCTTTGGGTTACACTCACCCTATTTTCATCCAGTTGCCTAAGGAGATTAAGGTTGAGACTAAGTCTGAAAGAAACCAGAACCCAATCTTGACATTGGAGTCTTGCGACAAGCAGTTGTTGGGACTCGTTTGTGCAAAAATTCGTTCTTTCCGCAAGCCTGAGCCTTATAAAGGTAAGGGTATTCTCTTTAAGGGTGAAGTTATTCGCAGAAAGTCTGGTAAGAGTGCTTCAGCTAAGTAATTTTAATTATTTACGATTATGACAACAAAGAAAGTAGAAAGACGAATTAAGATAAAGTTCCGCATTCGTAAGAGTGTGAACGGTACAGCTGAGCGTCCACGTCTTAGTGTATTCCGCTCTAACAAGCAGATTTACGCTCAGGTTATTAACGATTTGACAGGCACTACACTTGCATCAGCTTCTTCACTCGGTTTGGAGAAGATGCCTAAGCAGGAGCAGGCAACTAAGGTTGGCGAGCTCATTGCTGAGAAGGCTAAGGCTGCTGGCGTTGAGGCAGTAGTTTTCGACCGTAATGGTTACCTTTACCATGGTCGTGTAAAGCAGTTGGCTGAAGGTGCTCGTAATGGTGGTCTTAAATTTTAAACGATTATGGCAATGGATAAAGTAAAAGTAAATAACGAAGAAGTACTTAAGGATCGCTTGGTTGCTATCAACCGTGTAACTAAGGTTACAAAGGGTGGTCGTACTTTCACATTCGCTGCTATCGTCGTTGTAGGTGACGGTAATGGCGTAATCGGCTACGGCCTTGGTAAGGCAGGTGAGGTTACAGCTGCTATCGCAAAGGGTACTGAAGCTGCTAAGAAGAACTTGGTAAAGGTTCCTGTACTCAAGGGTACTGTACCTCATGAGGTTGAAACTTCATTTGGTGGTGCTAAGGTTCTTATTAAGCCAGCTGCTGCCGGTACTGGTTTGAAGGCCGGTGGTGCTATGCGTGCAGTACTTGAGAGCGTAGGTATCAAGGATGTCATCGCTAAGTCTAAGGGTTCTTCAAATGCCCATAACCTTGTGAAGGCTACTATCGCAGCTCTTGCAGAGATGCGTGATGCTTATACTGTAGCAGGTGAGCGTGGTATCAGTATGGATAAAGTATTTAACGGTTAATTAGGAAAAATCGAATATGGCAACAATTAAAATCAAGCAGATTAAGAGTAAAATCGGTGCTCCAGTAGATCAGAAGCGTACACTCGCTTGTCTTGGTCTCCACAAGATTTCTCAGGTTGTTGAGGTAGAGGATACTCCTAGCAACCGTGGTATGATCCGTAAGGTTCATCACCTCGTAAGTGTAGTTGATTAATTAATCTTTTTAAATTAGGAACGATTATGAAATTAAATAATTTGAAACCTGCTGCAGGTTCTACCCATTCACGTCGTCGTATTGGTCGTGGTCCAGGTTCTGGTCTCGGTGGTACTTCTACACGTGGTCATAAGGGTGCCAAGGCTCGTTCTGGTTATAAGAGAAAGATTGGTTTCGAAGGTGGTCAGATGCCATTGCAGCGTCGTGTTCCAAAGGCTGGTTTTAAGAATATCAACCACAAGGAGTACTTCGCAGTAAACCTTTCTACTCTTCAGGCTCTTGCTGAAGCAAAGAACCTTACAAAAATCGGTATTGAGGAACTTAAGGCTGCTGGCCTCACAAACGGCAAGGAGCTTGTAAAGGTTCTCGGTAACGGTGAACTTAAAGCAAAATTGGAAGTTGAAGCTAATGCTTTCTCAAAGACTGCCGAAGAAGCAATCAAGGCAGTAGGTGGTAACGCAACTATAATCTAAGTAAATGAAAAAGTTTATTGAGACACTAAAGAACTGTTGGAAGATAGAGGATCTCCGTCAGAGACTCCTCATTACTCTTCTGTTTACGGCTATTTACCGTTTTGGCTCGTTTGTGGTACTTCCAGGTATCAATCCGGGCATGTTGGAAAAACTTCAGTCGCAGACCTCTGGCGGTCTTATGTCGCTATTGGACATGTTCTCTGGTGGTGCATTTTCCAATGCATCTATCTTTGCACTCGGAATTATGCCTTATATCTCAGCTTCAATCGTTATGCAGCTCCTTGCTGTCGCTGTGCCTTATTTCCAGAAGATGCAGCGTGAGGGCGAGAGCGGTCGCAAAAAAATACAATGGTATACTAGAGTCCTGACTGTGGCCATTTTGGTCTTTCAGGCTCCTAGTTACCTTTTGAATTTGAAAATGCAGGCTGCTAATGCTCTAGCCACAGGTATCAGTTGGACGGTATTCATGATTCCGGCAACAATTATCTTGGCTGCAGGTAGTATGTTTATCCTTTGGTTAGGTGAACGTATCACTGACAAGGGAGTAGGTAATGGTATCTCTCTTATTATTATGATTGGTATTATCGCCCGTTTGCCACAGGCTTTCGTTCAGGAGGTAACTTCTCGTTTGCAGGCAATTTCTGGTGGTGGTCTTATCATGTTCATCGTTGAGATCCTTATCCTTTATGCTGTAGTTTGTGCTTCAATACTTTTGGTACAAGGTACACGTAAGATTCCTGTACAGTATGCTAAACGTTTGGTTGGAAATAAGCAATATGGTGGTGCACGTCAGTACATTCCTTTGAAGCTTTTTGCTGCTAACGTAATGCCTATCATCTTTGCTCAGGCTTTAATGTTTATTCCATTGGCGATAGTTCGCTATCAGTCTGAAAATGCTAGTAGTGTTGTTCAGCAGTTGATGGATAATCGTAGTTTGCTATATAATGTTGTTTATGTAATCTTGGTTATTGCATTTACTTATTTCTATACAGCTATTACATTGAATCCTACTCAGATGGCTGAGGATATGAAACGTAATAATGGTTTCATTCCTGGCGTAAAACCAGGAAAGGATACAGCTGAGTACATTGATACCGTAATGTCTCGTATTACTTTACCAGGTTCGTTATTTATTGCGTTTATCGCAATTATGCCTGCTTTAGCAGGACTTCTCGATGTACAGCAAGCTTTCTCTCAATTCTTTGGAGGTACATCTCTATTGATTTTGGTTGGTGTTGTCATTGACACATTACAACAAATCGAGAGTCATTTGCTTATGCGCCACTATGATGGTCTTTTGAATTCAGGCCATACCCGTCAGGGTGGTGTTGCTGCATATTAATCTTTTTCTTTTGAAATGAGAAATTTCTGAAGACAGAAGATGAAATTTTTTTGAGTTCAGTTTTTTCTTTATATAAGTAAGGCTGACTTGAATTTACTATATTATGTGAGACGACTCTCCATTTGGATAGGTTATCCTTATCCACTTGGAGAGCCTTTTCCCGCTAATATGTCATCTAATTATGTTTTTCATCAGATATTGATGACACAAGGTTGCTCGAAAAGATAAAGCAAAATTTTATCTTCATTCGTAGAAGTTTAACATTAAGAAGGACAAATATTTATATTATGGCAAAACAAGCCGCTATTGAGCAAGATGGAACTATTGTAGAAGCATTGTCAAATGCGATGTTCCGAGTAGAATTAGAGAATGGAGTTGACATCACAGCTCATATCTCTGGTAAGATGAGAATGCATTACATCAAGATTTTACCTGGTGATAAGGTAAAGGTGGAGATGAGTCCATATGACCTTACCAAAGGTAGAATTGTTTTTAGATACAAATAATAATCATATATAAGGTTATGAAGACAAGAGCATCATTAAAGAAGCGTTCAGCTGACTGCAAGATCGTTCGTCGTAAAGGTCGTCTGTTCGTTATCAACAAGAAGAACCCTAAGATGAAATTACGTCAGGGTTAATGTTAAAGTATTGTAAAAGTGCCGTTATTTCAAAAAATAGTTGTACTTTTGCACCGCTTTAAACGAAAGGTATTAATTTTTTAATTATTTATTTAAACAATGGCAATAAGAATTGTTGGAGTAGATTTGCCCCAGAATAAGCGTGGCGAAATCGCATTGACCTATATCTATGGTATTGGTCGAAGTAGTTCAGCAAAGATATTGGATAAGGCCGGTGTAAACCGTGACCTGAAGGTTAGCGAGTGGTCTGATGACCAGGCAGCTAAGATCCGTGAAATTATCGGCGCTGAGTTCAAAGTTGAAGGTGATCTCCGTTCTGAGATCCAGATGAACATTAAGCGACTGATGGATATTGGTTGCTATCGTGGAGTTAGACATCGTAATGGTCTTCCAGTTCGCGGTCAGAGCACTAAGAATAATGCTCGTACACGTAAGGGTAAGAAGAAGACTGTTGCTAATAAGAAGAAGGCTACTAAGTAATTCTGAAGGAGGAAATTAATTATGGCAAAGCAAAAAGCAACATCTAAGAAGAGAAATGTACGCGTTGACGCTATCGGTCAGCTTCACGTTCATAGCTCATTCAATAACATTATTGTATCTCTTGCTAACAATGAGGGTCAGATCATTTCTTGGTCTTCAGCTGGTAAGATGGGTTTCCGTGGTTCTAAGAAGAACACTCCTTATGCTGCTCAGATGGCTGCTGAGGATTGTGCAAAGGTCGCTTTTGATCTTGGTCTTCGTAAGGTTAAGGCTTATGTTAAGGGTCCAGGTAACGGCCGTGAGTCTGCTATCCGTGCTATTCACGGTGCAGGTATCGAGGTTACTGAAATCGTTGACGTAACTCCATTACCACACAATGGTTGCCGTCCTCCAAAGCGTCGTCGTGTATAACGCTTGAGGTTAGCATTATTAATTAAGATACAAACAATATAGCATTTATATAATATTATGGCTAGATATATAGGTCCGAAATCTAAAATTGCGCGTCGTTTTGGTGAGCCAATCTTCGGCGCTGACAAAGTTTTGTCCAAGAGAAACTTCCCTCCTGGACAGCATGGCAACAACCGTCGTCGTAAGATGTCTGAGTACGGTGTCATGTTGGCAGAGAAGCAGAAAGCTAAGTACACTTATGGTGTATTAGAGCGTCAGTTCCGTAATATGTTTGATAAGGCTGCTAAGGCTGATGGTATTACTGGTGAGGTTCTTCTTCAGAATCTCGAGTGCCGTCTTGATAACGTTGTTTTCCGTCTTGGTATCGCTCCAACACGTGCTGCTGCGCGTCAGTTGGTTGGTCACAAGCACATCGTTGTTGATGGTAAGGTAGTTAATATCCCTTCTTTTGCAGTTAAGCCTGGTATGGTTGTTGGTGTTCGTGAGAAGTCTAAGTCTCTCGAGGTTATCGAAGCAGCTCTTGCAGGTTTCAATCATAGCAAGTACCCATGGATTGAGTGGGACGATAATTCAAAGAGCGGTAAGTTCTTGCACAAGCCAGAGCGTGCCGACATTCCAGAGAATATTAAGGAGCAGTTAATCGTTGAGTTGTACTCTAAATAAATCATTACATTAATGGCGATATTAGCATTTCAAAAACCTGATAAAGTAGTAATGTTAGAGGCTGATAACCAGTTCGGAAAATTTGAATTCCGTCCTTTGGAGCCTGGCTTTGGTGTTACCATTGGTAACGCCTTGCGCCGCATTCTCCTTTCATCATTGGAGGGTTATGCTGTTAACACTATCCGCATTGCGGGTGTTGAGCATGAGTTCTCTTCAGTTCCTGGTGTTAAGGAAGATGTTACTAACATTATCTTGAATCTCAAACAAGTTCGATTCAAGCAAGTAGTAGAAGAATTCGAGAATGAGAAAGTTAGTATCACCGTTGAGAATTCTACAGAATTCAAAGCAGGTGATATCGGTAAGTATCTGACTGGATTTGAAGTGTTAAACCCTGATTTGGTGATTTGTCATTTAGATGCCAAAGCTTCGATGCAGATCGATTTGACTATTAATAAGGGACGTGGTTATGTTCCTGCTGATGAGAATCGTCAATTCTGCACTGACGTTAACGTTCTCCCAATCGATTCCATCTACACCCCTATACGTAATGTAAAGTACGCTGTAGAACCATATCGTGTTGAGCAAAAGACCGACTATGATAAGCTCGTACTTGAAATTACAACAGATGGTTCCATTAGTCCAAAGGATGCTCTGAAAGAGGCTGCGAAGATTCTTATTTATCACTTCATGCTCTTCTCTGATGAGAAGATTACTCTTGAGACACAGGATCAGGAGAGTAATCAGGAGTTTGATGAAGAGGTTCTTCATATGCGCCAGTTGCTTAAGACTCGTCTCGTAGACATGAATCTTAGTGTTCGTGCCCTCAACTGCTTGAAGGCAGCTGATGTTGAGACTCTTGGTGATTTGGTTCAGTTTAACAAGACTGACCTCTTGAAGTTCCGCAACTTTGGTAAGAAATCGCTCTCAGAGCTTGATGATTTGCTCGAGAGTCTGAATCTGTCTTTTGGAACTGATATTTCAAAGTATAAATTAGACAAGGAATCTTAAAGGTTCGAAGTCCAAAAAGTAAAAACAAAAAATGAGACATAATAAGAAATTCAACCATTTAGGTCGTACTGCTTCTCATCGTAACGCGATGTTGGCTAACATGGCTTCATCACTTATCTTGAGCGAGCACAAAAGAATCACTACGACCCTCGCAAAGGCAAAGGCTCTTAAGAAGTATGTTGAGCCATTGATTACTCGTTCTAAGAACGATACAACAACTTCACGTCGTGTAGTTTTCCGTTATCTTCAGAATAAGTATGCTGTTAAGGCTCTCTTCGGTGAGGTAGCTGAGAAGGTAGCTAACCGTCCAGGTGGTTACACTCGCGTAATCAAGTTGGGTACCCGTCAGGGTGATGCAGCTGAGATTGCTTTCATCGAGCTCGTTGACTTTGATGAGAATATGGCTAAGACTCAGAAGGCTGCTGCTAAGAAGACTCGTCGTAGTCGTAAGGCAACAAAGGCTGAAGAGGCTCCTGTAGCTGAGACTGAGGCTCCTGCAACTGAGGAGGCTCCAAAGGCTGAATAATTTTCAATCATCTCAGATAAATTTAGCGTCCTTGTCTTTACAAGGGCGCTTTTTTGTCCCTTTTTCAAAACTATCTGCTCTTTTAGGGTTTTTCCTAATCATTATTAGGGATTTTTTTGTTTTTATTCTTTTAGTTCTTTGTATCTTTGCAGCAGAAATTTAAGCTTAATGAAGATGAAAAAGATTATGCTTTTTGTAGCTTGCTCTTCTTTGCTGTTGAGTAGCTGCGATACTTATACGGGAAGTGGCGCTTATGCTGGTGCCACATTTGGTTCTATTCTTGGTTCAGCTATTGGTGGCTTGTCTGGTGGTCCTAGAGGTTCTGATATGGGTACTATTATTGGCATGGCTGGTGGTGCTGCCGTTGGAGCGGCCATTGGTAGTCAGGCTGACCAGAAGTCTCAGCAGCAAAGAGAATCTGTTTATCGGGATAGATCACACCGTGATCATCATTCTTATCAGGATGGAGTTTACCAGCAATCTTCTCCAGTTTATTCCAATGACGAAATCTTTGATTCAACTAATTCGGGTGATGATAGGATTTATGATTTCAATGATAGGGATTATACCGGAAGTTATAGTGCTCAGCAGCCTGTAGCTACTATTCCTAGTTCTACTCTGGAAGAACTGGGGCAGAATTATGCTTATTCATCCTCTTTGGAAATAATGAATGCTCGTTTTGTTGATTCCAATGAGGACAATACTTTGAATCGGAATGAAACAGCTAAGGTTATTTTTGAAATCCGAAATAACGGACCTCACACTTTATTTGATGTAGTTCCTACCGTTATTGAGACTACCGGCAATAAGCACATTTTCATTTCTCCAAGTGTTCATGTAGAAAGTATTGCTCCTGGCCATGTGATTCGATATACAGCAATGGTCAAGGCTGATAACCGTTTGAAGAATGGTACAGCTTGTTTCTGTGTTTCAGTTATACAAGGCGGTAACACGATTTCTAAGGTTAATCAGTTTGATATTCCGACAAAATCCAGATAAAATTCCGGTATGATAATGAAATGTGTGATAGTATCTTATTTTAGGATTCTGTTATATATACAAAGGTAAAGGCGAGAATCAATGATGATTCTCGCCTTTACCTTTTGTTTAATCTATATTGTGCTTTTTTAATTCAGACTTGGTTACCTTTTTGCTTTTATGGTGCTCTGTTTTATTTATTACCTTTGAAGTAATTTTATTTGTTTCTTTTTTACTGCTGTGATGATTTTTCTTATTCCTGTTAGGAGTTCCCCATTTGTTAGGAAATTCATATTCAGTTTCAGCCACTTCGAAATCAATCTTAGGCAATTTTGTGTCCTCTGGCTTGTAAGGAATCGGGCTTTCCAGCATTTCAACTTTTACAGTAGCTACGCCTTGTGAAATCATACCAATTTCTTTTGCAGCCTTCCATGATAGGTCAATGATTCTACCTCTTCCAAACGGACCTCTGTCAATGACTTTTACGATAGTACTTTTGCCATTGCTAAGGTTTGTAACCTTGAGATGCGTTCCGAAGGGATAAAACCGATGTGCGCATGTTAAACTGTCATGATGTATTCTCTGTCCGCTTGCAGAGCGGGCACCTGTTGCTCTCTTAGAGTAATATGATGCCTTGCCGTGCTGGTGCTTTTGTCCGTAGCATGGAACCATGCTGAATATAGCCAAGATGGCTGTGATGAAAGATTTTGTAACCATATCTTCATGTTTTATGGCGCAAAAATAAAAAAAAATGCTGAAAGATGCAAGTAAATCTCAGAAAATCAGTATCTTTGCACAAACTTTAACTTCATTTATGGAAAATAATATACCTCAGGAGTGGAATAAATTCTACTTGAAAGACGTATCGTTTGTGAATCTGATGATGCGCCGTATCTACAATGTACTGATTGTAGCCAATCCTTACGATGCGTTCATGCTTGAAGATGATGGACGTATCGAGGAGAAGATATATAATGAATATATGGAGCTTGGTCTCCGCTATCCGCCAACCTTTACTCAGGTTTCTACTACCGAAGAGGCTGCTGCTGTGCTGCGTTCTACCGTCATTGATCTGGTGATTTGCATGCCTGGCAATGCTGACAATGATGCCTTCGACGTAGCGCGCGACATCAAGGGTAAGTTTCCCAATATCCATTGTGTAGTTCTTACGCCTTTCTCTCATGGCATTACCAAGCGTATGCAGAATGAAGACTTGAGTATCTTCGATTATGTCTTCTGCTGGCTTGGCAACACCAATCTTATTCTGTCAATCATCAAGCTGATAGAGGATAAGATGAATCTTGAGCATGACATACAGGAAGCAGGCGTGCAGATGATTCTGCTGGTAGAAGATTCTATCCGTTTCTATAGTTCTATATTGCCTAATCTCTATAATTACATATTGGAGCAGAGTAAGAACTTTTCTAAGGAGGCTTTGAACCGGCATGCAGCTACCATGCGTATGCGTGGCCGTCCTAAGGTGGTTTTGGCTCGTACTTATGAGGAAGCCCAGAAACTGTATGACAAGTATTCTGATAACACGTTGGGTGTAATCAGCGATGCACGTTTCCCGTTAAAGAGTGCTGCCAAAGCTTTTGGTAATGAGGTGATGCCTGAAGAGAAGCCTAAGCATCGTACGGATACTTTCGGTCGCGAGAAGTGTCCTGATGCTGGTTTGCAACTCTTCCGTTATATCAGGAAGAACGATCCTTTCGTTCCGCTTATCATAGAAAGTTCTGAAAGTGAGAATCGTGCGAAGGCAGAGGCTGAAGGTTTCCGATTTGTTGACAAGAACTCGAAGAAGATGAGCGTAGATCTTCGCCGTCTGATGGAAGAGCACATGGGCTTTGGCGATTTCATATTCCGTGATCCTAAGACCCATGAGGAGATTATGCGCATTCATAGTTTGAAGGAATTGCAGGATAACATCTTCAATATTCCTAATGATTCCATGCTCTATCATATCAGCCGCAACCATATGAGCCGTTGGCTTTGTGCTCGTGCCATCTTCCCTGTATCTGCTTTCCTGAAGCATGTTACCTGGGAGAAATTGCAGGATGTGGATGCTCACCGACAGATTATCTTCGATGCCATCGTGCAGTATCGTCACATGAAAAACATCGGTGTCGTAGCAGTTTTCGACCGCATGAAGTTTGACAAGTATGCCCACTTTGCCCGCATTGGTGAAGGATCCCTGGGCGGAAAGGGTAGGGGACTAGCCTTCCTCGACAACATCATCAAGCGCCATCCTGAGTTCAACCAGTATGAGAATGCCACCGTGCAGATTCCGAAAACCGTGGTGCTCTGTACCGATATCTTCGACGAGTTCATGATGAGCAACAATCTCTATCCGATAGCTTTGAGTGATGCTAGCGACGATGAGATTCTGAAGCACTTCCTGCATGCCCAGCTGCCCGATTCGCTGATAGCCGACTTCTTCACCTTCTTTGAGGCAACCAAGAGTCCTATCGCAATCCGTTCAAGTTCGCTGCTCGAAGATGCCCACTATCAGCCATTTGCCGGTATCTATTCTACCTATATGATTCCATATCTGGAAGATAAGTATCAGATGCTGCAGATGCTGGCCTGTGCCATCAAGGGTGTCTATGCTTCTGTGTTCTATCGCGACTCGAAGGCTTACATGACCGCTACGAGCAATGTCATCGATCAGGAAAAGATGGCTGTTATCTTGCAGCAGGTTGTGGGCAAAGACTATGGTACAAGGTTTTATCCTACCATGAGCGGTGTGCTCCGTTCGCTCAATTATTATCCGATAGGTGATGAAGAAGCTGAAGAGGGTATAGCCAGTCTTGCCTTGGGCTTGGGCAAATATATCGTAGATGGAGGTCAGACCCTTCGTGTTTGTCCTTACCATCCGAATCAGGTGCTCCAGACATCTGAAACCGAGCTGGCTCTGCGCGACACCCAGACCCAGTTCTATGCGCTGGATATGAAGCATGTGGGCAATGATTTCAAGGTAGACGATGGCTTTAATATCCTCAAACTCCGGGTGAAGGATGCTGTAGAAGACCAGAGTCTTACCTATATCGCATCTACTTTTGATCCATACGATCAGGTCATCAATGATGGAGTCTATGAGAATGGCCGCAAACTGATAACCTTCTCAAGTGTGCTCCAGCATGGAGTGGTGCCTTTGCCAGAGATACTGCAGATGTCGATGAAGTATGGAGCAGGGGCTATGCGCAGACCAGTGGAGATAGAGTTTGCCTGCAATATCAATAATGACAGGACTTGTGAATTCTATCTTCTTCAGATTCGTCCTATCGTCGATGCCAAGGAGATGCTTGATGAAGATGTGAAGGCTATCCCTGATTCCGACTGCCTGTTGCGTTCGCACAATTCGCTGGGTCATGGCATCAGCGAAGATGTGGTTGATGTGGTTTATGTGAAGTATGATGACCATTTCTCTGCGATGAATAATTTTTATGTAGCCGATGATATAGAACGAATCAACCGCAAGTTCCTTGCTGACGGCAAGAACTATGTGCTGATAGGTCCTGGCCGTTGGGGCTCCAGCGACCATTATCTGGGTGTACCTGTGAAGTGGCCGCATATCAGCGCAGCCCGGGTTATCGTAGAGGTGGCTCTGAAGAATTACAATATCGATCCGAGCCAGGGTACTCACTTCTTCCAGAACCTCACCTCTTTTGGCGTGGGATACTTTACGGTAGATACAAATACCGGTGAAGGCGGCTTTGTAAATAAGGAAATCCTGGATGCAATGCCGGCTGTTGAGGAGACTCAATATGTCCGTCATGTGCGCTTTGAGCACCCGATGAGAATCCTGATGGATGGTAAGAAACAGGAAGGAGCCGTCTTGATTCCGAAGGAATGACGGGAAGAGTTGTCTCTGAACAGACATCAGAAACTTTTTATTTCTAGTTAAAGATGTATTTACAGTAGAATACAATCTTCGTTCATCGACGCTGAATGTCCGTTCAGCGACGTTGAACCGCCGTTCATCGACGCTGAACCGCCGTTCAACGTCTATGAACGGAGATTTCATCTGATAGTAAAGACAATTTTATTTGATATAAACAACAAATAATCCTGGGAAAGTTTGGAATTTTCATCGAAAAGCCTTACCTTTGTTCCCATCTAAAATGAATGCCTTATGAGAAAGCAAAAACTGTTTGTACTATTATGGATGCTGGTATTGACATGCTTGCCGGTATCAGCTGAGGAATATCGTAATCCGGTTATTCCAGGTTATCATCCCGACCCATCCGTGTGTCGGGTAGGAGATACGTTCTATCTCGTCAACTCTTCATTCCAGTATTTCCCCGGTGTGCCAATCTTCCAGAGTAAGGATTTGGTTCATTGGCAGCAGATTGGTAATGTGCTCGACCGCGAGAGTCAGGTTCCTTTGAAGGGTGCCAGTTCGTGGCTTGGCATCTATGCGCCTACCATCCGCTATCATGAGGGAACTTATTATATGATAACTACCAATGTAGGCAACGGTGGCAACTTCATGGTTACTGCCAAAGACCCCCGTGGTCCTTGGAGCGAGCCTGTCTGGCTGAAGCAGCAGGGCATCGATCCTTCGCTTTATTTCGAAAACGGAAAATGCTACATGGTGAGCAATCCGGGCGATGCCATCTGGCTCTGTGAGATAAACCCAAAGACGGGCGAACAGCTTACAGAGAGCAGGAAACTGTGGCAGGGGGATGGCGGACGCTATCCTGAAGGACCGCATATTTATAAGAAAGACGGCTATTACTATCTTCTCATTTCAGAAGGTGGAACCGAACTGGCGCATCGTCTTACTATCGCCCGTAGCAGGAATATCGAGGGACCTTACGAGAGTAATCCGAACAATCCGCTTCTTACCAACTGCAGCCGTCTGGGACAATCGATGCAGATTCAGGGTACCGGTCATGGCGACTTGGTTCAAGCTGCCGACGGAAGCTGGTGGATGGTATTCCTGGCCTATCGCAACTTTGGCGGTTCTTATCATCATCTCGGAAGAGAAACCTACCTGGCTCCTGTGGAGTGGAAGCAGGGAGAATGGCCTGTTGTGAACGGCGGATTGCCTGCAGATACGTTGATGAAGGCTAAACTGTTGCCTGGTGTTCCTTTGGAAAAACATCTTGAAGCAGATGCAGAGGATGCACCGACGACCGGATCTTTCGAATGGGTACAGTTGCAGAATCCTATTCCTGACAAATATCTGCGCAATGATACGATGGCCGTGGATGAGAAGTTCTTCGTGCGTCTTTATCCTCATGGAACCCTGACGCAGAATCAGCAGCCTACCTTTGTGGGGCGCAGGCAGGAGAGTGCCAACTTTATCTTGGAGACGGATGTCGTAACGAAAGGTGATGCTGAGGCAGGTCTGTCTGTCTATCAGATTCATGATGGTCATCTCGACCTCTTCGTTTCAAAGAAACAGGTGGCTTTGCGCTGCAAACTGAAAAGCATCGACTATGTAGTGAAAGGCGTTCCCCGTTTGCGCAAAGACGCCGTAAAGTTGCGTATCAGCAGCGATGGCGAGATGTACCGTTTTGCCTATTCTTTTGATGGAAAGAAATTCTATGATTTGGGTTCCATGAACTGTTCCCTGATGAGTACTGAGGTTGCCGGTGGATTTACAGGCGTGGTTCTCGGTATGTTTGCAGAAGGCAAGGAAAAGAGTGGATATGCCGACTTTGGCTATTTCCATTACAACGAAAAATAAAATGTATTTCTATAACTCTTTATAGAAGAAAAGATAAATAAAATGTTAACAGAACAACAGACAGAAACAAATCAGACAAACGACAGGAAATATCTTGTCCCGTTCATTCTCATTACGTCGCTCTTCTTTTTGTGGGGCTTCGCTCGTGCCATTCTGGATGTGCTCAACAAGCATTTCCAGAATGCTCTGCACATCAGTATTACTCATTCCGCCCTTATTCAGGTTACTACCTATCTGGGTTATTTCCTGATGGCAATACCTGCTGGCTTCTTTATCAACCGTTATGGTTATCGCCGTGGCGTGGTCTTCGGTCTGCTCCTCTTTGGTGTGGGCGCCTTGCTCTTTATTCCAGGTGCTGCGGTGGGCAGTTTCTCAGCATTCCTGCTCTGCCTTTTCATTATCGGGTGCGGTTTGGTGTTCCTGGAAACAGCCGCCAATCCCTATGTTACCGAACTGGGTGCCAAGGAAACAGCTACCAGCCGACTGAACTTATCGCAGTCGTTTAATGGATTGGGTGGCATTTTTGCCACACTTTGCATCGGTCAGTTCCTCTTCAACCAGACCGAAGAGGGCGGCAATGTGGTGGTGCCTTATACCATTCTGGGTATTCTGGTTTTGGTGATAGCTCTGGTTTTCTCACGTGTAGATTTACCGGAAATCAGTCATGTGGCAACAGCAGAAGATGAGGCAGCCGGTTCTAATATCAGCAAACTCTTTTCCCATCACAAGATGTTCGTGTTTGGACTTCTGGCTTTGCTGAGCTATGAAGTGGCAGAGATTTCAATCAATTCCTATTTCATCAATTTCGTAACGGGCATGAAATGGATGGACGACCGCACGGCTTCCGTAGCCCTGACTTGTGCGTTGGCATTCTTTATGGTAGGCAGATTTCTCGGTTCCTGGATTATGCGCCGCATCAAGGCAACAACGATGTTGCTGATCTGCGCTTTGGGGTGTGTTGTCTGTATACTTTTAGTTCTGTCAAATCTGGGTAAGATATCGCTGGTAGCCCTGCTTTGCAACTATATGTTCGAGGCCATCATGTTCCCTACCATCTTCAGTATCGCCCTCACGGGTTTGGGCAACCTTACCAAGACAGCCTCTTCGCTTCTGATGATGACGCCAATAGGAGGTTGCGGTTTCCTGTTGATGGGACTCATCGCCGACCGTACTCATTTCACGCTTCCTTTCCTGGTACCGCTCGTAGGATTTGTCATCGTTCTGGCTTATGCGGCTCGTGAATATAAACTTGCCAAGAAGTAACTGGCGGTTGGACAGAAAGATGTAAATATAAAGATGTTAAATTGCTAACTGCGTTTAGCAAAAACTTTGTGTTTTGTAGGATATAGGTGCGGAATTAACTTTTTTAACTCGATTGCAACACGAAAAATCGAATTATCATTTTGTTGTCTCAAAAGAAAAAAGTAAATTTGCACTCGGTAAGGAAAGAGCCTCATAAGTTCTACACCTTATTATATATATGAAAGAAAAGAATGTTTCATTAAACAATAAAATTAATAACAATTATGGCAGTAGATTACAAGAAAATCGGTCTTGTGAACACTAAGGAGATGTTCGCAAGAGCTATCAAGGGCGGTTGGGCCGTTCCTGCTTTCAACTTCAATAACTTGGAGCAGCTCCAGGCTATCATCCAGGCTTCTTCAAACTTGAAGTCACCAGTTATCCTTCAGGTATCTAAGGGTGCTCGTAAGTATGCTAACCCTACATTGCTCCGCTACTTGGCAGAGGGTGCTGTAGAGTATGCTAAGGAGTTGGGTTGCAACCATCCTGAGATCGTGCTTCACCTCGATCACGGTGATAGCTTCGAGACATGTAAGAGCTGTGTAGACTTCGGTTTCTCTTCTGTAATGATCGACGGTTCTGCTCTTCCATACGAGGAGAACATCGCATTGACAAAGAAGGTTGTTGACTACGCTCATCAGTTCGGTGTAACTGTAGAGGGTGAGCTCGGTGTCCTCGCTGGTGTTGAGGATGACGTTGTAGCTGAGGAGTCTCACTATACAAAGCCTGAGGAGGTTGTTGATTTCGCTACACGTACAGGTGTTGATTCATTGGCTATCTCTATCGGTACTTCTCACGGTGCTTACAAGTTCAAGCCAGAGCAGTGCACACGTGACCCTAAGACTGGTCACCTCGTACCTCCTCCATTGGCATTCGACGTATTGGCAGCAGTTGAGAAGCAGCTTCCTGGTTTCCCTATCGTTCTCCACGGTTCTTCTTCAGTTCCTCAGGAGTATGTTGATATCATCAACAAGTTCGGTGGTAAGTTGCCAGATGCAGTTGGTATCCCAGAGGAGCAGTTGACTAAGGCTTCTGAGAGCGCTGTTTGCAAGATCAACATCGACTCTGACTCTCGTCTTGCTTTCACAGCAGGTGTTCGTGAGACATTGGCTCTTCACCCAGAGTACTTCGACCCACGTCAGTACTGCGGTAAGGCTCGTGAGTACATGGTTGACCTCTATAGCCACAAGATCAAGGATGTTCTTCATTCTGACAACAAGTTGGCTAACCTCGACTAATCTTCGAGATTTTACAACACAAGATATGAGCGGGAATCCGAAAGGGTTCCCGCTTTTGTTTTATCCCCTTTTTTCTCGTAGTCATTCAAACTGTCAGCAGACAAGGCACATTGTGCACGATAACATGAAAACCTTTACATTATTTAACTATGAAAACTTGCATCCTATTGACTTTTTTCCTATATTTGCAATGTACAAACGAAAGAAAAGGACATGTAAGAGGGGTACAAGCCCTATAGTAAATGATAAGCAATAGTAAATGATAACCAATAGTAAATGATATCACTCCTCCCAACATATCATTTGTGTAATTGTAAAAGATGATTTAGACCGAAAGGTGTTTGTTTTTAAAAGCATCGGATGGTAATGGCCGAAAGGCTGGAATCTGAAGATGACAGGTTTAAATGATAATGAAAACAATTAGTAAATGGTATAACTATGAAGAAGTATTTTATGATGGTCATCGCTATGACTATGATGACAATAGGATTTGTTAGTTGCAGTGCATCTGACGATGAAATGGGTGAAACAGTTAGTCGCGTTACCACCGATGAGTCAGGTTTCTCTTTGCTCAGCTATTCCATGACTGCGGGCTCTGCCGTAAGCGAGGAGTCTAACAGTAAGGCTGAGAATGATGAGAAGTTGGTTTGCAAGGTTCTTCCGGGTGGTCAGCTGATGCTGACTCATAAGAATGTAATCTTCGACCAAGGTACAAATATCAAGTTTGCAACTCAGTTGGTTGGCAAGAAGTTAATCATTACCGAAACAGGTGATTATGGAAAGTCTGGTCAGTATGGTTATTATACGCTTGTTGCCAAGGTAGGAACAGTTAAGGATGGTGACTATGTGGTTGTTGTAAAGCGCAATGATCACGTTCGTGAGGAGTTCAAGTTGATGTATGACTCTTCCCGAGCTAATTAAGATACATATAAATAGTAAAATGCAATTCAGATATATAATAAATGATATGAAGTTACAATTATAATGAATGGTATGTTGATATATAATATACGAAGTTAAGACAAATGATAGTAAATGATATGTTTATTCAATAACAGATGTCGCTTCTTTCGACCAGTCTAGTTTTACTTTCTGTTTTCAGTTCCCCGTAACGTTTCCATGAGCTGTTCAGGTGTACAGTCTTTTAATATCACCTTATTCTCTTTATCCAACAGGTAAATGGTTGGCATGGCTTTGAGCCCGTAAATCGTGCTCAAGCGGTTATCTGCTACGATGCGGAGCAGACTGAAGCCGGCTGGTATTGTCTGTTTGTCGAGCCATGCAGATATCTTGTGGCAGTTCTCGCAGTCAGGATCGTAGAAATATAAGATAACCTTCTTTTCCCGGTAATCGCTCAACTGATGAGGCTTACCGTCTTCCAGCATAAAACGGATGTTGGTAGCCTGTGTGCCAGGCAAGTTCTTTCTTGCCTGTTTCAGTTTAAATCCTATTCTTTCTTTCTCGGTTTCATCGAAGTATGGCGATTTAGCCATGTCTTCCAGAAACAGGGCATATACCCTGTCATTGCGCATGGGCGACTCAGGGTTCTCATAATAATGCTCGATGAGGCTTTCAAACTTCTCCTTAGATGGCTTCTGCTGGTAAGCTTTGGCTGTAAAGGCTGCAATACCCTTCTGGGCTATTTCCTGGTCGAAACGTGCCAGAATATCGATGAAGTTGACAAAGCCCTGTTCTGCCATCTCCTTGTTTGCCAGTTCCAGGGTATCGGAAAAGTTGAAGTTGTCCCAATAGTGCTCGCTCAGGTATGCAGCACGTTGCTCTACGCTGCGCAGACTGTCTGGCAGAGCAGGGTATGGGAAACTGTTCTGAGCCTTGGTTGGGGCTAAGGCTCCAACCAGCATGAAGAAACTGAGGAATATGAATCTTGCCATCATCTTTATATTGGAATTAATGATATTACTAACGGGTGCAAAATTACAAAATAAAATTGAAAGTGGCAAGGTTTTTAATATAAAAAAAGCCGCGGAACTATAGAAGGTGAGATCACCTCGGCAACTACAGTTCCAACGACCAGTCTAGTTTAATTTATTGGTTCCCGCATACTATTTGTATAGTAAATGATAATTATTTTATTACCTATTTCATTGATATTTAGGGGGCATTTATATTTTGAAACGATATGCGCCCCGATACAGATATATGAACTAAACTCTTCTAAGACTTACTTATTGATAGGTGAATTCAAACTTCTTGGCCTTTCCTTGGTTGAAGTTATCTGCCTTCAGCCAGAAGTATCCCTTGTCACCTTTTTGGGCATTCTTGCGTACATTCCTCAACTTAAAGGTATATGTATAGGTTCTTTTTCCCTTCTCCTCCAGAAGAGTTCCTGAATTCCTCTGGATTACTTCAGCCTTATAGGTAAACCAGCTGCCTGTTTTGCATTTGCCTTCCGTTTCGGCTCCAGTATCACCTATTTCTACCTTCCAGTCCTTTGGATTGATATCATTGGATGCGATTTTGAAATTCACAGGCATCAGTCCGTCAGGATAATCCTTAGGAATGGTGATGGTGAAATCTCCTTCGCTGTTCAATGTTGCACTTATATTATTGGCATTTTTGAAGTCATAATTAGCCTCACTCACACTATAGAGATGGATGTTTCTATTGAGTCCATGCACTGTGTCGGTGAGGTAGATGATGCCTTCTCGCCAGGTCTTGTCTATCTTGTCCAGCTTGTACTTAATGGTACCGGTACCGGTCTTTGATGCTTCGTCATAAGTATAGTCGGTAACCTTTGGGGCATCTGCAGTTGCGAATGACAGGTTCTCAGTCCATAAAGCCACGAAAGCCTTAGGCTGCTTGTTGGCTGCATCATCGCCCTTATAAGTGAACTGTACCATCTGCTCAGTATTTTCACCTGTATTTACAGTCTTATAAGTACCTCCGACGATAGCCAGTTCGTAATTTCCATCAGTAACGCCCGGTACAATCTGTTCTACTCTAATCCAAGGGTTGTTTGCCGGTGCACCTTTCAATGCTACCTCAGAATTATTAGAGCCATAACTCGTATCCAGCTTATCAATGATGATTTTATATTCATAATTACGCTTGATGGCGTATGGCTTATTCTGGCTGTCCTGTAAGTAAATCAGGTAATAGATGCCATCATGACATAAAATCACTTTAGCAGGATCTGTTGGCAGATTGTGCTCTTCGAAAGCACCTGTCGGGTTGAACATCTGACCAACATCACCTTTCAGTCTTCGGGTGTTGATGGCTGGGGTAACATAATTTACCTTCCATTCCCACTTATCATCTCCTGTAGTAGGGTTGAATAACAGACTGTCTCTGTTGAAGGGAGCCAGCGTTCCGTAAGCCACACCATTGATGACTGTCATTTTAAAGTCGTTTATTATATCAGGATGTGCTTTCTTTACCGCATCGCTCCAGTCTGCAGAAATCTTCGCTCTGTCTCTGATGAGATGAATGATATAATCTTTCTTTTTGGTATCTTGTTTCAGATACTCTTTCAGTTCTTCCGGAGAGTCTTTCTTGATATATCCCCAATAGCGAACCTTGGCAGCCTGGTCTTCACCATTTTCTGTTTCAAATGTAGTCATGAGCATATTCTCATGCATACCCACCCAATTTGCCTGGTTGCCCCAGTTGATGGTTTGGTATTGGCTTCCAGTGTTGGCAACCAGATGGATACGGGACGTTTGGTTTGGTATGGTTGCATAGAAATTATGTGGTTCTGTGCTTCCATTCGGATGAATGTCTCCATCATCATGAATTGTACCATTATTGTCTCTTGTGAATCCTTTGATTTCTTTAAATTCTGTAACCTTGCCGAAACCTATAAACTGACCTTCATTATCAAAGCAGAAGAGTTTCATGCTGTCTTTCGGAATTCCTTCATTCATGAACACGGTGCTTCGGGTTACCTGTTGTTCGAAGTTGGGGATGGATACATTGAAACTGGCTGTGTAGTAACCTTCTTCGGTTTCGTCTTTAGAAGGTTCGCTGTCGGCTATACTGTCAGAACAGCCTGTCAACATTGCTGTTAACAGGACTGCTATGATTCCGATATATAATTTTATTTCTTTCATGTCATTTACCTTCTTTACTTTTCACCTTGTTTCTCTATCAGTTCTATTTCTCCCGGAGTCAGGTCGTGGACGCAGCGAACGTAGGTACCGTTCTGCGGGTTGTTGCCGTTCCTCTCAGTCTTGTCTCCATCCAGCGTCCAATAGTATTCGCCTCTCAGCAGCTCTTTGCTTATCGCCTTATCTTCGTTGCCTAACTTGTAGATTCTGTTGATTTCTTCCTTTGTAGGAAGTCGCCAACCATTCAGCTTGAGACTTTCACCCTTATAAGTCGTAGCCTTTTCCTGATACTTTTTACAGTAATCTCTTGCTGCCTGATTATCCTCGACTATTGTTTCACCCTTTGCGGTTGATGCAAGGATGTAAGCAGGAGATACCGTATTGTCGGCAGACATATTCTCATTGTTGACTACAGGTTTGGCAATGGTGTAATCTGTAGCATACTTGTTGCTGGAGAACTGTATCGTGTACAGATGATTCTTCTCTTCAAAATTATTTGTACCTTCGCTTCTTACATTCATTGAATAGACCGAAGGATACTTTCTTACGGCTATTTCCTGTTTCTTGTCTGCATTTTTAACTTTGATGTTAAAATAGGAGTATTGAATAGTACAGTATGAAGGAGCTCCAGAATGTACGTCTATCCATCCTCTATAGCGATTTCCGGTAGACTCTTCGAATCTTGCATCGATCTGTTCATCCTGTCCGGACTTCTTGTTACCATATCTGTCAAAATAATAATTAGTTCGATCCGTAATTTCACATTCATAAGATGCAAACCAGCGCATGGTGCAATCTAGAAATTCATTGCTTTCACCACCTTTTATATCAATGGCAGTAGGAGATACCACCAGATAGCTTGCACCATCCGCATTGACGTGGGTATCTTCACCTACGGTCCATTTGGCAATCTGCCATTGCAGATAGTCTTCCTTTCCGTTGTAATCAATATCTGTCTTGGTATCCAGATATTTGATGACTGCATTGACGGTATAGATATAGTTGCGGTCTAACTTCTTTTCGCCTTGCGGATCACGGACAGGGATAACCAGTTCCTTGGTAATTTTTGTATTTGCATCCGTATTTTTTTCGAAAGTAACAGCTGTAACAAACTGTGGCATATCATCTTTCCCGTTCCATGTTGTGGAATAGCTGTAAGTTGTTACCTTATAGATATCATTACCCTTTTCGTCTTTCTCTGCTGTAGCCTTATTCTCTTGATTATCTTTTATGATATTCTGAGGAGCTGGTTGACCGGCAAAGATAGCTGTATTGGTATTGTAATTGATGAACTTCCACTTTACTTCTTTAATATGGTAATCCTTCACCGTAGAAGAGATGTTCAGCTTGATTTTGGCTGCCGCTCTCACCAGTTCTACCGGTATATTCTGTTCCGGATCTTGGGTGATGGTATACTTACCTTGGCTGCTCATCAGGAATTTCTTGTCGCTTACCATGGTAGCTGGCTTCCAGATGTCTTCATCCTGCTGGGTGCAGGCAAGGAGTTCTGCCAGATTCTTCCCCTTGAGATTATCCTTTGCATTGGCTACAGCATAGTAAGGATAAGCATTATCCACATCAAGATTGAGTGTCGATTTCCAGTTGCCAGAAGCCAGTTCCTCTGCTTTGTTCTCTGCAGGGGTGTCGAACTGACGGTCTATTCTGCGTTCGTTGGATGTTGGTTCGAACATCTTGAAGTCGAGAGATAACAGATTTTTCTCGTTAAGATTCTCTTCTTCCTTCACTCTTGTGGTCTGCAGGTCGTTGACCATGGGAGTCATGCTCAGCTGTTGTGCAGCCGAACCGTTTCCCAGTTCGTCTTCAGCTGAGCATCCTGCCATGAGCCATCCTGCCGTAAGAGCCAAGATGCATTTTGCGAATCTTATGTCTATATATAACTTCTTCATGATGAATGTTATTTTCTGTTGTCTTTATAATACTTGTTCAAAGTGAATATCCTTACCGGCGAATTTGCCCTTCTTGCATCCATTATATTTGAAACCTGGATTCAGGACAAACTTATCGTTTGGATATTTGGTCAGGAAAACCTGCGCCTTTACATTGTGTGGCTTTGCCAGATCCAGTCTGTTTTTCGGAACCACATAGAAGTAGAGCGTCTTCTTCTCACCACTTTCATTGATGATGAAATCATCTATATGATAAGTATATCCAATTATTTTTTTACCATCGTTTTGGTCTGTAATGATTGGATCGTAAACCGGTTCTTTTTCCTCATAATTGCCATTTTCATCGCATTGTACGAATCCGAACATCGGGTTGTCTGTCTGGAGAATCCAAGGTTTACCTTTGGTATCGATATTATTGAGCGTAATCTTCGGTCCGCGTTTAGGGAAACCGTAATATACCTTGTAGCCCCAGTCTGTCTTTCCGCTGTCAGGGATTTCAACATTCGTAGAGGCATCGATGAAATCGAATGTTCCTCCATCCTGCCATTCCTGGATAGTAGGAGTAACGGTGAGCTTGCCCATCTGTCCGTTGAGGAAATAACCGTAAACTACCAGTTCTCTGTTTCTGATGGCATTTCCAGCAGAAGGAATATTGAAGGTCTCGTGCTTCTCGGTTGTTCCGCCATCTAATGAATAGTAGATGGTGCCTTTGATGGCTTTGTTGGTCTCACGGAGATAACAGAGATCATGAGAACCAATGCCTGCCTGTTTAAAAGCATCCAGATATTCCTGGGCTGTCTGATTACTCTTTTTGATGAAACTCTTAGGATCCTCCACTGCCTTGATATCCTTGTTCTCTACACCTGCCAGTTTCAGAGCTGTTGATACGTAGGTTGTAGCCGAATTGTATTTGTTGCTGGTAACAACCTGGTTGTCATCATTTTCTTTGTATTCAGTCTCATCAGGGAAGATGTAGCTGGCAGTAGGGATGGTTTTGCCTTCTACCTCTATTCTTGTTACCTTTACCTGACTGGTATTGGCATCAGTACCCGATTTGCGGGCAAAGTAAAAATGGAGTTTCGAAACGGCGCGAACCAGAGGAATCTTGATGCCTTTGTCTTTGGCTCCTTCTTCTGTATCAGCCACATGGCTGTCTACAGAGATTTGAGTGATGGCACGGGAGATAGGGAGTCCCTTTCCGGCTGGCACTTCTTGGTTTTCTGCACTACCATCGCGATTGATACCGAAAGGTGAGGTAAAGCTGACTTCTTTCAGATCTTTGCGGGTAACAGAACTGAGGTCTTTGCCTTTCATCTGGTCCAGCATGTTGATGCTCTCAGAGTTTGCCAGGATGTAAAGGTCGATGTTCTTTACTTCTTCGCCGCCAATCTTTCTCAGAAATCGGAGGTTCAGGGTATAGTTACCATTCTTCACTTCGCTCAGCGTTTCTGCTTTATAGGAGATAGGAGTGGCTTCATCGCCGGTATTTGATTTGAACACCCACACCTTGATGTTGTGGATGTCGCTCTCCTGAGTAGGATTCGCATCAGTCTCATTGTCGGCAAGAACCTTTCCGCTAGTTTCTCCGGCTCTGGTACTGTTTCCGGTGCCGGTAGAGAAACTGAGGCTCAGATAGGCATTGTCGCCTAGAGCAGTTTCTGTATTTTCGTTCTCTGAACAGGATGCCATTGCGCCTATCATGAGCAAGGCAGCGAGTGCCATACACACTGGGCGTGTCATCTTGGTCAGAGTAGATTGATAGCGTTTCATATTTCCTTTCTTTTACTTATACTGATTTCTTTTCTTATTTTCCCAGGTCGGCATTCTGAAGATTCAGAACCCAGTTGTTTACCTTGATTCTTGCATCCATGCTGTAGGTAGAACTTGGAGCTGGCACGTAGAATACCAGAGTGTAATGGTCCTGACGGTCCAGATATTGCTGGTCGCTCCAGTCTTTGCCGTAGCGGTCGCTGGCACAGAGTGAGAGAAACCAAGGCAGGGAGTGGTTGAAGATGACTTTGTTGATGCGCTTGTCTGTGATGACGATGCGCTTGTCATCATATTGGCTGGATCCGTCGGCAGCGCGACTCTTGTTGTCATCTTTTGTTTCGAACATACGTGATGATGACAGGTCGTAAACCAGCGCCTTTTCTACGTCTTCGCCTTCTACCTCGGTCTTGCCGCTGTGGTTTTCTACCAGTTTCTTCTCATAAGGAAGATAGGTGATTGCCTTTGGCTTTACCTTGTCGCCCTTATAGTCGAGTAGGGCAGCGGAACCTTTGATTTCTACATCGAAGTTTTCGGCTGTGAATCCTTCCTGGTCGGGTTCGAATGGAAGCATCACCACGCGGTATGTTTTGGTACACTTCATCAGACTCAATTTTCCCTGCACATCGTTTTCTCCATCAAAGTTGAGGGAGTCCTGTGCGGTATAGAGTGCGGTGAAGTGCTTGTCGTTTACAGATTCTTCTTCGTTTTTTTTGCCCATTTCCTCTTGCAGGTCGTTGATGG
Source organism: Segatella copri (assembly GCF_019127135.1). Taxonomy (GTDB): domain Bacteria; phylum Bacteroidota; class Bacteroidia; order Bacteroidales; family Bacteroidaceae; genus Prevotella. The sequence continues at coordinate 66,416 of NZ_JAHOEA010000003.1, read as the reverse complement.
TAGAGATACCTGGGGTAAGTTTAGTAAAGCTAAACTCGGTCTCATCATCACCTTCGGCTCTTGTTCCCATTGCGGCAGGCTGCTTGTCACGAGCCAGGCAGACGAAGGTATACTTGCCTGCTTGCAGGTCTGTGATTTCCATCTTATGACCTGTTTCAAACTTGTCAGCCGACTCGGTATAGTTATCTACGAACTTACCGTTCTTGTCGAATACATAAACGTTAAGGTTCTTCACCTCAGCAGAGAAAGCATCAGCCTCTTTCACATTATAAGTATAGTCGAATTTGAGCGACAACTTAGCTGTAGGGCAGCCTGTGATATCATCTTTCATGCATGATGAAAGAGTAGTGAGTGCGATGGCTGAGATGCAAACCAGCTTGCAACATTTGTTTTTGAGGAAATGTGCCATATTCTTTATCTTTTATAATCTTTTACTTTTACTTATTTTATATAGAGAGTGCCGTAGGTTGCGAATATCTTTGCTTTATCAGCTCTCTGTTTCGTTGCCTTCGGCATCGTTATTTTCTAAGGATGAAAAGTGCCAGCCTTTCGGGTTGGGGTATGACGGCACGTCTTTGTGTCTCCCGCCTTTTATACATGGGCGGCAATGTTAGTTATCTTTTAAGAATGTTTTCGTTGCTTTTTAGAAGGAACGTTTGATTGATAAACTCTCGGAGGAGGATTTCTCCCCCGAGAGTCTTGGTATATATATAAGTATTTATATTTTATCTGTCTGGTTTGACGGAATATTACTTCAACTCAACTGGCTGTTCGCTTACTACCCACTGATTAACGGTTACAGTGCACTGCATGTAGTAGTTAGGCTTCTTATCGTCTGGTGTAGGACCGTTTGGAACGTCTCTACCGAGGTCGTAAACTGCATTTACATTCATCTTGTAGATGCTGTTACGGAGGATTGAGTAAAGGCCAGTTGATGAGAACTTGTAAGATTGGTCATCCAAAGCTACGCGATAATACATCAAACCCTGCTCATATACATCGATGTTGTACTTCTGGCGGAATGTAGCCAATGTATTTTCGTCTTTCAGTTTGCCATTCTCGTCCTTGATTTCCTTAATAGCCTCTGCTGGTTCAACCTTAACATCTGTATCTTTGTTAACAAATGGATATTCTACAGAAGGGTCATTATAAATCTGGTTGAGAGAAGTATAGATCTTGCCATCATAACGATAGAATGTACCATCCTCGAAATCCTTATCTGATGTAGTGGTAAGGTTTGCCTTGTAGCAGAGATACAATGCTGTAGCATTATTAAGATTGGCTGTTGAATTCTCCAGGATATAGGTTGACTCAGCAGAACCAAAGTTAACCAAGCTACCATTGTTGTTGTACTTGTCACCATAAGTATCATAGTCAAGAACATAAGTACCTGCTGGAGCAGAGAATTTTTTGTACTCGCTATCCCACTTCTGCATTACGTTAGTCTTGGTGTTCAAGTTAGAAACGGCATAGTTCTGGTATGCAATGTTCTCAACCAAATCAAGATTCTTTGTTGCAGGAGCGTTATCGCCTTTACCTGTTGTAATCTCTGTTGCATTAGTTGCGTTAGGCGCATCGATACGGGCAGCAGCACGGTCCAAGTAGATATTCTCGCACTTAGCTGGGTTTGCGGCAGTCTTGTTAGCACTTGTGAATGTTACAGTAGCAGCATCGCCACCCAAATGACGCTGTGCATCATTCTGGTTGAACATTACGAAAGAACCAGCTTTAGCCAAGTTAAGACTGATGGAAGTTGGATTTTTTTTATCGATGGTGTATTCGCCAGTAAACTCTGCTGTAGTAGGTGTATTTGAAGTCTCTTCACCTGCAAGGAAATATACGTGATATGGGTGGTTCTCAGCAACACCATTTACTGAAACCTTGATAGCCTTTGTGATACCTTCGTTATTGTCCTTTGAAGTAGCCTTCTCCCAATCATCCTTTGTAATCCTCTTCTGGAAGACACAGGTGTTGCCATCATAAAGGTAGAATGTACCAGTTGTTACCTTAGCCTCATCGTCTGTTGCATTCTCTGGTGTACGATCTGTTTGGCTAGTTCTTGTACCATTAGCCTTTGGAGTCTGAACATTCAATGTGATGTAGAAACCATCAACATTCTGGCTGTTACCTGCCAAATCCTCACTGTCACTGCAGCTAGTGAATGACAAAGCTGCGGCTGAAACCAAGCTCATTACGAGCAAATTCATTTTTTTCATAATCTTTTTACTTAATACAAAAAAAGTTATACAATATATTTAATTAATTCTTATTCTCAAAATTAGGTTTCGCACATATTGGCACAATCCGCTGAAAACGGATCGTATTTAACATCATCTTTTAACTTATACTTATATAAATAGAAAGTAAATACTTACTTTAAAGCGACTGGTTTACCTTATCCAGGTTTTCCTGCGCCTCCTTCAAACCGCCGGCAACAGCTTTCTCAAAGTATTGCTTGGCTGTCTGATAGTCTTCCTTCATGGCAGCTAGACAACCGCGGGCATTGTTTGCCTCGGCGCTGTCGCCTGCTTTCAGGAGATATTTCTCTGCACTCACCTTGTCGCCACGTTCGATGGCTGCTGAGGCTGCATTGAGATTGGCAAGTTTATCTTCAGGGAACATTCTTACAGCGATGTCGAATACATTGTTGAATTCGTCGCTACCCTTAGGATAAGTCTGCGCTACCAGATACATCTCCTGGAGAGAGAGCTTCTGAGGACGGGTCTTGATAACCTCTTTAGCCTTTTCTACATTGAATGCCTGAACATCATATTCTATCGTATAATCGGTACGGCGAAGTGATGGCCATACATTCTGCAGGAGATGGTGATAAGCCTGAGGAGCCTTCTTGAGCAATGCTTTCTCTTTGGCATCTGGCTTCATGTTGCTGTTGATGATCTCAAGTGCAGCTTCCTTCTGAGGAATATCATTCTCTTTTACATACTTAATGGTTCCCGCCCAGTCTTCCGCTGTAGCTGTGGTCGCAAACAGTTTTGAAGAAATTGGATAGGTCTTCAGAATATGCTGCAAAAGCGCCTGTGTACGGTTAAGCGACAACTTGTTGTTGTTGGCATATCCGCCATCTGGTGATGCATAGCCGTGGAGGGTTATCTTGGTGATGGTAACATCCGAATCGTTCTTTACAAGGTCGAGCGTCTTGCGGATATTATCCAATTCTCTGGCATTGTTGCCCAAATCGTACAGGATATCCCATTTGTTCACCTTGAAGTTCAAACGGGCAGAACCATTCTCCTTTCTTGCCTTTACGGCTTCTGCCTTAGGCTGTACATAAGCGTTGAAGAGATTCTTCGGAGTAGCGAATGCACGTCCTTCCGGATTCAGAATACCTTCGTCGAGAAGTTGCTGGTTGCAGCCACAGGCATCATTGCTGATGGCGAAGTTTGAGTTCTTCATCCAGTCGCAGAACGGAGCGTCATATTCATAATGAAGCGTCTGTGCTGTCTTGTTCTTACGGAGTGCTACGATGAGTGGGTTTGCCGTAGCCGTTTTCTGGTTACGCTGATAGTAAATATATCTCTTTTTACCCATCACCTCAACGCTCGGCATGAAAAGTGTATCCTTTTCGTTGAGGATCATTGGGGTATAGATGAGACCATTGTTGCTGGCAAGCTGAATTTGGTCGAGATTCAAGTCCATAGCCACTTTCACCTGGTTGCCAACCTTTCTGATTGCCTTATTCTGGATTTTCAGATTCTTGTAAGCCTGCTGGGTATTATCGGCTGATATAGGAAGAGCGATAAGCAAGGCTCCGAACATACTACCTATTATATTATATGTATTCATGACAGATTCTTTTTAAAAAACATACACTAAGTTGAGGGCAGCTTTCGTCGGGCCCACATAGTTGTGTGCCTTGTCATCTTCAAGTTTATCTCCGCATTGTGCACAGTTAAACTTATCTGCCTTAGAGTAGATATAGCCTACGCCAAGTTCTGCTTCCAAATTCCAATGTTTCGAGAGAGCCCAAGCGTAGCCGTAAGCTACACCTGCACCGATAAACCATCCTTCATACCGATAGTCTTTCAGTTTAGAGAAATCAGTGCCCAGGAACTTGAAGTCAAGATCCATGCCACCGATGTTGTGAGATCCACCCAAGGCATGGAAGCCGATGAATGAACCCATCATTTTGTTACAGAACCAGTATCTGGCCTCTGGCTGAACGAGCCAGTGTTTCCATTTCTTGTTCTTTGAAAACGTCCAAGGATTGTAGTTTCCGGATACGTCAAGTGTCCATTTTGGGGAAAGACCGAATTCAACACCCAAGTTCATGGTTGTCGTTGCATCATACAGCAAGTTGGTCTTTACCGCTGCTTTCTGCGCTAGAGCAGGACAGATAAGACTGCCGAGTGCCACTAACGCAATTAAAATCCTTTTCTTCATATTCTTCATACCTCAATTAATTTTTATTGAAAAAATACATTGAATGATTTAGAATCACCTTTTACTTACTTATACTCTTTATTATAATAATTACCAATACCTGAAGTTACTGAGAACTCTTGTTTCCTGAAGTTTACTTTCAACTGCTTTCTTTTTCCTTTCAGTTTACTTTCAACTTACTTTTTAGCTCATCTGTATCTCAAATTTTTGGTTTACGGTTGCAAAAGTATAGTGAATATTTAAGACGACCAAACTTTTTAGCACTGAAAAATACTGAAAAATGCTCTTTTTAGCAAAATAGTACACTGATTTATGCTTAAAATCGTTAAAATTGCACGATTTTCTGATATTTGAACACGAATCTATGATATTATTTGTAATTTTGCAGCCGAAATCGATAATTCCCTAAAAAATGGCAATTTCCTAGAAAAAGAGCCGTTTGACTTACGAAAGTATCAGTAAGATTTAAGAAAATAACCAATACGAAATGAAACTGAAGAATGACATTGTAAATCTGATTGTGAGGGTTGAGCATCATTTATGCCCTCAATATTGTGGTGTGGTAGACCGCCGACGCATTATCGCCTTTCTACTTTTGACGATAAGCGAGCTGGTTATCATACCTTATCATATTATGCTCTTTCTGCTGGTGAAAGAACCTTATGGTTTAAGCCTCTGTGGCTTGCATACATTCGTGTTCTGCATCCTGCAGTTCCTGATCTGGAAACGGAAGATAGCTTTCGTGAAGGGTATCTCTTCTCTTTATCTTCTGATGTTCGCCAAACTGGCTCTTGATAGCGTATTTTGCATCAATTTCGGTTTTGCTAATGATAATTTGAGCGTTATCTGCAACCTGTTTGTCGTCTTTATCCTGGCTATTACAGCGTTGAGCCAAACCTTGTATAAGACTTGCACCATCATCACGGTGGGTATGATACCGATGTTGCTGATATACCTGTTCAGCACTCCGCTTATGCCAGCTCTGTTCAGTATGAAGACTGTTTTCCTGGGTTTCATGATGCTGGTTTATGTGGCAGTATATAATATGAGTATTGTAACCAAGGGATTGCGCCAGCCGAAACGGATGGCTCGGGTTGAAAACAAGGCGTTGAATATGCTTGCCGATTTGAAGGATAATGAACTGGAAGCAGCAGAAAGCCTGATGAAGCGGCTGACTCCTGATGTCCGGGAGAAGATTATTACCCATGCTTCTGAACATCTGTTTAATGAAGAATTGGATAGAGTGGCGTGGGATCAGGTTTGTGATGGTCTTACGTTCAGCGAAAAAGAAATATGCAAGCTGATTCTCCAGGGGCGGACTTTAAAGGAAATTTGTGCAAAACTCAATAAGAGTGAATCAAATATCACCAGCCAGCGTTGCCATATTCGCAAAAAGTTGAATATGGACCGTCGTGATGATTTAAGGAGAACCTTGGAAGTAAGGTTCTATGATGCGCAGAAACAAGTAAAAAAGTCAGGAGCCGAGAGCTCCTGACTTTTATGGATATTCTTATTCCCAGATAATTATTCTTCCAATCTGAGGAATGCTTTCGGAAGATACTGGATGATGTCGCTGGCGATGAGGCTCTCTTTGCCCAGATCTTTAGCAGCAAGATCGCCTGCCAGACCATGAAGATGCATACCCAGTCGACAGGCATCTTCCTGTTTGTATCCTCTTGCCAGAAGACCGGTGATGATACCAGTCAGCACATCACCGCTGCCTGCTGTAGCCATACCGCTGTTGCCCGTACTGCAGAAGTCAATCTTTCCGTCAGGGTGGCAGAGTGCAGAATAATGTCCCTTTAATATAATGTATGCCTGGAGGCGTTCAGCCAGTTCGCTTGCCTTCATCAGTCTTTCGGTACAGCTGCTGCTCGCATTTCCGGCAAGCCGGTCGAACTCCTTCGGATGAGGAGTCATGATGATATTCTTTGGCAACTGCTGCATCCACGCCCTGTGGCTGGAAAGAATATTGAGCGCATCGGCATCAATGACGAGCGGACAGGTTGCACGGCGCAGTTGGGCGATGAGGGCGATGGCTGTTGTCTCGTTCTGTCCCAATCCGGGACCTACGCCCAGCGCATCGAACATCTCTGTATCTACCGGTTCGCTGAATATGGTTTCTTCAGCATCCATCTGCAGTACCGCTTCAGGTACCGAAATCTGCATGATTTCATAATTCCGTTTTGGGGTATGGGCTGTAACCTTGCCCGCACCGGTTCTCAGACAAGCCTTGGTGGCTAATACCGAAGCACCGCTCATGCCGTAACTTCCCGCTATGAGCAGCGCATTACCCATGCTGCCTTTATGGGCAAAGTCGCTGCGCGATTTTAGGAGTGGACGGATGTCGTTCTCTTCGAGTATGCGGCACCGGCACTCCGTGTTCTGGATGAATTCCTGGGAAAGTCGGATGTCGAGCACGCGCAGTCTGCCCAGGTACTGCTGGTTATCCGCCATCAGCATCGACAGTTTCTTCTGCTGCAGGGTAAGGGTCAGACTGGCACGGATGATGTTGGCATGGATATTATAGGAATTGTCCTCGGTCATCAGTCCCGAAGGAATATCGATGCTTACTACCTTGGCAGGACTCTGGTTGATATATTTCACCATCGCAGCGAATCCGCCAGCCAATGGTTTGTTGAGTCCGCTTCCAAAGAGTCCGTCCACCACCAGCATTTCTGCATTCAGCTTGGGAGGGTCCAGGTTGGTGGTAATCTCAGTAAATTTCACTCTCTTTGCATCCAGCAGACGCTTCTTGTTGGCAAGACAGTCTGCCGACAGTTTATTCTGTACATTAAAGAGGTATACACTTACATCATATCCATCCTCGCTGAGCATTCTCGCCACAGCAAGCGCATCGCCGCCGTTATTACCCGGACCGGCGAAGACAACTACTGGAGTGCGGTTAGACCATTCCTCTTTTATGGCACGTGTCAGCGCTTTGGCTGCACGTTCCATCAGGTTGAGCGAACTGATAGGTTCGTGCTCAATGGTGTATTTATCCAACTCATGAATCTGAGCGCTTGTGAAAATCTTCATATTATCTGATAATCTTAGTATTATCTGCGCGAACTGTCGTGATAATTTGTCAACTCATGCAGATAAACGGTTATTTTCATGCAAAAGTACAAAAAATAGTTGATGAAAGCACGAAGTTTCATGTTTTTTTCGTAATTTTGCAGAAAATATTATTATAGAACAGACTATGAGCATAGTAAAGATCAAGGATAAGAGCTTCAAGACATCGATTCCTGAGGCTGAGATTCTGAAGAAAGTACAGGTCGTGGCCGACCGTATCAACCAGGATTATGCAGGCAAGAAACCTGTTTTTCTGGCAGTGTTGAATGGTGCGTTTATCTTCGCCGCCGATTTGATGCGAATGATTACGATACCTAGCGAAATATCTTTTGTGAAGTATGCTTCTTACGAAGGTACGAGCTCAACGGGCAGTATGAAGACTCTGATGGGTTTGAACCAAGATTTGGCAGGCCGCCACGTGGTTATCGTAGAGGACATCGTTGATTCCGGTTTCACCATGGCTCACATGATTGAAGACCTGAAGAAGATGAACCCAGCCAGCGTTGAGGTTTGTTCCCTCCTCGTGAAACCAGGCAACTTGAAGGTTGATCTTGATATCAACTATGCTGTTATGGAAATTCCTAACGATTTCATCGTAGGATATGGATTAGATTATGACCAAGAAGGCAGAAATCTCCGCGACATCTACACGATTGTAGAAGAATAGGGGGACATAAAATGGATGCATTATTTTTCTTAGGCGTTGTAACAGTTCTCTTTGGAATTGTTTTTGCAGTTCTTTTGTCTCCAAAGGGGCAGAAGTGGGTTAATAAATATAGTTAAGTTTCTGACACAACATAAATATTTTATATATATATTAAGGTAAAAATGAAAAATATCGTAATTTTCGGCGCTCCAGGTGCAGGTAAAGGCACACAGAGCGACAAGATGATCGAGAAGTATGGTCTCGGTCACATTTCTACAGGTGACGTACTTCGTAACGAAATCAAAAACGGTACAGAACTTGGTAAGACAGCTAAGGGTTATATCGACAATGGTCAGTTGATTCCAGACGAGTTGATGATTGACATCCTCGCAAGTGTATACGATAGCTTCGGTAAGGATCACGCTGGTGTTATCTTCGATGGCTTCCCACGTACCACTCCACAGGCTGAGGCTCTGAAGAAGATGCTTTCTGAGCGTGGTCATAAGATTGCTGCGATGATTGAGTTGGCAGTTCCTGAGGATGAGCTGATGGCTCGCCTGATTAACCGCGGTAAGGAAAGCGGCCGTTCTGATGATAACGAGGAGACTATCAAGAAGCGTCTCAATGTTTATCATACACAGACTGCTCCGCTCATCGACTGGTATGAGAAGGAAGGCATTCATCACCACATCGAGGGTCTCGGTACTGTAGATGAGATCTTCGCACGTGTTTGCAATGTAATCGACAACTTGTAATCAAGATAAAGAATCTTCCCCGCTATGGTGGGGAAGATTTATTCATTAAATAAAAAGAAAAGAATAAATGGCTGAATCCAATTTCGTAGACTACGTAAAGATACAATGCCGCTCTGGTAAGGGTGGCAAGGGCTCCATGCACCTGCGCCACGTAAAGTACCAGCCTAATGGCGGTCCAGACGGTGGCGACGGCGGACGTGGAGGAAGCATCTATCTCCGCGGCAACCATAACTACTGGACGTTGCTGCACCTCAAGTATCAGCGCCACTTCTTCGCCGAGCATGGTGGAAATGGTGGCCGTGATAAGTGTCATGGAACCGATGGCAAGGATATTTATATCGATGTGCCTTGCGGTACCGTGGTTTATAATGCCGAAACAGGCAAGTTTGTATGCGATGTGGCTTATGACGGGCAGGAAGTTCTGCTCCTCAAGGGCGGTCGTGGCGGATTGGGCAACTTCCAGTTCCGTACCTCTACCAACCAGGCTCCTCGCTATGCGCAGCCGGGCGAACCTATGCAGGAGATGACCATCATCATGGAGCTCAAGCTCCTTGCCGATGTAGGTCTGGTAGGTTTCCCTAATGCCGGTAAGTCAACTTTGCTGAGTGCCGTATCAAGTGCCCGTCCTAAGATTGCAAACTATCCGTTTACTACGCTCGAACCATCGCTGGGTATCGTAGATTATCGCGATCACCAGAGTTTTGTCATGGCTGATATTCCTGGCATCATCGAGGGCGCGAGCGAAGGAAAAGGTTTGGGCTTGCGATTCCTCCGTCATATTGAGCGCAACTCTCTGTTGCTCTTCATGGTTCCTGGCGATACTGACGACATCAAGAAAGAATATGAAGTATTGCTGGGCGAACTGGAGAACTTTAATCCTGAGATGCTCGACAAGCATCGCGTGCTGGCTATCACCAAGTGCGATCTGCTCGACGAAGAGCTGATTGAAATGCTCAAGGAAACCTTGCCTACCGATCTTCCGGTGGTCTTCATCTCGTCTGTTACCGGACAGGGTATCCAGGAACTGAAGGATGTGCTCTGGAAGGAACTCAATTCTGAGAGCAACAAGCTTCAGGAGATTACTGCCGAAGATACGCTTGTTCACCGTGACAAGGATATGTCTCGCTTCCAGCAGGAACTGGCTGCAGAGGGCGAGGATGTAGTAGAATATATTGATGAGGATGAAATCGAGGATGTTGACGACCTCGATGATTTCGAATACGAATAAATGTTATGATCAAAGAATATCAGGTAGCTTCTGGCGTCATGGCTTTCTCTACTACCCGCAAGGGAGGAGTGAGCCAGGGCAACTATAGCGAATTCAATATCAACGAATATTGCGGTGATTTTGCCGAGCATATTGCAGAGAACCGCAAGCGTCTGGCTGCTGAGCTCGGTATCACTACCGACCATATCATCATGCCCCATCAGGTACATGGAGTAGAGGTGCGCAATATTGCCGGCGAGTTTCTCACCATGCCTGAGAATATCCGCAAGATGGTGCTCGAAGGTGTAGATGCCGTGATGACTGACCAGAAAGGTGTATGCATCGGTGTTTCTACTGCCGATTGCATCCCTGTGCTTCTTTATGATGAGGAGCATCAGGCTGTGGCTGCCATCCATGCCGGCTGGCGTGGTACGCTGGCTCGCATCGTGCATAAAACCATTCAGGAGATGGCGTTTACCTATCATACCGACCCGAAGAAGTTGAAGGCTGTGATAGGTCCGGGCATTTCGCTTGACCATTTCGAGGTGGGCGATGAGGTTTACGAGGCTTTTGAGCAGGCAGCTTTCCCTATGGAAGAGATTGCCGAGCAGCGTCCTAATGCCGCCTTCTCGGTTGATCCTGCTGAGCGTGAGCGCCTGGCAGCTGAGGGTAATATCGTGCAGCCGCTGAAATGGCATCTCAATCTTCCGCTCTGCAACAAACAGATACTTCTGCATTGTGGAGTGGCCGAAGAGAATATCCAGGATTGTGGCATCTGTACCTTTGCCCACAGCGATGAGTACTTCTCTGCTAGAAAGCTGGGTATCGAGAGCGGCAGAATCTTCACAGGTATCTTGTTGAAGTAAAAGCCTGCTAGCAGGTAAGTATCAGATAGTTTTCAAGATAACATCCATTTTTCCTTTTCTATCAGAACGGAGAGGGAGAAATGGATGTTTTTCTGTTAATAGTTTATAGAATATTTTGAAAATCAGAAAGAAAAAGTAAATAATGAAAAGAATGAAAAAAGGATTGCGGCTATTGGCTGTGGCAGGACTCATGGTGTTCTCGCTGAGCAGCTTTATGCCCGCTAAAAATGTATTCACGGCAGCCGAACAGCAGCAGGTGAGTATTGCAACACCCGGTCTCTTTGCCCAGAGTCAGGCATTTAATGTAGACTTTGAGATATTCCGAGCTAAGGAATATTCCTTCCCGCTTCCTGTGGGCAAAGCAACCCTTCTGAACAATAATGTGTTGCGTATCTCTACCTCTAAAGGCGATGCTGTCAAGGCGATGCTCGAAGGTTATGTGCGGCTTTCCAGAAAGTCGGAATCAATGGGTAATGTCATTGTGGTGCGCCACGATTGCGGTCTGGAAACCGTTTATGCCAACAATGCCGAGAACCTGGTTAAGGTTGGACAGCATGTGGATGCCGGACAGACGATTGCTATTGTAGGCTCTAAGGAGGGTGAAACTTATTGCGACTTCTCTATCATGGTGAATGGCGGTAGGTTGAATCCGGAAACTTTCATAGAGTTGAAATCGCATAAGTTGCGCCGCCAGACGGTGCAGTTCCGCAAGCAGGGTGCCCGTGTCATCGCTTCGGTTATCGGCGGCAAAGATTCTTCTGTAGGAAGAAATGCTGAGGCTGACAAGGAGGCATCTGGCAAGAAAAAGGGTGGAATAGGAGATGGAATGACGCTCGACCCTGATGAGGTTCATGATCCGTTTACCATTACCAATACTTTCGAACTTGATTTGGAGAAGATAGAAAAGACAGCTTGGGCTTATCCTTTGCCGGGTGCCAAGGTAATCAGTCCTTATGGTGGCAAGCGCCGCCATTCGGGGGTTGACCTCAAGACGTGCCCGAATGATGAGATCGTGGCTGCCTTTGACGGTACGGTCGTTGCATCAGGACCCTACTATGGCTACGGCAACTGTATCCGTATCAAGCATGCTTATGGTTTCGAGACGCTCTACAGTCATCAGAGTAGGAACAAGGTGAAGAAGGGGGATAAGGTAAAGGCTGGTCAGGTAATCGGTTTGACGGGCCGCACCGGTAGGGCTACCACAGAGCACCTTCATTTCGAGGTGTCTTTCGACGGCAAGCGCCTGGATCCAGCCATCATCTTCGACCACAGCAACCATAAGCTGAAAGCCGCTACCTTGCATCTTACCAAGGGAAAGGGTGTGAAGAGCGTCAAGAACTGATAGATAAACGGCAATATCTTATCATGATTTCACTTGCTGCAAAATAAAGCAAAGAGGGTGTGTCATAAGTCCTATGACACACCCTCTTGTTTTTTCCCTTAAGGCTAATTGTATTTACCCTTAAGGCTAATTATATTTTTCCTTCTTATTTCTTCTTCTGGGATTTACGATTGGCTCTCTGCTGGCGATACTTTGCCTTCTGACGGGCAGAGCCACTACCGTGAGCACCCGTTATGTACTTTTTCTTCTTGGCTTTGGTCTTCACCTTGTCGTCGTCATCCTTCTTAGGACCACCACCGCCTTTGAAGACCATACCGCCCATGATAATATCGTCAATGTCACTCATATACCTTAATTATATAATAAATTAGTGATGGAATAGGCGAACGTGAGTAAACGCCATAGCGATGCCGTACTTGTCGCAGGTATCAATAACATGATCGTCACGGATACTACCGCCTGCTTCTGCTATGTATTCAACACCACTCTTGTGAGCACGCTCAATATTGTCGCCGAATGGGAAGAAAGCATCACTACCTAATGATACACCCTTGTTCTGTGCAATCCAAGCCTTCTTCTCCTCGCGGGTCAATGGCTCAGGCTTCTCAGTAAAGAACTGCTCCCAAACGCCGTCCTGCAATACATCCTCCCACTCATCAGAGATGTAGACATTGATGGTATTGTCGCGGTCGGCACGGCGGATCTTCTCCTTGAAAGGCAGGTTCATCACCTTAGGGCACTGGCGCAACCACCACTCATCAGCCTTAGAACCAGCCAGACGTGTACAGTGGATACGGCTCTGCTGACCGGCACCGATACCGATAGCCTGACCATCCTTTACGTAGCATACAGAGTTACTCTGAGTATACTTCAGGGTGATGAGCGAGATAATCAGATCGCGCTTAGCCTCAGGAGTGAAAGTCTTGTTCTTGGTAGGAACATCCTCGAAGAGAGCAGGATCATCGAGCTTCACCTCGTTGCGTCCCTGTTCGAAGGTAACACCGAACACCTGCTTGTGCTCGACAGGAGCTGGCACATAGTCAGGATCAATCTTGATAACGCAGTAGGTACCCTTGCGCTTTTCCTTCAGAACCTCGATAGCCTCAGGAGTATAGCCTGGAGCAATGACACCATCGCTTACCTCACGCTTGATGAGGAGAGCTGTAGCCTCGTCGCATACATCGCTCAGCGCAACAAAGTCGCCATAAGAGCACATGCGGTCAGCGCCACGCGCACGAGCATAGGCACAAGCCAATGGAGAGAGCTCAAACTTGACATCATCAACGAAGTAAATCTTCTTCAATGTGTCGCTCAGAGGCAAGCCGATAGCTGCACCGGCAGGAGAAACGTGTTTGAAACTAGCGGCAGCAGGCATTCCTGTAGCAGCCTTGAGCTCCTTGACCAATTGCCAGGAATTGAAGGCATCCAGGAAGTTGATGTAGCCAGGACGGCCGTTGATCACTTCGATAGGAAGTTCCCTTCCGTCATCCATATAGATGCGAGAAGGTTTCTGATTTGGATTACATCCGTACTTAAGTGCTAATTCTTTCATCTTCTAAGAAATGTATTTTGGAATTTGGCGCAAAGTTACAAAAAATGATTGAGATATTGGACTTCTGTTTCGTAAAAAGCCCTAAAAAACAGCATTTTTATGATATAAAGCATTTTTTTTACCCCAAAACATAAAAAAGTCGGGAAAAATGAACTCTGTTTCATTCTTTTTCAGTACTTTTGTTCCCAGTTAGAAAATATGAGAGGATTGTTATGAAACAGGATTTGAAAGTTCTTGCTGAACACTTAGAAAAGAAGGTTGGCAAGGCACATGTTTTCCACAAAATGTGGGATGTATTGAAAGGGAAGGAGAAGCCTTCCCGCCAGACTTTGGACAAGTTGGCGCTGCTCGCCGGATTCCAGAGTTGGGATGATTTCCAAGGTGCTTTACACGGCACGGAGGATGGGCTCGTGAATTATGATGCGGGCGAAAAATAAAAGAATGGAACATGGTTGGTTTAGCTGTCAACCATGATTTGTTTGAAGGTTTTTGGTTAAGATTATTAGCATAAAAAAGGGAACCCGGTCGTGAGACTGGATTCCCTTTATTTTTTCTGATTAGGTCTCCTAAGAAAAATTATTCTGCACCCTTAGCTACAGTCTTCTTCTCAGCGATACGAGCCTTCTTACCAGTAAGCTTACGCAAGTAATACAACTTAGCGCGACGAACCTTACCATGCTTGTTCACCTCGATAGAATCGATAGCTGGTGACTCGATAGGGAAGATACGCTCAACACCTACAGTACCAGACATCTTGCGAACTGTGAAACGCTTCTTGTCACCATGACCAGAGATCTTGATAACAACACCACGATAGAGCTGGATACGCTCCTTAGTACCCTCGACGATTTTGTAAGCGACTGTGATAGTGTCACCTGCCTTGAACTCAGGGAACTTCTTGCCGGTTGCAAATGCTTCTTCAGCAACTTTAATCAAATCCATTTTTTGTATAAAATTAAAAATTGTTTGTCGTTCCAACGCAACATGGACTTGGACAACACTTCTGCCCAGACAACAGCGGTTACGCCGAAAAGCGGGTGCAAAGTTACTACTTTTTCTTGTATCTCGCAAATTTTCAGTCACTTTCTTTCTTTTTTCTCGCAGATTTAACTATTTTTCTTTCTGGTCAGCGTCTTTTCCCACAGATTTCACGGATTTCACAGATTTATTTTGTATTTTTGCACTCCAAAACATTAAGATAACAATAAATATGAAGAAAAAGAATGGTATGAAGGTGGCACTTGCATCAACGGTGATGCTGCTGATGGCAAGTCCTGCTTTTGCTCAGAATTTCAAGGTTGCGAAGGTGGAACGCACTCGCATTCTTATCGACAAACGTTGGGATGCCCAGCCCGATGCTGAGGCGGCTGCGTTCATTGCTCCTTATAAGAGTAAGGTAGACAGTATCATGGGCCCTGTTGTAGGTCATATTGCTCATGATATGACCCGTCACCGTCCGGAGAGCGAACTCAGTAACTTGCTCTGTGATATCCTGGTATGGGGTGGCAAACAGTTTGAAGAACAGCCTGTTTTCGCTGTTTACAATATGGGTGGCATCCGTTCTAATCTTGCCAAGGGTAAGGTTACTGTAGGCGATGTGAACGATATGGCTCCTTTCGAGAACAAAATCTGTTTCCTGACCCTGAAGGGTGATAAGGTTCTGGAGCTTTTCCAGCAGATAGCTCATCGTGGCGGCGAAGGCTTGAGCCATGCTGTTAGAATGGTTATCACCAAGGATGGCAAGCTGAAGAGCGTTACGCTGAACGGTGAACCAGTTAATCCGGAGAAGAGTTACCGCGTTGCAACCCTCGATTATCTTGCCGAAGGTAATGACCAGCTCGTAGCCTTCAAGAGCGGAACCGATGTCTTTGCTCCTAAGCAGAAAGAGAACAATGTGCGCTACATCATCATGAATTATTTCCGTGAGATGAAGGCACAGGGCAAGGTGGTGGAATCTAAGATTGAAGGCCGCTGCGTGGTAGAATAGTTGATAGTTTATAGTTGATAATTCTGATGAAACATACATTATTATATATAGGTCTGGCTCTGGCATCCTTCATGATGCAGCCGGCAGCCGTTCAGGCTAAAGCTAAGAAAGAGGCAAAGGTGGTAAAGCAGCTCGTAGTGCTCCATACCAACGATACGCATTCATGCGTGATGCCCATCAATCCGAATCTCGCAGATACGGCAACTGCAAATCGTGGCGGTTTCCTCCGTAGGGTGGCGATGATCAGTCAGGAACGTAAGGCGAATCCCGACTTGCTGCTCTTTGACAGTGGCGATTTCTCACAGGGTTCACCTTATTACTCTCTCTTCAAGGGAGATGTGGAAGTAGGACTGATGAACGAGATGAAATATGACGCTGCTACCATCGGAAACCATGAGTTTGATTTCGGAATAGACAACATGGTGCGCATCTTCAAGATGGCGAAGTTTCCTATCGTCTGCTCCAACTATGATTTCACTGGTACCGAACTGGCAAATATCGTAAAGCCTTACACCATTATCAAGCGCAAGGGACTGAAGATTGGCGTTTTCGGCTTGTGTCCGGAACTTGCCGGCTTGGTAATCGAAGCCAACTATGGCTGCATCAAATATCTCGATCCTATCGCCAAGGCAAAGGAAATGACAGAGATATTGAAGAAGAAAGAGAAGTGTGATGTCATCATCTGTATCTCCCACCTGGGCTGGAAGATAGATGGCATCGACGATTCTGAGGTAGCCCCAGCCACCCGTGACATCGACCTGATACTGGGCGGTCATAGCCATACCTACTTCAAGCAGTTGGAGTATCTGAATAATCTCGATGGCAAACCGGTGCCAATCGACCAGAACGGCAAGAGCGCCATCTGGGTAGGAAAAATGACATTGGATATTGTGAAGAATAAATAAAAGAAGAAGGTTGATACCAGGCAAAACGCGAGGTATCAACCTTTTCTTTAATTATCTATTCCTAAAACGTTAATCTTTTCTCAAATCCTTATTCCTTGTTGGAAGAAGCATAGAGACCGATGCAGGCACCGAGGAAGCCACCGCTCTTCTGGGTGCTCAGGTTAGATGCATCTACACCCTTGGCAAGAAGCTGCCAGCTGCCGCCTTCTTCAGCATAATAGAAATCATAATATCTGTCATGACCTTCTACCTTCAGCTTCAGCTTACCTCCCTTGATAGGAGCAGAGGCAATAGTTACGTTGTTCTTCTCGGCACGTGTCAGGGTAATCATCAGCTTGCCATTCTTCATGGTCTTACCCAATACGAAGTTGTGGTCTTCCTTCTGGAGAAGTGCCAAGCCTGCGATATCCTTGTCGTTGCGAGGAGTAAAGTTGATTTCTGTTTCAGCTGTGAAGGTGCCGTGCTGCTGACGTGCCCAGATGGCAGACATCGGTTCACGCTTGTAGATGTTGCCTGGCAGGAGATTGAACTTCAATTTGCCGTTTTCTACCTTGTAACAGTCAACGAAGTCGCGGAGGAACATCCAGCGTGGATTCAACTCTTTCAGCCCCACCTTATTGTTATCTGCTTCGAAGTTATCCACATAAGAGAAATTGCCTGAGAACTCATTCTTCTTTGCAGGCTTCAAGCCAGCCTTCTCTCCAACGGTAGAGATAGGAGTATTCTTGGCAAGAATCTCTGGCCATCCATTCTTCCAGGTTACAGGCAGGAGATAAGTATCGCGACCTGTGTTGTACATATCCTCTTCATAAGGACGGCAAGCCAGGAATACAGCCCACCAGTTACCCTTGCCATCTTCTACGATGTCTGCATGACCAGCACTTGATACTGGGTCCTTGCGGTTAGGGTCGAGACCGGTACGCTGGGTAAGAATAGGGTTGTTAGGGCATTCCTCCCATGGTCCCATCGGTTTCTTGGCACGCAGGATAACCTCGCTGTGCCATCCGCCTGTACCACCTTCTGCACACATCAGATAATAGAACTTGCCCTTCTTGAAGAGGTGAGGACCCTCAATCCAAATAGGACGAGCCTCTACATGGGTTCCGCCACGCAGAATCTCCTTGAAGTCGCCCTTGATGCTGTCGCCCTTTACGTCGAATTCGAAGCAGCGGATAGCACGCTGACCCTCATAGTCGGCACCGCCAACTACCGGACCGTTATGTACGATATATCCCTTTCCGTTGTCATCGAAGAAGAAGCTAGGGTCGATGCCGTCAATCTTCTTCAGATAGATAGGCTCGCTCCAGCCTTTGGAAGGATCTTTTGATTTCACAAAGAAGTTGCCGGCTCCCACATTGGTGGTAATCATATAGAAGGTTTTGTTCTTCTTGTTATAGCTGATGGCTGGTGCGAAGATACCGGCTGATACCTGCTGGCCCTTCAATGGAACCTGTGATGTGCGGTCGAGAACATGACCGGCAGGCTGCCAGTTGACCAGGTCTTTACTGGTTGAGAGAGGCACACCTGGGAAGAAGGTAAACGAAGAGTTTACCAGATAGTAGGTGTCGCCCACGCGACAGAGGGATGGGTCTGGATAGAAACCAGCCAGTACCGGGTTGTAATACTGGTGAGTCTTGTCGATTTCAACATTGAAGCGAGCGTCATTTCCCGCATACTTGAAATAGTCAAACTCAGCTGTCTGCGCCTGTGCAGCGGCTGCAAGCGTCAGGGAAAGCGATAAGATTGCAATTTTCTTCATTTTATTATAGGATTAAAATTTACAGAATGAGTATCTGAACTCATGGCTGAAACATGTATTCAGATTACTGCTGCAAAGTTACCGCTTTCCTTTTAAATATACCCCCACAGCATGTTACCAACACTTTGCGAGGCGTATCATAAATATCTCTATTTGTAACAAATACTTTATTTTTGGAAACATCTGGCCTTTTCTGCAGTGAAAAGGCTAGATTTTCCGGTGAGCCTGCATATAATCGCGAGGCGAAGAGCCATAGAAGTTCTTGAACATGGTGCTGAAGCTTGCTGGGTTGGAGAAACCGCAGGTAAACATGATGTCTGATATCGTCTTGTTAGAGTGGCTCAGCAACTTTTCGGCATATTGCAGACGGGTATTGCGGATGAAGGCATGTGGTGTCTGGTTGGTCAGTTCCTTCATTCGGCGGTGCAGATGCACACGGCTCAGTCCTACTTCGCGGGCAATCATATCCACACTCAGGTCCTCATTATCCATGTTATCATTGATTACCTTCATCACCTGTTCCATCAGCTGGTCTTTTGGCGACAGGCCTTTTTCTATCGCGATCTGCCTGTCGCTCTGGCTCTCGTTGCCCATAAACTTGTTTTTCAAAGTACGGCGCACGTTGAGCAGGTTGATGATGGTGCGGCGCAGAATGTCCATATTGAACGGCTTCACCAAATAGGCATCGGCACCCGACTGCAAACCGGTCAGCTGGTCTTCCTCTCTGCTCATCGCTGTGAGCAGAATCACCGGAATGTGGTTGGTGTTCACATTGTTCTTGATCTTGGTACAGAGCGTGTTTCCGTCCATCTCTGGCATCATGATGTCTGAGATAACGAGGTTTGGCTTCTGCTTGATAATCTCCGGCAGCGCCTCCTTTCCGTTGCAGAAGGTAAGGATATTGTAAGTTTCCTGTAGTTGGGTCTTCAGGAAATTACGTATTGCCTCATCGTCTTCTACCACAGCGATGGTGCTCTTTGCCTTGCTTATGAAATCTTCTTCGGCGTCATTGGCAGTATCGGCACTATTCTCCTTATTTCCTTCCTCCATGTTTTCTTCCAGTTCCCTGATGTCTTCAGCAGCCTGTGGCTCCGGTGCATCTATCATTTCTTCCGGCTTCAGATGCTCGTTGCCCAGAGGCAGCGTGATGAGGAACTGGCTTCCTTCCTTCCAGTCGGCTTCATCAAGTGTCTTGTTGTTGGCGGCTGTAATGGTTCCGTAGTGCAGTTCCACGAGCGAGCGCGTCAGGTCGAGACCGATTCCCGTACCTACATTCCGGTCAGTAGAAGTGGTGGTACTCTGATAGAAACGCTGGAAAATCGTTTCGAGCTTTTCCTCCTGAATGCCCTTGCCGCTGTCCTTGATGGCGATGCGGACATGATGAGGCGAGTGGGAGAGGGTGATACGGATTCTGCCGCCTGTCGGTGTAAACTTGAAAGCGTTTGACAGGACATTCATCAATACCTTGTCAAAGTTGTCGCGGTCTATCCATACCGGGAGGGTCTCGTCTTCGTGCTCAAAGGTGAATTGGATACTCTTGGCTATCGCCTGCTGGCAGAAGAGTTTGTATTCATCGCCAATAAAGGCAACCATATCAGTTTCGCTCATGTGCATCACCATTTGTCCCTTGTCAATCTTTCTCAGGTCCATCATCTGGTTAATCAGGTGCAGGATTCGTTCCGAGTTCTTACGCATCATATCGTAGATGCCCTGTCGGTGAGCGTCTTTGTCTTCCTTAATCAGCGTGAACAGCGGAGTGAGGATAAGGGTCAATGGGGTACGGATTTCGTGGCTGATGTTCATGAAGAATTTCAGTTTTGCTTCGCCCATCTCTTCCGCATGGATATGCTGCTGCAATATAAGCTGGTCTTCCATCTTGCGTTTGCGGTGCTTGATGTAGAGCAGACAGAGCGCCAGGAAGGCAAGCAGATAGCAGAGTCTTGCCCAGATGCTGGCGTACCAGGCTGGGTGAACGATAATGGAGAACTCCTTGACAGGGGTTTCGTATCCGTTGCAGATGGCCTTGACACGGAACTTATAGGTACCTGCTGGCATGTGTGAGAATGACAGCTCGTTCATGCCAGACTGTATGGTTCGCCAATCCTCACCATTGATGCTGTAGGCGTAACTGATCTGCTCTACATTATTATATGTAAGAGTAGACAGGTGGATGGTGAAGGTGTTGTCTTCATGAGATAAGGAGAACTCGTCGCTGTTGTAGGCGTCTTTGTCGGTGATAGTATAGATGCCCGATTTCATATCCTGGTATACAGGTTTGTTGCCCACAAGAAGTCCTGATATGGTAACTTTTGCCTGCCAAGGATGCTGTTTCACCTTGTCCGTATCAAACCAGTTGATACCACCGGTTCCGCCCATCACCAGCATCTCTCCTCCCCAGAGCGTGCAGGCTGCTGCATCGCTGAACTCATTGCTCTGTAAGCCATTGTCTGAGTAGTACTTGTTGATGGTACCTTTTTCTGTATCTACCTGGTTCAAGCCACAGGTAGTTCCTATCCAGATTCTACCCTTGTAATCTTCTATGATGCTGGCTACGCTGTTGTCTGAAAGTCCAAGTTCAGTGTTATAGATCTTCGGATGAGCATATCCCTTCTTCGGATCATAGCAGATTGCGCCGTCTTCAGTGCCAAACCATACGCGGTTCTTGCTGTCAGAATAAACGCAATGTGAGAAACTGCCCTTGTTCAGACAGTTGACGCCACCGAAAGTGGAAGTCCAGCTGTTTTTTTGCTGGTCATAGCAAGCCAGACCCACAGAAGTGGCTACGAAAACCCGCTTACCATCTTTTGAGATGCTAAGTTTTACGAGGTAATCATTAGGAATGCTATTCTTTTTCGGGTTGTTGTCAGCACCTTCTTGTTTTTTCCATTGCTTGATGCTTCCATCTGGAGAAAGGCGGAAAAGTCCTTTGCCCATGGTAGCAAACCATATATTGCCCTGCGGGTCTTCCTGGATATCGAAGATGCCCGTCTGGTTGCCAATGCCTAGGCTGAATGGATGGAAAGATCCCCCCGCGTCTATAAATCCCATACCGTCAGTATAGGTTCCTACCCATGTTCTGTCCTTATGGTCTTTGCAGAGTGTCAGTACCGTGGTGTTGCTTAATAAATGGCTGTTGATACTACCGGTTTTTAGGTCAAAGAGGTAGAGACCATCCTTGTCGGTGCCTACCCAGACTTGATTGCCCTGGTTGGCACACAGACTTGTGATGCTGTTTTCACCTATCACGTTGCGGTTGCCCAAACGGTAGCCCATATAGTTGAAATCGCATTGGGCCTGCGATTGCATGAATACGCCCTTCTGGAGCATGCTCACCCAGATGTTTCCCGTAAAATCTTCTATAATGCTGTTAATCTTGCTCTTGGCAAGATTTACTTCACGGCTGAACAGAGGATTATTTTGCAAGAATCCTGTTACAGGATTATACACGAAGATACCCATACCATCGCAACCGATAAACAAGCGCTGGTCGCGGCTGATATAGATGTTGTCAATAGGAAGATTGCCTATGCCGGCTATCTTGGTGAAGGCGGTTGAACCTGCCTTGAGAAGGTAAACACCTTCATTCTTGGTGGCAAGATAGATGTTGCCCTTGTCGTCTTGCCTGATATCTTGTGTGTTAAGTTGCTCTGTTCCCATGATGCGTGAAACAAGCTTGCCGTTCTTTTCTTTCCGTAACAGCTTTCCGTTTTCCAGGATAATCCAGAGCCTTTCTTGTTTGTCTTCCAGAATCTTATGTATGTATTTCAGGTTCTCCACTTCTCCTTTCATGGTGTAACAGGCGTCTGCATCTATTTTCTTGGTCATGATGCCGTAACCGGAGGTAACGACAGCAATATCGCCATTGTGCAAACGGCTTACCTGGGTAACGTAAGTGCTTATAGGCTTATTTCTTGAATCGAGCATAGGTACGTTGCAGAACCTTTTACCATTAAGTATAAGTAGCGACTTGTTTGTTCCCAGCACAATACGCCCCTTTTCATCCTGTGTTATACAGTTGATATAGTTGCTGTTGAGCCCGTTACAGTTGTTGTTGGCTTTTCTGACGACCATAAAGTTATAGCCATCATAGATATTCAAGCCGTTACGGGTGGCAATCCAAATGAAACCATTTGAATCCTGGAACACCTGAGTGGCAAGGTTGCTCGAAAGCTGGTTGTCTGAATTGAAAAATTTTCCTCGCTGCGCCATCATGTTCTGTGCAGTGAGACAGAAGATAAACATCAGTAAAAGAGCGATGTATCTCACTATTCTGAGGTTTGATTTCATGGAAATCATCATGATTTTTGGTTTCATTGTCTTTCGATTTTTTTATATTCGTTTGCAAAAATACAAAATAAATGGGAGAATAATGCATGGAAGAGTATGTTTTTTACGAGAATGTATCAAAAAAGATGTTAAAATGTTACGTAGGGTAAAGTTAATGCTACGTGTGATACGACAGCAAAAGTATTGGTTACTTATCATAAAGTGTATATGAAAGATTAGGAGTATCTTTGCATCGTTTTTAATTAGGTTGTTTTTTAACAGTTTTGATTATGTAGGTTAGTTAGGTTTATAAATAGGTTTATGAAATTAGGTTTAAGATTTTCAAAGGATTTAGATATTATGGTTTTTATATAGAATCATGATTAATTGGTTTTCGGGAATGGTGCGTAGTGATTACGCGCCATTCTATGTTAAAAGACCAGCATCCTTTTCTGTAAACTGGAACCTGACAATCCTTCATAATATAATAAGGTGACTGACAATATATGATAAATCTAAAAATAATTATAACAATGAACAGAAAGAAATTGTTAATATCACTCGCTATGGCTATGCTGTCAATGGCGGGGCTGGCTGCAGATAATCTGCCGGCACTCCGTGTGCAGGGTAAGAATCTGGTAGATGCCAATGGCAAGACTGTTGTCTTGCATGGCGTAATGGATACGCCAAACCGCTACTTCAACGGTTGGAGATGGCAGCAGTGGAAGGCTGACTATTCTGAAGCCGACATTCAGCCTTGCTTGGAATATTTCTCTAAGCAGTTCTCGGCTATTACCGACAAGAAGCAGGGTGCTTATTGTACCGTGTTCCGATTGCACATGGATCCATGCTGGACCAACGATCCGACAAAGAAAGCAGAGAACGAGGCAGATATCTCGGCATTCAACATGAAGCGCTATCGTCTCTATCTCCAGAAACTCTATATTCCTCTCATCAAGGATGCTATAGCACATGGACTCTACGTCATCGTACGTCCGCCGGGTGTCTGTCCTGGTGATATCCGTGTTGACGACAAGTACAACCGCTATCTGAAGGCTATCTGGAAGACCTTTGCTGCCGATGAGTATATCCAGCAGAATTCGGGTATTATCTCTATCGAACTTGCCAATGAGCCGGTGAGGGTTCATCTGAAAGATGGCTCTAATTCGGATAAAGCATTGCATGATTACTTCCAGCCGGTGGTGGATGTGATTCGCGAGCAGGGCTTCAAGGGAATCATCTGGGTTCCGGGCGCAGGTTATCAGAGCCAGTATCAGGATTACACCAAGTATCCTATCACCGATAGCGAGGACAACTTCTCTTATGCTGTACATGTTTATTCAGGATGGTATAATGCCAGCGACAAGAACTGTAATCACGATGCCTTCATCAAGCAATTCCAGGCTCAAGTGCCTATGGTTACCAGTAAACCTATCATGGTAACGGAGATAGACTGGAGTCCGGAAGATCCTGACAAGGCGAGCGAAGGTCACTACAATGAGTGGGGACAGTGGACACAACCTAACTTGGGAAGCTGGGCAACAGCATCTACCTCGAAATGGGGATTGGCATGGAAAGCAGTTCACGACCACTTTGGCAATATCGGTATGACCCTTACCCATCCACAGGAATATTACGATATTGATGAATATCTTAGAACGGGCAAGGTGATTCCTGGTTTCCAGAATGCCAAGAAACACGGATTGTTCGAAGAATGTTGCGGCTATGCCTGTATGAACTGGTATAAAGAGTGGTATTTGAAACAAAATACAACAGAAATTAAACAATTAGAAACCCCGGCAGACGTGGTTTCCACCTTATATTATAATATAGAAGGAAAAGAGGTTGAAAAGCCAACTGCAGGTGTTTATATAATAAAACAACTGTTAAGTAATGGAAAAATACGTTCTCGCAAGGTTTTTCTAAAATGATAAACTTTCTGTTACACCACGCAAAGTTTGTTTCGAAAGAAATCCATACCTTTGCCGCCGTGAATAAACAGTTTTAGCGCACGCCTAAATTTTTAAAGCATAAATCAAAAATGAATAGAACATGATTGAACAAGTGTTAACAATGAAACGGACAGCAGCCTTATGCTTGGTGGGAGCTTTCTGCAGCCTGAATGCTCAGGCACAGAAAATCCAGGTCAAGGGTAATCTTGTTGACGGTACAGGTGAGCCTCTGATAGGTGCCACTGTAAAAGTGAAAGGTAATGCCAGCGTCGGTGCGGTCACCGACTTTGATGGTAATTTCAGTATCAGTGTTCCTTCAGAGAATTCTATCCTCGTATTTACATACGTAGGTATGAAGACCAAGGAAGTAAAAATTGGTAAGAAGAGAGAGTTCAAACTTACTCTTGAAGACGACAATGCCATCGGCGAAGTTGTAGTCGTTGGTTACGGTCAGCAGAAGAAGGCTTCTGTCGTGGGTGCCATCACCCAGACCACTGGTAAGGTGTTGGAGAGAGCTGCGGGTATTAGTGATATCGGCGCAGCCCTGACAGGTAACCTTCCGGGTGTTGTTACAACTGCATCTAGTGGTATGCCGGGTGAAGAGGAACCTCAGATTCAGATTCGTGGTGCTTCTTCTTGGAACAACTCTTCTCCTCTCGTTTTGGTAGATGGTATCGAGCGACCAATGTCAAGCGTTGATATGCAGTCTGTAGCTACCATCTCTGTCTTGAAGGATGCTTCTGCTACTGCTGTTTATGGTGTGAAAGGTGCCAATGGTGTTATCTTGATTACCACCAAGCGTGGTACTGAAGGAAAGGCGCAGATTAGTGTTACTGCCAATGCTGTCATGAAGATTCCTTCTAAGCTCCCAGACAAGTTAGATTCATACGATGCTCTTGTCGCAAGAAATACTGCCATCGAGCATGAGTTGAACATCGCTCCTGGTAGCTTTGACAAGATGAAACCTATGAGTTTCATCGAGAACTATCGCAATCAGACTACTTTGGAGCAAAAAGAGCGTTATCCTAATGTAGATTGGCAGAAATATTTGTTCAAAGACTACACGATGTCTTATAATGCCAATGTCAATGTTGCTGGTGGTACAAGATTCGTGAAGTATTTCGCAAGCGTTGACTTCGTGTCAGAGGGTGACCTTTACAAGGACTTCGGCAATGGACGTAATTATGATACAGGTTATAGCTATAATCGTGTGAACGTTCGTTCCAACCTCGACTTCAATATCACAAAGTCAACTGTATTTAAGGTGAATATCGCAGGTTCCAATGGTGTTCGCAAGGCTCCATGGGCGAACAGTAGCGGTGGCTATAGCGATTGGCAAATAAGCCAGCAGTGGTCTGGTGCCTACAACATCGCTCCAGATTGCTTCATGCCGAAATATGCCGATGGATCTTGGGGATATATGCCTGGTACTACCAACGTGACAAACTCTGCCCAGCAGATAGCTCTCGGTGGTACAATGGAATCTACCACCACTCGTATCACTACAGACTTTGTGTTGGAGCAGAAACTTGACTTTATTACAAAGGGACTCTCGGCACGTGGCATGATTTCTTGGGACAATACCTTCTTGGATAGCGATCGTGGTATCAATGATATGAATAATAATCCTCAGCTTAAGTGGATTGATCCTGAGACAGGTAACGTCTCTTATAAGGAGGCATACGAGAATTATGATAAGTTCGACTATACCATGGGTAACAAGTGGACCGTGAATGGTGGTAGCGTAAAAGACTGGGCTACTCAGCGCAATCTCAATTATCAGCTCCAGCTCAATTGGGGACGCCAGTTTGGTAAGCACAATGTTACTGCGATGGGTCTCTTTGGCCGACAAGAGCATGCAACGGGTGCCATGATTCCTTCTTATCGTGAGGACTGGGTATTCCGTACCACTTACGATTGGAACTCTCGTTACTTCTTCGAGTACAATGGTGCTTACAATGGTTCTGAGAAGTTCTCTCCAGACAACCGTTTCGCATTCTTCAGTTCTGGAGCGCTGGGATGGATGATCTCTGAGGAACCATTCATGAAGTATCTTCGTGAGCATAAGATTGTGGATATGATGAAACTCCGTGCATCATACGGTGAGATTGGTGATGACAATGTCGGTGACCGTTTCCTCTATATGAGCCAGTGGGCATACGGTGGCACCACCAGTATGGGTACAACGGATAGTGACAAGTCTTCTATCTATCAATGGTATCGTGAGGCTTCTGTAGGTAATCCAAATGTACACTGGGAGAAAGTGAAGAAAGTGAACTTCGGTCTCGACTATGGTTTCTTGGGCGGCTTGATTACAGGTGCCGTTGATATCTTCCACGACACACGTACCGATATTCTCGTTATGGGCTATGACCGTTCTATTCCATCTTACTACGGACAGAACGCTCCGGTTTCCAACTTAGGTAAGGTTACAACAAGTGGTTATGAATTGGAGTTGAAGTTCAACAAGGTATTTGCTAATCAGATGCGTTTGTGGGCAAACTTCAATATGACCCATGCCACAAATAAGATTAAGATAAAGGATGATGCGGCACTTCTTCCTTCATATCGCAAGCAGGCTGGTCACTCTATCGGTCAGACCTACACTTATCTGGACAAGGGATTCATACAGAATTATGATGAACTCTATGGTTCTCCAAAGATGGATTCTAATGATAGCCAGCGTCTGCCTGGTGATTACTATATCGTTGACTTCAATGGTGATGGTAAGGTGGATAATGTGAACGATATCGTTCCTTACGGGTATACAGGTAGTCCACAGAACACCTACAATGCCACACTTGGTTTTGAGTATAAGGGATTCAGTTGCTTTGCACAGTTCTATGGTGTAACCAACGTTACTCGTGATGTAACGATGGTTAGCTTCTCTCAGGACGAGGTTAACAACGTTTACAATCAGGGTACATGGTGGAGCAATGACCACATCAATGCGGATGTTCTTACCCCTCGATACCTCTCTAAGCCAATGAGTAGTGCAGCTTATTATGGCACGCAGTATCTCTGTGATGGCTCCTATATCCGTCTAAAGAACGTGGAAATCGCTTATACTTGGAATGGCGGTTGGATCAAGAAGCTTGGTTTGAACAACCTCAAGATTTACGTAAGTGGTAACAACCTTTGGCTTTGGACCCGCATGCCAGACGACCGTGAGTCTAACTTCTCAAGTAATGGTGGTGCCTATGGTGCTTATCCAACCATGAAGCGTGTTAACTTCGGTGTCAAGTTTAATCTTTAAACAAGCATAATATAATGAAACGAAATATATTAAATCTTTTTTGTGCTCTGAGTCTTACTTGTGGATTCGCTTCTTGTACAGACTATTTGGACAAGACTCCAGATTCTACAGTTAATGCTGACGAGGCATTCAAGAACTTCACCAACTTCCAAGGCTTTGTAGAGGAGGTTTACAACTGTATTCCAAACAAGGAGTCCAACTATTGGTGCTGTTCTTTCAATTGGGGTGAGGATGAAATCTTGAATACTGGTTTGGGTGATAGCCACGAGACCGCTCACTTCGACTTGGGTGATTATCGTTATTGGTACAATGACCCACAGAGTTTCTTGCATTCCGATGGACTTAGCTCTACTTCAACAGACAAGTTCAGTCACTCTTTGGAGCATGCCTGGTATTGCATCCGTAAGTGCAACCTGGGTCTTGAAAATTTAGAGAAGATGACAAACTGTACCCAGGAAGAGAAAAATATCATCAAGGGACAGTTGCTCTTCTTCCGTGCATGGTGGCATGAGGAGTTGATGGAATTTTATGGTGGTATGCCATACGTAGATACCGTGTTGGATGGTAGCCAGGCTTTGACTTTGCCTCGCCTTTCATTCCAAGAGTGTGCCACTAAGTGTGCTGAAGATTTCCGTGCAGCAGCCGACCTTCTCCCTAATGATTGGGATAAGACAACTATTGGTAAGAAAACTTTGGGCAAGAACGACCTTCGTATCACAAAGGTTTGTGCCTTGGGTTATTTAGGCAAGGTCTTGCTTTGGGCGGCTTCTCCTTTAAACAATCTTGGTGCAGAGGTAGGAGCTTCCAAGAATGGTGATACCTATAGATATAATGTGGAGTTTGCAGCCAAGGCAGCTGATGCTTTGGCAGAGGCTATTTCTCAGGTTAATTCAGGCAGTACACCTTATGCGTTGGCAGAGTATAAGTATGACAACATTTACGACCATGTGGCATCAGAAGATTCTAAGACCAATTTCTCTGACATCTTCCGTACCACAGGTAAGGGTTGGAAACAGCCAGGTTCTACAGAGGCTATCTTGCGTGCTCCTTATATTGGCGCAAATGGTTCTAACTGGAACTTTACCAAGAACTGGGGTATCAAGATCAATGAAATCGTTCAGCATGATGCGTTGATTCACCAGCCTACAGCCAACTATGTCAACTATTATGGTATGGCAAATGGTCTTCCTCTAGATGATCCTGAGTCTGGTTTTGATCCTACACACCCATTCAAGGGTCGTGACCCACGTTTCTATCATGATATCGTATTTGATGGCTTCCAGTATATCAATACAACGATTGGTAAGGATGATCCTGACTATCAGTTCAAGTATGTTCAGATGTACACGGGCAGTAACTTGCGTAGTTCTTCATCACAGGGTTGCCGTACTGGCTACTATTGCCAGAAGTTGGTTCCTCACCAGGCTAACAAGTATGATGGAATGTATAACTGGGGTGGTGCTTTGCAGTGCGATTTGCCTTATATGCGTCTTGCTGACATCTATTTGATGTATGCAGAGGCAGGTGCTGCCGTACAGGGTGCCAACTACAAGAGCAACAAGTGTAATCTGACAGCAGTCGATGCCATCAACGTGCTTCGTGATCGTGTAGAGGCAGGTCATGTGGCTGATAAGTATGCTGCAAATCAGCAGAAGTTTATGGATGAGGTTCGTCGTGAGCGTGCCGTAGAGTTGGCTTTCGAGGGTTTCCGTTGGAACGACTTGCAGCGCTGGTTGCTCCTCACAGAGTATCCATATAACATCAAGACTTCACAAGAGTTTAAGCGTGTAGGTAATTATGACTTCACCAAGAAAGATCCTCGTGATGCAGAGGTTACTGGTTGGAGCGAGAAGACAATTCTTACTCGTGATTTCTCCGAGAAACACTATCTCTTGCCATTGAAGCAAAGTGATGTTTACTTGTATCCAGAGTTTGGTCAGAATCCAGGATGGTAATCCGATAGATGAGTGTTTTCTTAAACATAAACTTCGAAAATATCATATCATA
This sequence comes from Segatella copri, assembly GCF_019127135.1. Classification (GTDB taxonomy): domain Bacteria; phylum Bacteroidota; class Bacteroidia; order Bacteroidales; family Bacteroidaceae; genus Prevotella. The sequence goes on along the minus strand of NZ_JAHOEA010000003.1, from coordinate 36,437 downwards.
TATGAAAAGTAATAAAAACAAAATATACTCTGCTTTGACAGTCGTTACGGCACTTCTTGCACAGTTGCCAGCGTCAGCTCAGGAAACAGCTGACAGCGCATTGGTCAACGTTGCCTTCAAGAAGGTACAGAAGACTGACGTGCTCGGTGGTGTCGGTAGTATCAATGTCAGAGAATTGACAGAGAAGAACTATAATACCTATAGTCTTGATAACATGCAGGGCTATGTGGCAGGTTACAATGGCAACGGCATGTGGGGTTACTCTAATGCCCTCGTCTTGATTGATGGTGTGCCTCGTGAAGCAAACAATGTACGTCCTGACGAGATTGAGGACATCTCTTTCCTCAAGGGGGCTCAGGCATCTCTGCTTTATGGTAGCCGCGCTGCCAATGGTGTCATCATGATTACTACCAAACGTGGTCGTGTGACAGAAGGATTGAAAGTGAAGGTCAATGCCAACACAGGTTGGAATGTTGCCAAGGCTTTCCCTGAGTATCTTGGTTCAGCTGAGTACATGAGCCTTTACAACGAGGCTTTCCTCAACGATGGTGGTGACCCAAACAACCTTCCATACAGTTCGGAGAGCATCTACAACTTTGCGTCAGGTCAGAATCCTTATCGTTATCCAAGCGTAGATTTCTATTCCTCTGATTATGTCAAGAAGGCATTTAATCGCTCTGAGGTTTCTGCAGAGATAGAAGGTGGTAACCAGCGTGCGCGCTTCTATGCCAATATCAGTTATAACCGTGCAGGCGACAACTTGAACTTTGGTGCTGCTAAGAAGGATTATACAGACCGCTTCAACGTGAGAGGTAATGTCGATATTCTCTTGAATAGTTTTATAACGGCTTACGTGAACGCCAATGCTACCTATTATGGCTCTAAGTCTGCCAACAATAGTTATAAGTATTGGGAGTTGGCTCGTACTTTCCGTCCTAACCGTGTGGCTCCGCTGATTCCGATTGACATGATTGACCCTAATGCGAAGAATGCCTTGACCATGATTGGGGCAACCAACAACATCATCGATGGCAAATACTTCTTGGGTGGTACAAACTTGGATCAGAGTAATGTCTTTGGTGACATCTATGCTTCTGGTACCAATACTTATCATAGCCGTCAGTTCCAGTTTGATGCAGGTGTCAACTTCGACCTCTCATCTGTACTCAAGGGCTTGAGCTTCCACACGATGGTGGCCATCGACTATGCTACGCTCTATACCACATCGTTTAATAATACTTACGCTACCTTCCAGCCAACTTGGGCAAACTTCAATGGCAAGGATGTCATCGTAGGTCTTAACAACAATGGCACGGTGGATAAGAAGTCTGGTGTGCAGAATATCTCTGGTTCTACCGACAACCAGACCATCGCATTCAATGCGCACTTTGATTATGACCGCACCTTCGATGGCGTACACAACGTAAGTGCCATGTTGGTGGCTAACGGTTATCAGCAGACAATTTCTGGTCAGTATCATAAGACAAGCAATGCCAACATGGGCTTGCAGCTCTCTTATAACTACGACCATAAGTATTATGCCGATTTCTCTTTGGCTACACCTTGGTCTGCAAAGTTGCCTTCTTCTAACCGATTGGGTTTCTCTCCATCAGCAACATTGGGTTGGCGCTTGTCTAAGGAGAAGTTCTTGGAGAATTCATTCTTTGATGATTTGACCTTGAGCGCAAGCTATACTGACTTGAAGACCGATTTGGGTATCGACAACTACTATATGTACTTAGGTGTATACCAAAATGGTGGTTGGTGGGATTGGAACGGAGGTTCTGGTCACTCAGCAGTTCAGTCAAAGCATGGTGAGAACAAAGACTTCAATTACTTGCATCGCAAGGAATTCTCAGTCTCTCTTCATGCCGAGGTGCTTGATAAGTCTTTGAGCTTGGATGCATCTTATTTCTTGTCAAAGTGGACCAATGGTATCATCCAGGCTCGCAACCAGATGCCTAGCTATCTCTTTAGCTACTATCCGGAGTCTTCATTCATACCATATATGAACTACAATGAGGATAAGCGTACAGGTTTCGACTTGGGTGTGAACTATAAAAAGCAGATTGGTGAGTTAGGCATCGGTGTAGGTGCAAACTTTACTTATTATACCACTGAGGCTACCAAGCGTGATGACTCACAGTATGCTGATGCTTACCAGTATCGTCAGGGACAGCCTCTCGATGCCATTTGGGGTTACGAGTGTGAGGGCTTCTTCAAGGATGAGGATGATATCAAGAACTCTCCAACCCAGATTATTGGCGGAACCATCCGTCCGGGCGACCTGAAGTACAAGGACCAGAATGGTGATAACGTTATCGATAGCAAGGACCAGGTTTACCTGGGCAAGGGTGGATGGTATGGCACACCTTACACACTCGGCTTGAACGTGACCTTGAAGTACAAGAACTTCACTCTCTTCTTGCTCGGTACAGGTAACTTTGGTGCCAAGGCTGTTAAGAACTCTACCTATTACTGGGTAGGCGGTGATGCCAAATATACAGCAGAGATGCGTGGTAGATGGACCAAGGAGACTGCAGCCACAGCCACTTTCCCACGTCTGACCACAGAGGCTGGTACCAATAACTACCAGAATTCAGACTTCTGGATGTACTCTACAGACCGCTTCGACCTGCAGAAGGTACAGCTCACATACGACTTCCCTAAGTCAATGTTCATGAAGAGCTTCGTTCGCGGTCTCCAACTCTTTGTAAATGGTAACAGCTTGCTGACCATCGCCAAGGAGCGCAAGATACTGGAGATGAATGTTAACAATTCAGGTTCGGCACCTTTGAATCGCTTCTATAGCATCGGTGCTAAGGTATCATTCTAAGATTTATAAAAAGAATAAAATTATGAAATTATCAAGATTATTATTGATAAGTGCGGTTGCAATCTCGCTCACATCTTGTGACGACTTGTTTGAACCAGCCTTGGAAAATAACCAAGATATCAGCCAGATGTACAAGGATCCACAGTTTGCTCGTGGTATTCTTGACAATGCATACTTGGCATTGCCTTATGCCAATTCTCCAGTTACAGACGTTGCTACAGATGATGCTGTCACCAACAACAACTCTGATAACTACAAGAAGATGGCAACTGGTTCTTGGGATGCAAACATGAACCCTGTGTCACAGTGGGACGGTCGCTATCACGCCATCCAGTACTGCAACTTGATGTTGGAGAACTGCGACAAGGTACAGTGGTCTTATTCTACACCGGTGCTCAACCAGATGTATTGTGACAATTACAAGGGCAATGCCTATGCTTTGCGAGGCTTGCATCTTTTCTACTTGCTCCGTGCTCATGCCGGTATGGTAGATGGTCAGTTGATGGGTGTGCCTATCCATCTCGCATCAGAGACAGCCTCTTCTGATTTCAACTTGCCTCGTAACACTTTCAAGGAGTGCATTGACCAAATTATGTCCGACTTCGATGAAGCTTTGAAGTATCTCCCAGAGCAGTATGGTGATGTGGATGAGGACAAGGTTCCAGCCAAGTATGCACAGGAAGGTGCTTCCAATGCAGAGTATAACCGTGCTTTCGGTGACAACCACCGTGGTAAGATTGATGGTAGAATCATTTCAGCCTTCAAGGCTCAGGTTGCTATCATGGCAGCATCTCCAGCTTATGCCTCTGCTGGTACATTTACCTACGAGGATGCAGCCAAGCTTGCTGCAGACTGCTTGAAGAACTTCGGTGGTTTGAGTGCTTGCGATCCTGATGGATGGAAGTGGTTCGACAACAAGAGCGTAATCGAGGGCTTGGGTGCAACTTCTGTGAACCCTAAGGAGATAATCTGGCGTGGTGGCATTGATGAGAACAACTCTTTGGAGAGTGACAACTATCCTCCAACTCTCTATGGTAAGGGTCGTGTGAACCCAACCCAGAACTTGGTGGATGCCTTTCCAATGGCGAATGGCTATCCTATCACAGATGCAAACTCTGAGTATAATGCCAATGATCCTTATGCTGACCGTGACCCTCGTCTGAAGGCTTACATTTTGGTGAATGGCGATAAGATAGGTTCTACAGATGGCGAGGTAAACTCTGCGGCAGACTCTAAGACTACAGATGGACTTAACAAGGAGAATGGAAAGTCAACCAAGACTGGCTACTATCTCCGCAAGTTGCTCCGCTCAGACATCAACCTCAACCCTAACTCAACTACCAAGCAGAAGCATTTGAATGCTCGTATCCGTACGACAGAGATTCTTCTTGATTATGCTGAGGCTGCCAATGAGGCTCAAGGTCCTAAGGCTAAGGTAGGTGGAGCAGACTATTCTGCATACGATGTCATCAAGGCAATTCGTGAGCGTGCTGGCGTAGGCGAGTTTGGTGAAGACCCATACTTGGAAGAGTGCGCACAGAGCAAGGAGAAAATGCGTGAGTTGATTCGCAATGAGCGTCGCCTGGAACTCTGCTTCGAGAATCATCGTTTCTGGGACTTGCGTCGCTGGAAGGCTAATCTCAATGAGGCTGCCAAGGGTATCAACATCACAACAGACGAGACAACTGGTGCTTTCGTCTATAAGACCTTCGAGGCAGAGGAGCGTAAGTATGATGACTATATGTTCTATGGTCCAATTCCTTATTCTGAGATTTTGAAATATAGTAATCTCAAGCAGAACGAGGGATGGAAATAATAAACGACTAACATTAAAATAAGACTAATGATTATGAAACGTTATATCAAAATGGTAGCTGTCCTCTTAGGACTGATGGCTTCTTTCACTGCATGTGAGAATGGAGACCAAACTTTCGATGATTACGAGGGTGGAACTACTGCTTACTTTGCTTATCAATCACCAGTTCGTACCATTGTGCTGGGTGATGATGAGTATGATACAACATTGGACAAGGCGCACAAGTGCAAAATCTTGGCTACCTTCGGAGGCTCATACAATGGCAGAAAAGCAGCGGTTAATGTTGCCGTTGACAACAGCTTGTGTGATCACTTGACATTTGCCGATGGAACTCCTGTGAAGGCTATGCCTGCTGAGTATTATCAGCTCGCAACCACTACTTTCAATTTCAATGGTGGTATGCAGGGCGGTACTGAGGTGCAGCTCACTGATGCTTTCTTCAATGATCCTGATGCTGTCAAGAATACATACGTGATTCCTTTGGTCATGCAGAATCAGACTGGTTTCGATAGAATCGCTACTGGTACTTTGAAGGAAGGTAGAACAGGCTCTCGTACCAATGCTTCTGTTTGGGAGACTGCTCCACAGGATTATGTGATGTATTGCGTGAAGTATCAGAACAAGTATAGTGGCTGGTGGTTGACCAATCACAATACAAGTACCGATAACATTGAGAAGGCATCTAAGGTGCAGATTAATACTCGTAGCTTGAATAGCTCAGTTTATTCTGTAGAGTTCCAGGAAGACAGTAAGATCTTGAAGGCTGACCTCTTGTTGACCTTCGATTCCAATGACAAGTGTACCATCACTTCTCTTACCGATGGTGTGAAGGCTACAGGTACAGGTTCTTGGGCAGACGATGCCTTGTTGTCTTGGAACAACAAGTATCGTGACTTGATGGAACTCAATGCTGAGATTACCTTCGCTGGTGGGGTGAAGAAGAATCTCAACGAGAAACTCGTTTGGCAGCGCAGTGGAGTAACCAAGGAGGAGTTCTCATTTACCTATAACAATTAATGATCGTATAAGTTATGAAAAGACAAATAATAATATCTGCATTTGGGGCCATGCTTTTGGCCTCATGTGCAGACCACTTCGACCAGAACTTCGAGACGGTGCGTCCTGATAAGTTGGCTGAATATGGCTATTTGGAAAAGTATGATGCTCTCAAGGATTACATTGCTGACAAGCCAAACTTCCATCTCGGTATTGGAACTACGGTTGATGAGTATAACAAACAAGAGTTAGTATATGCCTTGACCAATAGCAACTTCAATGAGACCGTGGCAGGTAATGCCATGAAAATGGCTTCTTGTGTGGCAGATGATGGAAGCATGGACTTCGAGAAGGTTAAGACTTATGTTAAAAATGCCACAAACGCAGGTCTTTCTGTTTATGGACATACTTTGGCATGGCACTCTCAGCAGCCTTTGAAGTACTTGAATGGCTTGATTGAGGGTAGGGAAATCAAGGTGGATCCAGGAGCAAAGGTTGAGAAGATCGACTACGACTTGGATTGTTCCACCCTTACGGCATACAGTTGGACCGGTTCTCCTGCTTCTGTTACAACGGAGTGGAACAAGGATGGTGCCATGGTTATCACTAACCCTGCTAAAATAGATCCTTTCTATCGCCTTCAGTATTGGATGGTAAACGGTATAGCACTTAAGACAGGTCAGGAGTATACCGTGAAGATTGTCTGCAAGGCAGAAGGAGACGAGGATGCCAACATTCACTTCAAGGTAGGCGATTGGGGTGGTGGAGACCAGAAGACCTTTAAGATTCCTGCTAATGCTGGTTACAAGGAGATTCTACTGAAGGTTACTCCTACCATGGACAATAATGGTCTTATGTTCCAGCATGGTGATTTTGCTGGTAAGATTTACTGGAAGTCTGTCACTTTCACTCACTCTGAGGCTCCAGTCATGGAAGTCCCTGTTTCCGTAGGACATCTTACTTTCGATGATGACAAAAGCCTCGGTGGATGGGGTATGGACAAGGCTCCAACAAATGTAAATGGTGTCTGCGAAGTTGGTAATGTTACCGCAAGAGGCAATGCTTGGGAGTCTCAGATTAACTATGAGCCAGGATTTGTTTTCGAAAATGGTAAGAATTATCATTTGAAGATGAAGATCAAGGGTTCTGTTGATGGTTCATTTGGAGCTGGTTTCCAGAATCCTGATGGCTACAAGGGCTGTGGCGACTTCCCAACCATCAAGTTTACTACCGATTGGAAGGAAGTGGATGTTGCTACTACTTGTAATGGTGACAATGCAAAACGTCTGTTGCTGAACATTGGTAAGTATGTGGGTACCATTTACATCGATGACTTCGAGGTTTACTACATGAAGAAGGCAAATAAGATTCCTTTGACAGATGAAGAGAAGAAGGATACTTTGACTTGGGCTATGAACAAGTGGGTAGATGGTATGATGGAAGCTTGTGATGGTAAGGTAAAGGCTTGGGACGTTGTCAACGAGGCTCTTTCTGGAGCTGATAAAGATGGTGATGGTAAGTACGACCTTCAGTCGGCTACTCGTGGTAATGTATCTGCAGCGGATGCAGCCAGCAATTTCTACTGGCAGGATTATCTTGGCGACCTCGACTATGTTCGCACTGCAGTAAAGGCTGCTCGTGAAGGCTTTGCTGCCCACAATGGCAACCCTGAGGATTTGAAGCTTTTCATCAATGACTATAACTTGGAGAGTGATTGGGATCAGAATGGCAAACTCAAGAGCTTGATTCAGTGGATCAAGGATTGGGAGGCTGATGGTGTTACCAAGATTGATGGTATCGGTAGCCAGATGCACATCTCTTGCTATGCTAATCCTAAGACTCAGGAGTCAAAGAAGAATGCTATTGTCAACATGTTGAAGTTGATGGCTGACTCTCGCAAGTTGGTTCGTATCTCTGAGTTGGATATGGGTTATGTGGATGAAACAGGCAAGAGTGTAAACACCAACGATATGACTGAGGAGCAGCACAAGCAGATGCGTGAGCTTTATGAGTTCGTCATCAAGAAGTACTTCGAAATCATCCCTGAGGCTCAGCAGTGGGGTATCTGTCAGTGGTGTCCTACAGACTCTCCTGCTAACAGCGGATGGCGTGCTGGTGCTCCTACTGGTCTTTGGGACAAGGACTACTACCGCAAGCACACCTATGGTGGCTTCGCAGCTGGTCTCGGTGCTCCAGAGTACTGGAATGATGCTAAGTAATATTTGTGGTGTGAGCCTATCCTATGGCTCACGCCATCTAATATAAAGAAACATTAGTTTAGGTTTTATCATATAAAGGATTAACCGAAATGATGTTAGTCGTGATAGGTCGGTTGTGTCGAGAAGACACGACCGACCTTTTTACTTAAAATGGCACGAAAACGCACTTTTTCTCACTTTTTTTCGAGAAAAAGTGCGTTTTCGTGCCAAAATCTTTCACATAGGCTCTGGCTGCATAGAGGGGAACGTTTGTTTTAGAACAACTGCCAAAGTATTTCATTTGGTTGCACATTTGCATTCCTGATAAAGTATTTGTTACATGACGCAAAGGGTGTTTCTGAAAAAAGTAGTATCTTTGTACCCATGAAAAAGATATATTATTTGCTGATGGGCTGCCTGCTGCTGGTGGGCTGCTCGCAAAAGCCACATGACATAACGATGGTGAGCCAGTTGCCTGCCATCTATCCCGACTACGTGGGCGTTACCGTGCCTGCCAATATCGCTCCGCTCAACTTCTGCATGGAAGATGAGGGATATACGGCTATGTCGGTACAGATAAAGGGATCCAGGAAGGGAGCGATGGAGACATCGGGAGAGGATGCGGAGTTTGACATCGAACAATGGCATCAACTGCTACGTGATAATCGAGGCGGAAAACTGACCCTTACTGTTGTCGCCAAGAAGGACGGACAGTGGAGACAATTCAAGCCTTTTGACATCTTCGTGGATAAGCAGAGGATGAAGGAGTGGGGCGTCACTTATCGCATGGTGGCTCCTGGCTATGAGCTCTATGGTATGCAGGGACTCTTTCAGCGTTGCCTCTCCAACTTTGATGAGTTTGCCATCTATCGCACCACCGAGGTGCCGGGCAGTTGTGTGAATTGTCATACCGCCAATGCCACCAATCCCGATGAGTTTACGCTGCATATCCGTGGCGAGAAGGGTGCTACCTTGATTCGCCATCAGGGCAAGGACGACTGGATGAAGTCGAAGAATCTGGAGGTGGGTGGTCCGATGGTGTTCCCTTGTTGGCATCCATCGGGCAAGTTTATCGCCTTCAGTACCAATGATACGCAGCAGTATTTTCATTCTCAGGCTAAGAAGCGCATCGAGTATTTCGATATGAGCTCTGATATCTTCATCTACAATCCCGAGACGCATGAGGCGATGGTGGATGCTCGCTTTGCCACCAAGGAGAATCTGGAGAACTGCCCTGTGTTTTCGCCAGACGGTAAGTGGCTCTATTATATCACCGCGCCTTTCAGAGATCCGAAGCAGCATTTCCGTGAGAGCCGATATAGCCTCTGCCGTGTGGGCTTCGATGCCAAGACGGGCAAGCTGGGCGAAATGGTGGATACGCTCATCAGTGCAGTGGCTTTGGGCAAGAGCATCACTTGGCCTCGTCCGTCATACGATGGCAGATATCTGATGTTTACCACGCTGGATTATGGCTACTTCTCTATCTGGCATCCGGAGGCTGACCTATGGCTGTTAGACTTGAAGACTGGCAAGGCTCATGCCCTGGACGCTGCCAACAGTGATGACTCTGACAGTTTCCACAACTGGAGCAAGAGTGGCGGATGGTATCTCTTTACCAGTAGGCGAGAGGACGGCCTGTATACTCGCATCTATCTGGCTAGCGTGGACAGGCAGGGCCATTCTACCAAGCCTTTCCTCCTGCCGCAACGCCGACCTAGGGAGGACAATCTGCGCCGCATGTATTCATATAATACGCCCGACTTCACGCTGCGCAAGGTGGAGATAGAGGATATGCCTGGGCATATCAACAACCCTAAACGTATGGAATGGCGGGTGGCTAAGTAATGCTATATATAATAAGGTATACGGAAAATGAAAGATACGAAGAATAATGATAGAAGCCGATGGATGGTGGCGGCTGGCTTCATGGCTGCCCTGTACATCTTCTGGCGATATGCCTATCCCTGCGCATTGGCTTATCATGAGCAGATGCAGCTCTTCTTATGGAATGGGGATTATCTGATGGATAGACTGGCAGAACCAGGTGGCGTGGCTCGCTATTTGGCTGAGATGCTGGTGCAGTGCTATAACAATCTGCCGCTGGGCGCCTTGCTCCTGGCGCTACTCATGGGCGGCTTGCAACGGATCACCTGGCTCTTGATGAGAAGGATGGGCTGTAAGGACGGTATGAGATGTTATCTCCTGTCGTTTCTGCCGCCTATTGTAATGTGGGCGATCATGGGCGATAAGGATGTGATGACTACTGTGCCTATGGCTTTGCTGCTTACTGAGGCTATGTTGCTGCTGATGCCTAGTAACATCTTCTCGGCTTGGAGACCTGCCATTATTTATCTGCTGCTATTGCTCACTTTGGGCTATTGGCTAGTGGGACCGATGGCGATATGGGCAGCAATGTGCTTGGTGGCTTATGCCTTGTGCAGGCAGAAGGATAAGCAGAACTGGGCGATGGGCTTGGTGGCTGTGCTGGTGGTAGGCTTGTTTGTGCAGTTGGATAGTGCCAGAATGCTGCCTTATCCCAAGGCTCGTGTGTTTCGTGGCATTGATTATTTGCGCGATCCTACGGCGTTCTTCCCTCATGAGTGGTATACCTCTGATGTATATGAGCAGATGGAGTATAGTATGTTGGTGCGCCGACAGGATTGGCATGCCATCTTGGATAAGGCTGCTAAGAAGGCTCCGATGGCTACGGCGAGCGAGGCGGCTGTGAAGTTGGCGCAATGGAAGACGGGGGCATTGAGTGATGATGGGATGCGCCAGTTTATGGCTTCGTATGGCAAGCTGGATCATCCCATCAATATCTGCATGAAGAGTGACCTCTTCTTCCATCTTGGTTTGGTGAATGCTTCTCGCCGATATGCCTTCGAGTTTAAGCAGCTCATTGCCAATGGTAACCAGAGCGGCAGAATGCTGAAGCGTCTTGCTGAGACCGAACTGGTGAGTGGCCATGAGCAGTTGGCGCGCAAGTATCTCTACATCTTGCATGATGCCACCTTCTATCGCCAGTGGGCGGAGGATGTGCTTCCTCTCACCCGCAGTGTCAAGCTTTTGGATGCCCATCCCCTCTATGGTCCGCTATCCCATAGCTTCCCAGAGAAGGATGTGATGTATTAGGCTCTGTATATTTTTCCTCTGTTTTGACCAAACATTTGGGGAATCTGGAACATTTTGGGCAAAAACATTTGGGGAATCTGGAACATTTTGGGCAAAAACATTTGGGGAATCTGGAATATTTTGTATCTTTGCACTCAAAATCAAAATGTTATGGCAAATATTGTGTTTGAAAGAAAAATATATGATAAGATGCTTGCTTGGAAGCAAGAGCGTCAGGGGAAGTCTGCGCTTCTTATCAAGGGAGCAAGACGCATAGGAAAATCTACTATAGTGCGTACTTTTGCTGAGCGAGAGTACAAAAGCTATATATTGATTGATTTCTCTATGGCTTCAAAGGCTGTTACAGATCTTTTTGAAGATTTAATGAATTTAGATTTTATCTTTCTTCGCCTTCAGTCTATTTATCAGGTGGTCTTGGAGAAGCGAAAGTCTGTGATTATTTTTGATGAAGTGCAACTTTGTCCTAAGGCTCGCCAAGCTATTAAACATCTAGTGGCTGATGGTAGATACGATTATATAGAGACGGGTTCTCTAATTAGTATAAAAAAGAATGTAGCTAATATTATCATCCCAAGTGAAGAGACGCGTTTGGAAATGTATCCAATGGACTTTGAGGAATTTTGCTGGGCTTTAGGGGATAAAGTTACGATGCCCTTGCTCAAACAATTTTTTGATTCACGGATCCCTTTGGAAGCTGCTCATCGAGAAACTATGCGTCGGCTTCGCCTTTATATGCTTGTTGGTGGAATGCCACAAGCTGTAAAAGAATATCTTGAGACGAATAATCTTAGTAAGACGGATGCTGTGAAAAGGGAAATTTTGGAACTCTATTTGGATGATTTTAGAAAGATCGACAATAGTGGACGAGCAGCTAAACTTTTTGCTAATATACCTGCTCAGCTGAATAATAATGCATCTAGATACCAAGTAGCTAGTGTGTTGGATGATTCTGAACGTAAGAACATAATGGGTATATTGGAGGAAATGAAGGATAGTATGGTTGTAAATTTTGCCTATCATGCCAATGATCCGAATGTAGGTCTGGCTCTTCATAGTGATGGTAATTTCTATAAAATGTTTACGGCAGATACGGGGCTTTTTGTGACTCTCGCCTTTTGGGACAAAGATCATACTGAAAATATTATTTATGAAAAGCTTTTGAGTGATAAGCTGAGTAGTGATATGGGATATGTATATGAGAATCTTGTAGCGCAGATGTTAGTAGCTTCTGGCAATAAACTTTATTATTATACTTTCCCTCATGCCACTAGCCATAAAAGTTATGAAGTGGATTTCCTTCTTTCAAGAGGAAAGAAAATTTATCCGATAGAGGTGAAATCCTCAGGATATAATACTCATAAGTCACTAGACGAGTTTTGTGCTAAATATTCTGATCGAATAGATAAGAGATATCTCATGTATACAAAGGATTTGAAGAAAGATGGACAAACGCTCCTCTTACCGATTTATATGACTCCTTTGTTGTGATTTCCTCTTCAAATAGGTTTGATGGTGTATCATTTTCGTTATAATGTTGGCTATCAAACCTATTTGGTACTTCTCACAAAGTATTTGTTATACCACGCAAAGTCTTTTTCTGCCTTTTCTGTTACTTTTGCCAACAGATTAGAGAAACAACTCAATCTTATAACTGAATTTATTAACTTAATAACAAATTGTAAAGCTTATGAAAAAGTTATTTACTTTGATTGTAGCAGCTTTCATGGCTGTAAGTGTGAATGCTCAGACAGAGACTCCTCTTGTTTTGGGTGGTGGTTGGAATGCAGGTTTTGCCTACGATGCTGATGTTTATGACTTCACTATCTCCAAGCAGTGGGGTGCAGCAGAGTTTGCCTGCAATGTCAATTCTGCAGATTATCCTAAGTATATCCTCGAGTTCGAAGAGCCGCTTCCTGCCAACTGCCAGGTAAACTATACTTGGAAGGCTTCTGCTGATGCTGAAGGCGATCCAACTCCTGCCTACGGAAGAGCTGTGGGCGATGGAGCTACCAAGAAGTTTGAGCTTTCTTTCGACCAGGAGCATCCTTACATCGTAGGTGTAAGCGTGCAGCATACCGATGCTGAGGAAGTGAACCTGAAAGTTAAGAAGATGATTTTGGTTGCCGCTGACGGTACTGAAAAGAAAATTAATGCCTCCTTTACCGGTTGGGCTGGTACTGATAACACAGTAGCTTATAAGGGTGTAGTTTCTTACAATTCACAATGGCAGCAGCTCGCTATCAATGGTTTGGCTGGCAAGAGCAATGTTACCGTGAAAGTGAAATTGGCAGAGCCAACCCCAAATGTTCAGATGTGTGTAGATTACGAGGATAATAGTTCTGAGTGGCCTTCATTCAACGGCAGCGATGAGATTACCTTCACCACCAAGGAAGGTGCTGTCATCAAGACTATGGGTATACAATATACCGACCCAGACAAAAATCCTGCCCAGGTATCTGTACTCGGTGCTTGGTTGGTTACTACAACCACAGGTATCTCTAACATCGAGAGCGTCAAGCTGCAGGATGGCAAGGCATTCAACCTTGCAGGTCAGCAGGTAGGCAAAGGTTACAAGGGTGTCGTTATCAAGAATGGTAAAAAGATGGTTATCAAGTAACAGATGAAACGTTTTACAATGCTCGCATCTCTCCTCATGGTTCTGTGCCTCCAGATGGCGGCACAGACTTGGGAAGAGGTGAAAGTGGGGACTTCTACTCGTAAGACCCTCACTTATGTACCAAAGAATGTAGAGAAATCACCAGCCTTGGTAATCTCTCTTCATGGTATGAATCAGGACCCTGAGTATCAGCAGAAGCAGACGCAATGGAGTGCGCTGGCTGATACCGAAGGTTTTATCGTTACCTATCCGTTGGGTAATAACAGAATGTGGGATACCGGCGGTATGGGTGATGTGAAGTTTGTGGAGGCTATCATGAAGGATATGGAGCTGAAGCACAATGTGGATAAGAACCGTATCTATCTCTCGGGCTTCTCCATGGGCAGTTGGCTGGGCTATCACTGCCTGGAAACCTTGGGTGATAAGATTGCCGCTTTCGGACCGGTTAGTGGTGTGGATATCGGTAAGCAGCCTAAAGCTAACCGCAAGGTGCCTATCATGCATATTCACGGAACCGGTGATGATGTGTTCAAATATACGGGCGATCCTTATCACATGGCTGGCGGTTATCCTAGCATTGAGGAATATGTAAAGAAGTGGGCTGCCTACGAGGGATGTGATGCAAGCAACCCGCAGGTAATCCGCCCTTATCCTGCCAATTGCACAGGTCCGAAAGCCACACGCACTATATATAATAATGTGAACGACGGGGTAGAGGTAACCCTGATAGCCATCGACGGTAAGGGACATTGGCATTCCAATGAGCCTAACGGGGTAAATTCTACCCAGGAACTGTGGAACTTCTTCAAGCTTCATCAGTTGAACCAGCATTCGGTGCCTGTGGAAAACCGCAACTATTTCATCCGTTACGAGAGTACTGTGGGCGAGAACCTCTGGGACCGTCAGGCTATCTACACCTTGCCAAAGGCTTTGGAGAAGGGTGCCAAGTATACGCTGACCATGAAGGTGAGAACTTCTGCAGATTGCGCTGAGCTGGGATTCTGGCCTATCTGGAATGCAAGCGACCACAAGAACCAGTGGGGTGGAAGCGATGATGTGCAGTATCTGGCAGCCTATCATGTAGAGGCTGGCGACTGGAAGACGCTGACCTGGAATTTCACAGCCAACTTCACCTTGGATACCTTCCAGTTTGTATTTGGCAAATACGGTGGTACACTCGATATTGACGACATGGTGTTGGTGAAGGAAGGAACATCAGAGAATCTGATAGCCAACGCCGATTTCTCAGCCCGCAATATTCAGGGCTGGAGCACCAACTGGAATGGTCCAAGCTATTATCTTGCCAATGATGCTTACCAGTCTACTGGCATCACTCAGCCATCGGTAGTAGCCCAGCCTTCCCAGCAGGATGATGCTTACTATACGCTTCAGGGCGTACGTGTCAGCCATCCTACAAGCGGAATCTTTATTCACAAGGGTAGAAAAATTGTGATGAAGTAGTTAGGTTTTGTGATAAAATAAAAATAGTTTTGTTGTTTAGATGTCCTTTCACCTTTCATCTATCTTCTTGCATTTCAGATAGATGAAAGGTGAAAGGACTTTTTTGTTTCTTATAGGTGCTCTAGCCAATTCTCGGGAGTGATGATCGTTTTATCCTTCACATCGTATGTGTTTAGGAAGGAAGCAGGAAACTGAGTATTTGCTCTCTTTGGATTCCATTTCATTTCGAAGAGAGTAAACTGTCCGTCGCTTTCCTCGATGTAGTCTATCTCTTGCTGTTGGTTGGTTCGCCAGAAATAGCTGTTTACATATCTTCCTTCATACTGGTTAGCTTTTATTCTTTCGCTGATAACGAAGTTCTCCCACAAGGCACCAACATCTTGTCGAAGGGCCAAAGGCGCAAAGTTTTGCAATATGGCATTTCGGATACCATTGTCGTAAAAGTAAAACTTCTTGGCTCGTTTCAGTTCTGTGCGCAGGTTTCTGCTAAAACCATTTAGCTTGAAGATGATATAGCATTTTTCTAGCAAGTCTACATATTTTTCCACGGTTTTGCTGTCCGTACCTACTGTCTGTGCCAGCTCATTGTATGAAACTTCGCTAGTAACTTGCAGTGCTAAAGCAGTGAGTAGCTTGCTAAGCAATGCAGGTCGGCGTATACTCTCTAAGGTGAGCAAGTCCTTATAGAGATAACTGTTGGACAGATTGTACAAGATGTCTTTTGCATCTTTTGTATGATTGATGACATCTGGGTATGAGCCATAGATGAGGCGATTCTCTAGTGTTTGTTTTACTGTAAGTAAGCCTTGAGATTCGAGTAATTCACCAGTGGACAATGGAAAGAGATGATACTCAAACTTTCTGCCGGTCAGTGGCTCATTGAGCTTGTTTTGTAATTCAAATGAGGAAGAGCCTGTTACCAGTAATTGTACTTCAGGGAAGTTGTCGGTAATCAATTTTAGGGTTAGCCCTATGTTTTCTACTCTTTGTGCCTCGTCTATCATGACAATCTTGTGTTTGCCAATGAGCAATTTTAGTTCTTGGCTATTCACCTGGGATAGCATTTCTTTTACTTCTGGCTCATCACAGTTTAATTGCAATATAGGTTCCGTACGTTTTTCAAGTATCATTTTGAAAAGCGTACTTTTTCCTACTTGTCTGGCACCTATTATAATAATAGCTTTACCACCAAACATTCTGGCCTCTATCGTTTCTTGTAGTTTCCTTCTTATCATTTTATTCTTATGTTTAAATCTTTTGCAAAGATTATGCAAATGAGCGCAATGAAAGCTCGCTTTCAAATTGCCGAGTGCAGCTAATCTTCTGCAAAGATTATGCAAATGAGCGCAATGAAAGTTCGCTTTCAAATTGCCGAGTGCAGCTAATCTTCTGCAAAGGTAATGAAAATATTCGCTAATCCAAAAAATAACACTGTTTTTTTGGATTATAATCCGAAAATTCGTACTGATTTTTTGGATTAGGGACATTTTTGAGCTATTTTTGCCTTGTTAATAGGGTGCCATGTAACTTTAGTTTATACCCAATGTTATGGGTTGTGAAAATTCTTAATCTAGTA
Source organism: Segatella copri (assembly GCF_019127135.1). Lineage (GTDB taxonomy): Bacteria > Bacteroidota > Bacteroidia > Bacteroidales > Bacteroidaceae > Prevotella. The sequence continues at coordinate 19,805 of NZ_JAHOEA010000003.1, read as the reverse complement.
TCTGTTGCTTGTAGCCCTAGGAGTTGATGATTGTTGTTCCAGAAGCTAATGCCTTTAACTCCTGTTCCTAATGATTGCAAGTCCTAGAATCGCATATCTTTTGGCGACCGCCAAAAGATATGCGGAAGGCATTCTTCTCACTATTACTTACGTCACTTGTAGGCATCAAGCCCTACGCTTGTAATCATTCAGTACTGGGAGGGCAGGTAACAAACCTGCCCTCCCAGTGCATTTTGATACGTTTGATAAAGTATTTGATATATGGCGCAAAGCCTATGTCGGATTATTCTTGTAATTTTGCAACGAATAAACAATTTAATCATATACGAATGAAAAAGAAAAATATCCAGACCCCCGTTTTATCAATGGCCATTGCTGCATGTATGATATCTCACCAGCAAAATGCGCAGGCCGGAGAAAATCCGTCCCTGAAAAATGATTCCGTACCTTATGTAACCATGCCGGACGTTTCCCCTAAACTCACCACAGGAGATGGAAATCCCCTGCTGGATTTTATGTTTACAGCGGATCCAACTGCAGTAGAATATAAAGGCAGAATTTATGTGTACGCAACAAACGATCAGCAACAATATGATTCAATAGGCGGTTACGGAAAAAACTCCTACGAATACATCAAATCTCTGGTGATGATGTCTTCCGATGACATGACAAACTGGACCTATCACGGAATTATTAAAACAGACAGCATCGCCCCATGGATACAAACATCATGGGCACCGTCGATCGCAAAACGTGAGGAAGCGGACGGCAAGACTCACTTCTACCTCTATTTCTCCAATAGCGGGGGTGGAACCGCGGTGCTGACATCCACATCCCCTATAGGACCGTGGTCAAGCCCGCTGAATCATAGTTTGGTAGACACAAACACTCCCGGCATAGCAGGAGAATGCAAAGCCGCTTTCGATCCGGGTGTAGTCATCGATGACAAAGGAAAAGGTTGGCTGACAGTAGGCGGAGGATGTGCTCGCATTATGCGTTTGGGAAAAGACATGATTAGTGTGGATGGCCCGATAAAGCCCATCAGGGCTCCCCATCATTTCGAAGCTAACGAATTAAACTACATCAACGGCACATACGTTTATACTTATAACATAGATTGGCAAGATTTTAGCGACTGGCCTCTCCCGACAGAGAAACCAACCACCTGTTGCATGAGTTACATGACTAGCAAAACTCCGCTGGTAACCAAAAGTTGGAAATACCAGCACAACTATATGAAAAACCCTGGAGATTATGGATTTGACTACAGCAACAATCATACACATCTACACAAATTCCGCGGGAAATGGTATGTATTCTATCACACAATGAGTTTGCAACATAGTTTCAATACAACAGCTGGTTTTCGTAATGTTTGTGTCGATGAAATACAAGTTGACGAGAATACTGTGAATATCCACATGGGTAATCAGACTCTGAAAGGCGTAAAACAGATACAGCCTATGAATCCGTTCATCATCCAGCAGGCCGAAACCACAGCAGCCACACAAGGTGTCAAGTTCACAAATGGAAAAAGCATCGGGGACATGTATGCCGTTACCGTTCCCAACAAGACTGGCATCATTGCTGTCAGAGGTGTGGAATTCAACAAAGTACCTTCCAGTCTGGAAATTAAGGCATCCGGAAACGGAATCATAGAAGTTCGCCGGGATAGGCCGGACGGAGAAGTCATAGCTTCAATCAAAGTCGGTACCCCGCAAATGAAACTCATAGAATCCCAACTTCAAAAGAATATGACAGGCACAATGGACCTCTGTTTTGTCCTGAAAGGAAACAATATCACATTCGACGAATGGAAGTTCAAATGATAACTTCCTGATGACAAGGAGGGTGCATTGCCCATTATGATGCACTCTCCTTAACTTCCTGTACGTATCCCGCGCTGAGGAGACTATGCATGGAAGCTGTGCTATCGTTGGATTCTCTTGTTTGTTTTTGCAACACTAAGATAAGTGAATTCTTCGACATGGCAAAATCCTGGGCCGCTCGGCTCTGCCGCTTGACTTGTTCAAGAACTTTTTGCTGCTCAGGTGTTTAAAAAGTTTAATTTATAATAGTGTTGCGTAATTAAGGACTATGGGACATATTATTAAACTACAATGGAAAATCGCTGGAATGCTGGGCATCTTGCTTCTATGTTCAATGCAAACTGCAGCGAAAACAGTTGCGGATTCCTCCCTGAAACCACGTATTGTCGTACTTACGGATATTGCACCGACAGACCTTGAACCCGATGACATGGAATCAATGGTCCGCCTGCTGGTCCATGCTGACCTTTATGAAATAGAGGGACTGATTGCGACAGGAGGATGGAACAGCTGCGGGAGATCTTATCCGGACGAATGGATGGAAAACATGCAGAAAGTAATTAATGCCTACGAGGAGGATCTACCGAATCTAATGAAACGATCCGGACAAAAGGGTTTCCTGCCAGTAGAAAAGGAAGCTGGCAAACAAACGTTGGGTTATTGGCCAAGTGCTGCCTATTTGCGTAGCAGGACTGCATTTGGCAGCAGAGATTTAGGCGTAAGCAAACTTGGAGAGGAGAATCGCTCACAAGGTAGCCAAATGATTATCGACCTGGTTGACGAAAAGGACGACCGTCCCTTATGGGTTATGGTTTGGGGCGGTGCAAATACACTGGCTCAAGCGATATGGACTGTCAGGCAGGAACGAAGCGAAACGGAAGTTAGAAAGTTTCTGAATAAGTTGTGTGTTTATACAATTACAGACCAAGATGTATGCGGAGGTCCCCCTGTGGATTATGCCTTCAGTTCTCATCAATGGATCCGCAAGACTTGCGGCAAGGATATCCGCTTTTTCTGGGACGACAGCGCCTGGATCGTGCAGAACGCCATAGGAAGCCAGAATTGGAACGAATACGCAACTCATATACAAAATCACGGGAATCTAGGGAAAATATATCCGAAAAACAAATACGGAGTGGAAGGCGACACTCCTTCTTTCCTACATGTAACCCCAAATGGATTAAACGATCCGACCGTATGTAGCCAGGCTGGTTGGGGTGGCTATTTCCGATGGGGACTGTCACCAGACAGTCTGACAACATGTTACACAAATGCAGATCCGGCAGTCAGATGCATATCGGAGAAATATGAAAAATACTTCTATCCCGCAATATTCGCCAACTTCATGGCACGTATGGATTGGGCTGCATACGGCAAAGGAAACCGTAACCCGATAGTTATCGTAAATGGTGAAAAGGGATTGAACCCGATTATAATTGAACCAGAAACAGAAGAGGAACTCCAATTAAACGCTTCAAAATCTGTGGATCCGGATAAAGATAAACTGACATTCCACTGGTGGATATTGCCGGAAGCGGGTACTTACACCTCAATGGTAAGTATCAGAGAGGCAGACAAAGCTAATGCCATTCTACGTATCCCCCAGGATGCGGCAGGAAAAGAACTGCATATAATCTGTGAAGTGACAGACAATGGGACTCCGGCACTGACCAGTTACAGAAGGGTCATCATCCGCCCAAAACTTGGCGAGACATTCAACCTTTCTGGGCAGCGATAAACATAACTATAAAGGCAATGTTATCAGAAAAAGATAATTCAGTAATTGATATTTAACATATAACAAATGAGACGTTTTACAATGCTCGCATCGTACTATATATAATAATGTGAACGATGATGTAGAATCTATATAATATAAATATTAAACAAATGGTATAAAAAATCCCAGAATCGCTCTTCCAAGCAGTTCTGGGATTTATTATGGTGATATTTGTCATCAATATCTCCGCTATTATATTTTTTATGTATTGCTCAGATTCTTAATGATTTCCAAAGGTAGCTGGGTAGCTTTGGAAACCTGTTCGGCAGAAAGTCCCATTGCCAGCAATCGTTGTGCTGTTTCTGTGTTGGCCTCATGCTTGCCTTCTGCTCTACCTTTCTCCATACCTTTTTCCATACCTTCCGCAAGACCTTCTTGCTTACCTTTCGCCATACCTAATTCCATTCCCTTTTCCATACCCTCAGCTATACCTTCACGCTTAGCGGTGTCAACGGAATTCTTGATGTCGCGATATGCCATCTTGCTGGTCTCGTACTCCCTCATTTCCTGCGGAGTAAACTTGGCTATCTCGGCTTCCTCGAAGAGGCGGTCGAAGACTTTATCGCACAGTTCTTTAGGGCGCTGGGTAAGCTTATAGAGATTCTTCAGTGCATAGAGCCACTTCTCGTAGAGTGTATCCAATTCTTCCAGGGATTTGTTGAACTTGGAAATCTCTACATAGATATATTCGAGTTTGTCGTAAAATACTTTGTGGGTAGCAGTGTCGCACAACTGCACATGATGGCGGATTTTCTCCTTGTCGAATGCATCCTCGTTCATGCTGAAGTTGAGCAGGGCAACGGTATAGATATGATTGAGCTTGAAATCCCACTCATTCCCCTTGGGCGCCTGTTCTCGGATAGGGAAGGTGGAGTAGAAGAGGGCGCGATCCTTGAAATACGTCTGGTACGCATTCTGCATTTCAACGATGAACTTCTCGCCGTTTTCGCCCTCGCAATATACATCAAAGATGGCTCTGCGGTCGGTATAGACATCTCCCACATGCTCCGGGTTCAGATACGATACGTCCTTTACAACCTGTCTGCCATTAAACAAGCTGTTGAGGAAGCAAATGAGCAAATCCTTGTTCATTGCTGTTCCGAAAATTCGCTTGAAACCGAAGTCGGTCAGCAAGCTGATGTATCTTTCTTCTACCTGTTTCATAATCATCTGTATTAAAAATCCATGCCGCAAAGTTACGGTTTTATTTTCATATCTGCAAGAGATTTCTGGGATTTTTAAAGGTAAAAAAGTAAAAAGGTAAAAAAGTAAAGGTTTTGCTATCCCCAATACTATCTGATAACTTTTTCTAAAACTTTTCGACCTGTACGGTTGAAATTACCCACACGCCCTTTACCTTTCCCTTCGGCCGGTGACCGTTGGTTCAGGGCGTGTGGGGCTTACATGCGAAACTTCAGTAACGAATTAATCTATATAATATAAATAATGAACAAATGGTATAAAAAAATCCCAGAATCGCTCTTCTAAGCGGTTCTGGGATTTATTATGTCTGATAGTTTGCCATGATGTGCTTCCGTTTGCCTACAGATATGGCTGCGTGGGGTTAAGAATATGACTGCGTGGGGTTAAGGATACGACTGCATTGGGTTAAGAATATGACTGCATTGGGTTACGGATACGACTCCGTAGGCTAACGGAGACGTATCCTTCGGCTTGTCGAGATATCTGCGTCAGCTGATTGAGTCACTTGAGTTAGCTGATTGAACTACTTGAGTTAGCTTACTGAACTACTTGGGTTAGCTTACTGAACTACTTGGGTTAGCTGATTGAACTACTTGAGTTAGCTTACTGAGCTATATCAGTATCCTGTAGTGTTACATGTGTATTTTTTTTTCTAATTTAATGCCACATTTGCCACACTTATACTTAACTCTATGATTATTAGAAGATAACGTGTGGCAATAAGGGGTGTTTTTATTACCACTTTATTGCCACCTATTACCACTTTTTGCATAAAATCAGCAAAATAACGGTGTTTTTGAGGGATTTGCTACGTCCCGACGCAGCAAAAGTTACGTCCGGACGTAGTAAAAGATACGTCGTGACGTAATTTCAGTGCGGGAATTCAATGGCAAGAAGTATATAAATAATCCCAGAATCGCTCTTCCAAGCGGTTCTGGGATTTATTATGTCTGATAGTTTGTTTACCACTTAATTTGTTTACCATTTAAAGAGATGAGGAACAAACACTTTGAAGCAGCGGCGCCAGGTGAGCCACTCATGATGAGTGCCTGGTGATACGTAAACATCGAGCTTGATGCCCAGTTCCTTCAACTGCTGTGCCATCTTCTCGGTACCGAAGTTCTCTTCCGAACCGCAGCCCATAAACATATAATGAATGTTTTTGTTGTATTTCTCTGCATCGGCAAAAACTCCATTGAAACAGGTCTTTACATCCACGCCAAAGAGTGCACCGCTAAAGGTTCCAAGGGCAGAAAACTTGTCCATGTGAGGCAATACCGTGTTGAATGTCTGGCAACCGCCCCATGACAATCCAGCCATCGCACGATGCTCGCGGTCGGTATAAGTGCGGAATGTCTTGTCAACCATCGGAATCAGATCCTTGATAATCACATCATAGAAAGAAGCTCCATAGTGGTTGCGCTCTTCATCTACATTCTTGCCTGGACGGGCAACGAAAGGCTTCTTTACATCGCCACTCTCCATGACCACAATCATAGGCTCAGCCTTGCCTTCTGCTATCAGGTTGTCCATGATGTGCTGCATCATTCCCTGCTTGCTCCAGCCCGTTTCGTCTTCGCCCATGCCATGCTGCAGATAGAGCACAGGATAGCGCTTGGTGGTGTTGGTTTCATATTCGGCAGGGGTGTAAACCATGGCGCGGCGGAACTGCTTCTGGGAGGCTGCATAGTAAGATACTGAGCGAACCTGACCATGGGCTACGCCCTGCTGAGGACGATAGTAGTTGCCTTCAGCTCCTTCTGGAACTTCCAGACCGCCTGCTTCACGGCAGCAGCCGAAGTAGGTTTCGCTGGCAGGGTCAACAACCTGCACGCCATCTACATTCAGAAAATAGTAGTGGAATCCTACTACCAGCGGATCGCTAACGCCGTACCAGTCGCCATCCAAATCCTTTTTCATCTCATATTGCTTGCCGCAGATGTCGAAGATTACTTTCTTTGCCTCAGGAGCATGGAGCTTTACATAAGCTCTGCGGTCCTTATCTACACGCGGATAGTTGCTGTCTGGAATGATTCCCTGCAGGGCGAGCATCATGTTTGCATAGCGCTTGCCCATGGTGCGGTAGCTTTCTGCGATGAAGTGGAGACCGTCGCCACGCTGCGGACAGCCCTTTGAAGAAATGACGTGGGCTGTAGGAATGGTCTTGGCAATATCATCAACGATGGCGATATGTGCCCAGCATTTTCCGCCCATATCCTTCTGTACGGTTTCGCCTACGAGCAGAGGTACGTCTTCTGCCTTCAGATTCAAATCCTTCAAGATGTCGTTATAAACTGTCTTTACTCGGTTAGGCCAGTTGGCATCGCCGTTGTTGGTTTCGCCCTGATGCAGGAGAATGCCCTTGATAACACCCTGCTTCTTGGCTATTTTTGCCAGTTCTATCAGTCGGGCGTATGGATTTCCGTTGTACTGGGATGCAAAGTTCTTCATCCAGTCGGGTTGTTTCTTGAGATAAGCCTTATAGGTTCGCTTATCGAAGAGGTCGATGCTGGCTCCGCCCACGGCCACGGTGATGGTTCCCACCTTGATGCTGTCTGGCAGGTTATCCACCATCTTTCTTCCGAAATAGTCAACAGGAGTCAGTCCTGTAGAGGGTCTTGCCTGTGGTGGCACGGCGGTGTGCCATTGTCCCTTCTTCCATCCCGCCTTTTTATCATCCACGGCATACATAGCCTGGAATCTCGGGTTCACGCCCGTTCGGTCGATGTCTTCGATAGCCGCATTTCCTTCCATGTTCGACTGTCCGAAGCAGAGATAAATCTGAAAATTAGGATCAGGCTTTTCCTGAACCTTACTGCCCGTTTTCTGTGCCATCATCGGCAGGCACGCCATCGCGAGCATCGATGCTAAGATTGATAATCTCTTCATAGTTTATATTTAATTAAATTATTAGATTGATTTTCATCTTCTGTTCTGTTTGCAAAGTTATGAAAAGATTCTCATACGTGCTTTGTCTCATATATCAATAACTTTTCCCTATCTCTCATTCTTCTATATAATAAAAGGTGTTTCTGTCTTTTCTCTGGCATTGTTACATAATAAAATGTATTTGATACATGTAATAAAGTAGAATACTGCTTTTTTGCTTACCTTTGCATCGATAAATAACAATCCGATTACTAATAGCTTAAAAGTAAAATAATGAATAAGAATGTTATATATGCAGCTTTGCTGTTTATTTCCCTCATGTTTGCTGGTAATGTTTTGGCTCATCAGTTGCCTTATCAGAATCCATCCCTCTCGGCTCATGAGCGAGCGGTAGATTTGTGTGGTCGTCTCACTTTGGAAGAGAAAGCTTCTCTGATGCTGGATGATTCGCCGGCTATCCCACGATTGGGAATCAAGAGATTCCAGTGGTGGAGCGAGGTGCTGCATGGTGTGGCGAATATGGGAGATGTAACCGTGTTTCCGGAACCTATCGGAATGGCTGCATCGTTTAACGATAGAATGGTGTATAGCGTCTTTGATGCAACATCTGATGAGATGCGTGCCAAATGGAATGAACTGCAGCAGAAGGGTGGAGATGTAACCCGTTTCCATGCCCTCTCGGTCTGGACTCCAAACGTGAATATCTTCCGTGATCCTCGCTGGGGACGTGGACAGGAAACCTATGGTGAGGATCCTTATCTTACCAGTAGGATGGGATGTGCCGTGGTGCGCGGATTGCAGGGACCTGAAGATACGAAATACCGCAAACTCTGGGCTTGTGCCAAGCACTATGCAATTCATAGCGGACCAGAATGGGCTCGCCATACAGACAATATTACCGATGTTACACCGCGCGACCTTTGGGAAACTTATATGCCTGCCTTCAAATCACTGGTGCAGGATGCCAAGGTGCGTGAGGTGATGTGTGCCTATCAGCGTTGGGATGATGAACCATGCTGCGGCAGTACCCGATTGCTGCAGCAGATTTTGAGAGATGAATGGGGATTCAGGTATCTGGTGGTTTCCGACTGTGGCGCTGTTACCGATTTCTGGGAGAATCATAAGGTTTCGAGCAATGCCAGAAATGCGGCTGTCAAGGGCGTGCTGGCTGGTACGGATGTGGAGTGTGGATATAATTATGTATATAAGTCAGTGCCTGAGGCTGTGAAGTATGGTGCCTTGACTGAAGAAGAAGTTGATAAGCATGTGATTCGTCTGCTCGAAGGTCGTTTCGACTTGGGGGAGATGGATGACAACAAGATTGTATCATGGTCGAAGATCCCTGTATCGGTGCTTTGCAGCAAGGCGCATCGCCAGCTCTCGCTCGATATGGCTCTGCAGACCATGACGCTGCTCCAAAACAATAATGGGGTATTACCTCTCGATAAAAAGGTAAAGAAGATTGCTTTCATCGGACCAAATGTGGATAACGAACCGATGATGTGGGGAAACTATAATGGTACCCCACGACAGACAATTACCATCCTGGATGGTATCAAGAGTCGTTTGAAGAAAAACCAGGTCGTCACCTTTAAAGGGTGCGACTTGGTGAACGACCAGATTCTGGATTCTTACTTCGACCAGTGTAGCATGGATGGCAAGCTGGGCTTTAAGGGTACTTTCTGGAACAACCGCAAGATGGAAGGCAAGCCTGTTACCATCACCCAGGAGAAGAATCCTGTGCAGGTAACTACCTATGGTCAGCATTCTTTCGCTCCTAATGTGAAGCTGGTGGGCTTCTCTGCAAAATATGAAACCGTGTTCCGTCCTAAGCAGACAGACAAGGTGTTGCTCGACGTGGCTGGTTGCGGTCACTACGAGGTTTATCTGAATGGTGAGAAGAAGGCAGAGCATTCCATCTGGCGCACTACCGAGAGTCGTATCGAGTTCCAAGCTGAGAAGGGTAAGGAGTATAAGATAGAGATTCGCTATCACGAGATGCCTAACTATAATGCGGATATAAAGTTCAATATCGGACACGAGAATCCTATCGACTATCAGGCTTCGCTCAAGCAGTTGAAGGATTGTGAGACTGTAGTCTTCGTAGGTGGCATCTCTCCACAGTTGGAAGGTGAGGAAATGCCTATCGAGATTTCTGGCTTCAAGGGTGGTGACCGCACCAACATCGAGTTGCCGAAGGTTCAGCGCAATTTCCTGAAGGCTTTGAAGGAGGCGGGCAAGAAGGTTGTCTTTGTCAACTGTTCGGGTTCGGCTATCGCCTTGACTCCAGAGACAGAGAGTTGCGATGCCATTCTCCAGGCCTGGTATCCTGGTCAGGAAGGTGGAGAGGCAGTGGCTCGTGTACTCTTCGGAGAGTACAATCCTGCCGGCAAGTTGCCTATTACGTTCTATAAGAATTCAGAGCAGTTGCCTGATTTCAAGGATTACAGCATGAAGGGCAGAACCTATCGTTATATGAACGATGCGCTCTTCCCATTCGGTTACGGCTTGAGCTACACTTCTTTCCGTATTGGCGATGCTACACTTTCCAACTCTATCCTGAAGAAGGGTGAGAAGATTACGCTGAAGATACCGGTAAGTAATGTTGGAAAGAAGGATGGAACCGAGGTGGTGCAGGTGTATGTGAAGAATCCTGCCGATACCGAAGGACCATTGAAGAGCTTGAAGGCTTTCGAGAGAGTGGAGGTGAAGGCAGGAAAGACTGCTGAGGCTGTCATAACGCTGGATAGCAGAAACTTCGAACTCTTCGATGCTGCAACCAATACCGTCCGTGCCAAGGCTGGAAAGTATGAGGTTTATTACGGCAGCAGTTCGGCTGATAAGGATTTGAAGAAACTGGATGTTTCTGTTGAATATTAAGTAACTGTATCATAATTAATAGTATGAAGACATGGATGTGCGCCTTGATGCTGGCGTTATCGACAGGAGCTTCGGCTCAGAATCCGGTAATCAGCGGACAATATTCTGCTGATCCTACGGCTCGCGTGTTCAATGGGAAGATGTATCTTTATCCTTCTCATGACATTCCGAGTCCTATCGAGAAACTGAAGGAATGGTTCTGCATGGCAGATTATCACGTTTTCTCTTCTGCCAATCTTACAGAATGGCAGGATCATGGAGTCATCGTTTCGCAGGATAAAGTACCTTGGGTACAGGATGGGAGTTATACGATGTGGGCTCCTGATTGTGTAGAGAAAGACGGGAAATATTACTTCTATTTCCCTGCCGCTCCCAAGGGGGAGGAGAAGGGATTCGGAATAGGCGTGGCAGTTGCTGACCAACCGGAAGGACCGTTTATGCCGATGTGGAACCCCATAGAGGGTGTGCACGGCATAGACCCTTGTGTGCTGATAGATAAGGACGGACAGGCTTATATCTACTGGGCTGGTGCTGGTCTGCACATGGCTAAGCTGAAACCTGACATGATGGAACTTGCCTCGGAACCTAAGCCTGTAGAGGGATTGCCTGAGGGATTCAAGGAAGGCCCATTTGCCTTCGAGCGCAACGGTAAGTATTATTTCACCTTCCCTTGGGTACGTGAAAAGGATGGAACCGAAACGCTGGCTTATGCCATGGCTGACCATCCGATGGGACCTTTCACATTCAAGGGCATCATCATGGATGAGTCGCCTACGAAGTGCTGGACCAATCATCATAGCATCGTGGAATATCAGGGACAGTGGTATCTCTTCTATCATCATAATGATTATTCGCCTAAGTTCGACAAGAACCGCTCGGTGCGAGTCGACTCTCTGAACTTCAATCCTGACGGAACGATACAGAAGGTGATACCTACACTAAGAGGTGTGGGATTGACGAAGGCACGTTCGCATATTCAGATTGACCGCTATTCTGCGCTGCAAGGCAAGGGTATTGGTATTGATTATCTGGATAAAAACAACTGTTTCGCCGGATGGAAGACTCTCTTCTCTAAATCGAATACTGCTCTTATATATAATAAGGTGGATTTCGGTAATGAGAAGGTGGAAGAAATCACCGTTCGTGCCAAGTCTTCAAAGGGCGGTGTGCTCGTAGTCAGAGCCGATGGCAAGAAGGGTAATATCATCGCTAAGGTGAAGATTCCAAAGTCGGCTGGCTGGAAGAATATCCGTGCCCAGGTGCTCCATGCTCCTTTGGGCGTTCATGCTCTCCATGTATCCTTGCAGAGTGGTGCCGACGTAGAGGTTGACTGGCTGGGCTTTGATGCTTTGCCTTGGGAAAAGGGAGCTTTCGAAACTCACCAGTATCGTAATCTCTTTGCCGAGATGGGCTATAAGCAGGCTGATATTGACAAGAAGGTGAACGAAGTGTTCAATGATGTGTTCTATGGTAAAAACAAGGTTTATTTCGAGGTGGGCGATTCCATGGGATATGTCAGCGATATAAAGAACAATGATGTGAGAACCGAAGGCATGTCGTATGGAATGATGGCTGCCGTGCAGTTTGACAAGAAGGACATCTTCGACCGTCTCTGGCGATGGAGCAAGAAATACATGCAGCATCAGGAAGGACCTTATAAGGGCTATTTCGCATGGAGCTGCAAGACTGATGGAACGAGAAATGCGCAGGGAGCCGCATCGGATGGTGAACTCTATTTCGTAACTTCGCTCATCTTTGCATCCAACCGATGGGGCAATGATACAGACATCAACTATCTGAAGGAAGCGCAGCATATTCTGGATTGCAGCATGCAGAAGGCGGGAATGGACCGCACAGCTCCGCTTATCAATCTTGAACATCAGCTCATCACCTTTACGCCCGATCATTGGGGCGGGAAGTTTACCGATCCTTCTTACCATCTCCCTGCCTTTTACGAGGTTTGGGCGAAATGGGCTAACGACGGACGTTCCCAGTTCTGGAAGGAGTGTGCTGAGAAAAGCCGTGAGTTCCTGCATAAGTGCATCAATGAGAAGACGGGCTTGAACCCGGACTATTGCAACTATGATGGCAGTCTGATGAAGACCGGTCAGTTGTTGGGTGATGCTTTCCGTTATGACTCATGGCGAGTGCCAATGAACATAGCGCTCGATTATTCCTGGGCTTGTAAGGATAAGGAGTGGCAGCAGAAATATGCCAATACGCTGCAGAACTTCCTGTATAGTAAGGGCATTGATTCTTTCCTGGACCAGTATAATGTAGATGGCACAATGGTAGAAGATATTCTGCCGGCAGGTACAGCTCCTAAGGCACTCCGCCATTCTATCGGTTTTGTTGCCACTTCGGCTGCGGCATCATTGGTCAGCAATCATGTGAAGGGCAGGGAATTCGTCAGTCATTTCTGGAATGCCAAGCATGAACCAGATAAAGAAGGCTTCTTCGATGGCTACTACGACGGACTGTTGCGTCTCTTCGCCTTCATGCATCTGAGTGGCCGTTATCAGATTATCGAACCTCAATAATAATGAATAGTCTATGAACAACTTTTTCAATAAAATAGTTAGATTGTTTTGTTTATGTGTATTCCTTTTTGGACATTCCTCTGCGGATGCCCAAAATAAGGAATTACCTGTAGACATTAATCCTTATTTCGGACCTGTCGGCAAGCAGCCTGTCATGCCTAATGCGGCTGGCTTTATTCAGAGATGGTTGCTTCTGGAACCCATCTCTATGCCGGTCAAGAGCAATGTCGTTTTTACTGATTCTTATCTGAAGGAGATATTCCATACGCAGTATTTCCCTAAACAGATGGAAACAGTTCCTAAGGATGGAGCCGTCGTGAAGGTGGGCAAGGAAAAACTGAAATGGCATGCGCTGGACAGTAAGCTGTTTAATGTGAAGCTCTTCCGTTTCGCTACTTCGTTTAAGAAGCCCAAGTATGGTGTTTTGTTCTGGGCGGTTACCATTATCGATTGCCCTGAGGAGATGAAAGACGTCCGCTTGTCTGTTGGCTCGAATGGTGCTTCCATGTGGTGGCTCAATGGCGAGGAGGCGGTGATGCTCGAAGGCGACCGAAGAATGGTTCGCGATGATGTGGTTTCTAAGAAGCTTACCTTGAAGAAAGGTAGGAATATCCTTCGTGGTGCGGTAATCAATGGTCCTGGTATGAGCGACTTCTGTGTCCGATTCATCGACGGACAGGGCAAGCCTGTCAGAAACCTGTCTATTCACGTGAAGTAGTGCAATCAATAAAGAAAGTTATGAAACAGAACAATATATTTTTCAGATATTTTAGCCCGGTTGCTGCTCAGCAGAAACTTTATGTCGCTGCTTTGGTTGCCTTGTTGTCTTCCTCTGCTTACGAGGCAGAAGCCCAGGTGGGCGAACCTTTCATTCATGACCCTTCTACCATTGCCCTGTGTGATGGAAAGTATTATACCTTTGGAACGGGTGAAGGTGGAATCTGGTCGGAGGATGGCTGGACCTGGCAGGGTGGTGCTGTTCGTCCCGGCAGAGGAGCGGCTCCTGATGTGTTGAAGATTGGCGACCGTTATCTTGTAGCCTACAGTGCTACGGGTGGTGGATTGGGAGGCAGTCATCGCGGTGATGTCCTGACGATGTGGAACAAAACGCTCGATCCGAAATCGCCTGATTTCAAATATACTGAACCGGTGGTGGTTGCCTCATCCTTAGATGATGAAGATTGTGATGCCATTGATGCGGGCTTGTTGCTCGATCCTACTACCGGCAGACTCTGGCTCAGTTATGGTACCTATTTCGGATTTATCCGTCTGGTAGAACTCGACCCGAAGACAGGTAAGCGGATGGAAGGCAACGAACCCGTCAATATCGCCATCGACTGTGAAGCTACTGATTTGATTTACCGCAATGGTTGGTATTATCTTCTCGGCACTCATGGCACCTGTTGCGATGGTCCTAATTCTACCTACAATATCGTGGTGGGACGTTCGCGAAAGATAACCGGTCCATACGTAGATAATGTGGGCAGAGAGATGTTGCAGGGCGGTGGAAAGATGGTGATTGCTGCCAACAATCTGAAGACGGGTCCCGGTCACTTCGGACGCTATATTGAGGAAGAGGGTGTAGAAAAGATGTCGTTCCACTATGAGTCTGATTTCAGACAGGGAGGACGAAGCGTGTTGGCTATCCGTCCTTTGTTGTGGAAGAACGACTGGCCTGTGGCTGGTGATGAATTTCATGCCGGAACCTACGAGATAGAATCGGAACGAAGAGGTTATGCCCTGGAGATTGCCGTAGATTTCGTGAGAATGCAGCGGGATATCGAACCTTTCTGGATCAAGCCGACCAAGCCTCTGAAGAATATCGAACCTCAGACCTTGAAGGAGGTAGAGGCAGAATGGCCTAAGGGCGAGGTGAAGGTAAGAATGAACGATTATATGTTCCGCCCTCATCAGAAGTGGAGTATCATGCCTGCCGGAAAGGGTGGTTATCTGGGTGGTCCTTATTATAAAATCTGCATAGAAGGCACTACTCGCTATCTTACCGCAACCGCTCAGCATGATGTCATTGCCAAACCTGAGTTTACGGGTGAAGATGCCCAGCTTTGGCGCATCGAGCAGCTTACCGATGGTACCTATCGCATCATGCCGAAGGCTGTGCCAGGCACAGAAGAGAAACTGGCATTGGTTTCACTCGGCGATTGTACCCCAGGCTTGGCTCCCTTCGATTTCAATAGCGATAATTCTAAATGGAATTTCAGGCAACAATAAATTCATGATGAATTGACAATCGAGAAGCGTCCCAATCATAAACCCTCTAATAAAATAAACAGAAGTATGCTAAAGAATTTATCTCTCATTGCCCTTTTGGGCATCGCTGTCGTTGGCGTTCCAAGTGAACTCAGCGCCAAGAGCGTAAAGGTGGCAGGCACCCAGAAAGGTACGGCTGCCAAGTCTATCACCCGTCAGGTGGCTCAGCAGAATGTAACCATCGAATTTTATTCTCCATCCATCGTCCGCATCTTGAAATCTGATGCCGGACTTGGTGCTCCTGTTCAGAAGAAAAGCTATTCTGTCATCTTGAAACCTCAGCAGATGAAGGGCGTTCAAATACAGGAAAACGGAGATATTGTAAAAATCAATTCTAGTTTTATTTCCGTCGAACTGAATCAGCAGACTGGCGAAATCCGCTTCCTTTCGAAGGATGGAAAGCTGCTGCTTACCGATACGAAGACTCGTCTGGAAGCTCGCAAGGATGAAGCCAACAAGGGCAAGTACCGCATAGAGCAGGACTTCCGTCTTGCTGATGACGAGGCAATCTATGGCCTGGGACAGTTGCGCGATGTTTACATGAATCAGCGTGGTCGACAGAATATTGAACTCTGGAATCATAACACTTATATCGCCATCCCTTATTTCACCAGTGAGAAGGGCTATGGTCTTTACTGGGACAATGCGGGAAAAACTTATTTCAATGATATTGTAGCATCCAAGAACAATAGCAACCAGCCATCATGTACTTCCTTCACCAGCGAAGTGGGAACCTGCGCCGACTACTATTTCATGTACAAGGATGGTACGCAGGATGGAGTCATCGCCAGCATCCGAGAACTGACCGGACAGGCTACGATGTTCCCGAAATGGGCGATGGGCTTCTGGCAATGCCGTGAACGCTATAAGACCAGCGATGAACTGGCTGGCGTATTGGATAAGTATCGCGAACTGAAGATTCCTACCGATGCTATCGTGCAGGACTGGCAGTATTGGGGATGCGACTCCAACTGGAATGCGATGAAGTTCCAGAACCCATATTATATTAATAAGGTGGGCGATCCAGCCTATGCCAAGTATCTTCCTACCGATATGAAGCAGATGAAGGCACAGGGAGAACCTCGCCTGAAGAGTCCGGAAGAGATGGTGAAGTATGTTCATAAGAACGATGCCCATCTGATGATTTCCATCTGGGCAAGTTTCGGTCCTTGGACAGAGCAGTATCGTGAACTGAAGAAGATGAATGCCCTCCTTCCTTTTGAAACGTGGCCAAGAAACAGTGGCGTGATGCCATACGATGTCTTCAATCCGAAGGCTCGCAACCTCTACTGGAAGTATCTTAGTCATCTCTACCAGATGGGCTTTGATGCCTGGTGGACCGATTCTACGGAGCCAGACCATTTTGAGAAGCCGGGCGATGAGAACTATCAGACCTTCGATGGTTCATGGTTGGGCGTGAAGAACGCCTTCCCATTGTTGCACAACAAGAGCATCTATGAGCACCAGAGAGCGATGAAGGGCAACACAAAGCGTTCGCTCCAGATGACCCGAAGCGGCAGTCTCGGTATTCAGCATTATGGCACCATTTGCTGGAGCGGTGATGTGCTGGCTTCCTGGAACGAGATGAAGAATCAGATTCCATCGGGCTTGAACTTCTCGCTCTGCGGTATCCCATTCTGGAATACCGACCTGGGTGGTTTCTTCTACTGGGAGTTTGAACAGAATCCAAAGAACCCTGCCATTCAGGAACTGCAGACCCGCTGGATGCAGTGGGGAACCTTCATGCCATTGATGCGCAACCACTGTTCTTCGCCGATGGTAAGCGAACTGTATGAATTCGGAAAGCAGGGCGACTGGGCTTATGATGCTATGATTAAGGCCATCAAGCTGCGCTATCGACTTTTGCCTTATATCTACAGTACGGCTGGCGACTGTGTACAGAATAGCGGAAGCATGATGCGTGCCCTGGTAATGGATTATGCGGCAGACAAGAAGGCTTCCCGCCTGAACGATGAGTATCTCTTCGGCCGCAACATCCTGGTGAAGCCGGTAACCAATCCTTTATACACCTGGAAGGATAAGGAGAAGAAGGGCCATACCATCTATCCTGATGTAAGGAAGGCAGCTGCGCCTGTGAATGTTTACTTGCCAAAGGGTAATAAATGGTATGATTTCTGGAGCAACACCCAGTATGAGGGCGGTCAGGATATCCAGCGCCTTTGTCCTATCGACATCATGCCTGTATTCATCAAGGCAGGTACCATCCTGCCATTCGGTCCTGAAGTGCAGTATAGTTCAGAGAAGCCTTGGGATGAGCTGGAAATCCGTGTCTATCCTGGTGCTGATGGTAAATTTACGCTCTATGAGGACGAGGGCGACAACTATAATTACGAGAAGGGTAAATTCTCTGAAATCCAGTTTGTTTGGAATGAAGCAGACCGAACCCTGAACATCGCTCCACGCAAGGGCAGCTATAAGGGAATGCTCCAGCATCGCAGATTCCATATCGTATTGGTGGATGCCAATAGTGGAGCGGGCGATCAGCCTATGCAGGCAAACAAGAGTGTGGAATATGACGGAAAGGCTGTAAAGATACAGCTGTAAGTGTTACATCATATAAACTCTTTGATAGACGTTGATAGAGTGATCAAATTCCCTTTAAGGTATTGGGTGCACAGTTGAATACATAATAAATCCCGAAATCGCTTGGCGGTTTCGGGATTTTTGCTTATCTTTGCCAACGTAAATAGTAAATTGTTGATAATATGGCAACGAAGTTATATCCAATAGGCATGCAGACTTTCTCTGAGATTCGAGAGGAGGACTTTCTCTATGTAGATAAGACTATCGTATTGGATTGGTGAAAGTTTGGGGAATAGCAACAGAAAAGATGACCGAGCAAAAAATGTGGGGTCATCTTTTCTGTAATCAAGGATTATCTATCAATAGAGCATGCCAAACATCCATAATGGAATGATGTTGCCATAGCCCGTTTCTATATCATCCTTTACCACATATCCATTCTCTATGTTCTGTAGCTGATTTTGCTTTTTCTTCTTTCCGCCAACCTCGAATGTATATTTCCCGTCAATCAGAAAATCTGATATAGGGGATACTGTGACAGGCATGAGAGAGCGTGTCTGATTGAAGAAGAAAGTTTCTCTAACTGTTCCTATCTCCACACTCTTTCCAGCAAGGGTATAAATGAGTGTTGGATTATCCAGATAGATCTTATCCACTTTGCCTAGTCCTTGAATGCCACCTGTTGAAGAACGGAGTTGCCCTATAAGTCCTGCTTTCTCCAAGTAGGCGCAAAGGTCGGCTATATTGTTTCTTGAAACTTCAAGTTGACCTCCTATCTGGCTCATGTTAGGCTTGAATGGCGCACTTTGAGCGATGATGGCAAGTAGTCTTTTGAGCTTTCTTGCTGTTGAAACCGTAAGGTCTGCATATTGTGGAATATCGGTTTCTATCGTTGCATTGACTACTTGCTGAATATACATTCTGATATCGCCATCAGAAAAAGGATAATATCCTCGTTGCAGATAGTCCGCGAAATGTTCTAGAGGCAAGAAACCATTTGGTATATCGACTTCCTGTTGCATGAGCTGGTCTAACGTACATACAGGAAAATGGATTCCATGAAAGAGTTCTAGATATTCGCGATACGAGAGTCCTTGAATCTCGTACATAAGTGCACGACGGCTCAGGTCAAATGCCCCCTTTGCTATGTCGAGAACAGATGACCCTGTAAACATTATATGGAGTTCAGAATGATAATCATATATCAATTTCAGCTCCCTTGCCCAATCCTTGTATTTATGGATTTCATCAATGAAAAGATACTTTCCTCCCATCTTTGCAAATGAATCTGCCAGTTCGGTGAGTCTGTGACTGGCAAAATAAAAATCTTCTGCCTGTACATAGAGAGAGTCTTTTCTTGGTAGTTGTTCTTTGATGTGTTGAAGCACCAAAGTTGTTTTACCGACACCTCTTGGTCCCATTAATCCAATCATACGAGCATCCCAATTGATGCGATTATACATATAGCGATGAAACGTAGTACTCGTTTCTCTCAGCAATTTGTCGAATGTAGCTTGTAATTGTTCCATATTATGGCTGTTATATTGTTCTTTATGGGTGCAAATATACAAATTAAATACGAAATTGCACTGAGTAGAGTGCAATTTTTAACGTAAATTGCACTCTACTCAGTGCAATTTACGAATATATATAAGGTTGTAGCGATAAAATACTTAGAGAAGCAAATTTGATTTTGTCTTATACGTGAAAAAGTTGTCACCTTTAGGATGGTTAAACTAAATATGTTACTATCTATTTTTCTTATCACTAAATGAGTTACGCATTTTTTATTTTATCACTATATGGGTTGTCAGCGAATACCCATTATACCTAACTAGGTTACTCTTTTTAAGGAGCTATCCCTAGAAAGGT
>NZ_JAHOEA010000039.1 GCF_019127135.1 Segatella copri | reverse complement strand
TAGTCATACTTTTAGTTGACTACCTTAATAGATGGCCAGATTTTATGATACTTCTATTGAATTTATGATACTTCTATGATACTTTTTGTAAAATAAACAGAAAAGTCTCATTTTTATAAACAATTATATATCAATAATATACATCGGTTTTAGCCACAAATAATGAGACTTTGAGACTTTTTTCGAGAAAAAACTTTTATGTACACGAAAGAAAAGGAAAGAAGAAGGTAGGAATTATAAAAGAAAAAAGCAGCAATGGCTACTACTCCATTGCTGCTTATTTTATTTACTGAACAATCTTGAAGCGGATACGCAAAGAATGCGCATGCTCATCCCAATTGGTACCAAGCAATACAAACTTGCCAATCTGGGCTGTAGAACGGACATGCTTGCCGATACATGGACAAACATCATAATCACCGATACGAACCAGACGCAAGGTCTCGCTCGCATCATCCGGCAGACGGTCTAACTTGACATTAGCCGGAATGTGGTCACGATCCACAAACTCGTAAGTAACAGGCATATCAAGCTCTATCAGACGATTCATTTCCGTCTCAATCGCCTTTTCCTCCTGACGGGTAGGCTTATGATCGACTAAGAAAGTCATCTTACTCTTCTTGCGCTCAATATGTGCATTCTTGCTGCGATCGCAGCCAAACAGGCGAACCATCAGCTGGTTGAGCAAATGCTCTGCCGTATGAGCAGGAGGGAACTCCTCCTTATGATGCTCATTCAATATGATATCACTTTCCTCCATCTTGACATTGAATTTATAGATTCTTACTCCGTTAGCATCCATTGATATCGGGAATACGCCATCCTTCTTCAACTCAACCTTCTTCTTACCACCCGAGAACAGTTCTGTTACAACCACCTCCTCTTCAGCAATATGGAAGAAATCGAAAGCATGACCAGGGATGCAAACCTGCAACTGGCGCGCCTCCTGAGCAAAATTGAGCACTATCAGCATGACTTCATCATCCTTCTTGCGAAGGAAGGCGAAATTGGTACGGGGATCGAAATTCTCAGAACCCGGATTCACATACATCAAATCGAAGGTCTCACCCTCGCGGATGGCTTTCTCTTCATTGGCGAAACGAAGAAGCTGGCGATAAGTGGCTGCCAGATATTTCTGCTCCTGACTCAATGCCAAGTCAGATGAATCCTGATAGGCATGCGCTAGAGTTTCCGGACTCCAATAGTCGAATATCGTGGTACGGCCATCCGTGCCGCTGAATCCTTCCTTATCCATTCCCTTCTCGCCGAATTCCTGACCGCTGTAAAGCATGAAAGGATTCTTCTGGAAGAAGAGACTCATGGCTGCAGCAGGAATCGCCTTCATGGCTGAGCCACAGAAGAAATCGCTGGCGATACGCTGCTCATCATGATTCTCAAGGAAATAGAGCATGCGGTCGCGGATATCATCCACTACCTGCCACTCGTGAGTGATACTGGCTGCCGGACGCTCACCACGAACCACGCCACGCAGGCAATCATACATTCCTACTTTGTCATAAAGATAATCGAAACCAGCCTTTACATAGTTGCGGTACTGGTTAGGATCATAAACCTCGCCGATAACCACGATGTGAGGATACTTCGCCTTCAATATTCCTGTAGCGTATGACCAGAATGCCGTTGGCACCATTTCTGCCATATCACAGCGGAAACCATCAACACCCTTGCTTGCCCAGAAGAGGAGGATATCTGTCATCTTGCCCCATGTGTTTGGCACTGGTTCATAATGATAGCTTCTGCCTCCAGCATCACAGTAATCTACACCGTAATTGAGTTTCACGGTCTCATACCAGTCGTTACAGCCAGGATGGTTATCAAACCGGTCGTTTCCTGTAGCTCTGGCTGGGCTCTCGGTATAAGGTTCATAAATCTTGGCATCTTTCGCAGAAAAAGCCTTGAACTCTGGTTTGGACTGACGGATTTCATTCAAATCCAAATCGCCCCATGCATAATAGAAATTATTCCTGGTAGAGAAGTGCATGTTCGGATCATCATCTTCTCCCAAATCCCGTACACCTGTTGGTTTGCAAATGGAATGATACTCTCGGGCTACATGGTTCGGAACGAAATCCATGATTACTTTCATACCTGCCTTGTGAGTACGCTCTATCAGCTGCTCCCACTCTTTCATTCTCATACTGACATTCACAGCCAAGTCTGGATCGATGTCATAGTAGTCGGTAATAGCATATGGCGAACCTGCTTTTCCCTTCACTACCTCTGCATGCTGAGTAGGAATTCCATAAGAAGAGTAGTTTGTCTGAGTGGCATGACGAATCACACCCGTATACCAAATATGTGTAAATCCCATATCGTGGATGCGTGCCAGAACTTCATCTGAGAAATTATTCAGCTTTCCGCAACCATTCTCTTCGATGGTACCATTTTCCTTACAGGTTGTATTCTGATTTCCGAAGAGTCGTGGGAGAACCTGGTATATAATAACTTTTTCCTTCATTTAGCGGCTTTACTAAAAAAATGAAACGTTTTACCTTTCCAACAACGCCTTTGCTGAAAAGATAAAACGTTGAATAGTGTTATTGTTGATTAAGCAATACCGTGAGCGGCAACATTCTTGTCGATGCGGCCAATCATGCCCTGCAATGCCTTGCCAGGACCACACTCTGTGAAGTCATCAGCACCATCAGCAATCATAGCCTGTACAGATGAAGTCCAACGTACAGAGCTTGTAAGCTGTGCGATGAGGTTCTGCTGAATCTCAGCTGGATCAGTATGAGGCTTACCGTCTACATTCTGGTAAACCGGGCACTTAGGAGCTGAGAATGTAGTCTTCTCGATAGCAGCCTGAAGTTCATCCTTAGCTGGCTGCATCAATGGAGAGTGGAAAGCACCACCAACCTTCAAAGGCAATGCACGCTTAGCACCGGCAGCCTTCAGCTTCTCGCAAGCTGCATTGATAGCATCCACGTTACCAGAGATAACGAGCTGACCAGGGCAGTTGTAGTTAGCTGCAACTACCACGTTGCCTTCTGTGCTTACCTCAGCACAGATTTCCTCAACCTTCTCATCTGGCAAACCGATGATGGCAGCCATGGTACCAGGGTTAGCCTCGCAAGCCTTCTGCATAGCGTTGGCACGGGCAGCAACAAGTTTCAAGCCATCCTCGAAAGCCATAGCACCGGCAGCAACCAATGCAGAGAACTCACCGAGAGAGTGACCAGCAACCATAGCTGGCTTGAACTCCTCACCCAGGCAAAGAGCAGAGATAACAGAATGGAGGAATACAGCAGGCTGGGTAACCTTAGTTTCCTTCAACTGATCGTCGGTACCGGCGAACATGATATCAGTAATCTTGAAACCGAGAATCTCGTCGGCCTTATCGAAAAGTTCTTTTGCCAATGCGTTGTTATCGTAGAGGTCCTTACCCATACCTACGAACTGAGAACCCTGTCCAGGGAAAACAAATGCTTTCATTTTATCCTTATATTTTTTAGTTTATAAATAATATTCTGTAATAAATATGAATTCTCTGAATTCGACTGCAAAGGTACAATAAAATTCTGAGAATCAGCAGAGAATATTAAAAAATAAAGTTATATATTCTAAATTACGACAAGAATGGTAAAAACTTTCCATTCTGAATGCGGAACAGGCATAAAAAAAATCCCTAATGCCTTTCGGCAAAAGGGATCTTTATATTAATTTGCTTTACAGTGCGAAAATTATCGTACTTCGTACAAATTGATTGAGCGAGGATTACTCAGCTGCTGGAGCCTCTTCCTCAGCTGCAGCCTCAGCAGGTGCCTCAACTGGAGCCTCCTCAGCAGCAGGAGCTGCAACAGGAGCGTTCTCAGCAACAACGTTAACTGGAACCTTAACCTCAACCTCCTTGTGGTAGTGTACAGTAGCCTCGTACTCACCAACCTTCTTAGCATCCTTCATAGTGATAATCTTGCGATCAACCTCGATGCCCTTCTTAGCGAGTTCCTCAGCAACAGTTGCAGCGTTAACTGAGCCATAGAGCTGACCAGTAGCGCTCACCTTAGCAGCGATAGTAAGAACGATGCCCTCGAGAGCCTCGCCCTTCTTAACAGCCTCAGCCTTGATAGCCTCAAGCTTGTGAGCCTGCTGCTTCAAATCCTCAGCCAACTGCTTCTTAGCAGATGGAGATGCGATAACAGCCTTACCTGTAGGGATAAGGAAGTTACGACCATAACCACTCTTTACATTTACGATATCGTTCTTATATCCAAGACCGATAATATCTTGCTTCAAAATAATTTCCATTCTTCTTTATCCTCCTTAAATTACTTCATCAAATCGGTTACGTAAGGAAGCAAAGCGATCTGGCGAGCACGCTTTACAGCCTGTGCTACACGGCGCTGATACTTCAAAGATGTACCTGTGATACGACGTGGAAGGATTTTACCCTGCTCGTTCAAGAACTTCTTCAAGAACTCTGGATCCTTGTAGTCGATGTACTTAATACCGCTCTTCTTGAAACGGCAATACTTCTTCTTCTTTGTGTCGATAGAAGGAGCAGTCAAATAACGGATTTCTGATTTCTGATCTGCCATGATTAAGCCTCCTCTTTTTTACCAAGCTTTGCACGACGCTTCTCTGCGTAAGCGGCAGCATACTTGTCAAGTTTAACAGTCATGTAACGAATTACTTTCTCGTCGCGGCGATAAGCTGTTTCGAGCTTAGCGATAACAGTTGGCTCAGCCTTGAACTCAACCAAGCTGTAGAAGCCTGATGTCTTCTTCTCGATGTTGTAAGCCAACTTCTTCAAACCCCAAGCCTCTTTGTTCAGAATCTCAGCACCATTATCGGTGAGTACCTTCTCGAACTTAGCGACCGTTTCCTTCATCTGTTCATCAGACAAAACGGGAGTCAAAATGAAAACGGTTTCGTATTGATTCATACTACTTTAAATAATTAAATATTAATATAAAAATTCTCATGCAAAACCGGAAAATGTGTGCGGAAACACAGCCTTTTCACGAATTGCGGTGCAAAATTACGACTTTTTCTTGAATTAACCAAATATTTTTTGTACTTTTGCACAAAATAATTGTTAATAGTATAAAAACGACCTTTAAATTGTAAAGAATATGGCAAAAATGAATAAGAAACTGATTACTCTGCTCCATACCCTACCATCTATGGGCATGGCTTTCATCGTTTTAGGCGTCCTGCTGATGGTTGCCAGTTTTGCGTTTTCTATCAAGGGGAACAGCGTACTCTTCGCAGGTCTCTTTTTCATCCTGGCAGGAATAGCAGGATTTGTATATTCATTAAAAAAAGGATAAGCCGGTCACCGACTTATCCTTTTTTATATCTTTGAGATTTTTTTCCCTGTTACTGAAATACTTAATCCTCGTTAGGAACAATGAGTTTGTATCCCTTACCATGGATATTGATGATTTCAATCTGTGGATCATCCTTCAGATGCTTGCGGAGTTTGGTAATGTAAACATCCATTGAGCGTGCATTGAAGTAGTTGTCATCAATCCAGATGGTCTTCAGAGCAAAATCACGCTGCAGAATCTCATTAGAGTGAGCGCAGAGCAAAGCAAGAAGTTCATTCTCCTTGGTGGTAAGTTTAGTCTGCTTGTCACCAATGGTAAGAAGCTGCTTCTGTGTATCGAAAGTAAAGTCACCGATGTGATACATGGTAGACTCCTTGCTCTTCTTGCCACGTACGCGGCGGAGAATAGCCTCTACACGGAACACCAGCTCTTCCATAGAGAATGGCTTGGTGATATAATCATCAGCACCAATCTTGAAACCTTCCAGGATATCTTCCTTCAATGTCTTGGCTGTAAGGAAGATGATAGGGAGGTCGGCATTAGTCTGGCGAATTTCCTGTGCCAATGTGAAGCCGTCCTTCTTTGGCATCATCACGTCGAGTACTGCAATATCAAATTTGTTCTTATTAAATTCTTTATAACCTGCCTCACCATCAGGGCACAAAATTGTGGTAAATCCCTTTGCCTGCAAATATTCGCGAAGCAACATACCCAAATTCTCATCATCCTCGCAAAGCAAGATTTTAATGTTCTCTTCCATACCTTTATTCTTTTAAATTATTAATATTCCATTTATTCTTTATTCTGTTTCTTCAAGTCTCAACTATGAATCACCGGCAGTTTGATGGTAAAGGTTGTACCCTTGCCCAATTCGCTGTCTACCTTGATTTCACCATCATGAAGATCTACAATCTTCTTGACATAAGCCAGTCCCAGTCCGAATCCTTTCACATCATGAACATTACCTGTATGTACACGATAGAACTTGTCGAATATCTTCTTCAGGTTTTCCTTCTTCATGCCCAGACCTGTATCCGTAATCGAGAGATACAGATGCTCTTCATCATTCCAGGTCTTCATCGTGATGTTAAGCGGCTCGTCCGGCTTCCGGTATTTCACAGCATTGTCCATCAGATTGAAGATGACATTCTGGAAATGCACCTCGTCAACATAGAGTCCTGAATCGATGGCTTCAATATCGGTATAGACCTTTCCGCCAGTATGCTCAACACGGAGCGAGAATGAATTGGCAATATTCTCAACCATCTCGTTCAGATCGAGTTCCTTCTTCTTGAACACCGCCTTCTTGCGGTCGAACATACTCATCTGCAATACCTTTTCAACCAGGAACCGCAGGCGTTTCGACTCGTCATTGATCACGTTGCCCAGATGTTTCTGCATCTGTTCACTCTTTGCTACCGAGGTATCATTGAGCATCTGCGCTGCCAGACTGATACTGGCAATCGGCGTCTTCAGCTCGTGAGTCATGTTATTGATGAAGTCGTTCTTGATTTCCGTATACCTCTTTTGTCTGAAGATGACCACGATGGTAAAGATGAATGTAATCAGAAGTACCAGCGTAAAGATGACGCTAGGAATCATGAAACGTACACTCGAGAAGATATAGCTGTTCATATCCGGGAAATGAACCCTTACTACCCCCATCTTCGACTGCGGGTCGTTGCGGAAGAGTACTTGCGAATAACTATATTCCTCGCCTTCATCCGTATAGTCAGGACAGCGGTAAACCTCTCTTCCATCCTGCGTGGTCACGGTGAAATGATAAGGTATATTGATACCATTGTTCATCATCTCTGCCTTGAGGTCCTGATCCAGCTGTTTGAAGTTGATTCTCTCCTTGAGCGGTTTGTCTGATGCTGAATAAAGGATAGAGTATACCACCTCATCCAGCAACGCTTTCTGATAGACATAACGATTCTTCACGATTTCCTGAAGCGACTTCTGTGTTTCTGTCAGCGAATTCTTATCGCTACGCAGTATCATCGCCTTCGGCATATTGCCCGGATGAGTAGCATTGGTTTTCAGCTCGAAAGTTGAATATACCGCTGTTCTCTTGTTTTTATCCTTATTAGCCTTACGTTCCGTCTCGTTGACATTCTTTTCGAGATAGCGCAAAGTTTCATTAAGCTCCAAATTTCTTGAAGCTTGATACAGGGCTCTGTTGACTGACTCGTCAAACTGTTCCTTCTTCATGTTTACCATCTCCTGGATGTAACTGAGCTGCAAAAACAGCAGCGCAAGGAACGAAAAGCCCATGATAATGGCTATGGTCCAAATCGTTTTCTTCTTCATGGGGGCAAAGATAAGAAAATTCTTAATCGGTTAACTTAAAACCGTTAATTATTTATTGGCTTTTTCTAGCTTTTAACATTTTTATATGTTTTTAGTTTCACATACAAAACTAAGTCTTTCTGTTTCTATAAAAAAAAGAGGGGAAGTACACATATCACATGCACACTTCCCCATATTGGTCATATCAACATAAAATTTTAATTTATATAAGAGAGATTTTTCTCTAACCTAATGATGCTATTCAGCATCCTTCTCCAGTTCAGCCTCATGATCTGCAATCAGCTTGCTCTGAATGTCGGAAGGAACCAACTCATAGCTGGCAAACTTGGTTGTGAACGAAGCACGTCCACCAGTCAGCGAACTGAGAGAGATAGAATAGCTGGCAAGTTCCTTCAAAGGAATCTTGGCACTCAACTTCTGGTAACCGGCCTCGCTGTCCATACCCATGATGAGGGCACGGCGTCCTTGGAGATCACTCATCACATCACCCATGAAATCGGCAGGCACATAAACCTCCAAATCATAGATAGGCTCCAGAATCTTTGGACCAGCCTGTTTGAAGGCATCACTGAAAGCATGGCGGGCAGCAAGCATGAACGAAAGTTCATTACTATCTACTGGGTGCATCTTGCCATCATAAACGATGACGCGCACATCACGGGCATAACTGCCTGTCAACGGACCATGTTCCATACAGTCCATAACACCCTTCAGAATAGCTGGCATGAAACGGGCATCAATGGCACCACCAACCACAGAGTTGAGGAACACCAGTTTGCCACCCCATGGCAAGCTAACCTCTTCGCGGCTCTTGATATTCATCTTGAATTCCTGACCATTGAAGGTGAATGATGTAGGATCAGGCATACCTTCAGCGTATGGTTCAACAATGAGATGAACTTCACCAAACTGACCAGAGCCACCACTCTGTTTCTTATGACGGTAGTCGGCACGAGCCTTCTTGGTAATAGTCTCACGATATGGAATACGTGGCTCTTCGAAAGTCACATTGAGTTTCTCGTTGTTTTCCAGACGCCACTTCAGCGTGCGGAGATGGAACTCACCCTGACCTCTTACGATTACCTGGCGCAATTCCTTGTTCTGGTCTACAATCCATGTTGGATCTTCCTGGCGCATCTTCAAGAGTGCAGCCATCAGTTTTTCAGTTTCCTGGACATTGGCAGCCTTGATAGCGCGTGAATACTTAGGATTAGGATATTTGATGAAGTCGAAACGCCACTCAGCACCCTTACCGTTAAGCGTATTACCGGTTTTTACATCCTTCATCTTCACGGTACAGCCGATATCGCCGGCATTCAGTTGCTCTACAGGCACACGGTTGGCACCTGCGCAGGCATAAATCTGTCCGATACGCTCCTTGGAGCCACGGTCTGCATTGGTCAGGTCGTCACCATTCTTAATAGAGCCGCTCATCACTTTGAAGTAGCTTACCTCGCCGATATGAGGCTCCATACCAGTCTTGAAGAAGTAAACACTCTCAGGACCATTACAGTCTGGCGTAATCTCCTCACCACGTGTATTATGCAACTTCGGCATCTCGCTTACAAAAGGAACTACATTGCCCAGGAACTCCATCAGGCGGTGAACACCCATCGACTTACCTGCACAGACGCAGAACACAGGGAAGATGCTACGGGTAACCAATCCCTTGCGGATACCCTCGCGAAGTTCATCTTCAGTCAGGCTCTCGCTTTCGAAGAATTTCTCCATCAGTCCCTCATCGTTCTCGGCAGCAGCCTCAACGAGAGCTGTATGAAGTTCCATAGCTTTTTCCATTTCCTCTTCAGGAATATCTTCTATAATAGGAGCACCACCCTCTGGCTTCCAAGAATATTTTTTCATCAATAAGACGTCAATGAGAGCATTGAAGCCAGGACCGGTCTCGATAGGATATTGTATCTGCACACACTTAGAACCATAAATGTCCTTCATGGTGGCTATGATATTATCAAAGTCGCACTTGTCTGAGTCGAGCTGGTTTACCAGGAAGATGACAGGTTTGCCCAACTTCTCGGTATAACGGAAGTTGTTCTGTGTACCAACCTCTGGACCATACTGACCATTGATAAGGATAACTGCCTGATCGGTAACATTGAGAGATGTAATGGCACCTCCCACGAAATCATCGCTACCTGGGCAATCTATAATGTTAAGCTTCTTGTTGTTCCACTCTACATGAAAAACAGTAGGGAACACAGAGTAGCCGTATTCCAACTCAACTGGGAAGTAGTCGCTCACCGTATTTTTCGCTTCTACAGAGCCTTTACGCTTGATAACGCCTGCTTCAAATAACATACTCTCGGCAAGTGTAGTCTTGCCGCTACCCGCACTGCCCAACAGCGCAATGTTTTTAATCTCATTTGTCTGATAAACTCTCATGACGCTTATAGATTTTTAAGGGTTATACTTAAATTTGCTAGTTGCAATCCACAGTCAAACCACCGGTTCTTCTGTTTCATGCTACTAAATTACAAAAAAATCGCACATTACCAAAAGTTTTGGGCAAAAAACTTCTGTTTTTTAAAACATATTAGTACTTTTGCACTTTGTTTAGACATGTTTTTGTCTTTACACCTTATTATATATAGAAAAAGAAGTACAGAACTATGGCAGGACTATACATACATATCCCCTTTTGTGAAAGCCGGTGTATCTACTGCGGTTTTTACAGTACCACCTCCCTCAAGTTGAGGGACGACTACGTTGATGCTCTCTGTCGGGAGATGCAGATGCGCCCGTCAAAAGCCGCACTCGGAAACGATGAGCCCATCGAAACCATCTATCTAGGTGGTGGCACTCCAAGTCAGCTCAAAGGTTCCCATCTCAACCAGATCTTCTCTGCTATCAGAAAGAACTATACGCTGACAGAGAATATAGAGATTACGATGGAATGTAATCCCGACGATGTAACCGGTGATTTCTGTGAGACGCTGAAGCAACTCCCCGTCAACAGAATCAGCATGGGAGCGCAGACCTTCAGCAATGAGCGCTTACGCTTTCTGCATCGCCGTCATAACGCCAGAGAGGTAGATGAAGCCATCACCCGGCTCCGCAACATCGGCATCCGCAATATCAGTATTGACCTGATGTTCGGATTCCCCGAAGAATCTCTGTCCCAATGGGTGAGCGACATCCGGCACGCCATACAACTGGATGTGGAACATATCTCAGCTTACAGTCTGATGTACGAAGAGAGAACCCCACTCTACCGTCTGCTGGAACAGGAGAAAATCAGAGAGATAGATGAAGAAACAAGTCGCAGAATGTACGAGACTCTGATTGATCTGCTCACCGGGGCAGGCTACGAGCATTATGAAATCAGCAATTTTGCCCGTCCGGGGTTCCGTTCACGCCACAACAGCAGTTACTGGCATGAAGTGCCATATATCGGAATAGGAGCTGCAGCCCACTCCTACAACAGGAAACAGCGCAGTTGGAACATCGAGAATATCCAGACCTATATCCGAAGCATCTGCGAAGGCATTCTACCTTCAGAGAGCGAGCAACTCGACATCACCACCCGCTACAATGACCTGATAACAACCGCCTTGCGCACAAGCGACGGAATAGACTTGATGAAGATGGAGCAGGAATTCGGAAAAGAACTGGCAGACAGACTTCTGCAGGAAGCCCAGCCACATATCAGCCGGAGACTGATGAAAATAAAGGATGGAAGACTCTCCCTCACCCGTGAAGGTCTTTACATATCAGATGATGTGATGAGTGATTTCATGATTGTATAATGGCCCCAACAAATAAAAGAGCCTTGGAATCTAATTCCAAGGCTCTAATTTCTTTAAACCGTTTTTCTTGTATACTTCGTAATAATAAGCTTTGATGCTCTTTACTACCTGTATGGTAGATTTCTTTTTCTGCAACATCGGCTTCACCAACTGCAATACAGCGAAACAAACTACCACAATCAGCAGTACAACTGCCCATGAGAGAATCTCACTCTGAATATTCAGAACTGGCTGAAGGCCAATACCTAAAGCCACTGGCAGTATGAAACAGACCCAATCAATCGGGCTGTCAAGCTTGGTCGAGTCTATATATTCATCGCGTAACGCTTTTGGAGCATTCAAGATTAATTTTTTCTGGTTCTTATTCCAGTATTCTTCAAATTCTTTTTCCATGCAATCCATTTACTGTTTTGTCTTAAAAACTAGACGGTTAAAACTTCAATACTTATACTTTTTATACTTTTCGGCTACAAAGGTAAGAATAAATATTCATTTCTCCAAATTTGCTACATACATCTTTGTATATTTAACGTATATTAATTTTCACAAGTTCCAACTGCCGAAGCAGTTCTACCATTTTTTCCTTCTTATCCCGATTTCAACTTTCTCATTATATTCACTTTACGAGAGCCGGTTAACATATAGACAAGAAAAGGCAATACCCGATGATGGGTATTGCCTTTCTTTATGATATCAAGAGGTATTTATCTCTCGTTAAGAGGCTGATATTCAAGTTCTCCAAGAATATTCTTGTAGGCAGGACGGATGATACGGCGACCTTCGAAATTGAGTTCCTCAATACGATGGGCTGTCCAACCTACGATACGTGCCATGGCGAAAATAGGTGTATAGATTTCCTGTGGCAAACCAATCATTTCATAGATAAAACCACTGTAGAAATCAAGATTTGCACAGGCAGGCTTACTGCCTCCACGATGTTCCTGCAGACATTTGATGCCTTCCTGCTCTATCAGCTTCAGGAAATTATACTCGTCTTCTCTACCCTTTTCCTTGGCAAGTTCACCAGCCAGACGCTTCAATTCTACGGCACGTGGGTCACTCAATGTATAGACTGCATGACCGATACCATAGATAAGACCTGTCTTGTCGTACGCTTCCTTATTGAGCATACGCTTGAGATAAGTATCAAGTTCGGCTACATTACCCCAATCCTTGATAGCTTCTTTCAAATGGTGGAACATATTGATAACCTTGATATTGGCACCACCATGCAAAGGACCCTTCAAACTGCCGATACCTGCAGCAATAGAACTGTAAGTATCTGTACGGGTAGAAGATGTTACACGTACAGTAAAGGTAGAGTTGTTACCACCACCATGTTCTGCCTGGATAATCAGGAGAAGGTCGAGCATACGGGCATCCAGTTCGGAATAGTTCTCATGCTTCATCATATAAAGAAAGTTCTCAGCAATAGAGAGATTCTCACGAGGATGACGAATATGGAGACTTCTACCCTGAACAGAGTGACGGTAGATGTTGTATGCATAAGCGATGATGGTTGGGAACTTGGCAATCAACTCAATGCTCTGGCGCATCAGATTGTCACGGCTGATGTCATCCGGATTCGGATCGAAGGTGTACATTTCAAGCACACAACGGGCCAGGATGTTCATGATATTGCTGCCTTCCAGTTCGATGATATGGGTAATCGTACGATGATCAAGCGGCATATTATCGTTCAGGAGTTCCTTAAAAGCATCCAATTCCTCCTTGTCAGGCAACTGGCCCGAGAGCAGCAGGAAGGCTACTTCCTCGAATCCGAAACGCTTCTCCTTCAAGAGAGGAGTTACCAGATCGTCAAGTTCATAACCACGATAATAAAGTTTACCCTCTGTTGGGGTCAATTTACCTTCTGCATCGCGCTCATAACCCACAACGTTACCGATATTGGTCAGTCCGACCAACACACCAGAACCATCTTCATTACGAAGTCCACGCTTCACATTGAACTTCTTGAATGCATCCTTATCAATCTTGCATGAGTTTTTTACCTCATCGCTCAGCTTATATATCAAATATTCCTTATTCATAACTACTTATTTTTTGCTGCAAAATTCAAAGCACTTCCTGCCTTGAACCATGCAATCTGCGTATCATTATAGGTATGTTCTACCTCAAAACTATCTTCAGAGCCATCCTTATGCTTCAGGGTGACGGTGAGTTTAGAACCTGGCGCAAACTCCTTCAAGCCTGTCAGAGAGATGCGGTCATCCTCCTGCACCTTATTATAATCATCCTTGTTGCAGAATGTGAGGGCAAGCATACCTTGCTTCTTCAAGTTGGTTTCGTGGATGCGGGCAAAGCTCTTGGCGAGAATCACCTTCACGTTGAGGAAACGAGGCTCCATGGCTGCATGCTCACGGGAAGAACCTTCACCATAGTTATCCTCTGCCACCACGATGCTGCTGATACCCTTAGCCTTGTAAGCCTTGGCAGCGGTAGAAACCTCAACATAAGCACCATCCAACTGATTCTTGACCTTGTTGCTCTCACCGTTAAAGGCATTTACGGCACCCATCAGGAGGTTGTCGGAGATGTTCTGCAGATGTCCACGGAACTTCAGCCAAGGACCCGCCATAGAGATGTGGTCGGTGGTACATTTGCCCTCGGTCTTGATAAGAAGCGGCATATCTGTCAGGTCTTTTCCATCCCATGAAGCAAACGGAGCGAGTTTCTGGAGTCGGTTGCTGTCAGGCGCAATGACTACCTCTACATTGGCATTTTCTTCGCTTGGGGCGATGAATCCCTTATCTTCTACGGCAAAGCCCTTAGGAGGGAAGGTGAAACCAGTAGGCGCATCGAGCATCACGCTGTTGCCATCCTTATCCAGCAAGGTATCTGTAGCCGGATTGAAGTCGAGACGGCCCGCAATGGTGAGAGCCACGGTGAGCTCTGGACTGCCGATGAAGGCAAACGTATTAGGGTTACCATCAGCACGGCGGCGGAAGTTTCGGTTGAAAGAAGTGACAATGGCATTCTTGCGCGTATTATCGTCGGTATGACGCTTCCACTGTCCGATGCAAGGACCGCAGGCATTGGTCATGATGAGGGCTCCAATCTTCTTGAAATCATCAAGAATGCCATCACGCTCGGCTGTATAGCGAATCTGCTCTGAACCCGGGTTGATGATGAGCTGTCCCTTCACCTCAATACCCTTCTCATAAGCCTGACGGGCAATGCTGGCAGCACGGGCCAAGTCCTGATAAGAAGAGTTGGTACAGCTACCTACCAATCCTACTTCTACTACCATCGGATAGTCGTTGGCAGGACCCTTTGCCTTCATGTGAGAGATTGGGGTGGCTGCATCTGGAGTGAACGGACCATTGAGATGAGGTTCAACCTTAGAAAGGTCGATTTCAACAATCTGGTCGTAGAAAGCAGACGGATTTGCCAACACCTCATCATCAGCACGGAGTTCGGCTGCATTCATCTGTGCGAGAGATGCAATTTCCTCACGGCCTGTCTTGCGGAGATATTCGCTGGCGTTCTGGTCGAATGGGAAGATTGAGCATGTTGCACCCAGCTCGGCTCCCATGTTACAGATGGTAGCCTTACCGGTGGTAGAGATGCTGTCCAATCCCTCGCCGAAGTATTCGAGGATGGCGTTGGTTCCGCCCTTTACGGTAAGGATGCCGAGGATTTCGAGAATCACATCCTTAGGAGTGGCCCAACCAGAGAGTTTGCCTGTAAGATGCACACCGATGAGGCGTGGCATCTTGAGTTCCCAAGGCTGACCGGTCAGCACATCTACGGCATCAGCACCACCTACACCTACTGCCACCATGCCGAGACCGCCAGCATTAGGAGTATGAGAATCGGTACCCACCATCATACCTCCAGGGAATGCATAGTTTTCGAGCACTACCTGATGGATGATTCCTGCACCTGGTCCCCAGAAACCGATATGGTATTTCTGAGAAACAGACTTCAGGAAGTCGTAAACCTCCTTATTGGTCTTGCAAGCCTCAGGAAGATCTTGTGTTGCGCCCACATCGGCACGAATCAAGTGATCACAATGTACGGAAGCAGGTACGGCCACCTTGTCCTTACCCGCATTCATGAACTGCAAGAGCGCCATTTGCGCAGTCGCATCCTGCATCGCCACGCGATTAGGTCGGAAGTCGACATATTCCACACCTCTTTTATATGGTCGCAACTGAGTTGAGTCGAAAAGATGTGCAAAGAGCACCTTCTCGGCATAAGTAAGAGGTCGTTTCACCGTAGCCTTAGCCTGGGCTACACTTTCCGAATACGAAGCGTAAAAGCTTCTCAGCATTTCAATGTCCAATATCATCTTGTTCACAATTTTAATTAATTATACACTCTTTCGAGCAATTCTGTTTGCAAAAATACAACTTTTTCTACAAATAGTAGCACGTTTTATCGAAAATTTATCATTTTGATATGGTTTTTCTGATTTTTTGATAACTTTGTTGTATATTTATACACTCAAGACCCTCTTTTTCCAGAAAAACAGGATTTTGATATGAAAAGACAGGAATGGCTACGGAAAGATGGGAAAACAGAGAAAAAAGAAAGAAAAGTAAAGAAAAGAAGAGTAAAAATGAAAGAAAAAGCAAAAACTTTTGGTGCTCTCCGCATTATTTATTATTTTTGCAGATGTTATGAGAATAGACATTATTACAGTATTACCAGAGATGCTGGAGGGTTTCTTCAATGAATCCATCCTGGCACGTGCGCAGAAGAAGGGTCTCGCTGAGATTCATCTGCACAATCTGCGTGACTATACATTAGATAAATGGAAACGAGTAGATGACTATCCATACGGCGGAAGTGCCGGCATGGTGATGCAATGTGAACCAATAGACCGTTGCATTGCTGCACTGAAGGCAGAGCGCGAGTATGATGACGTGATTTATGTTTCGCCAGATGGTGAAACTTTCAACCAGAAGATAGCCAACGAAATGTCGATGCAGGGTAACCTCATCATCCTCTGCGGTCACTACAAGGGTATTGACCAGCGTGTGCGCGACCATCTCATTACCCGCGAAATCAGTGTAGGTGATTATGTGCTGACGGGGGGCGAACTTGCTGCAGCCATCATCTCAGATGCCGTCATCCGTCTGGTTCCAGGTGTTATCAGCGATGAACAGAGTGCACTTTCCGACTGTTTCCAGGACGACCTCCTTGCCGCTCCTATCTACACCCGTCCTGCCGACTACAAGGGATGGAAAGTTCCGGAAATTCTGCTCAGCGGCAATGAAGCCAAGATTCGCCAGTGGGAATTCGACCAGGCCATAGAGAGAACCAAGCGCCTGCGCCCGGACCTGCTGAAATAAGATGAAATCATTCCTGATTACTATCATAACCAGAACGATGATTTTTTAGGCACGGATTACACGGCATAGAGTAATCCGTGCCTAAATCATATTTTCTATCCATTTCCGAGTCACATACGTCAATTCTACACCTTATTATATACTATTCTTTTTCTACGCATTTTTCGCAGAAAGCTTCACCCAGCATGAAACCTTCTTCGTAGAGGCGCTCCAGCTTATCGGTATCCTTCTCTATTCGGCCTACTTCCAGCGGACGGATCGGACGGATACAGGTAATCTTACCCGCAGCCTCCAGGGCTTCTACAAGCTGGATCTGTTCATTATAAGCCCGGTGACGGTGACTCAGAGCCACGCGCAGACGAGGATAGTTCTTATATAAATAAGGTATCTTACGGTCTTTTCCTGTATCCCGCCACCCCTTGTTGCGGGTCAGGACAACCACATTGTGTTGCCAGCCCAGGTCAATGGCGTGCTGCACCGGAATACTGTCCGCAATACCACCATCCAACATCGGAATGCCATCCACATCCACAATCTTACTCACATACGGCAAACTGCTGGAAGCACGCACCACATCCAGTGCACGCTGCCTGTCATGATTCTCGGAAAGATACATTGCCTTGCCCGTAAGACAATTGGTAGTAACCATCTCAAAACCTTCGGCATACTTAAAAAAGGTATCAAAATCGAAGGGCAAGAGCTGGTTCGGAAACTTATCGTAGAGCAATTTGCGGT
Organism: Segatella copri; assembly: GCF_019127135.1. Lineage (GTDB taxonomy): Bacteria > Bacteroidota > Bacteroidia > Bacteroidales > Bacteroidaceae > Prevotella. Next base: position 17,065 of record NZ_JAHOEA010000039.1, on the reverse strand, counting down.
CGAAGATACACCCCTGAGTCACCAGATGGCGGACACCGATATACTGGTATCGGGCCAGATAATCGATGTTTGAGATACGGGCACGCCGAGGCTGGCGGCTCATATACGACATACCATTACATGCCCCAGCCGATACTGCCACCGTATAAGGGAAATAAACATCATGCTTCATGAATGCATCCAGCACCCCACTGGTGAAGACCCCTCGCATGCCTCCTCCCTCAAGAACCAAACCTGTTGTTTTTAAATTCAATTTCATAACACACTCTCTGCTTTTAAAATTCTCAAAATAATTATATTTTGCTCGCAGCACAGACAATTTTCTTACATTTTGTCTAGCAAAAAGCCGTTTTTATATTAATTATTTATAAAATCACGCGTTTTATTCAATTTTGCTTGCAAAGATACGCATTTTTTTGGAAATAATTGCTAACTTTGCAAGCAAAATAATGTAAAATACTAAAAATATGTTCAGCAAAGAGACTTACATCAGCCGCAGACAGGAACTGAAGAAGCTTGTGAAAAGCGGCGTAATTATACTTTTCGGAAACAATAATTCACCATGTAATTTCCCGAATAACGGGTATTACCCTTTCCGTCAGGACTCTACATTCCTTTATTATTTCGGATTGCAGCGTGACGGTCTGGTAGGTGTGATAGATATAGACAACGACATTGAAACCCTGATTGGCGACGACATCGACCTCGTAGACATCGTATGGTACGGAAGCGTTGACAGTGTTCATGATCTTGCAGCACAGGTAGGCGTTCACAACTCAGCACCTATGAAAACGCTCAAGACCATCTGCAACGACGCCATGTCGAAGAAGCGCAAGATTCATATCCTGCCGCCTTACCGCTACGACATTAAACTGCAAGTATTCGACCTTCTGGGCATTCATCCTAACCAGCAGAAAGAAGAGGCCAGCATGGACCTCATCAAGGCTGTAGTGAAGATGCGTTCAACCAAGACCCAAGAAGAAATCGAGGAATTGGAGCGTGCTGCAGTCATCGGATACAAGATGCATACCACAGCGATGAAACTCGTACGTCCGGGTGTGACAGAAAAATATGTAGCAGGTCAGGTAAGCGGTGTTGCCCACTCTTACGGATCCATGGTCAGCTTCCCAACCATCTTCAGCCAGCACGGCGAAATTCAGCATGGTTATCCATCTATGAATGTACTGGAAGAAGGCAGACTGGCACTCTGTGATGCAGGTGCAGAAACCATGAACAACTACTGTTCAGACAACACCCGCACCATGCCGGTGAGCGGAAAGTTCAGCCAGCGCCAGTTGGAAATCTACTCTATTGTAGAAGAATGCCACGACCATGCACTGGATGTAGCCAAGCCAGGCGTAAAATGGGCAGACGTACACTTCTCTGTTTGCCGCCTGCTCTTCGACCGCATGAAGGAGCTCGGACTAGCCAAGGGTGATACAGAAGAGGCTGTAAAGGCTGGCGCACACGCCATGTTCCTGCCTCACGGATTGGGCCACATGATGGGAATGGATGTTCACGACATGGAGAACCTCGACCAGATTAACGTTGGTTTCGATGAAGAAGTACGCCCTAATCTGGAGCAATTCGGTACCAACTGCCTGCGTATGGGTCGCCGTCTGCAGGAAGGTTTCGTAGTAACCGATGAGCCGGGAGTTTACTTCATCCCTGCCCTCATCGACGACTGGAAGGCATCCGGCCACTGTGCAGAATTCCTCAACTTCGACAAGATTGAGACCTACAAAGATTTCGGCGGTATCCGAATTGAGGACGATGTACTCATCACCAAGGATGGTTGCAGATTCCTGGGCAAAGACCGCATTCCTTATCATCCAAAAGATGTTGAGGAGTTCATGGCAGCCAACAAGGAATAAAATTCCCGGAAAGAAGCAATTTCTGAAAAAAGAAATCATTTCCAGAAAGAGATATTCGAGAGAAGATATAAAAAGAACATTAATATAAAGAGAAAAGAATTCATGAAGAAAACTATGATTGTTGCAGCCTTGATGGCTTTGGTAGCCACAGGAGCAAATGCGAAGAAAGCTGCAGACTCTGCAGAAGTAGCAAAGAACAAACCAGTATTTACAGTGGTAAAGCAGAACCCTATCACTAGCATCAAGGACCAGAACCGCAGTGGTACGTGCTGGGCTTACTCTACCCTCAGCTACTTCGAGAGTGAAATCTTGAAGAAGACAGGCAAGACCTACGACCTCAGCGAGATGTTCGTAGCCAACAAGACTTATATGGACCGCGCCACAGTGGCAGTAAGAATGCACGGCGACGTGAGCTTCTCTGAGGGTGGTAGCGCCTACGATGTACTCTATGCTTTGCAGCACTATGGTATTGTACCTGAGTCAGCCATGCCTGCACCAGGTTCATTGACAGGTGACTCTCTGGCTAACTTCGGTGAGTTCTTCGCTGTAATGACTCCATACGTAGAGGCTGTAGCAAAGAGCACATCCAAGAAGCTTTCTCCAGCTTGGAAGAGCGGTCTTCAGGGCATCATCGACTCTTACATCGGTAAGACTCCTGCGAAGTTTACATACGAGGGCAAGCAGTATACTCCACAGAGCTTCTGCCAGAGCCTCGGTTTGAATCTTGATGATTATGTAACCATCACCAGCTACACCCACCACCCAATGTGGAGCAAATTTGCTGTTGAGGTACAGGACAACTGGCGCTGGCCTCTGAGCTACAACGTTCCTATGGAAGACATCTGCAAGATCATCGACAACGCTGTAAACAACGGTTACACAGTAGCTTGGGGCGGTGACGTAACAGAAGATGGTTTCACTCGCAAGGGTCTCGGCATCGCTTACGACGTAAAGAAGGTTCGCTCTATGGCCGGTACAGATGCTGACCATTGGTTCAAGCTCTCTAAGGACGAGAAGAAGGAGAAGTTTGATTCTCTCGGCGTAAATGCTCCTGAGATTGTTCCTACACAGGCTATGCGTCAGGAAGCATTCGACAACTGGGAGACAACTGATGACCATGGTATGCACATCTACGGTATTGCTAAGGACCAGAACGGCAAGGAATACTACATGGTTAAGAACTCTTGGGGCGAGTATGGTGACTACAAGGGAACCTGGTACATGACCAAGGCTTTCGTAGCTTACAAGACTATGGACTTCATGGTTAACAAGAATGCCCTCCCTAAGGACATCCGCAAGAAGCTCGGAATCTAAGAGAGTTTTAATAGTTAAAAGTTTATAGTTAACAGTTTATAGACTTTCTATGGATATTCTCCTAGACAAAATATTCAAGGGGCAGCAAACCGATGAGTTTGCTGCCTTTTTTGTTACCAAGAAAATCACATATTTACTTATTTCGGCTTAACAAGAAAATCTCATAATTACTTCTTTTTGTTTGCCAACAAGTCTTATTTTTACTTATTTCTAGGTAATTTGGTAAAATTCCTCCCTAAACATTTCCTTTTATCATTTAATTTTCGTAACTTTGGGGGCAGAAATAAAAAATAATTAAAATGCATTTTAAATGGAATTACGAATCACCAACACCTGAACAGCAAAAAGCAGCTGAAGAATTAGGCGCCAAGCTAAACATGAGCCCGGTTCTTGCCCATTTGCTTATCAAGCGCGAGATTACGACAGAATCTGCAGCCAAACGGTTCTTCCGTCCACAGCTCTCAGATCTCATCAATCCATTTCTGATGAAAGACATGGATATTGCCGTAGACCGCCTGAACGATGCAATGGGTAGAAAGGAACGTATCCTCGTTTACGGAGACTACGACGTAGACGGATGCACCGCCGTTGCCCTGGTGTACAAATTCTTACAGCAATTCTATTCAAACATCGACTACTACATCCCCGACCGCTACGACGAGGGCTACGGAGTGAGTAAGAAAGGAATAGATTTTGCACATCAGACTGGTGTAAAACTGATTATTATTCTAGACTGCGGAATCAAGGCTATTCAGGAGATAGAATATGCCAAGAGTCTGGGAATAGACTTCATCATCTGCGACCATCATGTCCCTGACGACGTGATGCCACCCGCTGTGGCCATACTCAATCCGAAGCGTCCAGACGATTCGTTCCCTTTCAAGCATCTCTGCGGATGCGGTGTAGGCTTCAAGTTTATGCAGGCCTTTGCCAAGAACAACAACATTCCGTTCTCCAGACTCATTCCTCTGCTCGACTTCTGCGCCGTGAGTATTGCAGCCGACATTGTGCCGGTGGTAGATGAGAACAGAATACTTGCCTTCCATGGTCTTAAGTTGCTGAATACCAATCCAAGTATCGGTCTGAAATCCATCATCGACATCTGCGGACTGAGCGGGCGCGAACTCTCTATGAGCGACATTGTGTTCAAGATAGGTCCCCGCATCAATGCTTCAGGCAGAATGGAGAACGGCAAGCTGAGCGTAGATTTGCTGGTAGAAAGAGACTATTCCTCAGCCCTTCGCATGGCCAGACACATCAATGAGTATAATGAGCAGCGCAAAGACATAGACAAGCAGATGACTGAAGAAGCCAACGGCATCGTTTCGCGTCTGGAAAGCATGAAACACAACTCCAGCATCGTGCTCTATGATGAAGGATGGAAAAAGGGAGTCATCGGCATCGTAGCTTCCCGACTCACCGAAATCTACTTCCGCCCTACTGTGGTTCTTACACGGGATGGCGACATGGCTACCGGTTCGGCACGCAGCGTTACGGGCTTTGACATCTACTCAGCCATCAAGAGCTGCCGCGACCTCCTGCTCAATTTCGGCGGTCATACCTATGCTGCCGGACTCACCCTGAGATGGGATAAGGTAAGAGAGTTCAGAGACCGGTTCCAGCATTATGTAGAAGAGCATATTTCGCCCCAACAGACAGAGCCTACGCTCAACATTGATGCCGAAATAGACTTCAAAGACATAACCAAGCATCTGCAAGCCGACTTGAAGCGCTTCTCTCCTTTCGGTCCGTGCAACCAGAAACCTATCTTCTGCACCAACCGGGTATACGATTACGGAACCAGCAAGGTGGTGGGCAGAGAACAGGAGCACATCAAGCTGGAACTGGTAGACTCCAAGTCGAGCACCGTATTAAACGGCATCGCTTTCGGTCAGAGTGCAGCAGCCCGCTACATCAAGAGCAAGCGAAGCTTCGACATTGCCTTCACCATAGAAGAGAATATATTCAAGAAAAACCAAGTTCAGCTTCAGATAGAAGATATCCGCCCAAACGAGGGATGAAGCTGAAGGATGAAGTATTTAGCCCTCAATATGGATTAGGCACAGATTACACAAATGGTAGATAAATATCAAGAAATACTACGCACATACTGGGGGTATCCTGACTTTCGCGGCATACAACGAGACATCATCGAGAGTATAGCCCGAGGTGAGGATACCCTCGGTCTTATGCCTACAGGTGGTGGCAAATCCATCACCTTCCAGGTTCCCGCCCTTGCCCAGAAGGGCGTCTGCATCGTGGTTACTCCGCTCATTGCGCTGATGAAAGACCAGGTGCAGCATCTCAAGGCCCGCAACATCCTGGCAGAAGCCATCTACACAGGCTTGTCGCGCCAGGAGATTATCCGAATATTGGAAAACTGTATTTTCGGCGAAATCAAGTTTCTGTATGTTTCGCCAGAACGCCTGTCTTCAGAACTGTTCCAGACCAAGCTGCGCCACATTCCAGTGAGTTTCATCACGGTAGATGAAGCCCACTGCATCAGCCAGTGGGGTTACGATTTCCGTCCGTCTTATCTTGAGATTGCTAAAATCAGAGAGATGAAACCCGGTGTGCCGGTCCTTGCCCTTACGGCTACCGCCACTCCCGATGTGGTAGAAGATATCCAGAACCAGCTCCACTTCAAGAAGCAAAACGTATTTAAGATGAGTTTTGCCCGCAAGAATCTTGCCTATGTGGTGCGTACCACCAACGACAAGGTGGCCGAAACGGTTCATATCCTGCAGTGCACCCAGGGCTCGGCAATCATTTATGTGAGAAGCCGGAAACGTACCAAGGAGATGGCGGAACTCCTGAACAAGCAGGGAATTTCTGCCACATTTTATCATGCCGGACTGGATCCCGACGTAAAGGATATCCGACAGAAAAACTGGCAGCACGACGAGATAAGGGTCATGGTAGCTACCAATGCCTTCGGTATGGGAATAGACAAACCCGATGTGAGGATGGTGATTCACGTAGACTGCCCCGACTCGCTGGAAGCCTATTTCCAAGAGGCGGGACGAGGCGGAAGAGACGGCGAAAAGGCTTATGCGGTGCTGCTCTACAACCAGAGCGATGAAAACAAGCTCCTGAAACGCATCGACGAAACCTTCCCCGACAAGGAATTCATCAAAGACGTTTACGAGCATCTGGCTTACTTTTTCCAGGTAGCTGTGGGAAGCGGAATGGGACAGACTTTCATGTTCGAGATAGAGAAATTCTGCGTCACCTACAAGTACTTCCCTACCCGCGTAGACTCTGCGCTGCGCCTCCTGGAGCGCGCAGGCTACATCCACTACGAGGACAATCCTGACGGAAAGGCAAGAATCAGATTCAACATCAGCCGAAACGACCTTTATCTGCTCGAGAATATTTCAGAGAAGGAAGAGGCAGTGATTACAGGACTGCTGCGCAACTACGGCGGCCTATTTACCGACTATGTTTACATAGATGAGTCGCTGATAGAGCGTGTGAGCGAACTGAACCGCCAGCAGGTATACATGATTCTGAAGAATCTGAGTGCCCGCCACATCATCGACTTCATTCCCCGCCGCAAAACGCCTTATATCAGCTACACGCGTCCTAGGGAAGACGGTTTCCGCGTCATCATCCCCCAGGAGGTATGGGAGGTGCGCAAGGAGCAGTTTACCGCCCACATCAAGAGTATCATCAATTATGCCAAGAACGACACCATCTGCCGTTCGCGCCAGCTTCTGCTTTATTTTGGCGAAGAAACAAAGCTGGAGGACGACTGCGGGATATGTGATGTCTGCATAGACCACAAGATACCTGAGCAGCAGGAAATTGTATCAGCCATCCTGGCCCTGCTGAAAGACGGAAAGCCGCATGAGATTTCAGAATTAGACCAGCAGAAATATGATTCAGAGAAAGTGGCTGCTGTTCTTGAAAAAATGGTTGTGGAGAATATGGTGAATGTTGAGGAAAATGAAATCCGGCTTGAACCGAAACCGGAAATGAAACCCTAATATCTTATAAGTCCTGAAGGGGTAAAAGCATTCCAGAAGAGAGATGCTTTTACCTTTTCAGGGCTTTTTGTATATACCAGCATTGGGATTTCGTATACGCCAGCAGAGGGATTTTTGTATATGCCAGCAACTTACCCCCCCCATATAAACATGAAAAAAGGGAACGACACCTCTCGGGCCATTCCCTTTTCAACATTATGTACGAGAAAAAAATTAGTTATTCTCAGGGCGAAGTTTACGAACTGTAACACCAGCCTGCCACATTTCCTTGTTGCGCATAGCCTCGAGTTCAGCGTTCAACTTCTCGCGGTAATCAGCCTGAGAGTTCTTGTCAATAGAAATCTGAGCCTCGTTACCAGTCTTAACAGAGTAGTACAACCACTCCATTACTGGCTTGATAGCCTCGCGGAAACGAGGAGCCCAGTCAAGAGCACCACGCTGAGCTGTTGTAGAACAGTTAGCATACATCCAATCCATACCCTTAGCACCGAAGAGAGGGCCAAGGCTCTGTGTGAGCTCCTCAACAGTCTCGTTGAAAGCCTCAGATGGTGAGTGACCGTTCTCGCGGAGCACATCATACTGTGCCTCCAACAATCCCTCAATTGCACCCATCAATGAGCCACGCTCACCTGTGAGGTCAGAAGTAGCCTCACGCTGGAATGTTGTCTTGAACAAATAACCGGCACCGATACCGATACCGAAGGCAATAGTCTTTTCCTCTGCCTTGCCAGATGCATCCTGGTATACAGCGTAAGAGCAGTTCAAACCACGACCCTCGCAGAACATAGTGCGGAGAGAAGTACCTGAACCCTTAGGAGCAACCATAATTACATCAATATCCTTTGGTGGAACAACGCCTGTGCGGTCGCTCCAGTTGATAGCGAAACCATGTGAATAATACAAAGTCTTACCTGCTGTGAGGTGTGGCTTGATTTTTGGCCAGCATGCAATCTGACCGGCATCAGAAAGCAACATACAGATGATAGTACCCTTCTCAGCAGCTTCCTCGATAGAGAACAGAGTCTTACCAGGAACCCAACCATCCTTCAGACACTTCTCGTAGGTCTTACCCTGACGCTGTCCGACGATGACGTTGAAACCATTATCGCGAAGGTTACAAGCCTGACCAGGACCCTGGATACCATAACCGATAACTGCGATTGTTTCGTTCTTCAATACTTCACGTGCTTTCTCCAATGAAAATTCATGACTGGTGACAACAGTTTCCATTACGCCACCGAAATTCATTTCTGCCATAATTTTTTTAATTTTTGTGCGGCTTGCCGTTTGTGGAGCCGCGGGTTATACTTGTCCATACGGATGCGAGCTGTATTCTTATCCAAAGAGAGCCTGTTTGATCCGTCCACCCCCTATCCAAGAAGGCGGCTCTGGGTTTATTCTTATTTTCTGAGTGCAAAGGTAAGCAAATAAAATGAAACTACCAAATTTTTCTTTCAATTTTTAATAAATTTAGCCTTACTTCTTACAACTTCCACCTCATTTGCGTCATTTTTGCCGTTTTTTGTTATCTTTATGCAGTATTCTTGCATATTTTCCGCCTCACTTGCTTCTTCCAAATAGAAATGAAGTTGGTCTCCCTGGTGACTTTCTGCTACGTAAGCTATCTCAAATCTTTGCAAAAAGTGAGTTTTGTAATAATCCAAATCAAAGAGGTCGAGGATATGTTCGATGTATTTCACCGAGTTGATGTGCCCGTTAACATCTACATCATGATAATAGGTGTCAATGGTTCTCACCAGCTTGGCATTCTTGCCCATTTTCACTCTCGAACTTGCCTGGATAGGACAAGGTTTTTCCGAATCAATATATTCTTTGATGAGTCCGTCGTGAATTTCAAAAATATCAACAGGCTGTCGGGTTTCCGTATCAATCATTGCCCACACGCTCTTGCCGTAGCCGTAAACCTTGGTTTCTTCGGATGATGATGTCTTGCCGCAGATTTTGAAATCTCGGGATGTGAAATATTTCATGGCACTCTCGCACCAGGTTTCTACCATAAAGCGGTCGTAAGACTTAGGCATCTCTGTCATCTCAATGGCCAGTCGGCTGAGAACCCATGTCTTGTGTCGGGGCATGAGGTAGTTCATGCCGAACCCGCGGTCGTTGCTGTGAAAATCGGCTGCATTGAGCAGATGATTTCCGAGATGCCCCATAAAGAGGTGGCTGCTGAAATCGCAGTGGAAAGGCTCCGAAAGAAATTCGTAACACCCTACCTTATCTAATATTTTCTGTTCCATAATATCTGTCTCGTCCTTTTATTTTGTTGTTTGTCCTGTTGTTTTAAACCAAAAAAGCCCCCTGCTCCGCTAGTTTGAAGCCAGAGGAACAAAGGGCATCAAAATATGAAAGAAAACTAATCTTCTGAATTCTGCTTGAGATAATCAGAAATAGGTTCGTCAAAACTTCTCGTAACAGCGATTCTGCCGCTTCGGGTATACTGAAGGAGGCAGTCGTAGCTGTTGAGCTGCTGGAAGAGGTCGGCGATGTCTTCGGTAAGTCCTGCCAGAAGCACGGTGCTGTATGTAGGATTCACCTCCATCATGCGGGCATCATGCTTGCGGATGGTGCGCGAAACCTCTGGATTTTCGAGCAATACCGGAGTGGAAATCTTGAAGAGAGCCACTTCATGGATGAAGATCTGGTCGTCGGAGTAGTAATCGCTCTTCACCACGTCAATCTTCTTCTCTATTGCCTTGTTGATTTTCTCAATCTGCTCTTCATCACTCCAAACCGTGATGGTATACTTGTGTATATTCTTGATACTGCTGGCCGAAACATTCAAGCTCTCGATGTTTACCTGTCTGCGAGTAAACACGGCGGTAATCTGATTCAGGATACCGGCAATGTTTTCTGAGTAAACAAGCAATGTATATAATTTCTTTTCGTTGTTATTCTCCATTTTTCCAAATTTTAAAATAATCGGTTACTTTTCAGAGTCTTCCTTTTCGGAGGATGCTTCCTCTTGAAGGAATTTACACCTTATTATATATATAGCCGAGAACTTTTAATAATTCAACTCGAGTTGCATCTCATCTACACTCTTGCCCGGCAGCGTCATCGGAACGATGTCTTCATTCTCCTTGATGGCGCACTCCAGCAGGTAAGGACCCTTGGTGCTGATCATCTTATCCACCTTAGCCTGAAGGTCCTTGCGGTCTATTACCACATCGTATGGTATGCCGTAGGCCTTGGCAATCTCTGCATAATGAGGATTCATCATGTGGGTGAAGGAGTGACGGCCGCCGAACATCAGATCTTGCCACTGGCGCACGTTGCCCAGATAGTTGTTGTTCAGCAGAATCATCTTTACCGGTGCCTGTTGCTCCATGATGGTGCCCAGTTCCTGGATGTTCATCTGGAAGCCGCCGTCGCCGAAGAAACAGCAGATGGTGCGGTCGGGAGCTCCGAAGGTGGCACCGATGGCTGCCGGAAGACCAAAGCCCATGGTTCCGAAACCACCACTGGTTACGATGCTCAGCTTCTTGGTAAACTTGAAGTAGCGGCTGCTGATCATCTGGTTCTGGCCTACGTCGTTTACGAGAACTGCTTCATTATGAGTAGCTTCCGTTACCACGTTGGTCACCTCGCCCATGAGCAGCGGTCCCTCTGTAGGATGGATATCTTTCTCTATTACCTTCTCCTGTTCCTGCTTGCGGTATTCCTCGAAGGAATCTCTCCACTCGCGGTGAACATTCTTGTTCAGCAGGCGGGTAATGGCTGGCAGACTCTGCTTGCAGTCGCCCACCACAGCCACATCGGTCTTGATAACCTTGTCAATCTCAGCCTTGTCAATATCCAGGTGGATAATCTTTGCCTGAGGAGCATACTTAGAAGGCACGCCTGTGATACGGTCGCTGAAACGCATACCGATGGCGATGAGCACATCACACTCCTGAGTCTTCATGTTGGTAGCATAAGAACCGTGCATGCCGAGCATACCCATGTTGAGCGGGTGGTTGCTAGGCAGGGCAGAAAGTCCGAGCAGGGTTCTGCCGGCAGGGATATCTGCCTTCTCGAGGAATTCGATGAGTTCATTATGTGCACCGCCAAGCTCTACTCCATGCCCCACGAGGGCGAATGGTTTCTTGGCGTTGTTGATGAGTTCGGCAGCTTCAGCCACCGCCTTTTCATCTATCTTAGGATAAGGGTTATAAGATGTAACCTTCTCACATTTCACTGGTTCCCACTCGCATGTAGCCACCTGCGCATTCTTCGTAAAGTCGAGCACCACAGGTCCCGGACGTCCGCTGCGGGCGATGTAGAAAGCACGGCTCACAGCCCATGCCACATCCTCGGCACGACGTATCTGGTAAGACCACTTGGAGATTGGCTGGGTAACACCCACGAGGTCAACCTCCTGGAAGGCATCGGTACCCAGGGCACCTACGCCCACCTGTCCGGCGATGACAACGATTGGTGTAGAATCCATCATGGCATCAGCGATGCCGGTCAATGTATTAGTAGCTCCAGGACCACTAGTGACAAGAGCGACGCCCACTTCGCCGCTGACTCGGGCATAACCCTGTGCAGCGTGAGCAGCAGCCTGCTCGTGACGTACCAAGATGTGGTCAAACATCTTCTTTTCACCTCTCGTGTAACCGTACAGTGCATCAAACACTGGCATGATGCTGCCGCCCGGATAACCGAAGATGGTTTTAACATCCTCGTTTTTCAGGGAGCGCATCAGTGCTTCGGCTCCTGTTATTACTTCTTTTGCCATTTATCTGTTATAATTCTGAATAATTCAAAAACTTTTCTTTTCTCAAAGACTCTAAAAACTGTCTTTCAAAGACTCCCGAAGACTAGTCGATGATTCTCACACCGCCCTTATCTGCCGAACTTACGCTCTGTGCATAAGCACGCAATGCCTTGCTAACCACGCGGTTGCGCTTCAGCGGCTGCTGTGGGCGCGCTGCGAGTTCCTCGTCAGAGAGCTTCACATTGATGGAGCGGCTAGGGATATCAATGACGATGATGTCGCCATCCTTAATCTTGCCGATGTTGCCACCTGCTGCAGCCTCCGGACTGATGTGACCGATGCTCAAGCCTGATGTACCGCCTGAGAAGCGGCCGTCGGTGATGAGGGCACATTCCTTGCCCAGGTGACGGCTCTTGATGTAAGATGTAGGATAAAGCATCTCCTGCATGCCAGGGCCACCCTTCGGACCCTCGTGGGTGATGACTACGCAGTCGCCTGAGTTAACCTTTCCGCCGAGGATGCCTTCGCATGCATCTTCCTGAGAATCAAAGCATACGGCTGGGCCCTCAAAATGCCAGAGCACTGGGTCTACGCCGGCTGTCTTTACTACGCAACCGTTCTGGGCGATGTTACCGAAGAGCACTGCCAGTCCGCCATCCTTGGTGTAGGCATGCTCGAGGTCGCGGATACAACCCTCGGCGCGGTCGGTGTCGAGACTCTCCCACTGAGCATCCTGGCTACCCATCTGGGTAGAGAACTTTCTACCTGGTGCTGAATGGTAGATTCTGTCAGCCTCGGCATCAATCTCTGTGCCGGTAATGTCGTATTTCTTCATCTGCTCATCGAGTGTCTTGCCGTCAACACGCTTTACGGCGCCGTTGATGAGACCGCCCTTGTTCAGCTCGTTCAGGATACCGAGGATACCACCTGCGCGGTTGCACTCCTGCACACTGTATTTCTGGGTGTTAGGGCTCAACTTGCAGAGGCAAGGCACCTTGCGGCTCAACTGGTCGATGTCTTCCATCTTGAAGTCTGCGCCAGCTTCCTGAGCTACTGCCAGCAGGTGGAGCACGGTGTTGGTGCTTCCGCCCATGGCGATGTCCAGGGTCATGGCGTTGAGGAATGCGTCGCGGGTAGCAATGTTGCGTGGCAATACGCTCTCGTCGCCGTCCTCATAATATGCATAAGCGTTCTTAACTATCTGGCGTGCAGCATCTTTAAAGAGTTGGATGCGGTTCTTGTGGGTAGCAAGAATGGTTCCGTTGCCTGGCAAGCTCAGACCGATGGCCTCGGTGAGTGAGTTCATTGAGTTGGCGGTAAACATACCTGAACAGCTTCCGCAACCTGGGCAGGCGCACTGCTCAATCTGCGTCATCTCCTCGTCAGAAACGCTTGTATCAGCACCCTTAATCATAGCTGTAATCAAGTCGGCGTTCTCGCCCTTCCAGCGTCCGGCTTCCATCGGACCACCTGAGCAGAACACGGTAGGAATGTTCAGTCGCATAGATGCCATGAGCATACCCGGGGTCACCTTGTCGCAGTTTGAGATGCAGATCATGGCGTCGGCCTTATGAGCATTGACCATGTATTCTACAGAGTCGGCGATGATGTCACGGCTTGGGAGGGAATAGAGCATTCCGTCGTGTCCCATTGCGATACCGTCGTCAACGGCGATGGTGTTGAATTCGGCTGCGTAGCAACCCATAGCTTCGATTTCCTTCTTGACAATCTGACCGATTTCATGAAGATGGGTATGACCTGGCACAAACTGTGTAAAGCTGTTCACGATGGCGATGATTGGTTTACCAAACTGCTCGTGTTTCATACCTGCAGCTACCCAGAGTGCTCGGGCACCTGCCATTCTTCTGCCTTCAGTACAGACGCTACTTCTTAATGGATGTTTCATATCTTTTTTTTCTTTTATTTTCTTGCTTAAAAGGGCTCTTTCGAGCCCCTTTGTTATAATTTGCCTGCAAAGATACAGAGAAATTATGTAATAGCCAACTAATTTCGTATAAATTTTCACAAAACTTCGTATTTTTGTTAGGAAAATAAATAAAATGCTTACGATTTATTACGAGTGATACTCATTTCCTCGGGTTTTGTGCAAGAAAATACAGAAAATGTAAGGAAATATAAGAAAAAGCTTAATGACCTTAATGACCAATGACCTTAATGACCACTTTTTGGGAGGAAGGGAGAAGGGAGAAACGCAAAACCGTAGGCGTTTCTCCCTTCTGCCTACGGGACCCACGGGACCTGCGATGGAATCGCAGGGAACGGGGGACCGGCGGGAGAAGAGAGAGAAGAGAGAGTAAAGAAAAAAACTAGAGCTCAAAAACCTGGGCACTTCTGCCGGCTACGGTTACCTGCCTGTTGCCCAAGCCCGATACCGAGAGCTTCAGCGGGCGAGGCAAGGCATTTACCACCTTCAGCCAGGTTTTGCCCGACTTGGAATCCTTTACCACACTGGTACCCACATATTTCTTCAGCGCTTCAGGCAGACTGAGCATGGATGAGATGTAGAGGTCGCCGGCATGCTGGCCGAACATCTTCTGCATCTTGTAGCTCTCGCTCGCGCGTACATTATTATTATCAAAATAAATCATGTCCGGCTGCCAGTTGCTGTATCCGTCCTTGCTCAGCAGCGGCGCATAGGATGTCATTTCTACCACATCGCCGTTGCGCTCTACATTGCAGAGGTGGATGCCCTCAGCCAGCGCATTGTCTACCGCATTGGCGCCGCGAGATGCATATTCGCCCAGATAAACCTTAGGAGCCTTGCGGTCGTAATGGTCGTAATAATCCTGATGGTTCAGAAACCAGCCCGGCTGCTCGTAATAATGCTCGTCTACGGCATCAATCCAGCGCTTGTTTTCGCGGGCAATCTTCCAACCCTCAATATAATCGGAAGACGGGAAGTGGAACGGACCTACGGTACCTACCACCTCTATCTGAGGATATTTCTGCTTCACCGCCTTGCAGACCATCAGGTAGCGCTGCTCGAAATCGGTAGAGATGAGGTCTTCGTTGCCGATGCCTATCATCTTGAGGTTGAATGGAGCCGGATGACCCGCATCGGCTCTCATCTTAGCCCACTTAGAGGTGGCTGGGTCGCCATTCGCCCACTCTACCAGGTCCAGCACATCCTGAATATACTGCGGCATCTCGCTCATCGGGATTCCGCCCTGCTGACCAGCCACTCCGCGCTCATCTGCCACAGAGTTCTGGCAAGGAACACCTGCCGCCAATACAGGCAGCGGCTCGGCTCCCATGTCCTCGCACCACTGGAAATACTCGTAGAAACCCAGCTGGCGGGTCTGATGGTAGCCCCAGATGTTGTAAGCTGGCTTGCGGTCTTTCTGCGGACCCACGCTCTCCTTCCAGTGGTAGATGTTCTTGAGTCCCTGTCCGTGGAGCATGCAGCCGCCCGGGAAGCGTACGAAGCGAGGCTTCAGGTCGGCAATGGTCTCGGCAAGGTCTTTGCGCAGTCCATGACCCTTGTAAGTATCTTGTGGTTTGAGACTTACCAGGTCTACCGCCACTTTCTGCTCGCCCTTAGGCAGGATGGCGAACCGGATGTTCTTGCCCAGTTTGCCTTCCTTGGTGGTGGCTTCGCTGGCGAGTTCGCCCTCATATTTATCGGTCACGATGAGCTGCGCCTTATATTCCTTCCAGTCTGCGCCCTGCACCTTAATCTTGGTCTGGCATACCGGCAATCCCTCCTGGTTTACGAGCGCCAGGGTGAGGTCTTTCTTCTTGGCGTCGATGCAGCGGGCGTGCAGGCTCACCTCGTAGATGGCTGGCTGATGCTTGCCCTCCTTGCCCTCAACGGCAGTTCCGCGACGGATGGCGATGCCGTCCCAGCCTATATTATAAATAGGTGTAGCGCCCAGAACGGCGTAATGAGGATTGTTCTGGCTCACCCCGTTTTCGGTGGCGATGCCCGATTTCTCTACCCCCACCCATGCCGTGGTGGCGTTCCACTGGTGGCGTGGGTCTTCCCTGTTATACTCGAAGTCGCCGTTCTGCAACATTTCTGCAGAGAGTCCTCCGTCGGCAGCGCGGCTGATGTCTTCGAAGAAGATGCCCATCAGCTTGTTGGAGATGCGGTGGGATTTCTGCGGATTGATGCTGAGGTTGGCTGAGATTTCCGAATCTTTCGGCAGGTCGATGTGGTTTACCTTGGCATAAGCTGCGAGGTCGGCATCGGTCTTCGGCATCGGCTGGGCGTTGAGTTTTGCCTCTTCAGAGAGGGCGTGGAACCAGGAACGGATGTAGTTGAGATGCACTGCCGGCACCTCGAAATCGCAGCCATGGAAGAGTTTTCCACCGATGGTTGCGGTGTCGCGCTGCCAGAGTATCTCATCGGCAGAAGCTTCCAGCGTATCTTCCCTGAAGGTACGGAAATCGTTGCTTGCCTGTACGTATCGCTTGCCCTTGG
The DNA here is from genome assembly GCF_019127135.1 of Segatella copri. GTDB lineage: Bacteria > Bacteroidota > Bacteroidia > Bacteroidales > Bacteroidaceae > Prevotella. Next base: position 724 of record NZ_JAHOEA010000039.1, on the reverse strand, counting down.
ATGTCTTGAGATAGATGTCGAAGTTGCCGTCATCCATCTGATAGGCAGCCACATCCTTCACGCCTTTTTCGCGGATGATGGGATAATCCTGCGGGCGCCAGGTGATGAGGTCTTCTGAATAAGCTACGGCAAACTGCGGTGCATGCTGGTTCACGCTCCAAAGTGCGCGCCATGTGCCGTCGTTGGCTTTTACCACGAAGGGGTTATACATCTTCTTTTCAGCTCCCCACGGACCGTAGTCGCTGGCGCAGAGCTGTCCTACATCCACCCAACGCTCATCGTCGGTGAAATAAGCCAGATGCAACCCCTGGTTGGGTGCTGGCGAATAGATGAATATCTGGCAGATGGAGTCCTTGCCCTGTATGGTGTATGCAGGGGCATCCTTGTCTATTTGCTTCTGCATCTGCTGCCTGCTGACAGCCTGACTGCCACTGGCAGCTGCCACGAGCAGCGCTGATGTAAATATGTACTTTAGATTTATCATGTTTCTATATTTTTAGATTAATATTGTTTGTTCATTTTACACTCTTCTCTCGGCTAGATAAAAAGGCAGAGTGCATCACTGCACCCTGCCCCCACAAATTAGAGAGTTATAAAAAATCAAGTATGCAGTGACTTAAGCACTGCTTCTTTCTGAAATAATTATCTTTTCAAGTTTCGCATGTAAGCTCCACACGCCCTGAAAGGGCAGAAGCCCCTAGCCCAGGGCAGCGCCCTGGGTAAT
>NZ_JAHOEA010000038.1 GCF_019127135.1 Segatella copri | reverse complement strand
CAGAGAATTGCTTGCATATCTCGAGTATTTTGACGAATTTTGTATAAAGGTTGTACATACGATGGTTTGGACTTAATGTTTTGAACACCACTAAGTTACTAAAAATCAGCGATATGTGCAACTTTTTACTCATATTTATCAACTTAAATTAATTCCGCCAACGGGTATACCTTATTATATATAGTAATATAACGATTAAATGGCTAATCTATTTTGTTGTCTGTCAATTAAATGCTGATATCTGTCCAAAACTTCTACAGCAATGTCCTCCCAAGAGCGCACCAGGGTCTCCGCAGCTCCCTTTGCAGCCCAGGAAATAATGGTTGGGCGCTCCAGAATATAACGGAGTCGATTGGCAAAGGCAGTTACGTCGTTATCCGAGAGGAATCCGTTGATTCCATCCTGAATGATTTCCGCCGTATTGCTGCCCCTTGCCACGATGGAAGGCGTATGAAGCGAAGCAGCCTCCCTTACCACCAGAGGGGCATTATCATAGATGGATGGGAAGAGGAAGAGATCGGAAGCCATATAGATCATCTGCATCAACTCCCGGGATCGCACGCTTCCGAAGAAGGTAATCTTATCCTTGCGGTAATCGCTGTTTCCCGACAAGCCGAGCTTTGCCGCCATCGCCTGCATATCAGCCCTAGCATAACCATCGCCCACGAAAAGGGCGTGATAAGGCAAATCCTTCACCTTGGCTAATGCCTCGATGATGAGTTTCACGTTCTTCTCCCAGATATGCTGCCCCACGAAAAGGAGCAAGGGTTCATCTACTGCCACAAAAAGCTCTTTCTTGGCTGCCCATTTCATCTCCTCGGTATAAGGCGCATCGGCAAATTCGGTTCCGTTATCCACCACCTCGAAGGTTCCCTTGTAGCCATACTCGCGCAGGGTTTCGCCCACAGAAGCTTGAGGCACCCACACCTCATCTACGCTCTCGTAAAACTTCACCACCTTGCCCACGAGATAATCCACCAGAGCCTTGTTGGGAATTACTCTCTCAAAATCGTCACGATATTTGGAATGAAAGGTTGCCACCAATGGAATCTCCATCCTGCGAGCCGTCTTCAGGGCAAAATCACCCGAAGAGAAAGGACAATGGGCGTGTAAGATTTCAAAATTCTGAGCAGCAACCTGCTTCTGGAACTTGAAATCGAGCGATGGGAAACCATAACGGTAAGGATGGCGACCGGGAACAGGAAACGAGCGATACTGGAAAACGGAATAAGGAAGCTGAGACTCATCGAGACCTGGCATTTCCGGGGTTACCACCGCCACTTCCCTGCCCTGCTGGTAAAAGCAGCGAGCCAAATTGCTTACCGTGAGTGAAACACCATCCATGACGGGTGGAAAACATTCATTGAACAATCCTATCATAATCTGTAAATCTTATTTGTTATTATCCTATTCTTGCTAAATAAAAAGCTATGTGAGAATCGTATAAATCTTCTATTTGAGAATCTTATAAATCGGCGAAGCCTCCGGCTGTTGATTATCATCATTCGTAAACGGAACCTTCAGGATGCTGGCAATGGTAGGAGCTACCTGCTTGGTATAGATGGTTCTGCCACCTTCCATTTCTCCCAGATGCAGGATGTCTTTTCCGAAAGCCACCAGCCAGGTTTGGTTGCTGCCTTTGATTTCTTTACCATGTTCTGTCCAGGAAGCTTTGGAATCTACTTCGCCACGGTTGGCGTGAACGCCCAGGCTTTCTCCCCTGCCATGATCGCAGGTAATGAGAAAGGTGGTGTTGCCCTTATAAAAGGGGTCTTGCTGGCAGCATTTCCACAACTGGCGGATAAACTGGTCGTTCTGATGGGCAGCATTCAGATACTCCTGCCATTTGCCATGGTGCCCGTAATAATCGGTCTCGCAAAACTCTACGAAGAGAAGCTTGGGATGCTTCTCCTTGAGGGTCTTCAAGGCGCGGTTCAAAGTCACACTATCATTTCTAACCTGCTTGCTCACCCTGTGAGAAGATCGGAAATCCACCGGCAACTCGCTTCTGCGATAATTCAGGATATAAGGAATCACATCCCAACTCGCCACGGCATTCACCCTGTCCTTGTACTCAGAACAAGCCTCTGCCAATTCCAGAACCGACCGGTTGGGGTTATACTGCTTGCGGTTGTCAAAGATATGCTCATCGTCGGTTACACCACAGAGCATCTCGCTGTAACCGGCATAGGATTTCCAGATGCCATTTGCCACCTCCATCTTCGATTTCCGGTTACGGTTGCCTATCATGCAGCCCTTCTTCCTGCCCATCTCCCAGAGAAACGGCATCAGACTGTCGCGCCTGGCGCCCTCAAACACCTCCTGCCATCTCAAACCATCAATGGCAATCACTACCACACGCGATTCCTCCTTCTTGCTATCCTTGCCATACACGGCGAGCAGGAACAACAAGGGAAGAAGCAGCAACAATGGAATCATTTTCTTCTTCATAAGCCTGGTTCTCCTTTCTATAATAATAAGTATCGTAAGCGTTTTCTATGGCGGCAACGATTCGGCTTTCAGCATGGTTCTCCCACATTCTGAACTCCACATCCTCCTCGTAATCACGGGCAAAAGCCTTCAGTTTATCGATGTCGAAATCCTCGCTCACCACGCCAGCCATTTCTCTTTCTGCATCCATCGCATTACATTCCTGCTCCACATGAGCCGGAATCAGCATGCAAGGCTTGCCCATGTAGAGTGCCTCGCAGACGCTCTCAAAGCCGGCGGTGGTGGCGAAAGCCTTGCAGCCTGCCATCATCTTGAGGAATTTTTCGTCGTTGATGCGATGGAAGGTGAGCGTATCATCTACCTTCAGTTCTTCGGGCGCATCGGGCTGATCCCAGAAAAAATGAAGATGGGTATGGGGATGCTTCTCGTGCCAAGCCTTCACATCCTCGGCAAAACCGGCATTCAGCATGTAGCCCATAATGTAGTCGCCATGATGACGGATGATGGTCTTGGCTTCCTGACGGAGCAACGGCGGAACCACCTTAATGCCGTGCACAGGCTCATCCCCGTAGTCACGGATGGAGAGTGCCAACTTGGCTGTGGCTCCCATACAGGTGATACGGGTAAAGAATTTTAATAAAGATTCTGGTACGGAATACTTTCCAGGCATCTGGAAAGAAGGATGGAGGAAGAGGTACTGGTGACCGATGCAAACCTCAGGAATACCGAAACAGAAGAGAGAACAGGTAATGCCGCACAACACCTCGTAGAAATTGATGATGATGTCAGCTCCGCTCTTCTGGATATTCTTCCGTATCAAATGGATACTTGAAAGATAGTTGGGAACCAAGAGCGTATTGTAAGCCAGGGAGCGCAGGAGATTGAACTTGCGGTTGTCCTTAGACGGCAAGAAATTCGGACTGTCAAAAACCTCGATAGGAGTACCTATCTTATTCTGGAAGAACTCAGGAATCACCCTGTTCTTGCTCTTGCCCACTAAAACCTTCACTACTTCATGGCCCTCGTGCAGAAGCATCTGCTTAAGCGCCAACGCCTGGGTGAGATGACCTCTACCCTCTCCTTGAATTACAAAAATTACCTTCATTTTTCTTTATACATCTTTAAACATCTTATTTTTTTGGCGAAGCGGCAGATGCAAATCATCGCCCCTTTCCGAGTGCAAAGGTATAGGATTCATATTTCAAAGATGTGAGAGAAAAATGAAGAAAGAGTTAAAACTTACTGAAGTTTTGCAAGTGGTTAAAGTACGGGTCGAAGGCCCAAAAGCTCATAGCCCATGGAGGGCACTGAAAAAGTCCCTTCATGGGCTAGGGGTTTCTGCCCTTTCAGAGCGTGTGGGCTTACTTGCGAAAGTCCAGAAACTTAGAATACGATTTAGAATATCGGCTGACCTACGCAACCATTCGGTGCCTGAACATGAAGCAGGGCGGCGATGGTTGGCACGATATCGGTCATGAATGTCTGCCTGGTGGTAGCACCGTGCTGGATTCCCCAACCCATGAAAACCAAAGGAATGTGGGTGTCGTATGGATTCCACTCACCATGATCGGTTCCCTTCATGCCGTGGGCATAGAAATTCGGCTTCAATACGATGGCCACATCACCGCTTCGCTCACGGTTGTAACCATTCACGATGCGCATCTTCACATCCTCAGGAATGCTCTCGGTCATCGTCTTCTCCATATCGCAGGCATACTGCACGCAACTGTCTTCCTTCAACACGTCCACCACACTCTGCTTGATCTTGGCGAAATCCAACTTGTTTTCCTTGATGATGTTACGGTTGAAAAACACCTGATAGTTCATCACGGTCTTCACCAGTTTGCCCACGTTAGGATACTCCTGAGCCAGGGTCTGATTCAGTTTCTCAGCCACCGCATCACCATCCCAATTACCCGCTGGAATGCGGCGGTCTTGCAGAAAACGGGCGTTGTTCATCGCTCCATGGTCGGCACTCAGGAAAACCAGATAATTTCCTTTGCCCACCTTCTCATCGAGATAAGAAAGGAAATCGGCTATCGCCTTGTCCAGGCGCAGATAAGTATCCTCGGTCTCTACCGCATGAGTTCCCACCTGATGACCGATATAATCCGTGCTGGAGCAGCTTACTGCCAGCAAGTCGGTTTCATCATCTGCACCCAACTGCTCGCCGTCTATCGCCGCCTTTGCCAAATCAATCGTCAGCGAATTGCCGAAAGGAGTTTTGCGGATAATGCTGTAACCATATTTCTTATAAAGGGCTGGAAGATTGAGCGGCAGCGTAGCCTTCATGCCCTTGCGGATGCCATCCTCATACTCGTTCTCATCTTCCGTACTTTCAACGTAAGTATTCTCAGGATAGAGTGTGTTCCATTTTTCCGAGAGATAACGCTCTGGCAGATGCTGGTTGTTGAACACGTCCACCCACTTCGGCAACTGGTTTATATAATAAGAACTGGTGATAAACTTTCCGCTCTCATCATCAAACCAGTAGGCACCGTTCGGATTATGACCTGCAGGAAGAATGGAAGCACGGTCTTTCAATGCCACTCCCACTACCTTGGCTCTGCCGTTGGATGCAATCTTCATCTCATCTCCGAGAGTCGTAACCCAGAGGTTTCTAGGCGACATCAAGCCCGCCTTGCTGTTGGAGCCCACCGGCTTCACGGTTTCATCATCCGTGCAATACACCTTCTTGCCATTCTTCACAAAATTATTTCCGGCGATTCCGTGGATAGAAGGCACACTGCCTGTATAGAGACAAGTATGACCGATGGCGGTAACCGATGGAACATACGGAATACGGGTGTTTTCGCAAGAGAAACCCTCGTTGAGCAGTCGCTTGAATCCACCTTCACCATAGCGCTTCTGATAGCGATAGAGATAATCCCATCGCATTTGGTCAACCACGATGCCCACTACCAGTTTGGGGCGCTGAACGTTAGAAACATTCACCTGTTGGGCAGCAGCAGAGCCGCATCCCTGAAATGCCAACGCAATAAAACTAAATACCTTATTCATTTCTTTCTTCAAAAATACTGTAATGCTTTTTACCGCTGCAAAGGTATTTAAAGGATATTGCCATCATGTTACAAAGAAATGAAAGAAGAGTGAAGAAAAAAATACTGATTTCAACTTCATCTTTTCTTCACCAGATAGAAACCACGATGTAACAAAATCATTCTACTTTTGCAGTCGAAAAAAATAAATATGCAAGAAACAATAGATTATGAACAGATTTAAGATTGTATTAATGGCTTCCCTGCTCGTGCAGGGCGTAGCATGTCTGGAGGCGAAAGCCGACAATACTCCTGAAGGAAACAAAACTAATTCTAAAGCATTGGGCGTGAATGCCGTAAGCGGCAAGGTGACCAACGAACAGGGCGAGGCTTTGCCTGGCGTGGTGGTTCGCTGCGGAAACACGAATGTACAGACAGATTTGAACGGCGAGTTCCACGTCAACGTGAACGATGGCGACAAACTCACCTTTACTTATATAGGATACAACACCATCACCAAGGATGCTGACGACAACAACCTGAAGGTAGTGATGAAGGAAAATACACAAGCCCTGGGCGAAGTTATCGTCACTACCCAGAAGAAGAAGCAGAGCAGTTTGGAGATTCCTGTGGCTGTAAGTGCCATAACAGGTAGCGTGATGGAGAAACTCAATCTCCACCAGATGGACGACGTGGCTCAGTTTACCCCAGGCGTTCAGATTCAGCTGCAGAGTCCTAACAACCCTGGCTACGTGATTCGTGGTGTAACTTCAGATGGCGGCGAGGCTTATTCCCAGCCAAGAGTTTCCGTGTTTATGGATGGCGTTTCTACATCTAGAAGCCGCTCTTCTGCCGTTGAACTATTCGACTTGGAACGATTGGAAGTAGTAAAAGGTCCTCAGGGAACTCTCTTCGGAAGAGGTGCTGAGATTGGCGGAATCAACATCATCCGCCACAAACCGGTAAATGAACAGAAGGGCGAACTTTCCCTGAACTACGGCAGCTACAACCAACGCCAGGTAACAGGTTTTATCAACACCCCAATCATTAAGGACAAGCTTGCCAACCGCTTTGCCTTCGACTACGATGCACGCGATGGTTTCATCAAGAACGAGGCAGGCGGCAGACTGAACGGCAAGAATGCCCTGGCTTTCAGAAACTCTACCCAATGGTGGGCTAACGATGATACTTCCGTGGGCGTGGTACTCGATTATCAGCACGATGATTATCCAGGCACTTCCTTCCATAGCATCAACCCAGCCTTTGGCAATAGCAACCCAAACAGTCCTGCAAACCTGGAAGCCGGCAAGCAGTTGGGCATCAAGCGAAACGTGGGTGGCGCCCTGCTCAATATCGACCACAACATCAGCAACCGCTGGTCGTTTAATTCCATCACCGGATTCAGAGCCTTCAACAGCAATGAGCATTTCGATGCAGATGGTACTAATCTCCCACTCCTGCTCTGCGAGGAAAAAGAGAAGGGAACTCAGTTTAGCCAGGAATTCAGATTCAATTATGATGACAAAAAGTTCTTCTCTGGCTTCGTGGGAGCCAGCTATTTCTACGAGAATTCATCACAGGATGTCAACGCCAAGGCGAATCTCCAGTACCTCTATCCGGTGTTTATCCAGAAGAGTGTGAAGGCTTCGCTCAGCAGTCAGATAGATAATGTAAAGGGATTGCTCAGCCAGTATCTTCCTGGCGCTTACCTGCCGATGGTAGATGTTGCACTCGCCCAGCTCATGAGCAAGTGGTTCCCTGAGAATCCTGAAAAAGATGCTGATGGCAAACTGAAGGCGCTGACCACCACTCCTGATATTTATGGTGATTTGAAGACTGCTCTGGGTGCTGTAGGAATGGATTTAGACCAGGTTCTTGCTGGCTTGGGCGATAACGGCAAACAGATTCAGGCTACCTTGCAGGGCATTTCGGCCAAAGTGCTCGATACTGCCTATACCGAACAGGGCAAGAATTACGGAACCAACCAGGCTGTAGAGGTTTTCGCTGACGGAACCTTCAAACTCACAAAGAATCTGAACTTCACCCTGGGTATCCGCGGAACTTATGAGAATCAGGAAACAGGCTACTCTTCAGCGACCGTACCAAGCATGTTTGGTGCCATACTTTATCGCCCTACCGAGGGTAGCGCCAAGGTAACTGCCAAGGAGAGCTACTGGTCGTGGGTAGGTCGTGCAGCCCTCAACTACATGATTGGTCGCAACAACATCTACGCCAGCGTGGCTCGTAGCCGTCGTCCGGGAGTGCTGTATTTCAACAACAATCCTAAGGATTTCGAGACACTCGACCCTGAAATCATCTACAGCTACGAGGCAGGTGTAAAGGGAAGTCTCCTGCAAGGCAGATTGAATTACGATTTCTGCGCTTACTATTATGACTGGTATAACTATCAGACATCGGTTTTCAACGCTACCACCAGCAAGTTTGAATACGATGATGCAGGTCGTGCCCACAGTTTCGGTCTGGAGGCAAGCATCAGCTACTCTCCATGCCGCTACCTGAATCTCTTCGGCAACTGGTCGTACATAGAGGGCAAGTTCAACGACAAGGATGACAACGGAAACGCACAGCTTTATGCCGGCAACCGCTTTCGCCTTACTCCAAAGAACAGTTTTGCCATCGGCTTCGACCTGAACGTGCCAACCGGCGAGAAGGCTTCCTTCTATCTCCGCCCTACCTATTCATGGAAATCGAAGGTGTTCTTCGAAGAGAGTAACGAGCCAGAGTTTACCCAGGATGCCTACGGACTGCTCAACTTCACAGCCGGTTACCGTTTCCAGCCAGGCAAGGTTTACTACGAGATTGGAGCCTTTGGCAAGAACGTACTCGATGAGAAATATATCGTAGATGCAGGTAATTCCGGCCGACAGATTGGTTTCCCAACCTACATCGGCGGTTCCCGCTCCGTTGTCGGCGTGATGTTTAAAATGGGATTCTAAGACAATAAGTGCAGACTGGAATACGTTTCATAAGTATAACGAAATACATATTGAAGAAATATATTAAAGATAAAAACAATGAAAAGAATTTTGATTTATATGATGCTGCTGATGGGAGTGATTCTCCCATCCTCAGCCAAGGATAGAGCCCAGCAGGTGATTGCCCACAGAGGCTATTGGAAGACAGAAGGTTCTGCCCAGAACTCCATCTCTTCTCTTCAGAACTCTTATAAGATAGGGGTTTACGGCTCAGAGTTTGATGTTCATATCACACGCGACGGCGAGGTGGTAGTTTTCCACGATGATGATGTTGACGGCATCAAGATAGAGAATGCCAACTATGCCGATATCAAGGACAAGCGACTCAAGAATGGCGAGAAGATTCCTACCTTGAAGGACTATCTCAATGCTGCCAAGTCATTGGGCGATATGAAGCTCATCCTCGAAGTAAAAGAGCACATCCAGAAGAGCGATGAAGACCGCTGCATAGATGCCACCCTGAAGATGGTAAGAGAAGCCGGACTGGAAGCAAGAACAGAGTATATTTCCTTCAGCAAGCACGCCTGCGATTATCTCGTTCGCCACGCTCCAGGAGCCAAGGTTTCCTATCTCAATGGCGACCTAACCCCTCTCGATGCCAAGGATGCAGGCTATGCAGGCATCGATTATGAAGATAGCGTTTTCTACGAACATCCGTTATGGATCAAGGAAGCCCGGAAACTCGGCCTGATTACCAATGTCTGGACAGTCAACAATCTAAAAGCCATCAAATATTTCTTTAAGCAAGGCATCGATTACGTGACAACCAATGAACCGGAAAAAGCCAAGAATTTATAATACAACAATCAGAAAAAAGGGTAAGTTTCTCATCATGAGGGGCCTGCCCTTATTTTTTTTTTGCAAAAAGACTTAAAAAATAAGCATGAACAAGACAAGGTAATGATATTTTGTTTATTTTTGCAGTATCATTGCAAACAAACAGATTTAAGATATGAAAAAACTACTCTTATCCATTGCCTTTCTGCTCCCTGGTATGGGAATGATGGCGCAGACTCAGGTAACGACTGCCGAAGGTATCCTCGAAGGAAAAGACCTCTCAGGCATCACAGTATTCAAGGGTATTCCGTTCGCTGCCCCTCCGGTAGGAAATCTCCGCTGGAAGGCTCCGCAGCCTGTACAGAAATGGCAGGGCGTTCGCGAGGCCAAGGAGTTCGGACCGAACCCGATGCAGGAACCTCTCTTCGGCGATATGAACTTCGGTACGAAGACCAACAGCGAGGATTGCCTCTACCTTAATATATGGACACCGGCAAAGACCATGAAGGAGCATCTGCCGGTACTCATTTATTTCAACGGCGGAGGACTGATGGCGGGTAGCGGAAGCGAACCTCGATATGCGGGCGATGCGATGGCACGCAAGGGCATCATCTCCATCACAGCCAACTATCGTGAGGGCATCTTCGGATTCTTCGCCCACCCACAGCTCTCTAAGGAAACATCCTACAAGGGTTCCGGCAACTATGGATTCATGGACCAGGTGGCTGCCATCAAGTGGGTAAAGGACAATATCGAGGCTTTCGGCGGCGACCCTAACCGCATCACCATCGTAGGCGAATCGGCAGGTTCCATGTCGGTCAGCGCCCTGATGGCATCCCCTCTCTGCCAGGGACTCTTTGCGCAGGCAATGGGTTCCAGTGGTTCGGTGATGGGATTCAAGAAGGTGGCTACACTGAAGGAGGCCGAAAAGGAAGGCGTGCAGCTTGCCCAGAAAATAGCCGAGAAGATAGGTAAGAAAAACGGCAAGAAGGTGGGAAAGAAGGTTGGAATGAAGAACCTCAACGAACTTCGTGCCCTTCCTGCCGAGGAATTGATGAAGCTGGCGGAAGTAAGAGTGGTTCCTGTCTATAATATCGACGGATATTTTATGAAAGAACAGCCTGTAGAGGTATTTGCCAAGGGCGAGCAGACCAAGGTGCCTCTGCTTATCGGCGGCAACAACCAGGAGATGACTCCATTGGCGGTATTGATGGGCAAGCAGCCAACCGTTGAGAATCTGAAAGCTGGCGCCAAGGCTACTTTCGGAGAAGAGAACACCGATGAACTCTTCCGCCTCTACGGCATCAACAGCGATAAGGATGTATTGGAACAGCCGGGCGTGAATCTGGCTTCGGATATCTTCCTGGATTATTCAACATGGAAGTGGGGCAACATGCATAAACTCACCGGCGGACAGCCTGTTTACCGCTACCGCTATTGTCATCCTCGTCCTGCAATGGCCATCAAGGGCAAGGTGGCTGCATTAGCTGGTGGCGTGGTAGATGCCAAGGAAGATGCGGCTCCTGCGCCACAGGACAAGGGAGCCGTTCATTCTGCCGACATCGAGTATGCGATGGGTACATTGCCAACCAACCACGTGTTCAAATGGCAGCCAGAGGATTATATGATCAGCGACATCTTCAGCCAGTATTACGTCAACTTCGTGAAGACCGGCAATCCGAACGGTCTGGGCCTGCCGGAGTGGCCATCCACCAACGGCAAGGCTGTAGCCCCTGTGCTTCAGATTGACGTGAATACCATGGTAAAGTCTGATGCCCAGATGGAGAAGCGCTATGATTTCATCGACAAACTGATTTGGGAGAAGAAATAACTTCTTCCTATCTTTTTAAATAAACCGGAAACAGAGATGTTTCAGAAATTTATTATCAACAGAGAAGGAGTACTGAAGTTCGGGCGCGTCTATCTGCATCGTGACATGCTGGCTCCAGGCGAGCAATGCACCTACGGGGGCGGATTGTGGAAGATAGATGAAGGCAGAGGCGCCATCGTGCTCTACGGCAGAAGTTTCGACTTCGGCCCTCCCGATTTCGACTTTGTGAAACAGATAGACTGGACGGGCTTGGGCGGCACCGCTCGCCCGCTCTTCTATCTGCCTCATTGGCCCAACGAAGAAGAGATTGTGCCCATCATCATAAACTGAGAAAATAGTATAATATTCTATAAATTTCTGTGTAAAACTTGCGGATAACAGAATAAAACACTATTTTTGCGAAGAGAAATCCTTCTCGGGGATAAAGCCCTATAAGAGAAAAGATTCCGTAATTAAGTAACAATTAAAAAGCAGTATAGTATGAAAAAGAAATTAGTTTTGACAGCAGCCGTCATCGCTGCATTGTCAGTTGTCTCCTGCAATGGCAAGAAGACAAATAGCCAGGGGGCTGACCAGGATAGCCTCAGTTATGCAGATAATGATTCGCTCAATTCCAACGATGTCGTACTCGATTCCATCGCCGGCACCTACGAGGGAACTCTCCCTGCTGCCGACTGTCCGGGCATCAAGACCGTATTGACGCTCAATGCCGACAGCACCTACCAGTACTCAGCCGACTATCTGGAGCGCAAGGATGGTCACGACGAAGCGAGCGGTATCTTCAAGGTATTGGCCAACAACGTGGTAGAAATCACCCGTCCATCCAGCGGCGAGACATCTTACTACAAGGTAAAAGATGCCAACAGCCTCATCATGACCGATTCGCTCGGCAATGAGCCGGAAGGTGCCATGGCTAAGCACTATGTGCTGACCAGGAAGAAGTAAGCTATTTACATCTGATGAAGAGAGCACCCATCTCATACTCTGAAGCATTTTTCCTGCTTCCGGAATATGAGATGGGTGCTTTGCTGTCAATAAGGACTAAATTATTGCAAAAAGCACTTAAACTTTGCTACTCTCTGCAATATTTTTATTAACTTTGCACCCAAAAGTTAGTATACAATATGAAAATAGGAATTATCGTTGCGATGGACAAGGAGTTCGCGCAACTCAAAACATTATTGACCGAATCGCAGGTTGAGAGAAAAAACTATAAAGACTTCGTTATCGGAAAGATATGCGATAATGAGGTGGTGATGCAGCAATGCGGCATCGGAAAGGTGAACAGTACCATCGGAGCCGTGGAAATGATTGACAACTATCACCCAGACCTTGTTATCTCTTCAGGCGTGGCTGGAGGCGCTGATATCAACCTCAACGTAACCGAGGTGGTAGTGGCTACCAACTGCGTTTATCACGATGCCTACTGCGGAGAAGAATGCGAATTCGGCCAGATTCTGGGCATGCCGGCTTCCTTTAAGTCACCTAAGGAATATGTGGAGAAGGCGCTTGCCATCAACAGTCTGCCAGACAACAAGCACCCGAAAATCCATGCCGGCCAGATTGTGAGCGGCGAATGGTTTGTTGACAGCAAGGAGAAGATGCGCTCTATCCTGGAGCATTTCCCTCAGGCGATGGCGGTGGATATGGAGAGTTGCTCTATTGCTCAGACCTGCCACATCTACAAGACGCCTTTCATCTCCTTCCGCATCATCAGCGATGTACCGCTGAAGGATACCAAGGCACAGCAGTATTTCGACTTCTGGGCTAAGATGGCTGAAGGCTCATTCAATGTTACCAAGGCTTTCCTGGAGAGTCTGTAGCATTGAACTTTGAGCTTTGAACTTTGAACTTTATGATATGCCATACGGATTATTATAAAGTTCAATATTCAGAGTTCAAAGTAAAAAGTAATCATAAAGTTCAAAGTTCAATATTCAAAGTTCAAAGTAATATGAATAAGATTCCAAGTTTTACAATCAATCATAACAAGTTGCTCCGCGGCATCTATGTGAGCCGTAAGGACGAAGTTGGCGGAGAGGTGGTAACCACCTTCGATATCCGCATGAAAGTGCCTAATCAGGAGCCTTGCCTGCACAACGGTGCCATCCATACCATCGAACACTTAGCTGCCACTTACCTGCGCAACGACGAGGAGTGGAAGGACCGCATCATCTACTGGGGACCGATGGGATGCCTCACGGGCAACTATCTCCTCATCAAGGGCGACCTGGAGAGCAAGGACATCGTGGAACTGATGAAGCGCACCTTCCAGTTTATCGCCGATTTCGAGGGCGAGATTCCGGGACAGGCGGCAAAGGACTGCGGCAACTATCTGCTCCATGACCTGCCTATGGCGAAATATGAAGCCAGAAAATATCTGGATGAGGTGCTCTGCTGCATCACAGAAGCTAACTTAATTTATCCTACACAAGACTAATCATATATGACCGCCCGCAACCACAAATTGCGGGCGTTTATATTTAAGAAACATCGTATACAATTTCACCAGGGATTTTTAAACTTTTCTCCCAAGACCGTTGCTATATGGATTAAAAAAACATAAACTTTGCCAAACTCTGCTATATTTTTATTATCTTTGCACCCAAAAGAAACAAAAGACTAGACAAACAAGAAAATATGAGAATAAATAGATTTTTAATTACCCTTATCCTTTCACTTGTACTTGTTGATATCGCAGCATCAACAAGCATTAAGCATTTTACTGAAAGCGATGGACTACCTCAAAGCCTCATCACTTGCGTAATTCAGGACAGCAAGGGATACATATGGATCAGTTCATGGAATGGACTGAGTCGCTACGACGGATACTCCTTTTCTAATTTCAAGGCTCGCAAAGGAGACAACTGTCCACTTATCACCAATCGCATCTTCTTTATTCGCGAAACGACAGGAGGGAACATCCTGTGCAAATGTCCCAACGGATATTACCTGTTCAAGACCAATGAAAAGAAGTTTGTACCACTAAAAGGCAAAAAGACAGACAAGGGAGATCGTTTTCGCCCTACCACACAACAGAAAGCAACAATCATTTCCCTGCCAGAATACGAGGGCGAGGAAACCCACATTTTATATAAAGACAGACAAGGAGGCTACTGGATATACACCCATCGAGGTCTAGACAGGCTCACATTCAAGAAGGAAAAAGTGGGGCCCGTAAAGTGTAAAGATGATGGAGAAGAAGTAATACGCTCCATATTCCAGGACAAAGAAAAAAGAATCTTCATAGCCGACAAGAATGGCTTTGTCAGGATATATGCGCCAAAAGGTTCGCTAATAGGCTACCTGAAGAAAAATGGTAATATATCGAAAACAAGAATTCCGTTCGGAGCAAACGTATATTCCATGCTTCAAGACTCACACGGTATTCTATGGTTAGGCACAAAGCCCAACGGACTTTTCAGACTAAAAGAAACAAAAGACGGAAATTTCTCAGTAAAGTCATTTACCAAAAATGCCAGCCGTTACAGCATAAATAGCAACAGTATATATGCCATCAAAGAAGACCGACATGGCAGAATCCTCTTGGGAACATTCATGGGAGGTCTAAACATTATCAAGAATCCATGGAGCGAAAACCCCAAGTTCATCAACAGCAATAATGATATAGGACAATTTCCCAGCCAGGCAAAATGTATACACGACATGCTTTTAAGCCCAAGCGGCACCTTACTGCTTGCCACCAATGACGGTCTCTTCACCTACAATATAGATAGAAATCCGCAGAAGATTCGTTTCCTACAAAACAAACGAATACCTTCCAATCCGAAATCCATAAGCAATAATGAAGTGATGGCACTGCTACAATCAAGAAACGGGACGATATATGCAGCAACTTATGGCGGAGGCTTAAACATTATAGAAAAGGGAAACCTTTATGCAAACGACCTGAAATTTTCAACATTAACTACCGATAACGGTATGATGTCTGACGTGATACTCAATATGTGCGAGGACGCACAAGGTATGATATGGCTCGTATCAGAGCACTGTCTGATGAAATACAATCCCCAAAAAGAATCGTTCACCAACTATTCCGAGAGTCTTTTCAAGGGCGATTTCTCTTTCTCAGAAGTAAAGCCTCTGAATGTCTCAGAAAGCAAAACGATGCTTTTTGGTACCACACAAGGCATATTACCAATCAATGAACAGACGGTAAGGATAAGTAATTTCAAGCCAAAAATCCTTTTTGATACACCTCCACACATAGAGCTCTCACCTAAGGAGAAAAGTCTGAGCATTTCATTCGCAGCCATCGACCTCAACAAGAACGAGCCTATACAATATGCATATATGCTTGAGGGCGTAGATAGCCACTGGCTGTACACCACAGAGAACCGTATCAATCTCTCAAACATCCCAGCAGGAACATTCTGCCTGAAGATCAAATCGACTAACGGAGATGGAATCTGGTGCGACAATGAGGCATCTATAAGCATTCATCGCACCCCTTATTTCAATGAACGTCCCATAGCCTGGATGCTTTATGGAGGAGGCGTATTTATTACATTGCTCCTTGCATTCAAACTTTATTGGTACATACAACGACTGGAGAATGAAATCAAGACCCTAAAACTCTCTGCAGGCGAAAAGATGGAATACATCAAGATGAGAGTAGCCGACGTAATAGAGCGTAACGACAACTGTGAAAAAGAATCCATCATCTCGGATCCTGGCGAATCTTCTGCCTTCAGGACAGACGTAGAAAAGTTTATTCTCGACCATCTCTCCGACTCCGACCTGAATGTAGATACCATTGCCAGGGAAATGTGCATGAGCCGCTCAACCTTATATATTTTGATGAAGAAAGAGTTTGACTGTACGCCCAACAACTTCATCCTCAATATCCGACTGAACACGGCTCGCCAAATGCTTCTTGAAGAAAGGAATCTCAATGTATCAGAAATAGCCTATCGCTGCGGCTTCTCTGACCCCAAATATTTCAGCCGCTGCTTTAAGAAGATAATAGGAGTAACTCCATCAGAATTGAGAATGGATTAAAAGAACCAGGTACATGTCAACTGGCAGAATACAAAAAAGGAGGATGCAACAAATTTTTCATTATTTGAGCATCCTCCCTATCATAAACATAACCTACCTATAACTTTTTATATAAAGCCCAATTATAAGAATCATTGCCTATATTTGTTTCCGCCTTTTACCACAATACCATGATAACTGTTACCTACTCGTTGTCCTCCGAGATTATAACGAACATGGCTTCTATCAGAACATGGCTGCAGAGCTGATACATTAGCAATACCCGTAGTGCAGCCAACAAGCGTGATTTCCTCACCAGCCTGAGTAGGAATATCATAGAGATAAGTATCTTCAAGTCGTGTTGCAGGAATCTTACTCTTATCTTTCACGATAGGATCAGGCATACAATAAGGCTGCATCAACGGATTGTCATTATCGCCTTCTGCTGTTTTTAGAGAAGTTACGCCATTCTTGAGAAGAGGCGTTGCCGAACGCAAGCGAAGGTTTCCGCCAATGGTAGACTTTATTGTTACTCTTTCTACGTTACCATCTGTCCATTTTAAGTCAGTCACTATGAATCCACCACGTGAGCGTAGTCCCTTAACCTCACCGCCAGTTTTCCATTCAGTAGGCAAGGCAGGAAGGATATGCAGGAATCCTGCATGCGACTGTACAAGCATCTCTGCTATTGCAGCTGTAGCACCAAAGTTGCCATCAATCTGGAATGGTGGGTGAGCATCAAACATATTAGCATAAGAACCGCCATCCGAAGAGGCTATTGTTACATTAGGATCGAGCAAAACAAGCTGATTTTTAAGAATCTTCATGGCATGGTCGCCGTCAAGCATTCGGGCCCACATAGCCTCTTTCCATCCCATCGACCATCCACGGGCAGCATCACCACGTCCCACAAGACTTTTAAGAACAGCCTGATAGAGAGTAGGATTTTCGTAAGGAGAAACCTGATTGCCAGGATAGGCACCCCAAAGATGTGAAAGATGACGGTGGGATGACGTTTCCCTATCCCAATCTTCCTGCCATTCCTGCACCTGTCCGTATTTGCCGATTCTCCATGGAGTAATCTTTGCTTTCAATTCATCAAGTGCATCAGCAAAGGAGGCATCCTTATCAAGGGCACGGGCTGCAAGAGCCGTATTCTTCAATAGGTCATACACCATTTCATTATCCATTGCCACACCTCCGAAAAGAGCAATATTTGCTGTTTTACCATCACTCTTAGTAAAATTACCTATACCAGGATGGTTCTCTGGCGAATTGCTTGGACAAACCACCATGTACCCTGTCTCAGGATCTTTTACAAGAAAATCCTGATAGAACTCAGCAGCACCTTTCATCAAAGGATAAACCTCAGCGAGATATTGTTTATCACCAGAGAAGAGGTAACGCTCCCACAAATGTGAACAGAACCAGGCATTACACGTTGGCCATACTCCTACGGTTCCATTATCTACAGCACCCGTAGTACGCCAGATGTCGGTATTATGATGTAATGTCCATCCACGTGCACCATACATCTGCTTTGCCGTTTCAGCACCAGTCACACTAACATCTTTCACCATCTCTACAAATGGCTCGTGACATTCTGCAAGATTAGTAACCTCAGCAGGCCAATAATTCATCTCCACATTGATATTTGAGGTATACTTTGAATCCCAAGCAGGATATTGGCGTGCATCAGGATTCCATATTCCCTGCAAGTTGGCTGGCTGTGTTCCAGGCTGTGAAGAAGAGATAAGAAGATAACGGCCAAACTGGAAGTAGTTGGCTGCAAGCTGCGGATCGGATGTTTTATGGAATTCCTTGATGCGCAGCTCTGTATCCTTAGCCTCTTGTGCAGCATTGCCGTCAAGAGTAAGGTCTACACGGTCAAACTGCTGTTTGTACACCGCTTTATGGTCGGCAAGAGTGGTTGCATAATCCTTTCCGCTTGTCTCGTAATTCTGCAAATAAGCAAAAGCCGTTGCATCTGCATTGCCACTCACATCATTGTACTTCTTGAAGTTTGTAGCTTGTGATACAATGATAGTAGCATGTGTAGCTCCTGTAATTTTTAATCGGGGAGCTTTTGTTGCAGCTCCTATTGTGCCTTGACCGTAGATTGTTGTCTGGTCATTTTCGATTGTACCATCACAGTCAATCACACGAATATAGGTACAGAGATGAAGCTTGTTATCAACATTCTCACATTTGTCGCGAGCCGGACCCATCATTGCCTTGATGGTATGATTGTCGAACAGCTCGTTGGAAATAAGTTTCTCAATATTCGACTTATTGCTACCGGCGTATGCCACATTGAAATCGAGCTTTCCTGCCTGGTCTGCTTCAAGACGAACCACAGTAACATTATCCTTGAAAGAAGTGAATACCGTACGCTTATATCCTACATTCTTTACATGATATTCCACATTACTCGTAGCTGTATTCATATCAAGATAGCGCACATAGCCCTGTGCATCAGCAGCATTCTCGGTTTGTGTTCCTTCCATATCGTCGAAGCGCTGACCTGGGAAACCAATAAGCATCACACCTGCCGCACGGTAGCTTGCTCCATGTGAGCCTTGCGACATCCAGTTGTTTACAGCAAGATTCTGTACCGAAGCATAATCTTTACTGAGGATTCCTTGCTGTACTTGCTTCAACACACCTAGCGCATTGGCATTGTAGTTACTGTTAGGACCCTGATCCCAGAAGGTATCTTCGTTGAGCTGCAACGTGTCACATGCCACACTACCCGAATGCATGACTCCAAGACGGCCATTTCCCAATGGAAGTGCCTCTTCCCAATAGCCAGCTGGTCGGTTGTACCATAAATGATTCTTACTCTCAATAATAGGAGCTGCAATAGGATCGGTGTCGGCTGTAGTAAAACTGAACTTTACGGCTTCGCCACTCACATTGCCAGAAAGGTCTTTCACGGTATTGCCTGGCAACTCAAAGTTGTAGACACAACTCTTTTCAAGAGAAGAATAGGCAAAACGAAGACTGTTTCCATTTACAACCGGTGCTATAGCTATTGATTTATTTGATGCAGCGTTTGTCAGTTTTGCACAAGCACCTTCTGCCAGTTGTACACTCTCATTAAAATCAACCACTATGGTACCTTTTGTAGCCACATTGATTGAATTATCTGCGGGACGGCTTGTCTGAAACTTTGGAGCTTCATGGTCGTCGGCAAGAATATTCACATATTTCAGATTGTAGTTGCTGTTTTTCGTTGCTGTTGTAATGAGAATACGAACGATGACATTTTCCTTATTATCAGCATCAAGGTCATACTTCGCATCAACATAGGTATTCCAATGACTTCCACTTACATAGTCATCGAGAACCTTCCATGTGGAACCTCCATCTACGGAATAGACTACTCCAAAGGGGGTAGAACTGCTCGAGCCATCACCTATCGCGAAGTTGAGCTTTGCATTTTGAAGGCTGACAGTAGGGAAACTTACTTCAAAATACTGATCATGTTTCGAAGCGTTACCATAATCCGACTTAGATGTAAACTTATTGACAGACGCCGTATTGAGGCGCAACAGGTAACTGTCCTTACTCTGCTTCACCTCCCATTTTCCATCACTGGTCTTCAGCGTAAGCTTGTAATTATCCAAAACTCCATTACAAGTATTTGGCAAAAACACTGGTTGCTTAGTTTTCCAAGCTGTATTCGAAAGTGCCGTCCACCCACTTCCATCAGGGGTATAAGTTACCACACTCCCCTTACTCGAGGCTTCCCACCCTTGTGAGAATACCCATGATGCTACTACTGTTTGTCCTGCAACACATACCGACGGACAAGCAAGTATCAAGCCAAGCAATACCAGCATCATGCGACATAAATGTTTAGAAATTTTGTTCATGATTTGTTTTTAATGAATGTTTTAATTATTAATATTGACAATTCTCTTGTCTATACATTGAAAATCTGCCGCAAAAGTAGTGAAAATACATCTTCCAGGTGTGGATTATCATCTTTTCGAGGTGGATTATCATCCAAAAACACTATAAAAAGCCAAATCTGCAAAATTTTCCTCCTTCTAACTAACTATAAAAAAATATGGCAAGCTTACCACTTAAGCTTGCCATATTTTTCTTTATACCAAAGTTGCCAGCCATTCACCAGATTCTGCCATACTACATAGGCACCCGGTGCTACGGCAGCAAGAGGATTCAGGAAGGTGAGGGCGAGCCAGATACCCACTACCGTATTCTTCTGTCCCAACGCCTGACCGGCACTGATACTCGCACCGAAATGCCTGCCTACCGCCTTGCCGATGGCAAACTGGAGGAGACATACCATCAGCGGAACAAAGAGCAGCAGAAGCATCGTAACGCCCGATACCTCGGCATGAAGCATGTTGCGAACCGTTTCGCCCATCAGTATCGTAAGGTTGAAACACCACATATAAAAGCCCAAATCCTTTACATTCTTCACCTTATCCACCCATTTTGGAAGAAACCTGCGGCTCAGCAAGGCAAGCAGCAGAGGCACTACCAGCACGGTAGTAACATTGCGGAACACCATCGCACTCATCATGAGGAACGATACATCTGCCCCCTTCTCTACCATCGGAAAAAGACTCGGAATGATGATCATCGTAAAAATGTTGGCGATGACCGTATAGGTGGTCAGCGAACCGATACTGCCGCCCAACTTCTCCGTAACCACAGCCACGGCAGCTGCCGTTGGACAGATGAAGCAGATGAAGGCACCCTCGAGAATCAGTTTGGTGCTGTAATCAGAACCGAACTCGAAGATGAGCACTACCATCGCCAATGCTAGCGAGGTGCGGATGAGCTGGAGAATGCAATGCCAGCTCTTAGGCTTCATCTCCTTGATTTCTATCTTACAGAAAGTAACATAGAGCAGGGAGAACAGCACCACCGGCATCAGACTTACCAACCGCGGACCACAATAATCGCCAATGGGCACCAGGAAGGGCACATTGGCGAATATCAGGTAGCCCAATGCTCCCATAACCAGGGAGCAGGGCAATGAAAACTTTCTAAAAAATCTCCACAAAAACATTTCTGTTTAGTCTTTGTTGCTGCGCTTGCGCTTCAGGTGATCGAGCTCAATCTTACGCATACGCATGTTCTTTGGAGTTACCTCTACGTACTCGTCCTCACGGATATACTCCAGGCACTCCTCAAGGCTCATCACGGTCTTAGGAATCACGCGGGCCTTATCGTCAGAACCAGAAGCACGCACGTTGGTCAACTGCTTTGCCTTGGTTACGTTTACTACCAGGTCGTTGTCGTGAACATGCTCACCTACAACCTCGCCGCCGTAAACCTCCTCACCCGGATCGATGAAGAACTTACCACGATCCTGTAGCTTATCGATAGCGTAAGCAAAGGCAGTACCGGTTTCGAGCGCAATCATGCTACCATTAGAACGGCGGCTGATTTCACCCTTGTATGGCTGATACTCCTTGAAGCGGTGAGCCATGATAGCCTCGCCCTGAGAAGCGGTCAGCACGTTGGTACGCAGACCGATGATACCACGTGATGGGATATCAAACTCGATGTCTACACGCTCGCCCATGTTCAGCATAGAGGTCATATCACCCTTGCGGCGGGTAACCATATCAATCATCTTAGAGGCAAACTCCTCTGGTACGTTGATGGTCAACTCCTCTACAGGCTCGCACTTCACACCGTCAATCTCCTTGTAGATAACCTGAGGCTGACCTACCTGGAGCTCGTAGCCCTCGCGGCGCATGGTCTCGATGAGCACAGAGAGATGGAGCACACCACGACCTGATACAATCCACTTATCGGTAGAATCCTCGTAAGGCTGTACACGGAGAGCGAGGTTCTTCTCGAGTTCCTTGTTCAGGCGCTCCTGGATGTGGCGGGATGTACAGAACTTACCCTCCTTACCGAAGAATGGTGAATCGTTGATGGTGAAGAGCATACTCATGGTTGGCTCATCTACAGCGATTGGAGGCAGTGGCTCTGGGTTCTCGAAGTCGCAGATAGTATCACCAATCTCAAACTTCTCCAAGCCGACAACGGCACAGATATCGCCTGAATCTACATGATCGGTCTTCTTATGGCCCATACCCTCGAAGGTGTGGAGTTCCTTAATCTTGGTCTTCTCCTGAGTACCGTCGCGGTGGCAGATAGTAACGTTCATGCCGTCCTTCAATGTACCACGGTGAACACGACCTACGGCGATACGACCTGTATAAGAACTGTAGTCGAGTGATGTGATAAGGAGCTGTGGAGTACCCTCGAGCTGCTTAGGAGCTGGGATAACCTCAATAATCTTATCGAGCAGATAATCGATATTATCTGTTGGATGATTATAGTCCTCGCCCATCCAGCCGTTTTTGGCTGAACCGTAAACTACAGGGAAGTCGAGCTGGTCTTCTGTAGCATCGAGGTCGCACATCAGGTCGAACACCATCTCGTACACCTCTTCAGGGCGACAGTTTGGCTTATCTACCTTATTAACAACGACGATAGGCTTCAGTCCGAGCTGCAATGCCTTCTGGAGCACGAAACGGGTCTGAGGCATCGGACCCTCGAAAGCATCGACGAGGAGGAGGCATCCGTCTGCCATGTTGAGCACGCGCTCAACCTCACCACCGAAGTCAGAGTGTCCAGGAGTATCGAGGATATTAATCTTAGTACCTTTCCAGTTGATAGATACATTCTTTGAGAGGATGGTTATACCACGCTCGCGCTCCAAGTCGTTGGAATCGAGCACTTCGCCGCTGTTATCCTGGCCGTCGCGGAACAGCTTGCCGGCGAGCATCATCTTGTCGACCAATGTAGTCTTACCATGGTCAACGTGTGCAATAACTGCAATGTTTCTAATGTCTTGCATTTTAATTTTTACCTTAAATACTTAAATTTGGGTGCAAAATTACAAAAAAATCCCGAAAAGTTTGCATAATTCGGCAAAAAGTTGTATCTTTGCACCGCATTTTTAATGAAACCGCCGTGAGGAAGGTCTTAAGATGCGCAAAATTAAACATATTCATATTTTATTAAATTAAGTTTTTACAGCTATGTATTTAGACAAAGCAAAAAAAGAAGAGATCTTTAGCAAGTACGGAAAGTCTAACTCTGATACTGGTTCAGCTGAGAGCCAGATAGCATTGTTCTCATACCGTATTGCTCATTTGACGGAACATGTTAAGAAGAACCGTAAAGATTATACTACAACACGTGCGTTGACACAGCTTGTAGGAAAGCGTCGTGCATTGCTCGATTACTTGTATGATCGCGACATCAATCGCTATCGTGCTATCATCAAGGCCCTCGGTCTTCGTAAGTAATCAGCTTAGGCAGACACATTGCTTAACAGAACAAAGAATCCCATCGTTCGCAAGAGCGGTGGGATTTTTCTGTTATATGCCTCTATACCTTATTATATATATAAAAGATGTGAAATAACTTGGAGAAGAGAGAAACATTTACTATTTTTGCATAGTATTAAATCATTTTATTAACATATATAAGAACTGGATTATGAGAAAAAGAACGATTATCAAAATCTTGATGGCGTGCGGATTCTTACTTTCGCCCCTTACTTCATGGGCGGAACAGCAAGCCAAGATTACCATCAACATTTCGGGTACTCTCTATGAGTTTTATCTGGAAGACAAACCGGTCATCACCTTCCAGAATAATGTACTGGAGATAAAAAGCGACAAGAACACGGGTGTAACGGTAGATGCGAAGGATGTAGGTGACTTTAATTTCGTACCTTCTTCTACTACCGGTATCGAGAACATCGAAATGAACCCGAATGCTACTTTCGGCTCGAAGATTTCGGGACTCACTCCGGGCAGCAAGGTGATTGTGGCTACGGCTGACGGAAAGGTGATTCTGAGCCAGAACGTCAGCGAAAACGGTAAAGCCGAGGTTGACTTCACCCAGTTGCCTGCTGGTATCCTCGTCCTCAAAACTGAGAAAGGCGCTATTAAAATCAAGAACTAACTTTTAAAAAAAGAACGATTATGAAAAAGAATATACTTATTGCCATCATATTGTGTGTGTTTAATTCCGTAGCTGCCTTTGCGCAGACCGAAAAGGAATATAGTATGATTATCAGCCTTCAGAACGGCAGCACCGTTACCTTGGGGCATAACGACATCAAGAACATCACCTTCACAGGAGATAAGATCAATGCAGAAGGTAATGTGGTAACGACTATCGAGGAGCTCAAGAACATGATAATGGAGAACTATGTGCGCAATAAAGATCAGGAAGCAAAACTGGACATGCATGATGATTATCTCCGCAATTTGGAAGATGTTACCAAGTCTACCCAAGTTCGCAGCGAGGAGAATCTGAAAAGAACCGAAGAGAATCAGGCAAGAACAGTTTACCTGGAATCAACGATTAAGGATTTGCAGACAATGGTTCAAGATATGCAGGCAATGCTTGAGAAGCAGAATGCCAAAATTTCTGAATTGGAAAATAAGCTGAATGAGAAATAAATTTCCCCGCTTCACCAGAAGCAGCATATAAAGATAAAAAGACCTTAGCTTATTAAAAGCTCCCGGTGCCTGGTGCACTGGGGGCTTTTTGTCGGTTCTCGCAGCGCCATTATTACAAACCTGTTACATTCCTGCCTTTCACGTTAAAATCAATTAACTTTACCCTCAGATCTAACGCTATTCCAGATATTTTTCCTAATTTTGCGCCCACGTTTCTAACAGACGAAATAATTGTTAAGATTCAATGGTAAATACTAAATAGATTAAGGAAAAAAGAAAAATGGAACATGTTTTTACTGAATCGATGTTTTTGGTGGGATTCGTGATTTTCATCGCCGCCATACTCGTATTAGACATGCTGGTCATCGACCGAAAGGCACATGTGGTTTCTATCAAGGAAGCTGGTTCATGGACGGCTGTCTGGATTATTCTCGCTCTCGCCTTCGCCGTATTCATCTATTTTCATGGTGACATGGTGCACGGCATCGAGAACTTCAATGACCTGAAGCTGATAGCCTCGCGCTATGCTTCGCATCTCAAACTGGACCCGAACGACTATGAGGGAAGTCTGCAGCAATACCGACACTATATGACTATCTCCTACATATCGGGTTATCTGATAGAGAAGACGCTCTCGGTAGATAATCTCTTCGTGATGATGATGATTTTCACCTCGTTCGGAGTGGACAAGAAAGATTACCAGCACGTACTGAACTGGGGTATCCTGGGAGCCATCGTACTGCGCTTCGTCTTCATCTTTGCGGGTGCTGCGCTCATCAGCCGTTTCGCCTGGATATTGCTCATATTCGGAGGATTCCTGGTTTATAGCGGTGCCAAGATGTTCCTCAACAGAAACAAGAAGGAGGAAATCAATGCCCTGGAGCATCCGGTAGTGAAGTTCATGCAGAAGCGCCTGCATCTGGGTCCGCTGGTGATGACGGTGGTATTCATCGAGTTCTGCGACCTGATTTTCGCCTTCGACAGCATTCCGGCCGTTTTCTCGGTATCGCTCGATCCGTTCGTGGTGTTCTTCTCAAATATTTTCGCCATCCTGGGCTTGCGTGCCCTCTTCTTCCTGCTGGCAGCGATAGCAGATAAGTTCCGCTATCTGAAGGTGGGTGTGAGTGTGCTGCTGGTGTTCATCGGTGTGAAGATGCTCATCCACGATTTCTTCGAGATTGATGCAGTCAGTTCGCTGGTATTCATCATCCTCGTACTGCTCATCAGCATCGGGGCTTCGGTGGTGATTCCGCAGAAACAGGAAGCGTTGGAAAATACGAAATAAGCAAAACATTTGTAAAGGAGATTATCATCAGGTAATCTCCTTCCAGGAAAACATAAAAAGGGCGATTGCTATTCCCTACGCAAGGGATAAGCAATCGCCCTTATCTTTTATGAACTTAGTTTAGAAAGAAGAGCAAATGAATTTTTCACTCTTCCCTCTTCACTCAATTTACTTCCAAGGATTCTCTGTTGGGTAAGGCAGGCTAGCTGGCTGGTTGTAAGCGATATCCTTGATGCCGAGATACTTGAATACCTCGAACAAGGTCTTACCTACGTGAGAGAATGCTACGGCTCCGTGGTGTGGATAACCCTTCTGAATCAATACGTGACGATAGAAGCGGCCCATCTCGTTGATGGCGAAGATACCGATACCACCGAATGAACGGGTAGGAACATCGAGAACCTCACCCTCTGCGATGTAGCTGCGGAGATTGCCCTCAGAATCGCACTGCAGACGGTAGAATGTGATGTCAGAAGCTGCGATATCACCCTCCAAAGTACCACGGGTGAAGTCTGGTTTACCACCATTCTCCAACAAGCGGTTCTGGATGAGCTGATACTTGATCTTACGGCTTGAGCACATCTTGCACTGTGGAGTGTTACCGCAGTGGAAGCCCATGAAGGTATCAGTCAACTTATAGTCGTACTTGCCCTTGATGTCCTCATCATAGATATACTGAGGAACTGAGTTGTTGATATCGAGCAATGTAACGGTATCGTCAGAAGCACACATACCGATGTACTCAGAGAGCGCACCATAGATATCTACCTCGCAAGCTACAGGAATGCCGCGGCTAACGAGACGGCTGTTTACATAGCAAGGCTCGAAACCGAACTGGCTTGGGAATGCAGGCCAGCACTTGTCAGCGAATGCTACATACTGGCGAGAACCCTTGTGAGCCTCTGCCCAGTCGAGCAATGTCAACTCAAACTGTGCCATTCTGCGGCTGAGGTCAGGATAGTAGCAGCCTTCGCCCATCTCCTTGGCCATATCAGCGCAAACCTCATCGATACGTGGGTCGTTCTCGTGCTCCTTGTAAGCTACGAGAAGGTCGAGCTCAGAGTTCTCCTCAATCTCAACACCGAGTTCGTACAAGCCCTTGATAGGAGCGTTGCAAGCGAAGAAGTCCTGTGGACGTGGACCGAAGGTGATAATCTTCAAGCCCTTCAAACCGATGATAACGCGAGCTACTGGTACGAAGTCCTGAATCATCTTAGCTACGTCCTCTGCTGTACCTACAGGATACTCAGGGATGTAACCCTTCAGGTGGCGCATGCCAAGATTGTAAGAGCAGTTGAGCATACCGCAGTAAGCGTCGCCACGACCATTGATCATGTCGCCGTCACCCTCTGCAGCTGCAACAAACATGCAAGGACCATCGAAGTTCTTTGCAATCAAAGTCTCAGGAGTCTCAGGACCGAAGTTACCGAGGAATACAACCAAAGCGTTGCAGCCCTGCTCTTTCACTTCGCCCAAAGCCTTGAGCATATCTTTCTCGTTCTCAACTGTAGTCTGGCAGTTGAAAATTTCACCCTTGTACTCTTTTACGATGTTCTCACGGCGCTGAGTAGAAAGCGCGATTGGAAAACAGTCACGGCTAACGGCAATAATACCGAGCTTTACTTGTGGAATGTTGTTGCTTACCATAATTAGTTTATTACTTAAGTTTTTGTATAAATTCTTATATTTATTGTTTATTATTTGATTTTTTCGAGTTTGTTCGGTTGACAATTATTCATTGTTCCGAGCACAAAGGTACAAATATATTTTGTATCACCAAGCGTTTTAAGGAATTTTTAATTCAAAAAAATGGCGCAAAACCGAAATTCTGCGCCAAATGTAACATATGATAAAGTTCTTGATACATTTCATACATGTTTCTGTTATCATCTGATACCCTTTTTCTGCCTTAACATCTTCTTTAATATCTTCGCAGCGGGCGGTACCGGATGGTATAAATCTGATTGAAGTACTCCTTCCAGGCGTTCGGCTCCTTGTCATCATCACGCACGATGCGGATGCCATAGAATCGGGTACCCGTCTCCTTGTATTCCCGGAATCGGGACAACTGCTGCTGTGGTGGATCGGGAATCAGGAAGTCGGTTATCCAAAGCACATCGGCATTCACGTAATGAAGACCGTCGTTGTCGAGAAGTTCGAACATCTGGTTCATCATCTTCTTTGCCGAAGTTCCGCCGCCGATAAATGGAAGGTGGGTTGTCGTTGGCTGGCGACGGATGCCCCGTCCGGTATGCGCCTGTCCGTCTCCGTCGGACGGAACTGCATCTGCTTCGGCTGATTCCATCATAGTGATTCCGATTCTCTTCAACCGCTCTGCCTTCCGCTTCGCCATCAGGTCGATGGCACGGGTACTGATGGAGAAATCTATCAGGAAGCAGTCTCGCTCCAAATCTTCTGCCGTCTCTTCCAGCAGAGAGATGAGTGTTGAGGATATCCTTTCAGGCGTGCCATACATACTGGCTGAGGTGTCCAGGCAGACAATCATCGGACCCTTGCGGGAGGCGTGGGTAAAGCCGAGTTTGCGGGATGGTTTCGACATTTCGCTCTTATAACGGAAGGTCTGGAGTCTTCGCGTGCGATACTTATATATAAAGAGTCCCTCCATATCCTCGTCACTGTACTGTGCCAGTTCGAGCGGGAGAAGGGAGTTGAGATCATCGCCCACGGTAATGCCCTCGATATCGCTACCTGCAGAATGCTCCATCTTCATCTCTACGCCCGATGCGATGGTGAGCCGGTCTTTGCCGTTGGCATCGGCTACTCGTCCCATCTTTGCCACAATTTCCTTGATTTCGGGGTATTTATCCTGAATCTTCACCTGGTTCAGACGGCGTTCAAACTCCGTTTCAGTCCATCCGTTCGTCATCAGTTCCCAGGCTTGTACGGCGCGCTGTTCCGAAACGCCCTTCGTCTTCATGTTGCGGGTTATCTGGTCCATCATGCGCACCAGTCCTGTTTCGAAGTTGTTCTGACGGAGCGAGATAAAGTCCTTCAGCTTGTTCAATACCTGATGTTCGATGCAGACCTTCCAGTCTCTTACCAGCCGTTCCCAGTTTTCGGGTTTCGAAGCCCCGTCTCCAGTCATCAGTTTAAGGAAGAAAGGTTTATCGAACCCATCTTCAGCATGTTCCTGTTCCAGCTGGTCGAGCAAAGGGAGCCACACCTGTTCATCCATCCGCTTGAAGGGAGCCCAATCGAGCACATCATCTGCCCGATGACTCTCGGTCCAGGCACGCTGGCGCTGGAATCGCATGTGATGGACGCATTCCACGATAAACTTTCCCACACTATCATAGAAAACCTTGCTCTTGATTTTGCTGTTCACCACCTGGCGCACGAATTTCTGCACTTCCTCGCCAGTTTCTGCTATGGTTACTTTCAGGGTAAAGAGATGAATGAGATAATCCTTCAGCGGGTCTTCCTTCAAATTCCAAGGCATGGCGGTGCCTGTCGGTTCAGGTATCTTCACCTGCCCCGACTTGCAGAAGTCTTCCAGCATTTTCAGATAATACTGCGCCTCCGCCAAGTCCTTGTTATTCTGGTATTTCATCTTAATTTTTCTATCAAGTTTACTTTTTTCAAGTTTTTTATTTTGACTTAAAAGATAATTCTTGAAAATAAGATTCTTTATCCCTTCTCCATCAGATATTCTGCGAAAATTCTTGCAGCACTCTCTACTTTGGCAGCGCAAGGACGAGACTTGTAGTATTCTGCCGTTCTTGCCGAAGCCACATAGCTGGACTGCACCTTCTCATGGCCCTTCAAGCCCAGAATCTCGGCACAGATGATGCTGCCGTTCTGTTCCTTCGATTTAGCAAGCAAATTCTGCACCACCTTATAGCATGCCGACTTGCCCTCACGGTCATCCCCCTCGGTCTGTCCGCAATCCAAGCCAACGAGCACCACGATGCCCGAAACAGCACCGCACATCATTCTCATTCTGCCTACTCCACCACCGAAGCCGGCACCAATGCGCTTCGCCATCTCATCATCAAGACCATATAAATCGGCAAAGGCAGCCACTACCGACTGGCAGCAGCCATAGCCCTGCATAAAGTTATCCACAGCCTGGTGAACACGCGCCTCCAACTCTGGAGTCAATATTTTCTGTTCATTCATCATGTTTAGATTCTTCTATATATAATAATGTAATAGGAGGCGATTAAACCTCATAGAGTTTCATCGTATCCTGACGGGTAAATGCCAACTCCTTATAGAAATCACGGAGATAAGCCGATATTTCCGCCTTATCATCAGCTGATGCGAAGAGATTCTCGCCCAACTGCTTTTCCAGCGAGCTCAAGCCATCCGAAAGAGCTTCTATCTCCCCCTCGTAATCCCTGCCATCCTCCGGATTCCTGCGGACACGATGATATTTGATGTCCTCAGCAAGTGCATTCTTCATCTCCACGAGTTTGTCTGCAAAAGGAGAAAAGAGGGCACGGATTACGATGTTTCGGATAGCATCCCGCTCTTCCGGCTCCTGCCACAGACAATGGTAGATAGGAAGCAAATCGCAGATATCCACCTCTTCCCTATCCTGCATGAAGGCAGAAGTGCGAAGCAAGCGGACGATATTCTTCCATCTTCGGTCACTCACATAGATGTTTCTGCGCTCGGCAGCCTCATCCACATTCACGGCTCTCAGAGATTTACGGATAGCGGAAATTGCATCGAGCACCTCGATTTTCACGCCAATCTTATCGATACGCTCCGTCCATTCAGCATACTCCTCAGCAGTAATCTTCAAATCAGAAAAATCTGCATTATCTGCGAAATCTGCGTGACCTAATCCCCCTGTAAAACCAGAGAAATCTGTGGAATCTGTGAAATCTGTGGGACCTAAGAAATCTGCGTGAGAATCCAAGAGCATCGCCCGGAAATTCTTCTCCAGTTTTATCGGTCTACTCTCTATTCTGATGACGAATCGGTCCCAGAGCGCCTCCAGTCCTTCTCCCTTAGCCGGCAACTCATTGCTTGCAGCCACGAGAAGTTTCAGAGGAAGATGCATTTCCCGATTGCCGTTACGGAAGATTTTCTCGTTAATCACCGTAAGGAGCGTGTTCTGGATAGCAGGACCCGCCTTCCAGATTTCATCCAGGAAAACCACATCGGCAGTAGGCAGATAACCCTCCACCGCACGCTCGTAAGTATCCGAAGTCTTCAGTTTCTGAATGCTCACCGGACCGAAAATTTCATCGGGTGTAGAGAATCGCGACATCAGATACTCAAAGCTCTGAGCCCCCCTGAATGCCGTCTTCAACTGTCTGGCCACCATACTCTTTGCCACACCCGGAGGTCCCAGCAGGATGATACTCTCACCTGCCAGAGCAGCCAGGAGCGAGAGCGATATCTCCGTCTCCTTCTCATAAATGCCCCGGTTCATCTCCTGGAGCAAGAGTTTGAATCTTTCAATCATATTCTTACTTTCCTTTTCAGAATCGTATAAAGACGAAAAGAAGTTAAGAGATAAAATTCATTATCCCTTAACTTCCTCATATTCTTTTATATAAATAAGGTATGGCTTACTTTACGTTGCCCACCTTAATCAAGTACTCAGCAATCTGAACTGCGTTCAGGGCAGCACCCTTACGAATCTGGTCGCCAGTCAACCACAATGTGTTACCATTGTCATCAGCCAAATCCTTGCGGATACGACCTACATATACATCGTCCTTACCGGCACTCTCCAATGGCATTGGATAAACGTAGTTCTGGGCATCATCCTTTACGGTTACGCCTGGAGCAGCCTCCAAAGCCTTGCGGATGTCCTCTACTGCCAATGGCTTCTCTGTCTCGAACCAAACACTCTCTGAGTGAGAACGGAGTGAAGAAACGCGAACGCAGGTAGCACTGGTGCGAACATCAGAGTGCATAATCTTGCGGGTCTCGTTATACATCTTCATCTCCTCCTTGGTGTAATCGTTAGGAGTCATCTTGTCAATCTGTGGAATGACATTGTATGCCAACTGATGAGGGAACTTATTGATATGCTCAGTCTTACCTGTCTCGATGATATCCTTATACTGCTGCTCAAGTTCAGCCATGGCAGCAGCACCAGCACCTGAAGCACTCTGATAAGAAGAGATATGAATCTTCTTGATATGGCTCAAGTTATCGATAGGCTTCAACACTACTACCATCATGATGGTGGTACAGTTAGGGTTGGCGATGATGTTGCGAGGGCGGTTCAGGGCATCCTCAGCATTTACCTCAGGCACAACCAGAGGCACGTCGTCGCACATACGGAATGCGCTAGAGTTATCAATCATCACGGCACCATACTTGGTGATAGTCTCGGCAAACTCCTCAGAAGTGCCGCCACCAGCAGATGTGAAAGCAATATCGACATCTTTAAAGTCATCGTTATGCTGCAAAAGTTTGACCTCATAGTCCTTTCCCTTGAAGTTGTATTTTCGTCCGGCAGAACGCTCAGAACCAAACAACACCAAATCATCCATAGGGAAATTTCTCTCAGCAAGGATACGCAGGAATTCCTGTCCTACTGCGCCACTTGCACCAACAATTGCTACTTTCATAATCGAATCTTTTAATTTATAAAGTTGTTATAAGTGTAAACTGTGGAAGAGAAAGCCAGCCTCCTTATTATCTTCATGATTTCTCATCTTTCTGATAGCTTCCTGATTCCTCATTTTATGATAGCTTCATGATTTCTCATTTTCTGATAGCCGGAAACTGCTTATTTTCTCAAATCCGCTGCAAAGTTAAGACTTTTTCTACAATATCAAGCATAAATTCCCAAAAATTATTGCTTTTTGCTGCAAATTTATCATTTCTGCTTACTTTTCTGCAAGAATATGCAAGAATTTGGAGAAAAATACTATTATAATATAGGTGTACCTATCTCGGTGACGCCCGAAGAGAACATTCAGACTATCATTAATCTTCTACCTTCCAATCCTTGATGGTATGCGTCTCCACATCAAAGTTGATGCCTACCTTCACGATTGGAAGACCGCAGAGGGCGAAACGCTTCGCATACTCCTTCAAGTCTATCTGTTTCATTGCCACATCAGCACTTTGGTTCAGTTTCAATTCAAAGAGGTAGAGATGGGTGGCAGTACGGAGCACCATATCGACACGTCCCTTTGGCGTGTGAACCTCTACATCCACATAATTGTCGAGGATGGAGAAGATGACATACATCATCTGCTGATAATGCCCCTCATAATCCGTATTGTCGCAATAAGGAATCGTGCCGAGATAAGTCTGGAGCATTTCCAGAGCCTCATCTATCTTGTTATGACGAATGGCAGCAGACATCTTGGCGATTGTGGTGGTACCCTTCACCGTATTCATACCTATATAATAAGGTAAAAGACTACGATACAAACCCACACGAATCTCCTTGTTCGGTATGTCTAAGAGATAGAGTTCCGTCTCTGGGTCATAGCCCTTGATGGTGATGTAGCCACTCTGATAGAGCAACGGCATGATGGTGGTCATCTTCTCGGTTGGAGCATCAAACTCCGACTTATCTGCCTCGCTGCCACCTATCTCAGATGGCATCACCTGGAACTTGTTGAGCATGTTGATCAAGTAAGTAGGTGTACCAGAGGCAAACCAATAGTAATCCAAATTGCCATTTGTCATGGCATTGAGCAAGCTGAATGGATTGAATACATCAGGAGATTCACTCGCAAAATGATAACCATCATAATATTCCCCGAGAGCCGCCAACGTCTCTTTTCTTGTCTTGCCCAACTTCTCGCCCAAAGCATCAATATCTGCGGACATTTGGGTCTCCAGTTCTTCCTTGGTGATACCACAAATTCCCGCATACTGAGGCAGCATGCTCACATTCGTGATGTTATTCAGTTCACTAAAGATGCTCATCTGCGAGAACTTGGTGATACCGGTCAAGAAGACAAAGCGGAGATAAGGTTCGCACATTTTCAATGGACTATAGAAATTGCGCATAACATTGCGAAGAACCTGCAAGGAAGTATCCTCGTGTACTACATCCAACAAAGGAGCATCATACTCATCGATGAGCACAACCACTTGCTTGCCTGTCTTTCGATAAGCAGTCAGAATCAAATCGGTCAGACGATTATTTGCTCCATTCTGAGGTGTTGTAATACCATACGTAGCCTCTTTATTAGCCAATTGATAGCCCAAATAATCTTCCAGCTCCTTCTTTTCCAGATGCTTGCCACCCGACATATCAAAATGCAACACAGGATATTCCGTCCACTCCTGCTCCAGTTTTTCGATGGCAAGCCCTTTAAACAAATCCTTCTTACCCCCGAAATAACTTTGAAAAGTTGAAGTCAATAATGACTTACCAAAACGGCGTGGTCGGCTCAAGAAGAAATAACATCCACCAGAATGCGTCATTCTGTAAATGTATTCCGTCTTATCAACATAGAGCTTATCTTCTTTTCGAATTCGCTCAAAAGTTTGGATTCCCACAGGGTATAATTTCAATGCAGCCATCTTACAATATGCTTTAAGTACTTATATCTGGGGACAAAGATACAAAAAAATATTCATAGCTGCAAAGAAATCCCCATTTTGTTTGCGATATCTAACAAAAAACGTAAACAACATACCATCATCCCTTGGATTATATTCAAAAGCGGATACTCGGTTCATTCCAGCCAAGTTCCAGCTTCACGGCAAAGTGGAGCGCCGTGCTCTGGCAAGAACTCCGATGAACGCCAATGCCACTACGAACAATACAGAAATAATACATTTCTTAGTCATGATTGATAAAATTTAAATTCAACTTTTAATATCCAAGACTCAATCCTATCCTTATAGCAGGGTAAAAATCCCGAGTGCAAAAGTAGAAAAAAATAAGCAAGTAATGATGCTATACATACGTGGATTGTATCAAATACTCGCTTATGTGTATGAAATCATCAATGCCTATAGCATCAAATCCTTGATGGTTGTACCATTCATGAATCTGCTTAAATCTACCCTTTCTCCAATACCATGCAAATGTCCGGTTTCTGAATACTGCCAGATATTGCACTTTCCTCTGCCGTCGATAGAGGGTTGTCGGGAGTTATAATTGGCGATGAAGAGATAATAGCGATTGAACTTCGACCCCATCTCCTTATTATAGAAGCTCTCGTTGCTATAGATGACAGGATACTTGCCATAGTGTTTCTTCACTAAATCAGCAAACGCTTGTATGCTATCCTGCAGCTGTCGTCCCTTCCATCTTCCCTGGATGCCTTTCTCCTCCACATCCAATACAGGAATCAAGTCCTGCTCACTTTTCTTCACCATCTTTTGGAAATCCCGGAACTGAGCAGTTACTGAAGAGCCGGCAGACATCAGATGATAAGATCCTACCTTCAACCCATATTTACGAGCCAGTCTGATATTTCGGCGATAATGTCGATCCGCATATCCCTTACCATGTGTAGCTCTGATATAAACGAACTTGATTCGCTTATTCTTCGCTATTTCCTTCCACT
Organism: Segatella copri; assembly: GCF_019127135.1. Taxonomy (GTDB): domain Bacteria; phylum Bacteroidota; class Bacteroidia; order Bacteroidales; family Bacteroidaceae; genus Prevotella. The sequence continues at coordinate 367 of NZ_JAHOEA010000038.1, read as the reverse complement.
TGATAACTCCATTGTGTTTCGAAACATCAATGCCGTCATATCCGCCACGAGTATAAGGTTGCCCTTTCAATCTATCAACGAACACATCAGAATAAGATGAAGCGATGCCCACCCATCGCTTCACCTTATATGGCGACACCACATACATGATTCCCAGACCAATACCAGCCAAAACGACCAGGCTGCCTAAGGAAACCAAAGTATATTTCAATCCTTTCTTCATTACATTTTATCTTTTAGTTGTCTTCAGGGGGCAAAGATAATGAATTTATTTGAAACAGCATAGAAAGTTGGGGGATAAATGTATGAAATGGGGGAGGTCGTCCGAAAACTTAATTAGGGAAGCAAACAACTGAATTGAGCATTT
>NZ_JAHOEA010000037.1 GCF_019127135.1 Segatella copri | reverse complement strand
AGCAATAAAAAAATAATTATACAATGAATAATAAGGGGATTTTAACAACGGCCTTATGCCTATCTGTAATGACCTCGACGATGGCACAGAGTATCACGGGAAAAGTAGTGGACACCAAGGGTGAGCCTTTGGCTTTCGCCAATGTGGTGCTCCTAAATCGGCAAGACTCCGCGTTCGTCAAGGGAGCGGTGAGTGGAGAGGATGGTAGCTTCTCAATAGACTCCGTCTGCAATGGCGGAATCATCAAGGTGACATCCGTGGGCTACAAAACCATCTGCAAGGATTGCGAGGGTGAAAATGTGGGTGTCATCAAGATGGAAGAGGACAGCAAGATGCTCGGTGAAGTTGTGGTGAAATCATCACGCCCTGTTATTGCCATCAAGGGCAATGCCTTGGTTACTACTGTAGTTAATTCTCAACTGTCTCATGCAGGCACGGCGAACGATGTGTTGCGCCAAGTGCCGATGGTTACTGGCAGGGATGGAAACTTCGAGGTGTTTGGTAAGGGTACGCCGCTCATCTATATCAATGGTCGTCTTGTCCAAGACAAAAATGAACTTGCACAGCTCAATTCACAGGACATCAAGAATGTTGAAGTCATTACAAATCCTGGTTCCAAGTATGATGCCTCCGTCAAGTCTGTCATCCGCATTCGCACCAAGTTGCCACAAGGTGACGGCTTTAGTGGAACACTTCGGGCGCAAAATGGCTTCCGCCACTATTTTTCGAGCATGGAGCAAGCTAACTTGAAATACCGTACGGGTGGACTGGAGTTGTTCACCAATCTCAATTACTATGGCGGCAAATTCTATAGTCATGAGAATACGAACATGGAAACGCAAGGTTCTACTACTTGGCTTCAGAACATAGAGAGCATCAACCGCATGAGAAATAATGAGTTCTTTGGCAAGTTTGGCTTGTCATGGATGATCAGTGAACGTCATTCCATCGGTGCTTACTATATGAATGGAGTGGGTTTACAAAAGCCTCATTCAGATTATAGCTCTATATCGTATGCCAATGGTAAATTGGACGATGAGGTTTCAGCTGTGAAAGAGGGGAGAATTCATGCTGTGCCGAAGCACCATGCCAATATCTATTATAATGGTGATGTAGGCAAACTGGGCATTGACTTCAACATGGATTATATGTGGAGAAAGAAGCATGAAAATTCCGATCAGTCTGAGACGAATATGAATCAGCAGAAGAATTTGGTGGCATCCACAAGCATTGGACACTCACGGATGTTTGCGGAAAAGTTGGTGTTGAGCTATCCTTTGTGGAAAGGACAAATCGAAGTGGGAAATGAATATACAGCCTCTCAGGTGCTGAATGATTTCAATATCAATATGGCAACCATTGGCAACAGCAATACCAAGAGTGACGAGAAGAACATGGCAGGTTTCTTCTCCATCGGTCAACAGTTTGGGAAAATCGCAGTAGAGGCAGGTCTTCGCTATGAGCATGTTCGTTTTAAATATACAGAGGATGGACAACTCAAGGAAGATAAGAGCAAGACTTACAACAACGTGTTCCCTTCACTCGCCATTTCTACAGAGATAGGTAAGACACAATGGGCATTGAGCTACAACAGCAAGATGCAGCGTCCATCATACGATGACCTTGATGGAACACTCAACTATGTCAATCGCTTGACCTTGCAAAGTGGTAATCCTTATCTTTCTCCTGTCAAGATTCATTCCGTGGAGTTGATGGGTGCTTGGAAGCAATTCTTTGCAAAGGTATCATACGAGTACAAGAAGAATGCCATCATCAACGAATCGAAACCATACGGCGAGGATGGAGAAATGAAGTTGCTCACGATGGAGAATACGCCAAAGATACAAGAGTTGCAGGCTTTCCTTGGCGCACAATTCCAAATCGGATTTTGGCAACCAAAGGTAAATGCCGGCATCATCAAACAGTGGTTCTCTGGGGAATATCTGGGTGAACGCAAGTCCTTCTATAATCCATTAGCTGTAGTACAGTTTCAGAATGCCATCCATTTACCAGGCGACATCTGGATGAACATAGACATAGAATGGAACAGCCGTGGTAACAAGGAAAATATGAAACTCAGTTCTTCCTCATACCTCAATGCCAAACTTTACAAGGCTTTTTGCAGAAATCGTTTCTCGGTTACGCTCGAAGGTAACGACATCTTCAACAAGAGCAATCGTGACGTACAATTCTACAACAAGGATGTTACGCTTTGGCAAAGCATCACAAACGACAGCCGTTCCTTGCTCTTGACATTGCAGTATAACTTCAATGCATCAAGAAGCAGATACAAGGGACAAGGTGCGGGTAAAGAGGAGTTGAATCGCTTCTAAAAATAAAAAGAGGTATCCGAAAATCTTTAAAAGAGTAGGAATATGATTTAATTTTTATACATTATGGAAACAAACAATGTTTTGTTGAAGCTCTCAGAAAAAATGGGGCTTCGTGGATTAGAGGACGAGTGCATTGTCCTTGAGGATGAACGTGCTGATGACATTTATGGCGGCAAGTTTATCTGCTTTGGCAATTACAACAACTGTTCATTTGGCAATTGTGCCTAAAATGGTACATTAGTATGTTTTTGAGAGTTGGCCTTTTGTGCCTTGTTTGACATAAAAAGTCAACTCTCGTTTTTTACAAACGAATAGAAATGAATTACATATTATCAAAATACACTTTTGCAGTTTCTAAACGCACTTCTAGTGGTCAGGAAATTTGTTTACTGTTTTCTGGACGAACAGGCAAAAATATTTTAGTCTCTAAAAAAGTTTTTTCTATAGTTGAGAATGGAAAATTTACCACTCTTCAGCCAAAAGTATTGGAAATTTTAATATCAGAGAAAGTTCTAGTTCCAAGCACAGAAGATGAATTGGATGAAATCAACAAGGAAAATAAAGTGCGATTATCAAAAAAATCCACTGATCGATTGTATGTGTCAATCCAGCCAACAGCCGCTTGTCAACTTGCTTGCGACTATTGCGGACAAGCTCATTCTCGCAAGTTTTTAACGGATAGCTTGATAGAGCAAATAGTTTGTCGCATCAAGCAAAAAATATCCCTAAAAGATACAAAGTCGTTAGAGATAGGATGGTTTGGTGGTGAGCCATTGATGGCTTTTTCCAAGATGAAAAAGTTAAATGAACAATTGAAAGATATTGCAATTAGTCGTAACCTAAAATATACAGGACATATAACAACTAATGGTTACGCATTGTCTCCTTCTATATACAAAATGCTGAAGGAAGATTTCAATGTGTATCGTATAGAAATTACTCTTGATGGTAGCAAGGAATTTCATGACAAAAGAAGAGTAACGACAAGCGGAATTGGTTCTTTCGATATCATCTTCAACAATTTAAAGGCAATCACTCAATCCCCTTTCTATGATAAAAATACATGTGTGATTAGTATTAGATGCAATGTAGATGAAAGAAATATTGAAGGGGTTATGCCTTTGTTGGAAATGCTATATAAGCATAATATGCAGGATAAGATTATTTTCTATACAACCCCTGTTGTCTCATGGTCTAACAATGGAGCAGGTAGTATGCTAGGACATAAATTGTTAGGAAAGTTGTCTTCAAAGCATATAGAATATATGATAAATCATAATTTCAAGGTTACAATTCTTCCGAAAAGAGTTGCTCCTTACCAATGTATAGGAACAGACAATGATGCAGAAATGTATGATGCTGATGGAAATATTCTGGATTGTTCAGAAACCTCTTATTCCGAGTATTATAAGTCCAAAGGTTTTGTTTTGGGAAATGTAGAACAAAAAATAATAGTTCCGAATAAGCGTAGTTGTTTGCATGAGGTTCCTCAAATGTTACTTGAAAAACGAGTATACCCTTGCAACAACTGTAAGTTTTACCCTCTTTGCGGAGGTCTATGTCCACTTGGCTTATTGGAAAAAGAACCACGATGTCCTTCTTTCATATACAATATTGAAGATAGGATATATTTGGATTATCTAGCAAAAATAAAGAAATAAAAAGATGAATATTATTCAATCATTTTTCAACAAACGTATAACACCCCAAAATTTAAATTATAGAGGGGGCTACTTATCTTCATTTGTATTTTGGTTATCAATTGCATATAGTTGTTTACTTCTCAAGCGTAATAACCCTACATTACGCTTGTTGTTTTATGGTAATGAAACAATTGTTCACATCTTGAAGGATTTGTTTAAGTTGCCATATGACAAATATTATATTTGTGATTACAACGGTGATTACAATGAATGGTTTTATTGTTGGCCCAAGATTTTAACTTATCAAAGACAAAAAGAGCCATTTATACATATAGATTCCGATATTTTTATGTGGACTCCAATACCTGAAGCTTTATTGAAAGCTCCATTAGTGGCTCAACATAAAGAAAGAGACTCTAACTTTTATAGAGAAGTATTCAATGAAATAAAAAAGGATAATATCCAACTGCCACAGTACATAATGCAACATTGTATTGGGGACAAATATATTTCCTCATTTAATGCAGGGATTATTGGTGGAAATGACCTATTGTTCTTGCAGCGATATATTAATAATATAATAAATTTTGTTTCAAAGAATAAAGGTAATTTAGACAAAGCTTCTCGCAAATTTTTATACAATGTAGTTTTTGAACAGTGGTTATATTATGGAATGACCACTTTTGAGCATAAAGAGGTGTGTACATACTATAAAAAAGTAATTACAGATTTTGACATGCAAGATGCTACTGTTCCGACACAAACTGTTTCTGGCACACCTTTGAAATATATGCATGTTATGGAATACAAAGATAATATTCGTTGCAATAGGTTTATTGTTTATAATATGTTAAATGATTTCCCTAAGGAATACAAGCAAATTCTTACAGCTTGTGCCGAGATAGGAATAGATTGCCCAATATTTAGTAGTGACTTGGTATCAAAGAAATCTTTAAGATTGGAAAAACTTAAAAGTTTAACAAACTTGACAAAGTTGGAATCTGAGGAATTAAATGCATACGAAACTTTAAAGGAAAACTACAAAAATAGTTTTCTAAAAAACAGAAAAGAGCTTATCAAGATACAGCAGCACCAAATACAAATGGTAAAAATGCTTCAAAATTCGTTAATATCTGATGAGCATAAAATAGAAATGGAATTGTCTCATACTTTAAAAATTATTGAATGCAAAGAATCCCTGCTTGATTTGCTTGTATTTAAGTCTAAGCATCATAAAGTATCCAAGTGCATTCTATGGGTTTACAACCCTATATTGAACAAAGTAGATGAGTTTGTTTGGTCTTATAAGAAAGTGCAATTTCTTAAAGAACTTCTTAGAGAAGAAAATGCAAACTTACTTCTGCTTCAAGCATATGGTAAAGCATTAGAAATAGATTCTGATTTAAACACTTTTATAAGACAATGCGTTTTTGACGGAATTATAAATATTGAAAAAAAATGAAAATAGTCCAGACATATTATAGTTATGCTGATAACAAAAATCCGATTTATGATACTGCAGGTTTTCTTACTGCTGACATGAATTGGAAAAGCATGGCTGTCAGCTGCCTTCTTCTCAAAAAACATTACGGAAGCGTCACCTTATATTGCAACGGTAGTGTAAAAGAGATTGTAAGCGAATTGAAAATTCCTTATGATGAGATTGTTGTGATTCCAGATTTTATGCAAGAGTACAAAGGTTGTAACCTTTGGGCTTTGCCTAAGATATATACATATTCTCAACAAAAAACTCCCTTTTTGCATGTTGATTGCGATTGGTTTATGTTCGATAGACTCTCAACACAAATAGAGAAGTCTGATGTCATAGGACAAAATATAGAGTACGACGACCAATATTATAACAAAAGAACATTTGAAAAAATGTTGAGCTATGGTTGTGAATTTCCTTTATGGATAAAAGACATTGCAGAGTCTAGTTCTATTCTTAGAGTTATAAACGCAGGAGTTTTAGGAGGACAAGACATTTCTTTCATCCAAGAGTATGTTGAGCTTATAAAGAAATTTATACATGCCAATGTTGATACATTGCGAAAAATCAATGACGGATTTGTCAATTCTATCTATGAGCAGTTGTTCTTGTACATTCTTTCCCAAAAACATAGGAAAGAAATAGGTCTCTGCACTGTTGGCGACAAACTTAGTACAAAATTCGATTGGCTTCCTATGGATTTTTCATGTTCTCCAAAGACAGGTTACATGCATATGCTTGCAGGAATTAAACGACAGTTCAAATCATATGTGTTTGTTTCGCAATACTTGCATTACATAAATCCGACAGTAAGTAATCATATTACAAAATACTGTTATGAACACAATATCTCACCATTGATAAATTTTCCAGAGCTTGGAATTTTCTTAGAGAAGAGTAAGTCTATGCAACAATTAGCAAAGGAAAATAACAATGAGTCTAAAGTACATGAAATATCAACCGCTTATGATGAGATTAATATAAAATTATCAAAGGATATACTTGAAATATTTCAGGAACAAAGTAAATGCAGAGACTTATTATGGAGCAATATTTCTCTTTTGGAGAAAAAGGTAATGATTAATCCAAAGTGTAAAATCATAAGTATTTCACATGAAGATATAATTCGTAATGTACTCCATCTAGATGATAATATTTTAAGAAAAGTGACGAATATAAAAGACCTCGCTGTTGTCATAACACCAGATGCAACATTGGGACAGCCCCAAAAGCTCTTATTAGCAGGTGTCAAAATGCAAATTATATGGTATTTGCAAAATGTAAAAAATGCAACCTTTAAAGAAATTAAAAACTGCTTAGAGGTAAAGCAACAAGGTGAAGGCATAAGCAAAAAACTATATGAGAAAGATGTAGATAAGGTATTTCGCTCACTTGTTTACAGTAATATTTTAGTTTTTTCATAGACATAGTAAGAATATAAAATTTGATGAATAATTTTAAGGTAGAACGACAACATGATTGTATGCAATGTGGCATAGCATGTTTACAAATGATATGTAACTATTATGGCAAAGAATATTCCCTTGATTCCTTGTCAAAAATATGTTTTGCTACAACGGAAGGAGTTTCTATGCTTGGAATCAGCGAAACTGCTACAAGTTTGGGCTTTCATGTAGTAAATGTTAAGTGTACAGTTAAAACTTTAACAGAGGTTTCTCTACCAAGTATCCTTCATTGGAATCAAAATCATTTTGTAGTCTTATATAGAGTAAAAAATGAGAAGAAGTTCTACATTGCCGACCCAGGAAAAGGATTGGTGACTTATAGTCTTGAAGAGTTCAAAAAACATTGGATTAGTACAAACTCTAATGGACTGGACAAAGGCATAGCTATGTTTTTGGAAACTACTCCCACTTTTTTTACCCATCAGATGGAAGACAAAAAGAAAATCAGCGGGAAGAGATCTTTTCACTTTCTTTTTGGGTATGTGAAGAAATACCGCAAGTATTTCGGACAAGTCATCTTGGGCTTGATAGTCGGAAGTCTTTCGCAGCTTGTCCTTCCATTCCTTACACAATCAATCGTGGACGTTGGTATTAAAAATCAAGACATCGGCTTTGTTTGGCTTATCCTGTTGGGACAATTGATGCTAACCATCAGTAGAACGGCAATCGACTTTATCCGTAGGTGGTTGTTACTCCACATTTCCTTACGTATCAACATCTCTTTAGTAAGCGACTTTTTTATCAAGCTCTTGAAGTTGCCGATGTCTTTCTTTGATACGAAACTCATGGGGGATTTGATGCAGAGAATGAATGACCATAGTCGTGTGAACAACTTCCTTACACAGCAGACGCTCAACATCACCTTTGCCATGCTTACTTTCGTGGTGTTCTCGGTGGTGTTGTTCTTCTACAATAAGTTGGTGTTTGCTATCTTCTTGTTGGGAAGCATCCTCTATGGTGTATGGATGACCTTATTCTTGAAGCGAAGGAAGTTGCTTGATTACGAATTGTTTGAGCAACAAGCCATCAACAACAACAAAACTTATGAGTTTATAACAACCATACAGGAGAGCAAGTTGCAGGATTGTGAGCAGCGTAGACGGTGGGAATGGGAGGACACGCAAGCTGAGCTATTCGGCGTGCAGATGAAGTCGCTCAAACTCCAACAGACACAGGAAGCAGGAAGTATTTTCATCAACGAGGTGAAGAACATCATCATCACGGTAGTCGCTGCAACTGCCGTGATTCATGGGCAAATGACACTCGGTATGATGCTTGCCGTGCAATACATCATCGGACAGCTCAACTCGCCTGTGGAGCAACTGATGAACTTCTTCTATTCTCTGCAAGATGTGAAGATTAGCTTGGAGCGAATCAACGAGATTCACCAGATGGATGATGAGAATGGAAAGGAAGGCTTGCTAACTTCTATTGAAGATAAGAATGAGGGCATTGACATCAAGAACATCATGTTCAAGTACGACCCACATGCTTTGCGCAAGACCATAGACGATGTGAACATTCACATTCCGCAAGGTAAGGTGACAGCCATTGTTGGTGCATCTGGCAGTGGAAAGACCACCCTCATCCGTTTGATGCTTGGTTATTATCCTGTCTTGGAGGGAACAATCAACATTGGAAATACTGACATCAACAAACTCAACAAAAAGTGGTGGCGCAGACAATGTGGTGTTGTCATGCAGGATGGTGTTATCTTCTCGGAGAGTATCGCAAGAAACATTGCTGTTGATGATGGCGATATAGATAAGGAAAGGTTGTTGAAAGCTGCCGAGATAGCTTGCATCAAGGATTACATAATGGCTTTGCCTCTGAAATTCAATACCAAGATTGGACGTGATGGCGTAGGTTTGAGCCAAGGACAGAAACAGCGTATCCTGATTGCAAGGGCGGTGTATAAGAATCCAGACTATATCTTCCTTGACGAGGCGACCAACTCGCTCGATGCCAACAATGAGAGAAGTATCGTGGAGAACTTGGATATGTTCTATAAGGGCAAGACTGTTGTGATTGTGGCTCATCGCCTAAGCACGGTGAAGAATGCCGACCAAATCGTGGTCATCGACCATGGAAAAGTGGTTGAGGAAGGCAACCATGAGTCTTTGACCGCCAAGCGAGGGGCATACTATAATCTTGTGAAGAATCAGTTGGAATTGGGAAACTAAAAATACTTTTGATATGGAACAGAAAGAAAAAGAATCAGATAACATCGAGTTGAGAAGCGAGAAGGTGAGGAACGTGATAGGCAAAGTTCCTCCTCGCCTCGTCAGCTTGGGAACGGTTGTCATTACGATAATAGTCCTCGCCCTCGCAGTTGCTTTCTACAAGATACCTTATCCTATATCCATAGAGGCTAATGGTGAGGTCGTCAATCAAAGAACGATGCAGGTGTTTGTACCATACAAGTATTTGTATCTTTTCGATGAGCCAAGGACGGCTCATGTATCTTTCGAGGGCAACGACGATGCTTCTTATAACTGCAACATCATAAGCCATAATGCCAAGCTCATACATAGGGAAGATGGTAACTATTTTATGGCTATAGCCACAGTGAGCACACAGGGACAAAATACTCCTATACTGCAAAAGTATATGAAAGCTGATGTCAGAATCATTGTCAGCAATAAAACGTTATGGCAGCAGGTTTTCGGATAAGCTATGTCCGAATACAGCTGTTTGTTTTTGGATGCATATTGTGTTGCTAAGCATCAGATTTTACGCAAAAGTTCTAATTTCCATAAAATTCCTCTTGTAAATCATTGGATATTTAGAAAAATATCGTATCTTTGTCCCCGAATTAAGGCGTTCTTTGCATATTGCAAAATACAGAAACGAGCAGAAGTCCGCTCGTTTCCATATTGTTACCTATATAATATAGGCAAACGCCCAACTTCTTGATTTTCAATCAAAGTCCAATTTAGAGCGAGTTAGATTCGTTAACAGGTTTCAGATTGAAAGCGTGCTGAAAATCGCGCCTTATCACACGCTGAAATTTGGTGGTATCGGGAAATTGCAGTATCTTTGCATCGTGATTCAAGAAGGCTGCACTCGACAAAGCGCACCCCACAAAGTTAACAATCAACATTTTATTAACCCTTTAAAAATTTAAGATCATGGAAGTAAAAGGAACATTGAAATATCGTAAAGTACAGCGCACACCTCAGACTGGTGAAAACGCAGGTAAGAAGAAGTGGTATGCGACTGCAGTAACTGACCGCGAAGTGGACTTCGAGGGATTCGTGACTCATATCTCTGATCACGGCTCACCTTACTCTCGTGGTACTATCCACGGTGTGCTGATGGATGCGCTCGACCATCTGCAGGAGCTGATTCTCGACGGCAAGAGCGTGCGTCTCTCTGACCTCGGTTTGTTCTCCATCGGCATGAGCTCCAAGGCGGAGGATACCAAGGAGAAGGTGACGGCTGCCAGCGTGGATGGCGTACATCTTATTGTACGTAATACGAAAAGCTGGAGCAATGCTGAGCTTCGCAAGAAGTGCAAGGTTCAGGAGTATGGTGGTTATACCGGCACCGACGAAGAGGGCGGTGGTACCACCGGTGGTGGTACTAATCAGGGCGGCTCTGACACTAACCAGGGCGGCTCGGGTACTACCGGTGGCGGAACCCAGGAGGGCGGTGGCTCTCAGGAAGGCGGCGGAACCGAGGGTGACGCCGGAAACATGGGCTAAAGCTTGCTTGAGGCGGGTTGCGTTTCTCCTTAGCGCCTAGCGGGGTTGCGCAACCCACAAAAATTAACATTTAACACTTAACATTTAAAAATATGAAAGTAAATACTTGGAAAACAATTTTGCAGATTGCAATATCCTTCCTTACAGCTATCGCTACTACGCTCGGAGTTACCAGCTGTACTCTTTAAAGGTAAAAAGTAAAAAGGTAAAAAGGTAAAAAAGCCTAGCGGGATGTTAAGCCAGCAAGGCTGCTCTTTAAAGGTAAAAAGGTAAAAAGGTAAAAAAGCCTAGCGGGATGTTAAGCCAGCAAGGCTGCTCTTTAAAGGTAAAAAGGTAAAAAGGTAAAAAAGCCTAGCGGGATGTTAAGCCAGCAAGGCTGCTCTTTAAAGATAAAAAGGTAAAAAAAAGATGTTTTTTAAATTTTGATTCGACATAGCAAAGCCCTCGGTGCATAACGCATCGGGGGCTTTTTTATTTAGGTCTTAAGAACTACTTTTAGTTATTTCTACAAAGAACAGAAGAAGGTAACCAGGAAGGGTACAGAAAAGTCGACACAGAAGCCATGGAAGATGGAAACGATGATGAAACTCTCGCCCGAATATCGGGTGATAATTGGCAACGTTGTATCCATGGTCGTGGCTCCACCTACACTGATAGGTGCCAGTTTGCCGAAGTATTTTGCCAGCAGCGGAGCACACAGCAGGGTGAGAATCTCGCGACAGATGTTGGCAAGAAGGGCGATGGTTCCCAGTTCGGCGCCCCGGTATTCGGTGATGAAGATACTCGAAAGTGAGTAATATCCGAATCCTGAACCGATTGCCAGACAATCGGTAAGCTGGCGATGGCTCAAGATGAGAGATACGGCGGCACAACCTGCCAACGTACCCAGAATGGTCATCACAGGGAGCATCATCAGACGGGGATTCACCTTCTTGAAACTCTTCAGCACAGAAGTATCGCAACCAATACTGATACCTACGCAGAACATCAGGCAGCAGAGTGCACAATAGCTCACGTCGCTGTCCAGAAGACCTGCCGGAATCACATCACACAAGCCTACGATGATACCCAGAACAAAGAAGCTTACGATAATCAAACTGCCTTTCATGCCTTGCCTCCTTTCCCGGTTTCAGCGTGAGCCGACGATTTAGCCTGCTTTGCTGTAACATACTTCCACAAAGCCCAAGCAAAGAGTGCACTACCCAGACTGCCTCCAAAGGTCAGGGCTATCGCCTCAAGTCCCAGGGTCTGAAGACCGCTGATGATACGAGGGTTAGAACCTACCTCGATACCGAGCAGAAACAGGAGTACCCATATCAGAGCCGTGATGATACGGCCGATAAAACTCATTTTCTTGTTGCGGAGCAGATAGCCGGTACCTATTCCGCATAGCATAATCATTACTATCTTGAGCATTGTTTCTTATTTTTCTTCTTTATTTTATTGTTCGTTTTTATGAATTACCTTACCATAAAAAAACGGATTCCCGGTCGTATTATTGCTAAATAGACAAACTTTTCAAGTAATTGCGTCTAATCATAATGCTTACGTTTAGTTATACAAATAAGTTTTAATTAACCTATGTTTTTAGGTTTTGTCACAAGGTAATACAAACGTTTTCATAAAAAGTACCAAAGAATCTTTATCATTAACTCTCTTTAACGCAAAGTCGTGTTCCCCATTCCATTTTTCTTTGTACTTTAGCACCCCGAAAAGAAAAAGGATATAAAATATGAGCAACGGATTATTACTTTGGATAGACGACGAGATAGAACTTCTCAAGGCACACATCATCTTTCTGGAAAAGAAAGGATACGAGGTGCAGACGGTAAGCAACGGACCTGATGCCATTGAACTTTGCCGCCAACAGACCTTCGACCTCATCCTGCTCGATGAGATGATGCCGGGACTCAGCGGACTGGAAACCCTGCTACGCATCAAGGACATCCAGCCTGCCACACCGGTAGTGATGTGCACCAAGAGCGAAGAAGAAAACATCATGGACCAGGCAATCGGTTCAAAGATAGCCGACTATCTGATCAAACCCGTAAACCCGAACCAGATTCTGCTGTCGCTCAAGAAGAACATCCACCGCAAAGACATCGTGGCGGAGGTGACGCAGAGCGGATACCAGCAAGACTACCAACAGATAGCCATGCAGATGATGGAATGCAGAAGTCCGGAAGACTGGATGGAGATTTACAGGCGACTGGTTAGCTGGGAACTGAAGCTGAGCGATACGGCAAGTCCGATGGCAGAGATGCTGGGCATGCAGAAGGAAGAGGCTAACCAGGGTTTCGCCAAATACATAGCCAAGAACTATCTCGACTGGATGAGTCCCGACAACAGAGACCGCCATCTGATGAGTCCCGACATCTTCAAGCGCAAGATATTCCCGCTGCTCGATGAGGGCAAGAAGGTGTTCCTGATTGTGATAGATAACTTCCGCTATGACCAGTGGCGTATGCTGGCTGAAGACATCGGCGACCTGTTCGACATCGATGAGCTGCTCTACATGAGCATTCTTCCTACCGCCACGCAATATGCGCGCAACGCCATCTTCAGCGGTCTGATGCCGAACAAGATAGCCGAAATGTTCCCTGACCTCTGGGTAGATGAGGACGAAGAGGAAGGCAAGAACCTCAACGAGGCGCCGCTGATACAGACCCAGATAGAACGATTCAGAAAGCACTATACCTTCAGTTATCACAAGGTGAACGATTCGCAGGGTGCCGACCGCTTCCTGGAGCACTACAACGAGTGCCGCAACTACGATTTGAACGTGCTGGTGATTAACTTCATCGACATGCTCTCTCACGCGCGTACCGAATCTAAGATGGTGCGCGAGCTTGCCAACAACGAGAGTGCCTACCGCAGCATCACGCAGAGCTGGCTCCGCCATTCGGTTCTCTCTGAGTTCTTCAAGCTCCTTTCGCAGAGCGATTACCAGGTAGTGCTCACCACCGACCACGGCAGCATCAGGGCATCGAAACCTATCAAGATTGTAGGCGACCGCAATACGAACACCAACCTGCGCTACAAGTTGGGCAAGAATCTGGCATACCAGAGCAAGGAAGTGTTCACCATCAAGGAGCCTCAGCGTGCCCAGTTGCCAGCACCTAACCTGAGTACCTCGTATGTATTTGCCACGGGCGACAGTTTCTTCGCCTATCCGAATAATTATAACTATTATGTGCAATACTACAAGGATACCTTCCAGCACGGTGGCATCTCGATGGAGGAAATGCTCATACCGCTCATCACGCTGACAGCGAGAAAAAGGAATTAAAGGAGTTAAAGGAGTTAAAGGAGTTAAGACAATAGTCTTCAGGCGTTATTCTTAGGCAACAAGACATACGTCTTAACTCCTTTAACTTCTTAACTCCTTAACTCCTAGCTAGAATAAAATAATTCAAAGTAAACATATATGAAGATAAAAATTGACTCATTAGACACGATCCATGAAGCAGCCAAGGAATTTCTGCAGAACATGGGCGACGGCAAGGTCTTTGCCTTTTATGGCAAGATGGGAGCCGGAAAGACAACATTTGTAAAAGCTATTTGCGAAGAACTGGGCGTAGAAGATGTCATCACATCTCCTACCTTCGCCCTCGTAAACGAATATACAGCGGGCGACGGCTCACCTGTCTACCACTTCGATTTCTACCGCATCAAGAAACTCGATGAGGTTTACGACATGGGCTACGAAGATTATTTCTACAGCGGTAACCTCTGCTTCCTGGAGTGGCCGGAACTGATAGAAGACCTGCTGCCGGAAGACTGCACCAAAGTGACTATCACCGCCGAAGAAGACGGAACAAGAAGCGTAGAATGGTAAGTCACCGACAGCAGGAAAAAGAACAAAAAAAAGCATCTGGCTGAGAACATGTTTTCTCAAGCCAGATGCTTTTCTATTTTCCTATCCGGGCTGATTACAGGAGAGCCTGGAACTTCTCGGTAAGGGTTGCCTTAGAGGCTGCGCCAACATACTTATCTACCAGCTGGCCACCCTTGAAGAAAAGGATGGTAGGGATATTACGAACACCAAACTCCATAGCGATGTCGTCATTCTCCTCTACATCACACTTGCCTACTACCACTTTGCCGTCAAACTCCTCAGCAAGTTCTGATACGACAGGAGCAATCTGGCGGCAAGGGCCGCACCATGTTGCCCACAAATCTACTACCAATGGCAGTTCGCCATTCTTGTAGCTCTCGAAATTTTCGGTTGTAATTGTTACTTCCATTTTTCTATACCTTTTTATATTAAAACTAAAATTATTTCTAATTAATCTGATAGCTCATCTTAGGATGCTGCTCGATATACTGGATGAGGGCATGGCCCACACCCACCGTATGCTCACGGGCACGCATCAGCAGATAGGTATTGCTGTCAACATCATGTATCTGGAAAAAGAGCTGCGCCTTGCCCTCGTCATTCTCCAGAATAGTCTGCAGGTCGCTGACCATCGTTTCATCTATCGCATCGCTCTCCACATTGATGGTAAAGCGGTCGATGCGGTTCTCCTTGACCGTCTGCAGATACTCCACATTGCCTATCTGGAAATCGAGATAGTTGGCATTGCCGTAACGGGAAACGCACTTGGCGGTAATGTAGATGGTGCTGCCTTCAACCATGATGCCGCGCCACTTGCCCCAGTCCTCGCCAAAGAGAGCCAGCTCGCCTGAGCCCTCAAAGTCTTCGAGCGTAACGAAACCGCACGGCTTGCCCGTCTTGGTAAACTTCGACTTCACACCTGTGATGATGCCGCCCAGCACCACATCTTCCTTCTTTGCCAGCTCCTGCTTGTCGCCCAGTTCAGAGCAATGGGTATTGCAGAGGGAGTTGAGGATGATGCTGTACTCATCGAGCGGATGGGCAGAAAGATAGATGCCCACAAGCTCACGCTCACGGTTCAGACGTTCGATGGTGCTCCAGCTCTCTGCATCAGGAATAGGCGGTGTAGCTATCTCTATCGCCTCGGTACCGCCAAAGAGTGAGGTGGCAGCCTCGTGCTGTTCCTGCTGGAAGAGCTGACCGTAGCGCACCAGCGTATCGAGGAAGGTTTCGCCCTTGTTGTTCTTGCCGAAGAACTGCTCGCGACGGATGCCGAAACTGTCGAAACCGCCACTCAGCGCCAAGGTTTCGAAAGCCTTGCGGTTCACGCTGGAGTAATCTACACGCTCGGCAAAATCGAAGATGGTTTTATAAGGTCCGTTCTTCAGTCGCTCTGCCACGATGGCATCGGCTGCCGGAGCACCCATACCCTTGATGGCTGAAAGACCGAAACGTATCTCTCCATGCTCGTTCACACCGAACACGCGGTAACTCTCGTTCACATCCGGACCCAAGGTCTTGATGCCCATCGACTGGCACTCCTCCATCAGCTTGGTGATTTCGGTAATCTGTGCAAAGCGTCGGGTCATCAGCGCCGCCATGTATTCGGCAGGATAGTGCGCCTTGAGATAGGCGGTCTGGTAGGCTACCCATGAATAACAGGTGGCATGAGACTTGTTGAAGGCGTAGGAAGCAAACTTCTCCCAGTCGCCCCATATCTTCTCCAGCACCTTCGGGTCGTGGCCGTTCTCCTGTCCCTGCTTGATAAACTTAGGCTTCATCGCATCTACGATAGCCTTTTTCTTCTTACCCATCGCCTTACGCAGGGCATCTGACTCGCCTCGGGTGAAGCTCGCCAACTGACGGGAAAGAAGCATCACCTGCTCCTGATAGACCGTGATGCCGTAGGTATCCTTCAGATACTTCTCCATACACGGGATATCGTAGGTAATCGCCTGCTTGCCGTTCTTGCGGGCAATGAAATCAGGGATATAATCCATAGGTCCCGGACGGTAGAGGGCGTTCATGGCGATGAGGTCCTCAAACACCGTAGGCTTCAGCTCACGGAGATACTTCTGCATACCCGGCGACTCGAACTGGAAGGTTCCGATGGTCTGACCGCGCTGATAGAGCTGATAGGTCAGCTCGTCATCGATAGGAATGGTATCGAGGTCAACGACATCGCCCGTAGTCTGCTTGATAACCTTGCATGCCTCCTTCATCTCGGAGAGGGTCTTCAAGCCCAGGAAGTCCATCTTAATCAGACCGGTGGTCTCGATGACATGGCCGTCGTACTGCGTTACCGCCGTCTTCAGTCCCGGGAAATCAGGGTCATCGGCTGTAGATACAGGCACCCAGTTGCTGATAGGGTCGCGGCAGATGATGAATCCGCAGGCATGGATACCCGTGCCTCGGATGGTTCCCTCGAGCATCTTGGCATACTTAATGGTATTGCTTTCGCGCGGATCGTTGGAGAACTCAGCCTCACGCAGCTCTGGGGTATATTTGATGGCATTGGTCAGGTTCATCTTGGCACCGTCAGGCAATCGGTCTGGGATAGCCTTGCAGAGTGCATTTGCCTTATCCAACGGCAGTTTCTCGACACGCGCCACATCCTTGATGGAGTTCTTCGTCGCCATGGAACCGTAGGTAATGATATGGGCACAGTTCTCATGACCGTACTTATCCATTACCCATCTCAGCACCTTGCCTCGGCCGTCATCATCAAAGTCGGTATCAATATCCGGAAGGTTCACACGGTCTGGGTTCAGGAAACGCTCAAACAGGAGGTCGTACTTCAATGGGTCAATCTTGGTAATGCCCAAGCAGTAAGCCACCACCGAACCTGCCGCAGATCCACGTCCCGGACCCACCATCACACCGAGTTCCTCGCGCGCCGCCCTGATGAAGTCTGACACGATAAGGAAGTAGCCCGGGAAACCCATGGTCTTCATCACGTGGAGTTCGAAGTTTACGTGCTCGTCTACATTCTCGGGCAGCGGGTCGCCATAAAGTTTTTTGGCTCCCTCGTAGGCAAGGTGGCGCAGATATTCTGCCTCAAACTTGATACGGTATATCTTATCATAGCCGCCCAATCGGTCGATAACCTTCTGACCTTCCTCAGGTGGCAGCGGGTTCTTGCCGTTCTCATCAGAGGTAAACTCCTTGTAGAGGTCTTCTTCTGATACCTTCTGGCGCAACTGCTCCTCGGTACCGAAACTCTCAGGAATCGGGAAGAAAGGCATGATAGGACCATGGTCGATGCTGTAGATTTCTACCTTATCCAATACTTCGAGGGTATTGGAAAGTGCTTCGGGAATATCCGAGAACACATCGTTCATCTCCTGGCGGGTCTTGAACCATTCCTGCTTGGAATAGCGCATACGGTTAGGGTCGTCGAGATCCTTTCCGGTAGCGATACAGAGCAGATGGTCGTGGGCCTCAGCAGTTTCCTTATCCTCGAAGTGGCAGTCGTTGGTGCACACCAGCTTGATGTTAAACTCCCTTGCCATCTTGATGAGTTCCTTGTTGGCACGCTGCTGCAACTCGTAAGCCTCGCGGTTGGCAAGCAGACTTGGATCATCGGGCACTTTATGGCGCTGGAGCTCGAGATAGTAATCATCGCCAAAGAGATTGTGGTACCACTGGCAAGCCTCGCGGGCTCCTTCCAGGTCACCATGCAGAATCTTGGATGGCACCTCGCCTGCAATACAGGCAGAGCATACGATGAGGTCTTCGTGATACTTCTCCAGATCGGCACGGTCGGTTCGTGGGCGCATGTAGTAACCATCCACCCACGAATTGCTCACCAGCTTGATGAGGTTCTTGTATCCATTATAATTCTTGGCAAGTACAATGAGGTGGTAACCGCTCATATCGCCCTTATCCTTCTCTCGGTCGGCCTTGGTTCGGCGTGCCACATACATCTCGCAGCCTATGATAGGCTTGAAAGGTTCGAGTCCCTCCTTCTTGCGGTCTTTATTAACCTTGCCGCAATAGTCGGTGAGTTCCTTGATGCCGAACATCACACCGTGGTCGGTTACCGCCATACCCTTCATGCCGTCCTTGATGGCCTTATCTACCAGATGCGGTATCTTCGACTGGCCGTCGAGGATGGAGTATTGGGTGTGTACATGCAAATGAACAAAATCTTCCATTATCTGTTTAAAATTCGAATTTTGACAACAAAGTTACGGCGAAATATTGGAAAAGCCAAAAGAAATATGCGAAAATATTGAAAAAGGTAAAAGAAACCCACAAAAAATTTGCAAAAGTGATAAAAATGCCGTACCTTTGCACCAATAAAAACTTAATCCTACTATATGGGACAGAAAATAAAGAAATTTAAAAAGATAAGATTGCACCGCGAAGGTACCGATCAGCTGGTAACCGGAGCGATAGCGTTAGTAGCCATTGCGGCTATATTGTGGACAACCTTAGACAACAAGATTCCGTTCTGGGCTTTTGTTGTTGTGTTCGGTACAGTCTATGGTATCGTGCTCAACTTCTACCGTTGTCCTATCAGATACCTCAACGTAGAGGATACTTCGAATCTGGTAGTAGCACCAGCCGACGGAAAGATTGTGGTGATAGAAGAGGTGGAGAATGCTCCCTACTTCGGTGACCGCCGCCTGATGATTTCCATCTTCATGAGCCTCTGGAATGTTCATGCCAACTGGTTCCCGGTGGATGGTAAGGTGAAATTCGTGAAGCATGTGGACGGCAACTACCACAAGGCATGGCTGCCTAAGGCTAGCGAGGAAAACGAGCATGCCGACGTGATGATTACCACACCTGAGGGAGTGGATGTACTGTGCCGCCAGATTGCCGGTGCAGTAGCACGACGCATCGTAACCTATGCCAAGGAAGGGGAAGAATGCTTCATCGACGAGCACCTGGGATTCATCAAGCTGGGTTCACGCGTGGATGTCTACCTGCCTGTAGGTACAGAAGTATGCGTAAAGATGGGACAGTCAACTACGGGCGACCAGACCGTCATCGCTAAATTGAAATAACATATTGACAGATAGAAAGCAAGCCGGAACTTACTTCCGGCTTTCACTCTATCATAATATACTGTAAAGAAATGAGTATCAAGAAACATATTCCAAACACGATAACCTGCTGCAACCTGGTTTCGGGCTGCATCGCAACATCGTTTGCCTTCGGCGGAAACCCAAAGATGGCATTGTTATGGATTATCATCGGAGCCGTATTCGACTTCTTTGACGGCATGAGCGCCCGCCTGCTGCACGTTTCATCGCCAATAGGCAAGGAGCTCGATTCACTGGCAGATGATGTAACCTTCGGTGTGGCTCCTGCCACCATCGTATTCTCACAGCTCTTTGTGATGGAATATCCGGAGTTTCTGGAGCCTCTGCGCCCATGGTTGCCTTACGCAGCCTTCATCATCGCAGCCTTCTCGGCATTGCGCCTGGCTAAGTTTAATCTTGATGAGCGCCAGACTACCTCTTTCATCGGTGTTCCTACACCAGCCAACGCCCTGTTCTGGGGTTCGCTGATTGTGTTCAATCCAAGCTGGCTCGAAGGATATTCATGGTCGGTATTCATCATTCTGGCTCTGATTCTCATCACCAGCTACCTGCTGGTTTGCGAGATGCCTCTTTTCGCCTTGAAGTTCAAGCAGTGGGGTTTCAAGGGCAATGAGGTGAAATATGGCTTTGCCGCGCTCACCATCATCATCCTCGCTACTTCGGTAGCACTCGATGGTCTGACCGGTTTCCTCACCGGCTGGTGGCTTGTCATCGTGGCATACGTCATCATCTCGGCGATTATTTATCTGAAGAAGACGAAATAGAAGAAATCCCCTTTATTGGGATATTTTGTTTTTAGTTTTGATTAAAAAAATTGTTTCAAAAAAAATGCGGCTAGATGTGAATCCAGTCGCATTTGTTTTTTTCTTTCTGTTGAGAGAGATGATTAGTTGTGTACGAGCGTACCAATCTCCTCACCATCCATCACCTTCTTGAGGTTACCTACAACATCCATATTGAACACGTAGATAGGAAGGTTGTTTTCCTTACACATGGTGGTAGCAGTCAAATCCATTACCTTCAAGCCCTTGGTGTAAATCTCATCATAGGTAATGTCCTTGAACTTGGTAGCTGTAGGATCCTTCTCAGGGTCAGCGGTATAGATACCGTCTACACGGGTACCCTTGAGCATCACGTCAGCCTCGATTTCGATACCACGGAGCGAAGAACCGGTATCGGTAGTGAAGTATGGACTGCCTGTACCTGCAGAGAAGATGCAGATATAGCCTGCCTCCATTGCCTCAATCGCCTTCCACTTGGTGTAGAATTCGCCGATAGGCTCCATGCGGATGGCGGTAAGTACCTTGTTCTTTACGCCCAAGGCTCCGAGCGCGCTGCTCAATGCCAGGGAATTGATAACGGTAGCACACATACCCATCTGGTCGCCCTTGACACGGTCGAAACCCTTCTGGCTTCCGCTCAAACCGCGGAAGATGTTACCACCACCTATCACAATGCCTATCTGAACGCCCATCTCATGGACCTCCTTAATCTGTTTAGCATAATCACTCAGGCGCTCTGGGTCGATGCCGAAGCTCTGCTTACCCATCAGACTCTCGCCGCTCAATTTCAAAAGAATTCTTTTAAACTTTGCCATTTTATTTTAATTTACAATTTACAGTTAACAGTTTATAGGGCGTAGCCTCCTATAAACTATTAACTATTAACTATTAACTATTAACCAGGAACTTAATTTCTCCGAAGGCATACGAGCGTATCACTCCCTTCTTGTCATGAAGGATAAGATGACCATCGTCCTCCACCTCTACGAAAGCACCCTCGAACTTACCGTCCTTATCCTCATACCAATGGTAACCCTTGCGACGGTAGAGCGAAAGATGATAGAGTCCCGACACATCCATATAATCAGCACGACGCAGAAGTTCGTAGTATCTGCAGAAAGCCTCAATCACCTTCTGCAACACCTCTTCCCTATCCACCTCATGCCCCAGAATCTGAGCCAGAGATACAGGGTTGGGCGCATCGCTGTGGAACTCAGTCTGATTGACATCAATGCCGATGCCGAAGATGCAGCGCTTGATGCCCTTAGAGTCGATGACGGTCTCTATCAGCGTGCCACTAATCTTCTTGTCATACCAGTACACATCGTTCGGCCATTTCAGCGTAATGCCGTCCGTATAGGAATCAAGAGCATCCTTCACGGCGAGCGCACCCGCCTCGGAAAGGAGGAACTGCTGGCGCAAAGGTACCCACTTAGGACACATCATCATACTGAAGAGGAGGTTCTTGCCCGGCTCGCTCTCCCAGGTATGCACGCCCTGTCCCCTGCCTGCAGTCTGATAGTCAGCAATGGTAATGGTCAGCGCATCTTCATCGTAAGTACCCAAATTCTTCAGGAAGGCATTCGTGGAATCCACTTCCTTTAATCGTATAATCTTCTTTTCCATGTCTATATAATAATGTATAGCGAAACACAACGGGTTGTCAAATCAGCAACGGGTTGAAGGCATCCACAAGATGTTCGATGCGTATCACCTGATGCCCTACCCCTACCACGGTAACAACATCAAAGCGCAGCTCCCTGTCTACCTGATGTTCCTTGACGTAAGTATTGGCAGCAATTGCCAGATTACGTATCTTCTTGGCATCTACGGCTTCCTCAGGCTGCTGGTATTCTTCACCCGAACGGGTCTTTACTTCTACCACAACCAGCGTCTTTCCATCCGGCGAAACGGCAAGGATATCCAGATCCCGCTTGCCGGCTCTCCAGTCTCTGTCGATAACGACATAGCCTTCATTCTCGAGATAGAGCGTAGCCTCGTCTTCTCCCCATTTGCCTAATTCATTATGCTCTGCCATAGTCTATTTCCTTTATTTTGCACCAAAAGATGCTTTTACCTTGCAAAAATAACAAAAAAAGTCCACACTTCAAACTTTTTTATGTAATTTTGCACGAAAAACAATGGAAGATATCAAGAAAAAAGACGAAACATTCATGCGCCGTGCCCTGATGGAGGCTCAGGCTGCATTCGATGAAGACGAGATTCCGGTAGGCGCCGTCATCGTTTGTAAGGACCGGATTATATCGCGAGCCCACAATCTTACGGAGATGCTGACCGACGTTACGGCTCATGCCGAAATGCAGGCAATCACTTCGGGAGCCAACATGCTGGGAGGAAAATACCTGAAAGACTGCACCCTCTACGTTACGGTAGAGCCTTGCGTGATGTGCGCCGGAGCACTGGGATGGGCACAGATCAGCCGCGTGGTGTATGGTGCCAGCGACGAGAAAAGGGGGTATACAAAATATGCGCCCGATGCACTGCATCCTAAGACGACAGTTACATCGGGCGTATTAGAAGATGAGTGCCGCGCACTCATGCGGGATTTCTTTCAGAGAAAGAGATAATTACTTAACGAGCACTACAAGATACTTGCTGGTGCTCCAGAAAATCTGTGGATTGGTGATGCGGAGTGTATACTGCTTGTTAGCATCACGTACCAGAGCATAAGAACTGGATGGGTGGGTAGTGAGCAACTTAGCCGACTTTGACATCAACTTGATTTCAGAAATGTTGCGGATATCAACCTTGGTGAAATAACTCTTGTTGAAATTGCCGGTCATTACCTTACCACCTTCCATGATATGCTGTTCCTTCAACTCCTTCTTGGTACCGAATACGTACCAGGCTGTATTGAGCTGCTTATCCTGTGCATTGATAGTTTCAGACTTCTGGCTGCTTTCTGTAGTAAGACGAGAGGTCTTGGTATTCAGATTGTTGATAGTCTCATCGAGCGCTGCAATATGAATATCCTTCTTATCCAACTCCTCGCGAAGCGCCTGGAGTTCCTTATCCTTCTGTGCAATCTGCTCCTGAAGGTTTGCGATGGTCTTCTTCAACTGGTCAGCCTGCAAAGAGCTGTTAGCCATCTGCTTCTGCAGTTTAGCCAGAAGTTCGCGGTTCTGCTGCATACGGGTAGCGATGAACTGTACATCCTCCTTAAGCTGCTGTCTCTTGCTGGCACCCTCGCTGTTCTTCAGAATAGTTACTCTGTGTTCAGCCTCACTAATCTGGTTCAAACCGTCCTGGATTTCATTCAATGTACCCATCATATCGTTAATTTCGCTATCTTTCTGAGCGATGATACTATTCAGCGAATCATTCTGCTGATTTGCCAAATTCTGGGTGTTGTTCTTGCCGTTGTTGCAACTGGTCAAGCAAAAAGCAGCTAAACATGCCGCAAATAATAGCTTTTTCATAATCATTTTTCCTTTTTAATGTTTGATTTAAAAAATTATCTTTTCGCGTAAAACGCGTCGCTTCCTATACTTTATTCATTACTGTCTTCATCCCTGCAAGCCCCGTTTTTCTTCTGCCGGCGCTCTTCACGCTTCTTTTCCTTCATCTCTTCCTTGAGCTGTTTGGGATCTTTTCCTGCCAATACGATGACAAATTCGCCTCTTGGTTCTGTCTCCTCAAAATGAGCGATAACCTCGGCAAGCGTACCCCTCACACTCTCCTCGTGGAGTTTGGATATTTCACGACAACAGCTCACCTGTCTGTCATCCCCGAAAACCTCGGCAAACTGCTGCAAAGTTTTCACCACACGATAAGGCGACTCATAGAAAATCATGGTGCGTACCTCATCCTTCAATGATTCAAGATAGGTCTGTCTGCCCTTTTTCTGCGGAATGAATCCTTCGAAACAGAAACGGTCGCATGGCAAGCCCGATGAAACGATGGCAGGAATGCATGCTGTAGGTCCAGGCAAAGTCTGCACCGTAATGCCTGCCTTGGCAGCCTCGCGGGCGAGGTAAAAGCCAGGATCGCTGATACCCGGTGTTCCGGCATCGCTGATCAAGGCGATGGTTTCGCCACCCTTCAGTCGCTCTACGATGGCAGAAGATGTGCCATGTTCGTTAAACTTGTGGTGAGCCACTAATCGATTTTTTATATCGAAATGCTTCAGCAGAACACTCGATGTTCGAGTGTCCTCAGCGAGTACCAAATCCGCTTCTTTCAGTATGCGAATGGCTCGCATTGTCATGTCCTCCATGTTACCAACTGGAGTCGGAACGATGTATAATGTGCCCATACTGTCCGCAAATGTAGTTAATTAATCTTTCTTAGCAAAAAAAAAACGCATTTCTTTGCATTTTTTAAAACCTTATTATTAATTTTGCCCCCGAAATGACAGAAAATCTAATTGGGGAGGCACACCGTCCCGGAAGAATTGAAGTGGTGTGCGGATCGATGTTCTCTGGTAAAACAGAGGAATTAATCCGAAGAATGAAGCGTGCGAAGTTCGCCAAGCAGAAGGTGGAAATCTTTAAGCCTGCGCTTGACACTCGTTACTCCGAGGAAGATGTAGTGAGCCATGACCAAAACTCTATCCGGTCTACTCCTATTGAGTCCTCTGGATCGATACTGCTATTGGCTTCTGATATCGACGTGGTGGGTATCGATGAAGCCCAGTTCCTGGACAATGGTCTCGTGGAGGTATGCAACGAACTTGCCAACCGTGGCGTGAGAGTTATCGTGGCTGGACTGGATATGGACTACAAGGGAGTTCCCTTCGGTCCGATTCCTGCCCTCTGTGCCATCGCCGACGAGGTGACCAAGGTTCATGCCATCTGCGTGAAGTGTGGTTCGGTTGCCTATGTGAGCCACCGGTTGGTCAATAACGACAAGCGGGTGCTTCTGGGCGAGAAAGATGAATACGAGCCACTCTGCAGAGAATGCTACCAGAAGGCGATTCTTAATGAAAAATCATAACAAAAGGATGAAATATGGGAAAGGAGATTACATTTGATAAATTTATAAGATGGGCGGGGGTTACCCTCATCGTTCTGGCCGTGCTCTACATGACCAACTATCTGAGCAGCGTACTGCTGCCATTCTTCATTGCATGGTTTTTCGCTTACCTGCTCTATCCGGTCGTGAAGTTTATCGAAAACAAACTCCACGTCAGAATACGTGCGCTGTCTATCCTCATCGCCATGGGAACGGCAATCGCTGTTATAGGAGGCGTGCTGTGGCTCATCATCCCACCGATGATTGACCAGTTTGACAAACTCGGTGAGGTGTTGACACGATGGCTGCATCAGACGACTCATACCAACAACCTGACGGCGCTGATCAAAGACTGGCTGCAGGCTAACCAGGAACAGATAGAGCATTTTCTGAAAAGCAAGGACTTCAGCGATGCCATCAAGACCACCATGCCTAAGGTCTTCTCGGTAGTCAGCCAGACGGCAACGGTACTGATGAGTATCGTGGCATCGATGATTACCTTATTATATATGTTCTTCATCCTGCTCGATTATGAGACGCTGACAGCCAACTGGGTGAGAATCTTCCCTAAGAAGAACCGTCCGTTCTGGAGTGCGCTGATGAAGGATGTGGAGCGCGAGCTCAACAACTATATCCGTGGCCAGGGACTGGTAGCGCTCTGTATGGGCATCATGTTCTGCATCGGTTTTACCATCATCGGTTTCCCGATGGCGATAGGTCTGGGCATTCTCATCGGCATCATGGACCTGGTTCCATACCTCCATACCTTCGCCCTCATCCCTACGGCATTCCTTGCCATGCTGAAGGCAGCCGACACAGGTCAGAACTTCTGGCTGGTATTCGGTCTGGCTTTTTTGGTGTTCTGTGTGGTACAGGTCATCACCGACATGGTAGTTACCCCGAAGATCATGGGCAAGGCGATGGGATTGAACCCAGCCATTCTTCTCTTGAGTCTCTCGGTTTGGGGTGCACTTTTGGGCTTCCTGGGATTGATTGTAGCCCTTCCGCTCACAACGCTCATCATAGCCTACTGGCAGCGGTATGTAACGAAAGAGAAGCCGCAATATCATGAAGAAATGGGCAAAAATGTCCCGATTTCGGATAAAAATGAAGAAAATCAGTAAAAATATGGCAAAATATTTGGTTATTTCAGATTTTTGCCGTACCTTTGCACTCGCTTTTGAAACATAAAGCAGAAGATTGACTCGCTAGCTCAGCTGGTAGAGCACAACACTTTTAATGTTGGGGTCATGGGTTCGAGCCCCATGCGAGTCACACCAATATATTATTGAAGTTTATCTGTAATAGAGACTTTAATATACAGTTGATTGAAAATCAGATAGTTACGAGAATTTAACTATAATAGTTTATTCCGTTCTATCTGATTTTTTTGCATTAAAGGCAAATAAAACGCTGAAAGTTTGACTTATGAGTTTGACATTTAGTTTGCCTTTTTCTGCTTATCTCATTTAAGAACCATAAAATTATATCGTTTATGGTACAAATTACAATTAAAAACGTATCTTTTAAGGTACACAAAGCAACACAAAGTGTTAACGTATTCGTTTATAACCCTAACTTTGCAAAGGGCGATACAGGTAGCAAAACCGTGCGTAAAGCCCTTAAATTCTTCTGGGGTACAAATTACCGTCTGCAAACTGACGTGGCTTTCTGGAATGCAGAAACAAGCCGTTTCCTAACTGCATTTAAGAAATTGCCTGTTGTTACTGCTACGGAAGACAACAAACAGTTAGATGAACTTGCAAGACAGTTCAAGACAGTTCTGGAAGCCGTACCGTGCTACACTCCAGAAGATTTCTTTAATGCCTACAAAGCTAGCTTAAACGTTGAGGCTGCAAGCGTTCAAACGGTTCTGGGATATGCCATTTATTACCGTGATTTATGGAAGTCTGGGAAAATGCGAGAAAAGGGAAGCCGTAATTACACCAATTACGATAAACTTATTCATAAGTTACAGGGAACAGTAAAGGGCGTTAAAATGCCGTGGGCAAATGGTGTTAGTAAATTCGCCAACATGCCTATAGCCAACGTTGACGATGAAGTATTTAAAGAGTTCTGCAAGTTTGTTAGAGATAATTTTCCAAATGACTACGATAACAACGTTAAACGCTTTAGGGCTGTAGTTTACCATTATCAGCAGAAAGAAAACGATAACCCTAGCTTTAAGTTTGGTTTCCGCTTGTCTGCTTACCTTCCAGAATGCCAGAAGAAGAAAAACAAGACAGGCAAACGTACCTTAACACAAAAGGAATTTAACGAGCTGAAAGCGTTTAATGTTGACCTCATTCATCCGAAAATGAAACATGAGGATAAACAACTTTGCATTGATATGCTTCTGTTACAATATTATTTGGCATCTCGCCCTGTTGATATTCTGCAAATGAGAATAGAAGATATAAAGCTAGATAGCGATACAGGGCTTTATGCGTGGTTCTATTGTCCAGAAAAGAAAAAAAACTACGATACAGACTCCAGAAATACGCCTGTTTGGTTAGCCAAAGAACCTTTGGCAATCATCCAGAAGTACAAAGGAACTCGCAAATCTGGGTATTTGTTGCCGTTTAGCTGCAACGTTAACGTAAGAACAGACATTAACAAGCGATTGTTAGACTTGTCTAAAGCTAGAGAAAAGGTAAACCGATTCTTTAAGTCTGTATGTGCAAATCTGGGGTGGTCTGACATAAACGTAACAACGTACACTATGAGGCGTACAATAATAACCAATATGGCTATTATTAACCCTAACAAAGAAGAAGTTTCTGCAATCGCTAAAACATCAGTCCACAACATACAGGAAGTTTACACTGACAAACGACAAATAACCAGAAACATAAGATTGGATAATTATTATATGTAGTTTAAAGCAATCTGGGGTAAACCTAACAAAGGTTTCTCCAGATTCTAATTTAAAACAAAAGATATGAAACAGAAGAAGATACTTATTTTTAATAAGCATAAGAAATTGGTTCTTGTGGCTTGTTCCATTAATGAGGCTGCAAGATACGCAAACGTACCCCCTAGTAACGTTTCTGCTGCCTGTAAGGGCGTTCTTATTAGTGTTGGTAACTACTATTACCGTTACCTAAAAGAAAACGTCTTTACAGGCTTAGAATACGTTCTTGGAGATATGACAGTACAGGAATACGACCGCACTATAGGACATTTTCGCCCTGTTTACAAAGATTCCAGAATGAACCGTAAAGGATGGAAGTACAACAAAGCAAATTTGCACGTTGAAAGCGAGATTATAAAACACTGCAAATATAAGGTTTCTGTTTGTTCTTCTTCTGGGGTGGAATATGCTAGTTATGAGTTTGAGGCATACAAAAACAACTTTGCAAACGTTCTGGGAACTGTAAAGGCACTTAATAACAAGAAGATTCTGGAAGAGTTTAAAGAAACTATGAAAGCGATGAAAACAATATACTGCAAAGATTCTGGAATGCCAGAAAGCGAGTTTTCATCCTGTTGTGACGATGAGATAACAATTTAATAAAGTTGTGGAAAAATTCACCTAACTTTATGCAGCATACAAGAAGTTGTGTGAAAAATTCACCAAACTAGTTGTTGACTGCTAAATTTTTGAGCAGTCGTTCTTGTTGACTGCTAAATTTTTGAGCAGTCGTTCTTGTTAGCCTCAAAAATAAAAGCCTCAGCAAATACTTTGTGGTATCTGTTGAGGCTTCTTTGTTCCCTGTTACTTGTCTGGGGGTTTTACTATAAAATCAGTAAAAGCCCTAATTCCTTTTTAATTGTCTGGGTGATTGATTGGAAGCCCTTTTGCATCCAGATAGGTTAAAAGGATTCCTATTGCATCCGCTTCATCATCCGCTTTTTCTGATTCCAGATTATAACCTAAATGGGTTACACGATTAATCATTCTTTGCTTGTCTTCGCTTCTCTCATACTTTGTGTGCATTCTGGGTATCATAAAACGCTTTACCATAAGGGGATTTATGAAACATACCTCTGGAAGCCCATTTCTTTCGTTTCTATCCTCTAACACACCGTGCAATTTTGCGAGTACATAAAATGCCTTATCTTTCGTTCTGGAATGCTCTCTAAAAATATCTTCTGCCACTATCTGGGTTATTCCGTGCTTGTCTATCACCTTTTGCGCCCACTTGCTATAATCATAACAACGTCTTGTTGGTCTAAAACGCTCTGTGCCGTGTTCTATGATTTTGCCGTTCTTATATACTGCGTACCCTGTTTTTGTCGCTCCGTCTATTGCTAATATTATGTTATCCTTTTGCGCCTTTTTAGTACTGTTTACCATTGTACTTTATACCTTTTGTATTCCTTTTATAATATATTTGTTAGACAAATATATATTATAAAGGGCTTTTATTCGTAAAATCTAGATTTAACTGATTTTCAGCTACTTATCATTTTCTGTATATTGAAAGAATTTTCTACTTAACTGTCTGTAGTGTTGAAAATTCTTTCAATACTAATTTAAGTTTGTGTAGAAAGAATTTTCACGTTATGTTGAAAGACTTTTCTACATAAGCCCCCAATCTGCTAATTGTGGGTAATCGTCTAATAAATCGTCTAAGTCTTTTTTTATCTTTTTACTATTTGGTACGTATCTGGATTTATCTCTGCCCTTTCTTATTTCTCCTGTGCCATTATCCAGACTTTTACCTTTCGTGCCTTTATCCAGACTTTTATCTTTTGTAGTAATAGCTTCTTTATTAATACGTATTATCAGCCCTTTATCTAAAAGCGATTGTATTGCATTATATACAGTTCTTTTTGTTACCCCCATTATTTCAGCCAAACCATCATACGATATTGACGTTTCCTTTTTCTTTTCGCTTTTCTGAAACGTAAGTACTGCCCTATTATATACATCTATAATAATTCGCAATATGGTGGATTCGTTATCGTTTAATTTGTACTTTTTTAAAACTACAGAAAGACATACATTTGTTTTTGTCCAACTTGCATCATCATTAAATATTGCGTCTTTATTACTTACTACCATTTAACACACTGTTTACTTTTTCTACATTGATAGTAATAACCCATTTCTTTGGGCTTGCTTTATCAATTGTAAGATAGCCAAAATCGTGAAGTCTTTTTGTATAGTTCAACACGTTTGTAGTACTTGTACCATATAACAAAGCTATATCAGACATTGAAACACGATTAATCACACTACCGTATTTCTCAATTAAAAATGAAACGAAAGCTAAATGTTGCTTTCTTACTTTGATTCCAATATTCATATTATTATTCTTTTTAAATTAGTTACTATATCTCTCCCCCCTTTTTACGTTAGAATAGTAAAATAAAGATAGAAAAAGTTTATTATCTCAATAACTTTTTGTATCTTTGCCCCTGTAAACTAAATACATTTGAGATATGGCAATAATAGGCTTTATTATATTTATTCTGGTGGTTATCGGTATTTGTTCTAACCCTTATGGGAATGGTGGGGGAACTCACGACCATTCTAACGAAACAGAATAACCCCAATATCACACGATTCAATATAATAGGTTTATCGCCCTGTTTGGCAATCTGGAAGCCTCAGCAAATACAGGGCGATAAATCTACCTAAATTATTGTGCCCTTTGTATTCGCCAAATCTGGCGAAAACCCCCATAAACAAAGGGATTCTATGAGTTTTAGGCTACCAGACAGAAATATATTAAAAGCAACACTTTTGTACACGTATTTAATTATGTATCAACATATTACGTATTTTTAGTGTTAGTAATCAGCCAATAAAAAACGAGACTCAAAAATCAGCCCTTAATATATACGTGCCATCCGCACCAAAAGAGACCCCCATACCGTTTTTTTTTGCTTTTATATGTAATAAGGAAACCGACTCAATTTTTGAACAGTGGAGTTGTTTGACTGCTCAAATGCTTGTTTGTCCTGTTTGCTTTTTGATTCTGGTAAAAGGCAAACACACCTTATTATAATGGGATTCCAGAAATTAACTTTTTTTATCTGGAAGCCTCAACAAAAAGTTTGCCTTTTATGATTCGTTATCGAACTTTTTGCCTACCTTTGCACCTACAAAATAACAACGTTCTTTGAATGAGTTTGATAGAAAAGTTTGCCTTTTTAATCGGGTGATTTTGTAAATCTCTGATTATCAGTCAACAAAGATATTTTTGTGTGCTCCCCATGCGAGTCACAGATCTTCAAGAAAAAGGCTTTCCATTACGGAAAGCCTTTTTTTTGTTATTAAAACATTTCAGCCTTAGCCTCTACCCTCTTCTCAACATCATCCGGAAGCTGAGGGAAGAAATCATAGCCGGTGATACGCTCCACTTCATCTACTGAATTTACGAATTCCGTCTTCTTTCTGCCTTTCTGCGACTGGTTACGGCAGATAAAGCCGACGGCTTGCGGATTCTTGCCCGTATGAAGAACCACCTTGAAGAAGGCATCAGGCACTACCACCTTGTTCTTACCCAACTTGCGATGCTCCTTATTCAGAAATATCGGTCCGCAGACAATATAAACCTTGCCATACTGCTTCGCCCAGTTG
Source organism: Segatella copri (assembly GCF_019127135.1). Taxonomy (GTDB): domain Bacteria; phylum Bacteroidota; class Bacteroidia; order Bacteroidales; family Bacteroidaceae; genus Prevotella. Next base: position 4,823 of record NZ_JAHOEA010000037.1, on the reverse strand, counting down.
CGGCACTGCTGCTCTATCGTGTTCCATACCCCCGCATTCAGACTGTGGTTCTGCGGACACATATTGGTCATCAGGAAACATTCATCCATCGCCTGCTGACTCCATTTGTTGTCACCAGCCGGACACATGTGTCCCCTATCCAATCCACTGTTGTAATAATCTGCCAAAGTACCCACGGGTGCCGGCATCTCCTCATCATCAGCAAACTTACCGCGCGGCAACTTACCAGATGCATGCTCCCCCGTCAGCACCCAGGCTACCCAATTCGGCTGTCGCGTATCATGATTATAAGATACCGTATAAGCCAACCGATGCTTGATGGTCTCAGATACCTTTACCTTAGATACCGGAATCTCCAGCCCCTGCGCCTCCAGATTCGCACCCTCTCCAGCAGTTTCCTGCTTGTTCTCTGCAGACGGTTCATCGCCCGCAGCATCAGCAGCCTCCTGCTTATTCTCCTTTACAACAAGTGCCTGATCTTCTGTTGCCAGCGAAGAAACCTTCGGCAAGACAGAAAACGCCACAACTGCGGCAATCGCCAACAGCCAAATCTTAAATGTACCTACTTTCTTTTTCATATCAGATTCATCATTATTTCATTTTCCGTAATTCAAGTTTCGCAAGTTTTGTCCCATACGCCCTGAAAGGGCAGAAGCCCCTAGCCCAGGGCATCGCCCTGGGTAATTACAGGGCGACTTACTGATTGCCATTATACCCAGGGCGAAGCCCTGGGCTAGGAGCTTTTGGGCCTTCAGCCCGTTCTTGAACCACATGCGAAAGTTCAGTCTCATGAGACTAACAGTCTACACTATTCATTCCGCTTTTCAGGTGAAGAACCACCAAAATCTCCACAAAAGTAGTATTTTTATGCGAAAAAGAGAAAGAAAATCATAAATTTCTTGCGCATTTCAAAATAAAACACTAACTTTGCATCGCTATGTAGGACAAACCTAGACTTAACACAGTAAAAAGCTCAAACGTCTAAGAACTGAAAGTCAGAGGTTACGATACATTGGCAAAAGTGCTCTATGAAATGGACAAGTGAAGGACATTAACAGAGATTAACAAAAAGTGATGCAAGTTTCCCGCCTTTTCTTGTTTTATACAAGGACTGAAGAGCCTCGGGCAACCATATCGGGGTACATTTAGGCTGAGAAATATGAGAAAATAAGAATCAAAACATAATAGAAAAATGAAAAAAATCAAATTATTCTCAATTGCAGCTGCCTTCGTTGCAGCTTTCGCATTCACTTCTTGTAATACAGGCGATGATAACAACAGCTATTATCAGCCGCTCACACAAGCAGAAAAGCAGACCTGCTATTTTAAGACAGCAGGTAGCCGCATGAGCAAACTCGCTTATATGAGCGACGAGCATGTTACAGAAAAAGACGGCAAAAAGGAATATTACGACACCTTAAATGTCTCTACATCTATCTACGGAGATGGCAAAGACACTGTAATGACTGTAAACAACTTCCCTGTAAAGATCTTCGCCCGTTACATTCCTGAAAATGCTGAAATGAAAGACCTGAAGGAAGCATTGAAGAAATACGAGATGCCGGTTAACTTCAAGAGTATTGTATACTACTATTCAGTTACACCAGTTATCCAGTTCATGCTCTTCCCAGATGCTATTTCTGTAAATCTGAAGTATGGTGGTGCTACACATAAGGTTAAGTTCTATTGCTATTCTAGCGGAAACAGCCGATATACTTTCGGACAAGTTACCCAGGATAAAGGCAAGGTTGAAGCTTATTTGGTTGTTTATGGTTACGAAGTTGATCCAAAGGATGAGAAGAAACCAAATCCTACAGCATTCAACTTTAATATGGCAGGAACCCAGTTGTCAAATGGAACACAGATTAAGTTCTTCGAGCCATAAAGCTCAGAGCAAAAGAAATAAAGAAGTAAGAAACTTACACTTACAAATATATATATGTTAATACTCTCTTAAAAATTAAACAAAAAAGAAAACTATTAGAGGCGCAGTCTTCGTGAGAAGATTGCGCCTTGTTGCATTTATACAAAGAACGCTTTTATTACTCATGAAAGTTCAGTTGAAAATCTTGCGAAACACTTTATTATTTGTTTTTTTATTAATATTTTAAGAACTTTTTCCTTTTTCTGAAATTATTATTGTACTTTTGCAAGCGCATACATTATAATAATGTATAGCAAAGATAGAAAACATAAGACAAGAAACGTATGGATTCATTATTTCTATTACAGTTTGCATGTTTCATATTCATGCTCATCAATGCCTTCATCGTGGCTGTCTCTCATCTGCATGTAAGATGGGAGAACAAGCGGTATGAGCGTTCACGATTGCTCATTGTTGTTGCCATGATAGGACTGGCGATACAATATGTGATACAGATGGCTTTCGGCTTCCGTGCTGCCGACGACATTCTGGGGGCAGTCATCAATATCCTCATCTATACCCCCTGCTTCTCGCTCATCGCTATAGCCATCTATAACATCGAGACTACACGAGCCAACCGCAGGAAGATGAACCTTGTATGTGGCGGCATTTATGCAGCCATCCTCGTGGTCTTCTGGGTGGGCACCAATCTCCATCACAGCCTGTATATCAAGGAAGGACTTTATATGATGCTTGCCCTGTTCTGCATGAGTGTAGCCTACAGCATATCCATGATTGTGCGTGAGATGATCAGACGCAAGAAGATGCTGGAGACAATGGCAGCTACCGATATGTTGCCCTACGTGAGATATTCGCGTGCCAGTGTCTTCATTCTGTGCCTTTCAATTCTCATCATGCCGGCAGCTATCTTTTCCACCACCTTATTGTTTATCATAGGTCCGTTGGTATTGTTTGCCCTGCTGTTCTTCAATCTTACGTTTATCGCTCTCGGCGGCAGCTATATCCCTACCGAAGAACTCCTGGATAAAGAAGAGGAAGACAAAGACTTGGCTGGGACTGGATATAGCAATGGGAAAGCACATTCTGACAGAGTTCAGAGTCCTGCTGATTACAGTACAGAGTCTTTACAGCCGCTATCCGATGAGCACAGAGATTTCATCCAGAAAAGTCTTGATGCATGGTGCGCCAATTCGGGCTATAAGGACTGTACTGTGAACATGCTTACCCTCTCCCGCACACTTTCCATCCCTAAGGGTGAGTTATCAGCATACTTCGACCAGTATCTGAAAACCACATTCAGAATATGGCTCGGTGACATACGTTTCAATGCGGCAAAGAAGATGATGCAGGAATATCCAGACTATAGTAATGACATCATTTCTGCCGAATGTGGATTCTCTGCCCGCACCTATCTGTACCGCATTTTCAAGTTAAAGGAAGGTTGTACTCCTACCGAATGGCGGGAGAAAATGGCTGAAAATCATTCGTATTGAATAAAACTGCAATGAAAAACTTGAACCGCTCCTTCTAGGGAACATAAATGAAATAATAAAAATGGAATCCATTATAAAGTATTATCAGGTCGCCCATGTCGGGTTCAGTCTTTCTTATCCTGATTACTGTCAGGAGGTTATGACAACTTTGCTGGAGGCTTATCAGGCTTTTGAATGCGATGGGCATGTCGCATCTTCTGCCCGAACCTCCTTCACGCTTACCTTGTCAGAAAGCGGGGAAGAACTGAGGAAACCTGCCGGTTTCAGGGAGGAATGCAGACAGGATGAGGAGGGACAGCTCATTATCAGCGGTAGTCTGGGGGATACGCAGAAGGCGTTTCTGATGGCGATGACTGATCTGAAATCGATGCTGATTACCGATCTTGATTATCAGCATTCCAATCTTCTGGTCCCTGCTGGCGTCTTCAGTCAGAAGTCGGCTTTCGGTGCCATCAAGGCAACTGTTGATACCTCGCTGATGCTGCTCTATGCCATGCGTTCTGCAGGTAATGATACACTCCTGTTTCACTCTTCTACCATAGTAAAAGAGGGTAAGGCTTATCTCTTCCTGGGTAAGAGCGGAACGGGTAAGAGTACGCATTCCGGTCTGTGGCTCAGGCATATAGCAGGAACCCGACTGCTCAATGATGACAACCCGGTGGTTTATGTAGCGCCAGAAGGAACGCTCATGGTGAGTGGCTCTCCTTGGAGCGGAAAGACGCCTTGCTATAAGAACGAGGAATATCCGATCGGGGCAATTGTCCAGTTGCGTCAGGCACCCGCCAACAGCATCAGGAAACAGACCGTCATAGAGGCTTACGTGTCTATCAAGTCTTCAGTTTCCGGTAAGGCTTGGGAGAATAATATTGCTGACGGTCAGCATCATACGATAGAGAAGATTATCGGTGGAACCCGGCTTTATCAGCTCGACTGTCTTCCCGATACCGGTGCAGCCCTCCTTTGCTGTCAGACCATCAGTCAGTAAAAACAATCATACAACAGAAAGATGAATACATCCGATTCAAAATATAAGGCAATAGCCGCGCTTGAACAATTCATCCGTGAAGGTCGTCCTGTCAAGTTTCCAGTCAAGGGAACCAGCATGCTTCCCTTTATCGTAGGAGATAGAGATTGTGTTGAATTCTATCCGGTAGAAGGTGAGTTGAAGGTGGGCGATATTGTGATGGCGAGGGTAGAAGAAGGCTATCCGGTGGTTCATCGCATCATCGGAATAGAGCCTGTTGCAGGAGATGCTTCCTCTGCATCCTCTTCAGCAGATGATAGTCGTATCATACTGACGGGTGATGGGAATCTCGGCTTTAAGGAGCATTGCCGGCGCAAGGATGTCATTGCGAAGGCGCATGCTGTCATCAGACCCGATGGCAGCCGTAAGAGTCTCATCTCGCAGAAAGCGCTCAGAAACTGGCACAGATGGCAGAGGTTGA
>NZ_JAHOEA010000036.1 GCF_019127135.1 Segatella copri | reverse complement strand
ACAACATTGGGGCAGCATATGAACAGGGGTTAGGTATCGAACAAAACTCTAAAGAGGCATTCAAATGGTTCAAGAAAGCAGCAGAACAAGGTGATGCCGATTCTCAATATGCCGTTGGCTACTATTATTACCAAGGTTTAGGAGTAGACCAAGATTATAAAGAAGCAGAAACGTGGTTAACCAAAGCTTTTGTAAATGGATGCACGAAGCCAAGTTTTGCATTAGGAGTAAGTTGTTATGCGAATCAAAACTATGATGAAGCCTTCAAATGGCTTAATAAAAGTGAGAACGAAAATGACGCAATTGCGTTATCATGTCTTGCGGATTGCTATAAGAACGGCTATGGATGCGAAAAGAACTTAGAGAAGGCATTCGCTTTGTTTAAGAAATCTGCTGATTTAGGTCATGTCTATTCACAATACTATTTAGCACAATGTTACGACAAAGGTGAAGGATGTGAGATAAATCCTGAGCAAGCTTTTTATTGGTATAAAAAAGCTGCAGAGCAAGGAAACATAGATGCAGAATTTATGCTCGCATATTGTTACTTTAAAGGAACTGGCTGCGAAACAGATTCTAAAGAAGCCTTTCTTTGGTTTAAGAAAGCTGCCGAGCAAGGAAATCCGAGAGCGCAACACAACATTGGGGCAGCATATGAACAGGGGTTAGGTATCGAACAAAACTCTAAAGAGGCATTCAAATGGTTCAAGAAAGCAGCAGAACAAGGATACTCTGAAGCACAATTCAAACTAGCAATATGCTACCTCAATGGAGAGGGATGCGAAAAAGATATGGTCGAAGCTTATAATTGGGCATACAAAGCAGCACAACAAGGGCAAGCCGAGGCGCAATACAGTCTAGCCAGTATGTATTTTAACGGCATAGGCACACAACAGAATTATAACGAGGGCTTCAGTTGGTTCAAAAAAGCTGCAGATGCAGGAATCCCAGATGCGATATGCCAAGTTGGAATGTTTTATCATTCAGGATTAATTGTGGAGAAAAACCAAGCAGAGGCTTTCACATACTTCAAGAAAGCGGCAGAATTAGGATTTGCAGAGGCGCAGAATTTGTTAGGTCTCTACTACGAAAATGGCATCCATGTAAATAAAGATGTTACACAAGCCCGCCTTTGGTTTGAAATGGCAGCTAAAAAAGATGATGCTATGGCACTTTACAACTTAGGTCGCTTTTATGAGCAAGGGAAGGGAGGCTTAATGAGAGATGTTAAAGAAGCTGGTAGGCTGTTTGAAAAATCAGCAAATCTCGGTTGTTACCCAGCTCAAAAGCTGCTAGCTGAGGGGTACCGCAAAGGACTGGTAGGACTTCCCATAAACCTCGCTAAGGCTAATTTTTGGGAGCAAAAGGCTGCTAACAATAAAGACAGAGGTGTAATGGTGAGCCCATAAACCAACCAAACGCCTCAACAACGTCATTTCAAAATTCCCCTTGGATTGCCTTTGGCAGCCCAAGGGGAGATTGCTATTATTTTTTCTTGCTATTACTTCTCGCCATCGAAGGGTCAGCAACATATTTTTTGCCGTGGATGATTAATCATCTCCGGAATCCAATAGAAGAGCTGATTGTTTTCCAACAGAACCTTAATATTCTTATTTTTGAATGACTTTGAATTTCTATGTAGCAATACAGAAAGGCATCCATACTTAAAGGAACAATAGAACACATATCAACCACCAGCTTATTAAGAACATCTTTAGGAACCCTTTTCCCGACCTCATCAATTCTCTTTTTTATATCATCAGGCAACAGAAGCAACAATTCTTCCCGATTTGCACCTTGGTACCTTTCTCCAAAAGCTTGGTACCTTTCGTTCTCACCTTGGTATCTTTCGCCTAATGTACCATGCTGAGGTGGTATCTTTTCTCCCAATGTACCATGCTGAAGTGGTATCTTTTCTCCCAATGTACCATGCTGAGGTGGTATCTTTTCGCATAATGTACCATGCTGAGGTGGTATCCTTTCGCATAATGTACCATGCTGAGGTGGTATCCTTTCGCATAATGTACCATGCTGAGGTGGTATCCTTTCGCATAATGTACCATGCTGAGGTGGTATCCTTTCGCATAATGTACCATGCTGAGGTAGTAACCTTTCGCATAATGTACCATGCTGAGGTAGTAACCTTTCGCATAATGTACCAAGCTGAGGTAGTAACCTTTCACCTTGAGGTCGTAACCTTTCTCCTAAGGATACCACCTTGGAGGTTCTTATATAATAAGTGTTACGACCTTGCCCTTTCTTCTCGATAAATCCAAGGTCGCAAAGCTTATGAATCTCCAAGCGTGCACGGGCATGAGTAATCGAAGAATCCAGCTGGCGATAAGTAGCATTATCTATCGCACCCACTTCTCTCACGAAGACTAGAGCCAACTTCTGCTCATTCACCAAGCCAAACTCGGCATATTGAGCCAACCATTCCATATTCTCCTTGCTGAGGAAATGATGGAGCAGAAGTCTTGCCGTAAACTTATTCGCTTCATGGTTCGACTCTAAAGGTGGTATACAGTTGTACAACCAAAAGGTATATAGTCGTACAACCAAAAGGTGTATAGTTGTACAACCAAAAGATGTATAGTTGTACAACTAAAAGGTATATAGTCGTACAACTAAAGAGTGTATAGTCGTACAACTAAAAGGTGTATAGTCGTACAACTAAAGGGGGTATTGTCGTACAACTAAAGAGTATTGTCACTAGGCTCAGCAGACCTTCCGACTGCAGTCAGCAGACCTGCTGACTAGGCTCAGCAGAGCTGCTGACTGCAGTCGGAATCTTCTAGAAACAGGCTTCGTATACTTAATATATTAGTTCATTGAATCTGATTAAACGCCTTTCGTTACTTACCCAGTCATCTCGGTGCGTTTATTCAGTCATATTAGGCTTTAGCAGTAAATAATAATCTCTTTTTATAATCACAGCCATTCCCGAAAAGTGAAACAAATAACCAAAATCGGAAATAGGGATTCCCCCTTCTACTTTAGGGAATCCTTCTCTTTTTATTTCAAAAGAAAGCTGTACTTTTGCAACCATAAAACAATATAATAACTTATAAAAACAGTATCGCTTATGAAAAGAAATGATTGGATGGCGCTTATCGCCACAACCATATTGATGTTTGCCGCATGCCTCTCGGCTTCGGCTAAAGGAAAAAGAAACGTGGAGCGGGGAATGACCAAGCAGGAAGTGATTGCCATTCTCGGAGAACCTAAGCTCACCAGTTTCGACATGTATGGGGACAAATGGGAATATGACAAATATAATTATCTGTTTGGAGATTCCAAGTACATCACGGTCTTCTTCGACAGAAACGGAAAGGTTGTGCAGTACGATACAAAAATCATAGAACCCAACAGCCAGACATCTAATGTACAGCAGCCACAACACCCTACCCCACCCATCTACGATGGAAGATGTGATCCCGATGGCAGAATGGATTACGGCTACAGCCTCGATGATGCTTCCTTCTCCAAACTATATAATAAGGTGAAGAAAGCAAGCTTCGACGACAACAAGTTCGACCTGATAGAAGTGGCAAGCCTCGGCTGCTATTATTCCTGCGCCCAGGTGGTCCGCATCATGAAGATATTCCCTTTCGACGACGAACAGCTGAAAGCGCTCAAAATGATGGCGCCACATATCGTGGATCTTCAGAATACAGGCCTCATCTATAAAGTATTCAGCTTTGACAGCGAAAAGGATAAGGCTGAGGAAATCATCAGAAATATCAGATAAATAAGGTGATTGATGCGGATTGCAAATCCGGCAGGACACCTAACGGATACCAGATAGCCACAGAATCAAATCCGTGAGCAAGATGCATCTTGCTCACGGATTTTTCTTTTCCCCTCCCTTTCCATTTTTTTACAAAAATCACAAGGATTGTTAAATTTGAAACTTTATACTAAACTTTTCCGTCTAAATGCAATCAGATTAATATCTTTCTGAAACAAATAAAACAGGTAAAAAAGAAAATAGAAGAAGATTATGAACGGAAAAGTAAAAAACGCAATGGCTGCTCTGCTTCTTGTGGCGGCACCATTAGCAACGCAGGCAAAACAATGGTCGCTGAAAGACTGTATCGACTATGCGCTTGCCAACAACATCGCTCTTCAGAAGACGCAACTCAACAAGGCCAGCGCCCAAGAAGATTATCTGCAGTCGAAAGCTGCTCTGCTTCCGTCGCTCAGCGCCAGCACCAACCAAAGCGTGAACTATACTCCTTGGGTGGCTAGCGGTATCAGCGGTGATGGTTTCTCAAGAGCCAGCATCGACAAGGTGTATTACAACGGAAGCTACTCCGTGATGGGTAACTACACCATCTGGAATGGAAACAAGAACCATAATCAGGTAAAACTGAACCAGCTCTCTGCCGAGGCTGCACAGCTCGATTCGGCTACCCAAGCTATCAAACTGCAGGAACAGATTGCGCAGCTCTACGTGCAGATTCTCTACTCTACAGAGGCTATCCAGGTGAACAAGGAGAGCTATCTCTCGAGCCAGCAGAATGAAGAACGGGGCAAGGAGATGGTGAAGATAGGCAAGATGAGTCAGGCTGACCTGGCACAGCTCACCGCTCAGCGGGCTCAGGATGAATTCAACATCGTGCAGGCTGAAAGCAATGTGAAGAACTATAAGCGACAGTTGAAGGAACTGCTTCAGATTACAAGCGATGAAGCTTTTGACATCGAGATTCCGAATACCACCGATGAGATGGCTCTCGTGGCTGTTCCGGCAATGAACGGAGTCTATGCTGCGGCTCTCGAAAACCGTCCGGAGTTCAAGACCATCAGGAATCAGTTGGCTCAGAACGACTTGAACATCAAGATTGCGAAGGCGGGCAAGCTGCCTACCATCAGCGCTAACGCAGGTATTTCTACCAGCAATACTTCCATGAACAGCAATGGTCTTGGCAAGCAGTTGAAGACCAACTTCAGCGTTGGAGGCGGCGTAGGAGTGAGCATCCCGCTCTTTGAAAACCGAACCACCAAGACTCAGGTGAACAAGGCGTTGATTGAGCGCGAAAGCATCCAGCTCGACCTGAAGAACCAGCAGACTCAGCTCTACTCTACCATTGAGAACTACTGGTTGCAGGCTACCACCAACCAGAGCCAGTTTAAGGCGGCAAAGGTTAGCAGCGAGAGTGCCCAGACCAGTTACAATCTGCTGAGCGAGCAGTTTAAGCTGGGATTGAAGAATATCGTTGAGCTAAGAACAGGAAAGGATAACCTGCTCAAAGCGAAGCAGAACGAACTCCAGGCCAAATACCTCGCCATCCTCAACATCAACATGTTGAAGTTCTATAAGGAAGGACATATTTAAGAGGGTGAAGGAGTTAACTTTCGCATGGGGTTCAAGAACGGGCTGAAGGCCCAAAAGCTCCTAGCCCAGGGCATCGCCCTGGGTATAATGGCAATCAGCAAAGCGCCCTGTAAGGGCAAAAGCTTTGTATATTGCCCAGTATTTTAAAGCTTTTGCCCTTACAGGGCGACAAGTTTGTGTCCGTAATTACCCAGGGCGATGCCCTGGGCTAGGAGCTTCTGCCCTTTCAGGGCGTGTGGAGCTTACTTGCAAAACTTGAATAAAGAGTTAAGGAGTTAACTCCCCTCCCAAACAAAAGTTTTATTATTTCGAATTAAATTAATCTGATTATAAAAAATGAAAAAGTTGAGAATTAGCAAAATCTGGATTGCTGTCGTGGTGATAGTAATCATTGCCGTGGCGACATGGGCGATGTCGGGCGGAAAAAAGGAGGAAGATATTAACTTCAAGGAGGAAAAAGTGGCGCTGAAAACCTTGCAGAACAGCGTAACCGCTACGGGTACCATCGAGGCGGTGACCTCTGTAACCGTGGGTACACAGGTGAGTGGTATCGTCAACAAACTCTATGTGGACTACAACTCCCAGGTAAAGAAGGGACAGGTCATCGCAGAACTCGACAAGACCAATCTCCTGAGCGAACTGAATACTGCGAAGGCAAACCTAGCCAGCGCACAGAGCAGTCTGAACTATCAGGCAGCCAATATGGAGCGCTACAAAACCCTTTACAAGAAGGGACTTGTCAGCGCAGATGAATACGAGAATGCGCTCTTAACCTATCGCCAGGCTAAGGAGCAGGTTGCGTCTTCTAAGGAAAACGTACAGAGAGCACAGACCAACCTCGGCTACGCCACCATCACCTCTCCTATCGACGGAACCGTGATTTCGAAGAGCGTAGAGGAAGGTCAGACCGTGGCTGCAAGCTTCAACACCCCAGAGCTCTTCACCATTGCCAAGGATCTGACCAATATGCAGGTAGTAGCCAATGTAGACGAGGCTGATATCGGCAATGTAAAGGAGGGCGACCGAGTAACTTTCACTGTAGATGCCTATCCGGATGATACCTTCGAGGGAACCGTGAAGCAGGTGCGCCTGGAAGCTACAACTACCAATAATGTAGTAACTTACGAGGTAGTAATCTCTGCTTCAAATGCTGATTTGAAATTGAAACCGGGTCTTACAGCCAACGTTACCATCTACACCCAGGAGCGCAGCGGCGTGCTCGCCGTAGCCAACAAGGCTCTCCGCTTTACCCCTACCAAGGAAACCGTGGGCAAAGACATGAAGATTGTAGACTGCAAGGGTAAAAACAAGGTTTGGACATTGAATGGCAACACCCTCACCGCTCATCCGGTAACCATCGGTCAGAGTGATGGAATCAATACAGAAATCACCAAGGGATTGAAGCAGGGCGATAAGATTGTTACGGAAATCGTGGTGAATGTTCCGGAAGAGGAGGACGCTCCACAGCAGAGCCAGGGACTGATCAGCGGTCCGGGTCCTAGAGGAAAGAAGAAGTAAAGCTAAAGAAGTTAAGAAGTTAAGGAGTTAAGGAGTTAAGACATGTGTCTTGCTGCTTAAAAATTACGCCTAAAAGACTTTTGTCTTAACTCCTCAGCGACCGAAGGGAGCGATAACTCCTTTAACTCCTTAACTCCTATCAAATCCCATAAAAGAATAATTATGTCAGAAACATCAAATAGCAACGAGAACAAGAAGGTGGTGATAGAGCTCGACAATGTGCGCCGCGACTTTCTTGTGGGTGATGAAACCGTCCACGCCCTGAAAGGCGTAAGCTTCAAGATCTACGAGGGCGAGTTCGTTACCATTATGGGTAAGTCGGGTTCCGGCAAATCCACCCTGCTCAACCAGCTGGGCTGTCTCGACACCCCTTCCAAGGGTGAATATTACCTGGATGGCGTGAGCGTGCGCAAGATGAGCCACAACGACAGAGCCATCCTGCGCAACCGCAAGATTGGCTTCATCTTCCAGAACTACAATCTCCTGCCAAAGACCACGAGTGTGGAGAATGTAGAGCTGCCGCTGATGTACAATCCTGCCATCAATGCAGAAGAACGGAAGCAGCGTGCCATCGAAGCTCTGAAGGCTGTAGGACTGGGCGAAAGACTCTACCATAAGAGCAATCAGATGTCGGGTGGACAGATGCAGCGTGTAGCCATCGCCCGTGCCCTGGTGAACAATCCTGCCGTGATTCTCGCCGACGAGGCAACGGGTAACCTGGACACGAGAACCAGTTTCGAAATTCTTGTCCTTTTCCAGAAGCTCTACGCTGAGGGCAGAACCATCATCTTCGTAACCCACAACCCGGATATCGCCAAGTATTCCAGCCGCAACATCGAATTGCGCGACGGACACATCATCAGCGATACCTATAATGACCACATCCTTTCGGCAGCAGAAGGCCTTGCCGCCCTGCCAGCCAATACGGACGAATAGGAGAAGAGTGAAGAATTCAACAGCTTTACTAATCATAAAGTTCAATGTTCAAAATTCAAAGTTCAAAGTAAATGAATTATCAGAATCTTTTTAAGATTGCCATCCGGGCGATAGCAGCCAACAAGATGCGATCCTTCCTCACAGCCCTGGGCATCATCATCGGTATTGCAGCCGTGATTACGATGCTTGCCATCGGACAGGGAAGTAAGGCGAGCATCAAAGCGAACATCGCCGAGATGGGTAGTAATATGATTATGATTTCGCCGGGTGCCGACATGAGAGGCGGTGTGCGACAGGATGCTTCCTCGATGGAGACCCTGAAGCAAGCCGACTACGAGAGCATCAAGGAGGATTGTAATTACATCAGTGCCATTTCGCCTACCGTAAACAGTTCGGGACAGTGGATCTACGGCAACAACAATACGCAGAGTTCCATCTATGGCGTGAACCAGGACTACCTGAGCATCCGCCAGCTGAAGGTGGCAGATGGAGAAATGTTTACCGATACCGACATCAAGGCAGCTGCCAAGGTCTGCATCCTGGGTCAGACCGTAGTGGATTATCTTTTTCCCGACGGCAGCGACCCGATCGGCAAGGTAGTACGTTTCAACAGCATCCCGTTCCGTGTAATAGGTGTGCTCCAGAAGAAGGGTTACAACTCCATGGGAATGGACCAGGATGACCTCGTGCTCGCCCCATACACCACCGTGATGAAGCGAATCCTGGCACAGACCTATCTGGGCGGAATCGTATGTTCTGCCATTACCGAGGAAGCATCTCAGCCGGCTCAGGATCAGATTTCGGAAATTCTCCGCCACAACCACAAGCTGAAGGATGCCACCGAGACCACCGAGGCAGATGAGGATGATTTCAACATCCGTTCGCAGGAGGAAATCTCCAGCATGATGAATTCCACCATGTCCACCATCACCATCCTTCTGGGTAGTGTGGCAGGAATTTCCCTGCTGGTGGGCGGTATCGGAATCATGAACATCATGTACGTTTCCGTTACCGAGCGAACCCGTGAAATCGGTCTCCGCATGAGTGTGGGAGCCAGAGGAATTGACATTCTGAACCAGTTCCTCATCGAGGCGATTCTGCTCTCTGTGACCGGTGGAATCATCGGAGTAATCCTGGGAGTGAGTCTGTCGCTGAGTCTGAATGTCTTCCTGCATATTGCCACTCAGATAGAGCCTTGGAGCATCATCATGAGTTTCGCCGTATGTACCTTTACGGGCGTGTTCTTCGGATGGTATCCGGCAAAGAAGGCAGCAAGACTCGACCCTATCGAGGCAATCAGATACGAGTAAAAATCTGATCAGTTTTTTCAGAAATATATCTGTTTTATCAAAACTTTATTGTATTTTTGCAGAAGAATTCAAGAAACTTAAGATAAAACAGATAGAAAGAAAATGAATACAGAAATATTATCAGCAGATAAAGACCCGATGGGCGCAGCCATTCTCGACTTCCAAAAGCATGGGAAAGCAGCCCGACTGAGAGTGCTGTCTTCGATGTTCGAGGAAGACGAAATGCCAGTGAAACATCTGTTCAGAAGCGTCCCGGAAATGCCGGTGCTGGAGCAGAAAGCCTTGCAGCTAGTCAAGGGACGGGTGCTGGATATCGGAGCCGGAAGCGGTTGCCATACGCTCGCCCTGCAGGAGAAGGGCTTTACGGTGAAGGCGATAGATATTTCGCCTTTGAGTTGCGAAGCGATGAAGTTGAGAGGAGTGAAGAATGCGGAATGCATCAATCTCTTCGACGATCATCTGGGAACGGGTTTCGATACGATTCTCCTCCTGATGAACGGAACGGGAATTGCCGGAAAGATAGAACATCTCCCTGCCCTCTTCCAGCGCCTGAAGGCGTTGCTGAATCCGGGCGGTCAGATTCTCATCGATTCCTCTGATTTGAAATATATCTACGAGAATGAGGATGGAAGTTTCGACATCAATCTGAATGGAGCCTATTACGGAGAAGTTGATTATCAGATGATTTACAAGGATGTAAAGGGCGACCGCTTCGATTGGCTCTACGTAGATTTCCCATTACTGAAATCCATCGCCGAAAGCTGCGGCTTGCACGGCGAGCTGGTGGCAGAAGGCGAACATTATGACTATCTGGCTAGGATTTACTAAGCATATAAAGATAAAAAGGAGTTAAGACCATCATCTTAACTCCTTTTTATCTTTTCCTTCTATTTAATCGTCGAAATCGTGACGTCCGAGAAATCATTCATATAATCAAGAATCTCCAGCGTATGGAACCCCCGTTTGGCTTTTATTTCGATGCTCGCCTCCACAAATTCTTCCTTAGAAAATCTTCGCTCTTTCAGTTCGTAAGAATGAACTTCCATACCTTTCAGCTTGATTTTACTGATGAATTCCTTCACGCTGTCCCTTGACGGGGCAGAGAAATTCAGTTCGATGGTAGAGGTTCCCAACTGCGGTATCAGATAATTCAACACCTCCAGTCCCAGCAACACCATTACCGTAGTAATAGCTGCAGCCACATACATGCCCGTTCCGCAAGCCAATCCGATAGCTGCCGTCACCCATAAGCCAGCAGCCGTAGTCAAGCCTCGAACCACATTCTTCTGGAAGATGATGGTACCGGCACCCAGGAATCCGATGCCCGAAACCACCTGAGCGGCCACACGCGAGGAATCCTTCAGTTCAAAGCCGAATCCATACTGGGAAACTACACAGAAAAGGGCACTACCCAGGGCTACAAGGAAGTGAGTGCGGAAGCCCGCTTCCTTGGCACGGTATTCTCTTTCGATACCTATCGCTCCTCCCAAGATGAGAGCCAGAGACAGGCGAAGAGTCAGGTCTATATAGGTTGCATTCATATTATTCCTTTCTTTTAAAGTTTGCTTGCAAAGATAACATAATTCGAAGACAATACAAAATAAAACTATCATTTTTATTACGAAAACATCTTTTTTCTTTGGTAATTCAAGAAAAAAGCGTACCTTTGCCACGAATGATGTTCGCATCAATATACATGATTCACCTTTTTTAAACGACAAAAGATATGAAGATAACATTATTTTTGCTCTTGGCAACAGCTGTTGTCGGCAGAGCACAAACAACCACAGAGTTGCTACCAGTTGGCACAGAGGCACCTGACTTCCAAATCACCAATGACAAGACAGGCGAGAAAATATTCCGTCTGTCCGATTGGAAGACTAAGACCGATGCAGACGGCAAGGTTGTACCAGGCGTATGGACCGTACTCGACTTCTGGGCTTCATGGTGTCCAGACTGTCGCAAGGACATGCCAAAGGTAAAAGAAATATCAAAAAAATATCTCACGAAGATACAGCTTGTCGGGGTTTCATTCGATACCGACAAGGAAAAGATGAACAAATATCTCAGCAGCAACCACTACGACCAGTGGATGCAATACTGCGAGGGAAAGAAATGGAAGGAAACTCAGATTTCCAAGGATTACCACATCTCATGGATTCCAACCTCCTACCTCATCGACCCTGAGGGAAAAATATACTTCTCTACCGTCAATGCCGAGGAAATGATGCAGAAGCTGGACTCGCTCGACAATTTAGGTAAGCTAACAGCCTTTATAGAGATGCCCCACTACCCTGGTGGAAAGGCGCTCTTGATGAAGCAACTATCCGTCAACACCAAGTTTCCAAAGTTGTGCCAAAAGTATAAAGCCGCAGCCAAAGTAAAAGTGGAATTTATCGTCGAGAAAGATGGCAACGTCTCTGATGTCGGAATACAAAGTTATCAGGTGTTAGACAACCCTAACGGCAAAGATTTCAACAAGCTGTCTGGAGCTGAGCAAACCCAAGTCCGCTCAGAAATTCGCACTCTCTTCGAACAGGAGGGCATCCGTGTTGTGAGCACATTGGGGAAATGGACACCCGGCAAAATAAGGGGCGAGGCTACACGCGTACACTATACCGTTCCCCTTGTATTCAGACTACATTAGAATGGGCTGACAAGTTTCAAGACACGTGGTATGACCAAACAGGAAGTCATCGACATTCTTGGCGACCCCAAGACCAAAAGTTTCGATGAATATGGAGACAAATAGAAATTCTATAAATTCACAAATACACATTATTTAATAATATATATGGCAACAGTTGACGACAAGAAGATTATCTTTTCAATGGTGGGCGTATCTAAGATTATCCCACAAAACCAGAAACAGATTCTGAAGAACATCTACCTATCGTTCTTCTACGGAGCAAAAATCGGCATCATCGGTTTGAACGGTGCCGGTAAATCTACGTTGATGAAAATCATCGCAGGACTTGAGCAACCTACCCAGGGTGAGGTGGTTTGGAGCCCAGGCTACTCTGTGGGCTACTTGCCTCAGGATCCTCCGCTCGACGAGAACAAGACCGTGAAGGAAAACGTGATGGAGGGTGTGCAGAAAATCTATGATGCACTCGCAGAATACGAGGACATCAACAATAAGTTCGGTCTCGAAGAATATTACGGAGACCCTGATAAGATGGACAAGCTGATGCAGCGCCAGGCTGAGGTGCAGGACATCATCGATGCTACCGACGCCTGGAACATCGACTCCAAGCTGGAGCGTGCGATGGCTGCCCTGCATTGTCCTCCTGGCGATTGGCCAGTTACCAATCTCTCGGGTGGTGAGCGCCGCCGTGTGGCTCTCTGCCGCCTACTCCTGCAGAAGCCGGATGTACTCCTGCTCGATGAGCCTACCAACCACCTGGATGCCGAGAGCATCGACTGGCTGGAACAGCACCTGCAGCAGTATGAGGGTACCGTAATCGCCGTAACCCACGACCGCTACTTCCTCGACGACGTGAGCGAGTGGATTCTGGAGTTGGACCGTGGCGAGGGTATTCCATGGAAGGGCAACTACTCTTCATGGCTCGACCAGAAGACCAAGCGAATGATTCAGGAGGAGAAGACTGCCTCTAAGCGCCGCAAGACATTGGAGCGCGAGTTGGAATGGGTTCGCATGGCACCTAAGGCCCGTCAGGCTAAGGGTAAGGCTCGTCTGAACTCTTACGAGCAGATGCTCAACCAGGAGCAGAAGGAGCGCGAGGAGAAGCTGGAAATCTTCATCCCTAACGGTCCTCGTCTGGGTAACAAGGTGATTGAGGCTCAGCATGTAAAAAAGGCGTTCGGCGAGAAGGTTCTCTTCAACGACCTCAACTTCATGCTTCCTCCTAACGGCATCGTAGGCGTCATCGGTCCTAACGGAGCCGGCAAGACTACCCTCTTCCGCCTCATCATGGGCTTGGAGCAAGCTGATGGCGGTACATTCGAGGTTGGTGAGACCGTGAAGCTGGCTTATGTTGATCAGCAGCACAAGGACATCGACCCACAGAAGACCGTTTACGAGGTGATTTCTCAGGGCAACGAAACCTTGCGTCTGGGTGGCAGAGATGTGAATGCACGTGCTTACATTAGCCGCTTCAACTTCTCGGGCACCGACCAGAGCAAGCTCTGCAGTGTTCTCTCGGGTGGTGAGCGTAACCGTCTGCAGTTGGCCTTGGCATTGAAGCAGGAGGGTAATGTTTTGCTCCTCGATGAGCCAACCAACGATATCGACGTGAACACGCTGCGTGCCTTGGAGGAAGGTTTGGAAGCATTTGCCGGTTGTGCGGTGGTAATCAGCCACGACCGCTGGTTCCTTGACCGAATCTGTACCCACATTCTTGCCTTCGAGGGCAACGGTGAGGTTTTCTTCTTCGAGGGCAGCTATTCTGAGTATGAAATCAACAAGGCGCGCCGTCTGGGCGATACCGAAATCAAGAAGGGTCGCTATCGCAAGTTGATGGAGGAATAAAGATTCGAAAAAAAGAAGGACTTGGAAACGATAAGAATAATCGTTTCGGAAACAATAAAAAACAAAAGAGAGGGTGTGTCATAAGTACAAGACGCACCCTCTTTTTTGTTTCTATGCAGCCGTTTTCATAAGAAACTATCGCTATATCAGATTTACTTATAGATTTCTACGTCATCTACAGCTATATAAGCAGGCGCATTATAACCATACTGCCCCTTCATATCGTCTGAAGCCTCATAGTTTACCTTCAAGCTACTAATCTCGCCAAGAGAAGAGAGATCAACATACTGCCAGCTCTTCAAAGAGTTTGTACCATCCTGAACTGTGTACTTAACTGTACCTGTAGACGTAGTACCATCAGCCTTGAAGCCTTCGAACACGACAGAGATTTGGGTAGAACTTTTAGCCTTTGCACAGTATTCATTGCCATTAGCCATCACATTGAGGAAGTAAGTACCATTGGTAATCCAAAGGCCTTTCATGGTGTGAGCCTTACCATCCTTAAAGTCAAGAACAGGAGCATTATATCCATCTATTGAACCAAAAATCATCAAGAAGTTGCTACCAGAGTGAGCTGCAAGATCTGCAGGAATAGAAAGCTGTGTATTAGATGTACCTTCAGCAATGGTACTATGATAGTTAGAAACAGCAGCACCACCATTCCAATAAGCCCATGAGCCATAGCCATTATTTATCTTTGAATGCAAAGAAGTTGTAGCATCAGTCCACTCATACACACCATTGTCCTCTGTAAAGCCGCTACCACTCTCTCCATAGAGCATCTTTCCACCATACTGAGGATTATCAATCAATGCATTCCAGTTGCTACCCTCGAAAGTGATGGTCTCATACTTAGGAGTGTTGTCATCGTCGTCGTCACTACATGCTGTGAAGAAACTAGTGGCACACACAAGTGCCAACAAATAAAAATACTTTTTCATCATTGTTGTTTTGTTTATTATTAAAATTATCTTATTATTTATTATCTCTTTCTACTCTTGGCACTGATTGACTTTTGGAGATGCAGGTCCTCAGCCCCACTTACCTCTGTGGAAGTCTCACCTAGCCAACCACACATTTGATTCTGTGCGCTATACACTCTCACGAAGTCGATGTGGTCGAGCGCCACAGGCTTTCGATTCTTATCTACCGCCCAAGAGATATCGAAACAACATCCATCGATGTCGCTATTGCTCACATTGTCAACATATCCATACCGGAAGGCATCACAAACCCAATGGGTTCCATTGCCGCTGGTATCATGGCCATTACGCGGCAAAAGGGTACCCTCGAAGCGTAATGGACTTGACAACCACAAGGGGAAATATTCCTGGGCATGAAAAGTGTTGCGATTAACAACTCCACTTCTTCCCTGATTGTCTGTCCATGGAATATCATGCATGGCATCCTTGGTATAGGTTATCTCATAGCCATATACCACCTTGCCCACACTGTCAACATCAGCACTGCCGGAAAGTTCATACCAAGGATCGTCGGGCAAACCATTGCCATTCACATCCTGCGATACCATCACGATGCCAGGCTCGCTATTGTCCTTGAAAGCATTGCCCTTGATGTAAAGGTCTTTCTCACCTTTCACATTCGCTATTGAATGATCGAAATGAAAGGTGATGTAACCACCATAGGCACCCAGACTCACCAAACCGCCCTTGTCTCCACCGATGGCTTCTGTACATTTTCTTGCCATCGACTTAGCATCATCACCCTCCTCATATTGAGGCATCGAATTGACGAATTGTCCTGGAGCCGGCACATACTCATCTACCGCTAAGATATACTTGCTATACTTCTCGGCTGGTTGGCTCGGATCCGACGATGGCAACTGAGGTTTGCGATAAACAAACGCTGCCTCTGCCGGAATATCGCCCGTCCACACTCGCCAATCGAAGGTGCCATCCGCCTTGAAGTGAAACAACTCACCACTTGACACGTAATTCTTAGCATCCATCAGATAGAAATCTTTCTTCTGAGGATTGACGATGATGCCGTATGGCATTTCGATGGATTGTATCTCATGAGCACTAGACAAGGAATGAGCAATTACCTTGTGTTGGCTGACATTCACGATACCATACTCTATCGAATTCTTCTGTGAAGTCTCATTCCACTGCACACCTATATAATATAGTGAATCACCCACGACACACATGTTGGAGCACGGCACTTTCAGTTCACCTCCCTTTTCCATCTGCCCTGCAGCATTAGGCTTGAGCCAATACAATCGTGAAGGCACCTCCTTGTAGTCGCCTCGGGAACTCACCCATAGCTGCCCATACTTATCGGCACGACAGCGATGCAAGTTGATTGCCACATCAATCTTCCGCTCCTCCTTAAAGGTCTTGAGGTCGATGACGCTCACCGTACGATCGTAGTTGGGATTGCGATAACCGCCACTGTTGGCAACATACAGTTTGCCATGCACAACAGCCAATTCATCGGGCTGATAGCCCACCGTCACCTTGTCCACTACCTTCATGGTCAGCGTGTCCACCTTATAAACAGCTCCCACTTCGGCATCCTGGCGCATATTCACAGGAGCCACATAGGCACTCACATAGGCAAATCCTCCATCAAAGGCAAGGTATCGACAGTTGGGGATGTCTATCTTCGCTACTTTTTTGCAAGTATAGGCATCTGCCACCTCCACCTTGTTGGAGCAGTTGATGACCATCCACAGTTTGGAGCCATATATCTTGATATCATTGCCAACATCACCCAGTTCCTTAATCTCGTAAGGATTGCGTTCAGAGTAGATGTTGCGATGATAAATGACGTTTTCACTATTATCACCCGACAAGTCCAGATAGTCGAGGGTAGCCTTGTTGCTGCCCATATTGCCCTGGTTGAGCAAGTAGAGTCCCATGACATCGCCCTTTTCTGCCTTACTGCCTGTATCCTCAGGCTCAGATGAGATGACGGTGTCGCTATCCCGACACGACTGCATACATAGAGCCAGAAAACAAAGCAAGGCTAAGAACCAAGACTTTGCCAGATTGGGTTGATGATATATCTTATCCTTCATTTTTTCAAAAGTTATATTCCAATGTCAGCATATAATTGCGCTTCGGCATCGGATAGTTGAGTATCACGTCATAATCCTGACTGAAGATGTTGTTGACATCCAGTCTTGCCGACCATCTCCTGGCATGATAAACCACGCTCATGTCGTGCGTATACCAGGGCTGGAGATGGTTATAGAGGATGTTCTCTTGCTGCGAATAACGTTCACCAGAATAGATGAAACTATACGACAAGTCCCACTCTCGCCATGACAGGGCCAAGATAGCCGACCCACTGTTCCATGGTATATAAGGTATCTGATCCTTATAATAAGAGGTATTGGGATCGGTCACGTCGCGAGCATCCTGATAAGTGTACTGCAAGCGGGCCGTAACTTTCCAATCCTTGGCGGGCTCCAGTCCCACTTCTGCCATGGCATCGACGCCCTTGATGTGTACCTTGCCCAAGTTGAGCATCGTCCAACGGAACTGCTGCCCCTTGGGATAAGCCACAATTTTGTCGTGCACCGTATTGTAATAGCCATCCACCTGTAAGCGGAAATGGTCGACGATGCCTTGCTTCCAATCCTTGTTCAGCACAAATCCCAGGTCATATTGCAACGCCGACTCTGGATTCAACTTACTGTTACCCATGTCGGCATAGTAGAGGTCGTTGAAGGTCGGCATGCGGAAGCTTTTCTTAGCGAAGGCCTTCACTGCCAACAACTTGGATTCGAACGGATAGACATTTACAAAGAAT
The DNA here is from genome assembly GCF_019127135.1 of Segatella copri. Lineage (GTDB taxonomy): Bacteria > Bacteroidota > Bacteroidia > Bacteroidales > Bacteroidaceae > Prevotella. The sequence continues at coordinate 20,504 of NZ_JAHOEA010000036.1, read as the reverse complement.
GCTGGCGTCAGTGTGCTGCGAGATGACGATGACGCCCCATACTTCACATGGTCCTTGACCACCTGCTCCACCAACGAGGCTTGTGCCTGGATGCGTGACAGCGTCAATGCCGTGGCTAACGACACAAAGTTGGAGTAACGATGAGGGAAAGCAAAGTCCACCATATTGGCATTCAACTTGTTCCACTTGAAGTCATAGCTCATTGAGACACTCCACTTTGGCAATATCTCATAGACATTCGAAGTGGAGAAATACATCTCCTGCTGACGATAGGTATTATCTACATGTATCTGCGTCTCATCATTATTGACATAGCGCGTCACATAATAGGCATACTTAGCCAATGCCTTGGTAGAGAATTTGTCACCAAATGACTTTTGGAATACAGCCTGTCCGAAGGTATTGTGGTCCCACTGGCGTTCGCCTCTTCGCCACACATTGTTGACGATGGCACCAGGTATTCCCCTTTCCGAATGGTAGGTATATGCCTTCACGTTCCAATATCCATCGGCAATGCCTCCCCTCACGTTTTCCTCGATACGGAAAGCCCAAATGTCACCATTGTGGCGCACGGCGGTGGTATCATAAGCCACCGTATTGTCTTCGGTCACTCGCCTATAACGAAACTTATAGCGTCCGCTCGACGTCAGCACACTTGTACTTAACGAGGAAGATATATGATCGGAGAGTTTCTGCTCCCAAAGCGATGAAAACCGGAAGGTATCGCTCGACCCATACTTAGCCCTCACCAACAAGTTGTATCGCCTGCCCATCATGAAGCGGGGAGCCTTGGTACGGATATAGACGGAGCCAGCATTACCAAAGTCGCTCGCTGGTTGGAAGATGGCACTACGCTGACCGTTGTAGAGCGAAATCTCCTCCACATTGTCGAGTGAGAACTGCCCCAAGTCTATCTGCCCATTCTGTGCATTGCCCAGTTCGAGGCCGTCATAGAAGATACCCAAGTGATTGGTACCCATACTGCGAATGTTGACTGTCTTGATGCCACCCACGCCTCCATAATCCTTGAGCTGCAGGCCCGAGAAATAACGCAAGGCATCGGCCACCGACAAGGAATTCAACTTTTTGAGTTCCTCACCTCCCAATGTCTGTGATGGAATAGTTTCCCTGGATATCAATCGTGAGGTAACCACAACCTCTTGGATGTGATGCACTCGTACAGAGTCCTGCGTTTCGCCATTGGCAAAGGCAGACCCTGCAACAACACCCAGCATGGCTATTGCAAACAATCTTTTCATCTACTATTATGTTTTTATCTTCATTCAAAAGCCTAACCCACGAGGCTCAATGATTTCATCCTCCATCACTTCCTGATGGTAGAGATGGCAACGGCAGGTCTTCTGACTTGCGTCCTCCCCGCATCTCACTCTATGTAAACATAAAAAGATGCAAAACTCATGGCAAGCGGTCTTCCCGAAAAAATGTCAGTGACCATGGTGCTTGCCGCAATAAGACGCTTACAGCAGCGGGACTGTCCGGGCTTCTCACCCGATTCCCTTTTAATCACTACGCACTCATCCTGCCTGAGGCGGCAGAAAGTGGCAGCAAACCAATTGCGGGTGCAAAGTTACTATAAAAAAATGAATAAAAAGATAACTTTATCCGCTTTTTTATTCCAGCAGGGATAAAATTATCTTTTTATTCAGAGTTCAGTTTATTCTTTTACGATTTCCAGGAGTTCTGCGAAATCATCGATAATCCATTCGGCAGAAGCGAGCTGTTGGCGGGTTCCGTTGCCATAAGTAACGGCACAGGCCTTGCAGCCGGCATGATGCGCCATATCTACATCGAAGGTCATATCGCCCACTACAAGGGTTTCATCTGCCGTTCCCTTCATCTCCTTCAATGCCTTGAAAACCATATCGGGTGCCGGCTTCGCATGCTCCACATCATCGCCTGCCACGATAGAAGAGAAAATATCTTCCAGCTGCATCTGCTTCACGTATCCATCCAGCGAGCAATGGTTTCTGCTGCTGGCCATTCCCAGAATAAAGCCCTGACGGTGCAACGCTCTCAGGGTTTCTATCACATGAGGGAAGGGCTGCACGATCATCGTCTTCTTGTTATCCAGGAAGATTTCGCGATAGGTTGCCGCACATTCCAGTCCCTCCTCAGCACTAATTCCGAAGAGCGAGACGAAAGCCTCATCCAGTCTTAAACCGATGGTCTTGGCACAAGCCTCATCCGATTTCACTTCCAGTTTTCTTGCACGCATCGTATCCTGCAGGGTCTTCACGATGAGACTCTGCGAATCGCCGATGGTTCCATCAAAATCAAAAATTATATACTTCATTATTCTTATTCTTTTTACCCTATTTTGATAATCGGGCGCAAAGATACGGATAATAACTGAAACTACAAAGCAAATTGCCTATGAATCGCCTTGATGATATTGTTACGGGCCACATCCGGCTTCATCGCTTCTTCTAAAGGCATAGAATCAGGAGTAATCTGAATTACTCTATCAAAACCTGCATCCAGCATCACCTGCCTGTCGCTTACGCCACCCGAGACGAGCCAGATTTTCTGATTGGCACCATGCTCAAGAATTCTTTGCGGCAGTTTCCCCATCAAGGTCTGGCGGTCGCTATGTCCCTCGCCCGTAATCACGAGATCAGCATCCAGAATGAGCGCATCAAAACCAATCTCATCCAAGAGAAGTTCAGCCCCAGGACGAGCCTCAGCATTGAAATATTGCAGGAAAGCATAGCCCAGTCCGCCGGCAGCACCAGCCCCGGAAACCATACTTCTATCATATCCGAAATGCTTGGCGCTTACCTCGGCAAACTTCCTCGCCCTATCATCCAGCATCTGCACCATCTTAGCATCAGCTCCCTTCTGAGGCGCAAAGACATAAGCCGCCCCGTTTTCACCGCAGAGCGGATTGGTAACATCCGAAGCCAGTACAAAACTGCATTCCTGTCGGATTTTCTTCCAGTCGTCGCCCATCGCCTTGAGCATTCCAATACCGCAATCGGATGTGGCGCTTCCGCCCAAGCCCACGATGAAACGGCGCACGCCCCGGCGATAAGCATTCATTATCATCTCGCCCACGCCCCAGGAAGTAGCCTTCATCGGGTTGCGCTGTTCAGGCTCAATCAGAGCCAGTCCTGTAGTCTGCGCAATCTCGATAATCGCCGTATCATCCACGATTCCGTATTCTGCCTCAATCCATCTCATCAGCGCATCATGGGCATGAATCTTCACTCGCTCTCCCTTCATCGCCGAGAGAAAAGCATCGAGCATTCCCTCTCCCCCATCACTCATTTCCAGGGTAATGATTTCGGGAGAAGCATCATCTGAATCCATTTTTTTCATTTCAGAAGCAGCATCAGGAGACAATTTCTTTATTTCGGGAGAAGCATCATCTGCATTCCATTTCTTCACTCCCGAAGCAATCGCCTCATTTACCTCTCTGCTCGAAAGGCAACCCTTATAAGAGTCGCAAGCAATTATTATCTTCTTATATCCAGCCCCATCCATCAGTCTGAGGCCATCATTTTTCCTATCCATATCCTATTTATATTATATCATTCCAAGAATCATCGCCTATCAAGCGATTTCCCTTTCAGCCCGCAAAATTAGCCATTATTCCTGAAACCACAAACCTTTTTGGGAAAAACTTTCAAAAACAGATGCTTCTGATAAGAGCTGATAGAAAAAAGAGGTTAAAACATTTGGCTATTAAAAAGATTCCTCGTATTTTTGCAGTAGATTTTTCAAAGTTTTTCTAAAGGTTAAAGGCTTATGTGCAAATATGAAGAAATAGAAGGTTGGCGACTCTCGAATGGCAAGTCGATTCGGGAAATCAACAATGCCGTACACGATGAGGTGGAACGAATCTACCTGGAAGCGTGGGCGAAGGGCATTTCCGTGCCGTTTTTTGAGGGGAAAAAAGTTTTTCTAGCTAATCCTGACGGAAGTGATGATGAAGTGACTTTTGATGTAAAGACTAGAAAATATACTGTTATCCAGCAAGTAGCAGCTCCGGGAAGGGGAAAAATGAGTTACCTGCTCCATGCATAATCCTCAAAAAAAAAATGCAACTATGACACGACGACTAGAATTCACCATTATTGCAGGACCAAACGGAGCTGGAAAAAGCAAACTTGGCCCATTCTATTCAAGTGTAAAAGCATTTGATGGAGATCAACTTGCCATGAAACTTCGTAAGGAACATCCAGACTGGAAAGATTCGTGGATAGAAGGAACCGTTATCTCCACACTAATGAAAGAGAAAGACGAAGCTATCCTATTAAAGAAAAATTATGCCTTTGAAACTAATTTCTCCTCAGATTTACCTGTCAATCTTATCAAAGATTTCAAAAATGCAAACTATAAGATTTGTTTGATATATTTCGGTCTATCTCATATTATCGACTCCTCCACTCGTGTTGACCAACGCCATATATTGGGCGGTCATAATGTAAACCAAGACGTGATAGAATATAACTTCACGGAAGGCATCAAACGAGTAAGAGCCTCTCTACCACTTTTTGAAAACATTCTTTTCATTGATGGCACTTCCGATTTTGGCGACATTGTTGCCATTCACATCGAGAAATCAGGCAAGCATCAGATAACAGATCACCCAGCCGAGTGGTTCGACAAATACTTCAAAGAAGCATTCGATGCGCTTGTTGATGGATAGGAAGCGGACATGTACTTTGGCAGAATCATAGGCCTCACCTATCGTTTCGGCGGCTACAAGGCCAAGCAGCATGAAGAAGTAGATACTTCCAGATTCGGGAAATAAAACGAGAAAAGCTCACCAAGACCCTCAAAGTCCTGACGAGCTTTTCTCTTTTCATATACTCTATTCAAGTTTCTTTACTTCAAAATATTGACATATCCCTTATTCTGTACCAATTCAGAATTTAAATCGATGCATTTCTGAGGAATCGGGAAGACAGTGGTGTAGCCGGAGGATTCACCCTGAAGAGGCGTACGGAGATCGTAGGCACCGGTGAATTTGCCGAAACGGATGAGATCCTGACGACGCCATCCTTCCCATACCAACTCCAGCAACCGCTCTTCCAGAATGTTATCGAGCGTAGCCTTACGATAAGGCATTCCCACACGGGCACGAATCCTATTCAACTCCTCATCACCATTCTCTCCGTTTCGGACCTTTGCCTCTGCCTTCATCAATAAAGCATCTGCATAGCGGAAAAGAACTATGTCGTTACTCTGCAACTTGCCGTCCATATAAGAGGTTCTATCCACCTCATACTTCGCCATTCTCGCTCCAGCCGTCTTGACAAACTTACTGTTGGTCAAGTTTTGAGCCACTTCAAAAGGCTGATACTCCAACGGCTTTCCATTATCCATCAGCAGTTCATGACCATCTACCTTTACCACTCCCGCCACAAAGTTCATCTTGCAACGGGCATCTTCATCAGCCTCGCCATAATGATTGGCTTTCATCGTAGAAATCGTAGCACAGGTACCATTTTCACTTCCCCATCCCAAGACACCGCCATGCGTATAATGGTAAGAGCGGAAGAGATAATGGAACTGGTTGGTATAGATATTCTTATCCATCGGAATCGTGAAGATATTCTCCTTCGATGTCTCATTATGCGTAGAAAAATTGAACGAATCATCCGACTCCAGGACATAGCCTTCTTCTGCCAGTTTATCACAATAATAAATGCAGGTTTCCCAGGCATTCAACTTCCTGCAGTCCACCTTATCGCCATTGCGCAAAGAGGCATCAGAAGCCGGCACAGAGAAATGAATGTCACTTCCCTTCGGACGGCTCGCATAACCCTGGGTCCAGTCATCATACATATAGATTTCTGCATTCAAAGCCAACTTCGCCAACAGAAAGTTGACTACCGGCTGGGTAATGCGACCATAATAATTGCCTTCCTTATTGCTGTGCTGGTCGGGAAGTGAAGGCAATACCTGCTGCAACTCCTGAAAGACAAACTGGAAGATAGAACTGCGATCTGTCTGACCTTGGAACAGGCTGGAATGGAGCTGTTCTGCACTGGAAAGGACCAATGGAACCCGACCGAACATGTCCATAGCATAGTAATAGAACATAGCCCGGATGGCTCTTATCTCAGCCCGATATTCCTCCTGCTGTGCGGCAGAAAGCAGGGCCGACTTGTTGCTGATAATATCCAAAGACTTATTAGCCAGCACGATAACCTTATAAAGGTACTTCCACGTATCATAAAGAGACTGGTCATCGGCACTCCACCGATGCTGGTACATGGCATTCCAGAGGCCACCATCATACCAGTCGCCGCCTCGAATCGGAATCATCGCCTCATCGGTGGTCAGCGTATTATAATCGTAAATGCCACGGCAGGTGCCCTGGAGACCCTCACTCTCGTTAGCTCCACCTATATAATTATAGAGAGAAGCCACGGCATTGATATAAATATCAGATGCAGAGCCATAGATGGCATCCTCGTCCAACTGATCCTTAGGATGTTCGTCCAGGCAGGATGTCATAGACAATGCCGCCAGCAGCAGAAATAAAAATCTATATCGTTTCATAACTTTCTGATTTTAGAATTGAACACTTAAACCCAATGAGAAGGTTCTGTAAACAGGATAAGTCCGCTTATCATCAATACCCATCGTACTGTTCACCACGTAGCTGTTAATCATCGGAGTCAAGCCGCTGTAACTGCTGATGGTGGCAAGATTGTTGACACTCGCCGAAACTCTGAGCGACTGCACCACTCCCTTTCGGATAGGGATATCATAGCCCAGCGTGAGATTCTCTAAGTTGAGATAATCGCCCTTCTCCAGCCAATAATCAGAAACATTCTGGTCAACAATATTCTTCTCAGGAGCTCCCTTCAGCACATTATAATCCGGGAAACTCGACATATTGGTATAGGCTAAACCCGTACCATTGAATATCTTATGTCCGAAGGCTCCGTTCATCTGCAATGAAAGATACCAGTCGCGATAACGGAAACTGATATTGGAACCCAACGTTACTTTAGGAGTAGCCTGACCGGCAATATATCTGTCACCGCCATCACTCAAATCTACGGTTCCGTTCTTGTCCAAATCTTCGATATCATAGCGGTAATGCCCATTTCCATCTTCTATAATCCCCTTGCAATGAGGAAGATAGAATACCCCCAAAGGCTGACCAACTATCTGATAGACCACATTGTTGTAACCACCATGCTGACCGGCCCCCGACAAGGCACCCATCGCAGTAATATCGGCTGCCGACATCTGCATTCCGTCATATTCACCACTCAGCGAGAGGAGTTTGTTCTTCTGCCAGGAGAGATTCATATTGATATTCAGTTCCATGTCCTTCTTCTGGATAGGAGTGAAGGAAACGCCGACCTCCAAACCCTGGTTGCTCATAGAACCCAGGTTTGCCAACAGTTTATCATAGGCAAAAGGCGGAACCGGCACATCATAGGCATAGAGCATGTCGGTGGTCTTGGAATAGTAATATTCTGCCGTCAGAACCAGCCGGTTGTTCCACACTCCCAAATCAGCTCCGATATTCCAGGTAGCGCGGGTTTCCCACTTCAGATCAGGATTGTTATTGCTAATCATTCCCATCGTAACCGTAGGAGAACTGTTCACCGAAACAATACCATTCTGCCGCACCGTATTCAAAGTGGTATAAGAAGATATTCCGCCAAGATTACCTGAGCGTCCATAGCCCGTACGCAGTTTCAGCATGGTAATTTCCTTGAGAGAACGGAGCCATTTCTCCTGCTTCATATCCCAGGAAAGAGAGACGGATGGGAAGAAACCCCAGGTATGGTCATTGCCCACCATCGAAGAACCGTCGCCACGCATGGAAACCGAAAGACTATACTTATTATATAAGGTGTAGTCGACATTGCCCATCACAGAAGCCAGGGTCGGATCTTCGTAGTTGCTGTCTGTCCCACCGAAAGGCCGTGATGCAGCAGCACCTATGTTATGGTAATACATGTCGTTGTTGGTGATTCCCTTAGCAGAAGTCCAGAATCCCGTTCGGATATCCTTCTGATATTCTGCACCCACCATTGCCTTCAGATTGTGGATTCCCCACGAATGCTGATAGTTAAACGATACATTGGCAAGCCAGTCCTCGCTCTTGAACTCCCCACGATAGAGATTGCCCTGCGCCCAAACCCAGGTAGGACAGAACTGGTTGTTCTCGTTGGAAGCATAACTGTATGCTCCGAAGGCAGAAACACTCAGAGAATTTGTCATATCATAGTTCAACTTCAGATGAGCATTGAAGTTCATGTTCTTCGTATCATTACGCTCCTTGAGCAAGGCACCGGGAGGATTCACCTGAGATGCAGCCCCATTCTTCACCCAACTGCCGTTCAGCTTATCATAAGGATAAGTAGGATTCATGGCATCGGCAGAATAGAAAAGCGCCTGACTGTCGAAGATATCATTGTTCTTGAAAGACGAACCGAACACGCCGAAATCTCCCGTCAGTTTATCGCCAAATGCCTTCTGGGTGACATCAATCTTAGCCACCAGATTACGATAGCCCTTGCTCCGAATAATCGTGTTATGATCGATATAGCCAAAAGAAGCGCGGTAGTTGCTCTGCGGAGTGCCACCGCTGAAGGCCAGATAATGGTTCTGAATATTTCCGGTTCGGGTAATCGCCTTGCGGAAATTGGTATCATATCCCTTATTGTTATACTCCAGCCCATACTTCTGTGCAGCAGCTATGTATTCGGCGGCATTGAGCATCTCCATACTTTTGTACATCGCCTCTATACCATAGTTTCCCTCGTAAGAAATCTGAAATCCCTTACCCGTACCCTTCTTGGTCTTTACCTGGATAACGCCCGAAGCACCACGGGAACCATAGAGTGCCGTTTCGCTGGCATTCTTCAGTACTGTAAAGCTCTCGATATCGGCGGGATAGATTGTAGCAAGCGTCGCCACATCAGAAGTAACACCATCAATAATCACCAGAGGATCATTGCCGCCCATGATAGAAGTTGTACCGCGAACCCGGACGGAGTTCAACATAGCAATACGGTCAAGACCATTGGTAGTGACGTTAACACCTGCCGTCTGTCCGCTCAAGGCATCCAGGGCATTATTGAGCACACCCTTCTTCAGAAGTTCAGGCTCCACTACACCCACCGAACCTGATAAGCGCAAGGAGTCTAGGCCTTCGATGTTCACAGACTGAGCACAGAGGGTTTGTGGTGCAAGAATCATCGCACCCATCGCATAAAATATGATTTTTAAGTTCTGTTCCATAACTATTTCATCGTTTAGTCAAGGTTCAAATCGATTTTCGATTGCAAATATAATAAAAAAGAGTGATTCAATGTCCATTTCCTTGAAAAAACTTCAAAAAAACCGCAGGCTTAAGAGTTAAGACAGAAGAAAAGCTCGCCAAGACGTTCAAAATCTTAGCGAGCTTTCTCTTTTTATATCAGCATTTTATTTCACTTTCACTTCTATCACATTCTTCGCAGCCTCAGCACTCGAACCACCTACGAAAATCTGATATTTGCCGGGAACCACACGCATGGTATTGGTCTGGGAATCCCAACCCTCGAAACTCTGGCGAGGCAGACTGATGGTTACCTGCTGCTTCTCGCCCGCCTTCAATGTAATGCGCTTGAAGGCTTTCAGGGTCTTGATAGGCCCCTCAGTATCATCCATTCTACGGATGTAAACCTGCGCCACTTCCGTTCCTTCCCTATTACCTTTATTAGATAAAGAGAAACTCAAGGAATAAGCCGAAGAATTCTTCACTCTTCGTTCTTCACTCTTCACTTTCTTCAATGTCGGCTTTCCATATTCATAAGATGTATAGCTCAATCCATGACCGAATGGGAAGAGAGCCTCGCCCTTGAAATAACGGTAGGTGCGATTCTTCATCGTATAATCAAGGAAATCAGGAAGATCGGAAGTACTCTTATAGAAGGTTACCGGAAGCTTACCCGATGGATTCACCTCGCCAAAGAGAACCTTTGCCACGGCTTCTCCACCCCGTTCGCCCGGATACCAAGCCTGAAGGATAGACTCCGCATTCTCTGTTTCAGGAACCATAGCAATGGCACTGCCCGAACAGTTAACGAACACCACTCGCTTGCCAGCCCGATGCAACATCTCCATCACCTTGCGCTGAGCCTGAGGCAACTCGATATCAGTTCTGTCGCCACCCTTGAATCCCGGTTCGGAGACCTTCATCTCCTCACCCTCAAGACTAGGAGAAATACCACCTACAAATACCACCACATCAGCATCACCAACCTCTGCCAGAAGCTGAGATTCGGTTGGCGTATAGTTCTTCACGATGTCAAACTGCATCACCGCCATATCGGTCTTCTGGAAATAATCCACCTGTATCTTCATCGGCTTTCCCGCCTTCACGGAAATTGGCTTGTTGAGCATCTGTACACGGGCACGTCCCTTCCATACATTCGCCACCGTATCGCCATCAATGATGAGTCGGTAACCATCATCGCATCCCATTCTGACGTTCAAGGTTTCATCCTCTTCCGGAGTAAACACGCCCTCGTATCGGGCAGAGAAATCCGTAAGATTCACGCCCGATGCAAAGACGGTATTTCCGCCATTACTCTGGTTGATAGGCGAAGTCATCATGGCTGTAGCCACAGGCTCGCCCTTCATCTCGGCATTGTTCCAATAAGTAGCCTTCATACCCTTGCTGCCATCAGCAGAAGTCAGGAGATTAAATCTGCTTTCAGAAACCTCATTTCTGGTCAACGTGCAGGCAGGAATATACTTGGCGTCCTTCACATATTTTCTGATGCCCTGCAGGATGGTGGTGGTAGAAGTAGGATAACCCGAATAGTTGCCCCACTGCATGATGGAATCGTTGGCATTCGGCCCCATTACGACTATCTTCATTCCTGCTGATTTCAGCGGCAGGAGATTGTTTCGGTTCTGAAGAAGCACGATGCCCTCTTCTGCCATCTTCTCTGCCAAATCCTTATGCGCCTTGCTGGCGATGACGGAAGATGGAATCTGAGTCCACGCCACCTGCTCGTCCTGATCGAAATCGCCCAGACGGAAACGGGCTATCAGCAGGCGCTTCAAACTCTCGTTCACCTTTTCCTCGCTGATCATTCCCGTCTTCACCGCCTCAGGGAGCGAACGGTAAACACTTCCACACTCCACATCGGTTCCGGCACCAATCGCCTGCGCCGTAGCCTCAGCAGGAGTCTTCGCCGTACCATGTCTGCCTGGTACATAGAAGTCGTTGATGGCTCCGCAATCGGAAGTTATCAGTCCCTTGAATCCCCATTCGTCACGAAGAATCTGACGTTCATATCGGGCATTGCTGCAGCATGGCGCTCCGTCAATCCGCTGATAGGCGCACATCACCTCAGCCACATTTCCATCCTGCACCAGCGATTTGAAGGCAGGCAGATAAGTCTCCCACAAATCCCGCTCTGGCAAATCCTCTACATTGAAACTGTGCCTGTTCCATTCCGGACCGCTATGTACGGCAAAATGCTTGGCACAGGCTAGGAGCTTGACGTATTGGGGAGCCTGTGAGGAAGGCGTAGCCAGGACTCCCGGAGCCGACATCGGTTTGCCATCGAAGGTCTGTCCCTGCAAACCATTCACCACGGCAAGTCCCATTCGGGTAGTAAGATAAGGGTCCTCGCCATAAGTTTCCTGTCCACGTCCCCATCGTGGGTCGCGAAAGATATTGATGTTCGGAGTCCAGAAGCTCAGACTCTGGTAGCGCTTGATGTTGCCGCTCTTCTTCGCCTCCTGCGCCTTGGCTCTTGCCTCATCGCTCACGGCAGTAAACACCTTATATAATAAGGTATCGTCCCACGAAGCCGCCATGTGCATCGTGATAGGGAAAACGGTAACGAATCCGTTTCTTCCCACTCCGTGCAGCGCCTCGTTCCACCATTGAAACTGCGGAATGCCTAATCGGGCTATGGCTGGAGAAGTATCCATCATCAACTTCGTCTTCTCCTCCAGGGTAAGACGGGAAAGCAAATCATTGGCTCTAGCCTCAACAGAAAGGTTCGGATTCTGATAAGGAAGAAGCTGCTGGGCGCTGGCAGAAAGCGACATCGCCATCAGCATCGCCATAGAAAATAGTTGTTTCTTCATTGATCTTATATTATTTATTCGATTTATGCTTTGATTTTTAAGTTGGTGACAAAGTTACACTTTTTTGTTGAGATAACCGCATCATCTGGCAGAAAAGTTTAAAATATTTATCCTTTCGTGCCAACATTACCATTTTCAGTCCGTTGGCACATAAGTTGTAAAAACAGAGAATGAAAGCTGAAGCTAAAAAATAAAGGAGTTCGGAAGAACAACGGAGTTTCGAGGCGAAAGCAAAAAAATAACAAGAATATTAACAAACAGAAATCCCGACGGAGCCGTAAGGAACCGAGAGGACGAGTAAAATAAAATTTGGAGGTTTTAATTATGTTGTTAGCACGTAGAAATAATGATTCTGATTGGTTGAGTAACTTCTTTGATGATACTTTATTCAATACCGAAGTAATGCCACGTATGAATGCTACTGCTCCTGCCATTAACATCAAGGAGACAGATAAGAATTATACCATGGAGGTTGCTGCTCCTGGCTTGAAGAAAGAGTGGGTTCGTGTAAACATCGATAACGATGGTAATCTGAACATCGCCATCGAGAACAAGATGGAACACAAGGATGAAGACAAGCACGAGCACTATCTGCGCCGCGAATTCTCTTACGGCAACTACCAGCAGTGTTATACGCTGCCTGAGGATGCTGACCGTGATAAGATTTCAGCAAAGGTAGCTGATGGTATACTCGAGGTCGAGATTCCAAAGCTTACTCCTAAGGAGGAGGCTAAGACTACAAAGAACATCGAAGTCAAATAATCATCTCCCATAAATGATGGAGGCAGATTCCAAAGCTATTTGGAACCTGCCTTTTTTGTGCCCTTACCTGAATCATCGCATTTTTCATCTACCTTATTATAGTGATTTTCATGGAGCAGCCAAAAGTTTTTCACCATAAATCTTTTTTCTTCCATAATTAATATGTAATTTTGCAGGCAGAAAAGCAGATATGAAAGCTTCTGCTTATAGAATTCAGAACATTTATATAAGAAACAGATGAAGAAAACAATTCCAGTAATAGGCATGGCTTGCAGCGTATGCTCTGCCAATGTAGAAAAGAAGCTGCAGTCGCTAGAAGGCATCAACTCCGCCTCGGTTTCCCTGGCGAGCCGAACTGCCCTGGTAGATTATGACCCCGACATTATCTCTCTGGAAGATATGAAACGGGAAATCAGCAACGCCGGCTACGACCTCGTTATCGAAAACGACAGAAGCGTGGAGGAAATCAACCGCCGTGAGTTCACCCTCCTGCGCCGCCGAACCCTGGCTTCCTGGCTCTTCGCCATCCTGACCATGTGTTTCTCCATGGGCTGGATTTCCCTGGGCATGGAACAGAATATGATTTCAGATGGCGTTGCTTCGGCTCATCACTCGAGTTCCTTCGCCAACCAGATTTGTCTGCTCCTGGCACTCGCCAACCTGCTCTACTGCGGCAAACAGTTTTATGTTTCCGCCTGGAAGCAGCTCCTGCATCATACGGCAAACATGGATTCGCTCGTGGCGCTCAGTACCCTCATCGCCTTCCTCTTCAGCACCTTCAACACCTTCTTCGGAGAAATGGTATGGGGAGCGAGAGGCATAGAATGGCACACTTATTTTGATGCTTCCGTAATGATCATCACTTTCGTGCTGACTGGCAGATGCCTGGAAGAAAAGGCAAAGGACAGTACGGCGAGCAGCATCCGACAACTGATGGGAATGCAGCCGAAAACCGCCCGACTGGTGACTTACGAGAAGATAGAAGGCACCAATGACTACAAGATGGAGGAAGTTCCGATTTCCACCATTCAGATAGGCGACATGATAGAGGTAAGAGCCGGCGAGAAGATTCCGGTGGATGGCGTGGTTACCCAAGCAGAGAGTTTCATGACTCCCGATGCTGCCTATGTAGATGAAGCGATGATCAGCGGCGAACCGACTCCGGCGATGAAAAAGGCAGGCGACAACGTGCTGGCTGGCACCATTCCGAGTCAGGGAAAGCTCCGCATGAGAGCCAAGCAGATTGGCGAGAACACCGCCCTGGCACACATCATCCGCATGGTTCAGGAGGCGCAGGGCAGTAAGGCACCCGTGCAGCGCATCGTGGATAAGGCGGCTCTGATTTTCGTTCCAGCCGTGGCAGCCATCGCCCTCATCACCTTCCTGGCGTGGTGGCTGATAGGCGGCAACGCTGCTCTTCCTCAAGCCATCCTTTCAGCCATAGCTGTATTGGTCATCGCCTGTCCTTGCGCCATGGGCTTAGCTACTCCTACCGCCCTGATGGTAGGCATCGGCAAGGCGGCACAGAAGCAGATTCTCATCAAGGATGCGTCGGCGCTGGAGAATCTCCACAAGATTAACGCCCTCGTCATCGACAAGACCGGCACCCTCACCATTCCTAACCAGAACATCGATTTCACCAAGCAGGAGGATTTGGATCTGGAGACGAGAGAGACCCTCAAACCTCATGCCCAGGAAGCGATGAAGCAGTTGCAGGAAAAGGGAATAGAGGTCTATATGATGAGTGGCGACAAGGAGGAAGCGGCTCACTACTGGGCTGAGAAAGCCGGCATCAAGCATTACCAGAGCAAGGTGCTGCCTGGTGACAAGCAGGCATTGGTAAAGAAACTTCAGGACGAAGGCAAGCAGGTAGCGATGGTGGGCGACGGAATCAACGACACCCAGGCGCTGGCCCTTGCCAACGTGAGCATGGCGATAGGAAAGGGAACGGATGTGGCGATGGATGTGGCGCAGATTACGCTGATGAGCGACGACCTTCTGGCACTTCCGGAAGCCGTAAAACTGAGTCAGAAGACGGTTCACATGATTTGGCAGAATCTGTTCTGGGCGTTCATCTACAACATCATCTGCATCCCGTTGGCAGCCGGAGCCCTTCATATCTTCGGCATTGATTTCCAGATAACCCCAATGTGGGCAAGTGCCCTGATGGCCTTCTCCAGCGTAAGCGTAGTGCTTAATTCATTGAGGTTGAGAATGGCGTAAAATCTGAGCGTATCTACTATC
Organism: Segatella copri; assembly: GCF_019127135.1. Classification (GTDB taxonomy): domain Bacteria; phylum Bacteroidota; class Bacteroidia; order Bacteroidales; family Bacteroidaceae; genus Prevotella. Next base: position 5,402 of record NZ_JAHOEA010000036.1, on the reverse strand, counting down.
AGGCATATCCTCGTTCGCTTGCTTTGGCAGAGGCAGGATGGAGTTTCCAGAAGAACCGTTCATGGGAGGGCTTCCTGACAAGACTGAAGCCAACTGTGAAGGATATGATGCGAAGAGGTATCACCTTCTCGATGGAATATTAAGCAAGAGGGGCGAGTTCCGTAAAAGGAACCCGCCCCATCTTTATATAAATCTCTCTCTATTTCTAAAGTGATTCATATATATATTATGTATATCGTAGTGTTCTATTCTTACTTGCTCAAGCTAACAGAATGGCTCATGTTAGTCATTTCAGGAATTGAGTTTACTACGTGTTTCAAGAACATGCCCATGCAAAGAACCATACCTGAAAACATAACTGCGGCGAAAGCCATTGTAAAAATAGTCATCATAATTATTAACCTTTTTAAAATTTATTATTTGTTATTCCGTAAATACGAGTGCAAAGTTAACACTTTTTTATCGAATAACGGCATCTTTTGCCGAGAAATATCATTGCAATATGTTTTTCTTGATATGGGTCAATCACTTGTTTTTAGCCTTGAAAATGACATTTTGCTATCGGATATGTTGTTTTTGTGGCAATAATTTATATATATCATTTTTCTCGCTTTATTATGTGTGTAATAAGATAGGGCTTCTTGTCAGATGGGAGGGAGAGTTATTCCTCCCCCTCTACCTTGCAGCTGTCGAACCCCATCTCCTTGGCCTTATCAGGACCGAAGGTAAAGTAGATGGCTTCGCCCTCATCACAAACCTCGCCTTTGGAGTTTTCCAGAGTCAGGTGGATGGTGACGATGTTGCGGCGCTGACTGGCGATGTGACCACGCACCGTAATCTGAGAATCGGTGGTCATCACAGGCTTCTTGTACTTCACATTGAGCTGCATCGTCACACCCGTGGTCTGCAGTTTGCGGTTGATAACCCAGCCTGCCACTTCATCCATCAGCATACTGATGATTCCGCCATGCAGGGTATTGATCCAGCCCTGGTAATTCTCGCCGGGATTCCAGATGGTAAGCACATCCTCACCCTCTTCCCAAAACTCAAGATGCAAACCTACAGGATTGTTGGGGGCACAGCAAACGCAGTTGTAACCCTCCTTGTTCAAATATGGATTTAATATCTTCTTCATTTTTCTAATTGATTAAACTGACTTCTAACTGATAAAACTTTTTTAAACCACGCAAAGATACAAATAATATCTGATAAGGCAAAGTTTTTAAAAAATATTATTGTTTTTTCCGTCTGACTACCCGAAAATAGGGGGTCAGACGGAACTCTAACTATTTAGAAGAAATAAAAATACCTAGAAATGGGGATAAGAAAGGAAGCCCTTTTATTTAGAAGAAATTAAAATACCGATTATTAAGTATTGCTGGATTTAGAAATATCCTATACCTTTGCAGCGTGAATTAGAAAGATGCTCGCAAGCGGCGGGCAAGTGAACAAGAAATTATACAAAACATGAAGAAATGAAGAGAATTATTTTTATTATTTTAGGCTGTATCAATATCTGCCTTGCTCATGCACAGAACTTTAACGGACAATATATTTCGGAATGGCAATGGGACATGAACAAGAACACCAATTTGATTAATCAGCTGAGATTGGAACTGAGTGTTCCGATAGGAAAAGGAAAGGATTCGTTCGAGGCGGCTACGCTGCATGTGGCAAAGACCAACGATGGCATTATTGACGACTGGCAGGGCTTTTCGAACATCGATGCGGATAATAATTTCGCCATGCTTGCCGTGCTGGGCTACATGCACGAGTGGAATTCGGGCCATCTGTTTGTGGGTGTGAGAAACGTAAACGAGGATTTCTTTACCTCTGATGTTACGGCACTTTTCCAGAACAGTTCTGAGGGAATCTTCCCTACCGTTGCATCCAGCTATCCGATAGCCAACTATCCGTATTCGGGCTTGACCCTTTACTTTGATGTAACCAAGGGAAAATGGACATTCAGAAACAGTCTGTATAATGGTACAGGATATAATGGTTGGAAAGCCCACGACAATCCTTTCCTGGTTCGCCCGAAGAAGGATGGAATTTTCAACATGTCGCAGTTGGAGTATAATGATAAAGGTGGAAAATACTTTGCCGGTGTTGCCGTTCATACCCGTCAATATCCGATCAACGAGGATGGCGAAATGGTTTCTGCCGATGAATCCAAGGGCAAGACCACCTGTGCCTGGTGGGTTTACGGAGAGCAGAGTGTATGGAAGGTTGGCGACAAGAACATTTCGTGCATGGTACAGTATTCCGAGAACACCAGTCATCAGAATGCCTGCTACCGATACGCAGAACTGGGCGGGGCCTATCAGGACGAGAAGAACGAGTGCGGCTTGTCAGGCCAGTACGCCCGCTTCCAGCAAGGTTCTGAATATTCGCTGGAAGTAACATGGAAAAGACAGCTGACGGAATCCATTTCCCTTCAGCCATCGTTCCAATACATCAAAAACGACAATGGAGATTTCACGGCGCTCAGTGCCCGACTCTATGTAAATTTCTAAAATAAAACTATATTTTATATATAGTAATATAACAATTATACCCTTGTGTCGTGAAACACGACGCAAGGGTATAATTGTCTTTTAATTTCCAAATTCCTTCCGGATAATCTCAGATTACCTATTCCTACTTCTCTACCAATTCAATACCCATCTAGCATCAGAATATTTTCCTATAATCTCTGCATCCTTGATGGCATCAAGCTGACGGACATACTTGTTTCTCTTGCTGACATCGGTAGTTTTTCCTTCCTTGTCATGGCTGTTGAATTCCAGCAAGACTGCCGTAGATGCAGTTTCAGCTACAGGTCCAAAACCTTCAGCAGGTACACCATCGAGCGTACAGTTCAGCATCACACATTCCGCATCAGGATAGTTCTTTCCTTTATTATCTGGCAGTCTGGCTATTACGGCATCCTTGCCCAATCCCTTGAAAGTGCAGTCGTTGAAAATATTACCATGGTTCTCTTTGGTGTTTCTGATCCACATAAAAGCGCCGTAGCTTGAAAGGGTACAGTGATTGAAGTAGGATGGCCCTCTTCCCAGAACCGTATCCCCTCCTCCATCAATGATGCAGTTGAGCCAATAGGCAGATCCGTTCACCTGAAGAGCATCACCATCTCCTATGACATGTACATTCTCTGCAAAGTTTCTTTCTCCGTTGAGCAGGAATCCTTCTGCCTGTCCCTTGCAATCTGTCTTGAATGTGATATCCTTGAAAATCATGTCGGCACAGTTGTCAGCAGCTACAGCTGCACGGCGTGAAGGAAATGTTCCTTTCAGTTCATTTGTCTTGATATCTACAGGGTGAGGATTAAATACCTCGTTGTTAGGATAATGTACCACTACTCCATCCATAGATTCTCCCTGGATGGTAACAAATCGTTTATTGCGGAAATACACCAGTTCCTCATAGTCTCCATTCTTCACGAATACCGTTTTTCTACTGGCTTCTGTTGGCAATGAGTCTGGTATCCAATCCATGGCACCTTGCAGGGTAGCGAAATCTCCGCTTCCATCAGCAGCTACTACAATATGGCATTGATCTTTAGATGGAGCAGATTTTCTGGTAGTAAACTTCCAGGCGGTTTTACCTTTCCATCCTTCAATAACGCCATTGCCTATCTTTACTTCATACTCATGTCCGTACTCCAGCATGTTGTTGTGCAGATAAATGGTGGCCTTGCTGCCATGGCAGATAACCGGATAGAAGTGGAAAGCATCTGAGAATCCGCCTATGATGGTTTTCTGATACTTGCGCTTATCTTCCTTGGCTGCACCCGACGGAGTGCCCGGACGGGTATTGCGATTGGTGATGTTCTCTACCTTATATATATAGGGTACCGGAGTATAGATAGCATTGGGATTCTTGGGTTGCCCTTCCACGGGTCCTGCCGGAATTCTCATGTCGATTCTATCAACCACCTTGCGGGTAGTCTTGTCTGTAACTGTGATAACGCCCTTGCTGCCGGCTTTCACCGCCTTGTCAAACTCTATGACCAGATGCGTATCAATGTTAATGTCCTGGGCATTTTCCTGTGGATAAAAACTGACAGGAGATTGGGCCATCAGTTTCATACCTACAAAGAAACATGTCGTAAAAAATAAGATTCGTTTCATACTTTAAAGATTAATTTTTTTTACTGATTCAATATTTTCGTTCATACTCGAATTTTTGTGCAAAGATAGCTTTTTTTTTCGTATACAGACGAAAAATTCCTTTTTTTTTATCATTTTATTCGTCTATAAACGAAAATTTTAAAGCATAGAGATTGCTTCTATCTTATTTTCTTGCTATCCATTTCGGCAAAACCAGGGTGCCCATTACCAGGAATGGGTAATAGAAGATGGCGCGCCAGAGCATGGCGGCAAGAATGGCTACAGAGGCTTCGGGCAGAAAATCGGAATAATAAAGGCGGAACATCAACTCCGCCACTCCGCTTCCGCCAGGCGTAGGACTCAGGATGGAAATCATCCACATCACCCATTGGCGGCACCAAGCCACCAGCATGTTGCCCTGACAATGGAAGGCAATGAGAATAGCTACCACGATGGCGAATCTCGACAGCCACGCCAAGGAAGTATAACCCATCAGCTGCAGCCAGAATCTTCCGCCCTCCAGCTTTGCCTCCTCCGAAGCCATCGTCATCTCCTCGGAAAACTTCTCTACCTTGGGCAGGAATCTGCGAAGGAAAGGAATCTTGCAGCATCCCTTCAATACCCAGCCCAGAATCTGAGGACGATGCAACAACAAGAGGTAGAGGATGACCGTCCAGACAGCAACGATAAGGGTGCTGACTATGAAAATAACCTGCACTCCGCCCTTAATCCATTCGCTGGTAGCTTCTGCGGAAATCCCCACACCATCTGCCAAACTGAAAAGCAGATGCGATGGAACCAGAAAATAGAGCACCGCGCAACTGATGGCAAGAAAAGCCTCATCAGCCAACAGGGCTGCAAACATAGTGAAGATACTTCTACCCATAGATACTCCCTCGCGATTGAGATAGACAAAAGCCAAACCACTTCCCCCCACCGCCGAAGGAGTGACGGCAGAAGTAAACTCGCAGAGCACATTGATGCGGAATGCCTCGGCTACGGACAACTTACGCTGGCAGAGATGACGGAAACGGAGGGTGAGCATCAGATTCTGGACCGCAAAGAGCAAAACGCCCATTACTACTCCCAGAAAGAACCTGGGAGACAAATCTATCCTGCTCAGAACTTCCACATCAAACTCCCGAATCATCATTCCAACGATGACCACCAGTCCGATGGAAGCCGCCAACCATAAATGCCATTTTTTCATATTACTCTCAAAATAAAACTATACCTTACCTGTTGGCGGAATTAATTTAGTGCATACTTAATTCTGCCAATGGGCTTGTC
>NZ_JAHOEA010000035.1 GCF_019127135.1 Segatella copri | reverse complement strand
ATGCTTCTTGGACAAGAATTAAAGTTCAAAAACAAGCTATGCAACTTAAAATTGGGTACCTTTTTCAGTGCCCTCCCTGGGCAGCGCCCTGGGTAATTATGGACACAAACTTGTCGCCCTGTAAGGGCAAAAGCTTCAAAATACAGGGCAATGTACAAAGCTTTTGCCCTTACAGGGCGTCTTACTGATTGCCATTATACCCAGGGCGCTGCCCTGGGCTAGGAGCTTCTGCCCTTTCAGGGCGTATGGGGTGTGGCTTATGACACACCCTCACTAATCACTACTCACTAATCACTATCTAAAGGTTCAGCTTCTTCTGCACCAGTTTGCTGATGGCTTCTACTCTTTTACTCTGGCGCTGGATGTCTTTATGGATATCATCGCGCACGGCATTGAAGTCGTTGAAGAAATCGGCAAAGGCAGACTGGATCATGTTCGGCTTGCGGTCGTTCTTGTTCGCAAACGGGTTCACCAGCATCTTGATGCCCTTTTCTTCCAGGTGAACATCAATCTCTGCACCCGTCATTATAGGGTCGCCATCATAATGGATTACGCCTGGCTGACTGCGGGTGATATGAAGTTTCTTGCAGCGGAACGACTTGATTTTCGAGTTCTTGTCCAGCGTCTTGTTGAACATGTCGAAACTCACCTGAGGCGCCTCGATTACATCAAACGGTTCCATGATGACGACATCCATCAGACCGTCGCTCATGGATGCTTGAGGGGCAATATAAGCATTGTTGCCATATTGCGATGCGTTGGCGCAGGAAATGAGGAACGCCTTATACTGCTTGGTGCCCGTCTCGTCCTCCAGCGTGTAAGTCTCAGGCTTATACTTCAATCCCTCGCGCAGGATGTTTTCGGCATAAGTGATAGGTCCGCGCTTGCCGCTCTCTGCAAACTTCATGCTGACGAAAGCGTCAAAGCCCATGCCGCAGGTGCAGAAGAACGGGTGGTCGTTGATGACACCATAATCCAAATCTCTAATCTGGCATTGGTTGATGACCTCGATGCATTTCTTCAGGTTCATCGGGAGCAGCAGATGTCTCGCCAGTCCGTTGCCCGAACCGCAAGGCAGAATGCCGAGGGCTGTATCGGAGTGAACCAGTGAGCGGGCCACCTCGTTGACGGTGCCGTCACCGCCAACTGCCACAACCACATCTACATGGTTGTTCTTCGCTTCGGTAGCAATTTCCGAAGCGTGCCCGGCTCTTTCAGTCATTTTTATCTCGTACTCAAAAAGCTCTTTGTCCAAAACAGAATCTATCAGACTCGGAACTGCCGCCTTGCTGGCTGTTCCTGAAATCGGATTCATGATGAAAAGTATCTTTTTCTTCATTATATAGTCAAGAGTTTGTAAAATTTAGGCTGCAAAAGTAATAAAAATACCCAAAATAACAAGAAATATCGATTAAAAAAACTATAAAAGTAAACTTTCTTATAAAAAAAGCCGTTTATTGAGTTCTTTTTTGTATCTTTGCACCCTGAAACTTAGAAAAGTATAAAAAAGATTATAAAGTACACCTATTAATAATGGGACAATTACAAGAAAGATACAAGAATTATCGTGAACCTCAGAAGTATATGGCTGCCGGTGTGTATCCATATTTCCGCGAGATCACAAGTAAGCAGATGACAGAGGTAACCGACATCGATGGTCATAAAATCCTGATGTTCGGTTCTAATGCTTATCAGGGTTTGACTAATGACCAGCGTGTTATTGATGCAGCTAAGGCTGCGCTCGACAAGTATGGTTCTGGTTGTGCAGGAAGCCGTTTCCTCAATGGTACGCTCGATTTGCACGTGCAGCTCGAAAAGGAGCTTGCTGAGTTTATGGGCAAGGATGAAACATTGTGTTTCTCTACAGGATTCTCTGTAAACCAGGGTGTCTTGGCTTGCGTAGTAGGTCGTAACGACTATATTATCTGCGATGACCGCGACCACGCAAGTATCGTAGATGGCCGCCGCCTCTCATTCGCTACCCAGCTTCACTACAAGCACAACGATATGGAAGATTTGGAGCGCGTGCTCTCTAAGCTCCCTGAGGAGGCTATCAAGCTCATTGTTGTTGACGGTGTGTTCTCTATGGAGGGCGACCTGGCTAACTTGCCTGAGATTGTAAAGCTCAAGCATAAGTACAACTGCTCTATCATGGTAGACGAGGCTCATGGTCTTGGCGTATTCGGCAAGCAGGGTCGTGGTGTATGCGACCACTTCGGTCTGACCGACGAGGTAGACCTCATCATGGGTACATTCTCTAAGAGTCTGGCTTCTATCGGCGGTTTCATCGCATCAGACAAGGATACAATCAACTTCCTCCGTCACAACTGCCGTACATACATCTTCAGCGCCTCTAACACTCCAGCTGCCACAGCAGCAGCTCTCGAGGCTCTCCACATCATTCAGAATGAGCCAGAGCGTTTCGAGAATCTCTGGGATGTAACCAACTATGCCTTGAAGCGTTTCCGCGAGGAAGGTTTCGAGATTGGCGAGACAGAGAGTCCTATCATTCCTCTTTACGTACGCGATGCTGAGAAGACATTCGTTGTTACCAAGATGGCTTACGATGCAGGTGTGTTCATCAACCCTGTTATTCCTCCAGCTTGTGCTCCTCAGGATACATTGGTACGTTTCGCACTCATGGCTACTCATACAAGAGAGCAGGTTGAGCAGGCTGTCCAGATCTTGAAGAAGATTTTCGTAGAAGAGGGAATCATCAAGTAAAATCAGATTTGCCGGTCTGAAATCAGATTTGCCGGTCTTCTCGGTTTGACAGATTCGGGCAGTCGGTTTCTGATTTAGAAGTTCAGCAAGTATGGTTGCGGTTCTTTTCCGCCACTATATATAATAAGGTATAAGGGCAATTCCGGATAGGGGTTGCCCTTATTTTTTGCCTGTTTCCCAGCCATTTTGCATTAAAATGCATATTTTTTTGAAAAAAGTTAGGGAAAAATTTGGTGGAATCGAAAAAATGTAGTACCTTTGCACTCGCAATTCAGAAATGATGCTTAAAGCAATGCTTAAGAGGTGTCGTAGAGATGAGTAAGCGGGGTGTAGCGCAGCCCGGTAGCGCTCCTGTTTTGGGAACAGGTGGTCGCAGGTTCGAATCCTGTCGCCCCGACTCTATTTTTCTCTCACTCAAACCTTTAGCAAAGCACAAGCGGGGTGTAGCGCAGCCCGGTAGCGCTCCTGTTTTGGGAACAGGTGGTCGCAGGTTCGAATCCTGTCGCCCCGACTCTATTTTTCTCTCACTCAAACCTTTAGCAAAGCACAAGCGGGGTGTAGCGCAGCCCGGTAGCGCTCCTGTTTTGGGAACAGGTGGTCGCAGGTTCGAATCCTGTCGCCCCGACACAAGAAAGCTAAGAAGAGTCAAATCTTCTTAGCTTTTTTGCTATATAAAACTCCCGCCCTGGATGGGCTGGAGGGGGATAACGGAACTGAGTAATTATTATATACGTTTTAATTTTATAGAATCATGATTATAACGATAGCGCGCCAGTGTGGATGTGGCGCTATTCGCGTGGGCAAGCTGCTCGCCGAAAAGTATGGTATTCCTTTTTATACCCGTAAAAATATGATGGAAATGGCTGAACAGAGAGGAGTGCTCGACGAGATGGAGGCTTTCTTCGATGAGCGGCCGGTAGATGAACTGCTCTTCTCGATGTCGTCGCTTGGCGAAACGCAGAGGGCGCTGACAGAAAAACCGCTCCATACACTTGCCGATATGATAGGCGATGAAGACTGTATCATCATCGGCCGTTGCGGAAACTATATCTTCCGCGAGCGCAAAGACCTGATTTCTGTTTTCCTGAGCGGCAATCTGGAGGCTCGCATCAAGGAGATTCAGGAGGAGAAGGGCTTTTCGTATGAGGAAGCTGAGGAGTTTGTAGAGCACACCGAGGATTGCAGAGTGGCTTATCATAAGTATTATACAGGCCTTACCTGGGGAAATGCCGATGATTACGACATCTGCCTGGATACTGTGCGCCTGGGCGTAGAAGAGACGGCAAGCCTCATTGAGCAGTACGTTAGCTTGATTTAGATTCAAAGGTTCAAAGTTCCAAGGTTTAAGGTTTAAGGTTTAAAGTAATTCAACATGAAGTTTTTAATTCAATTTTTGATAATCATAGCTTTCTCCTTTGCGGGGGAATTGCTTCATTTTTTGCTGCCATTGCCTATTCCGGCAAGCATCTATGGCATCATTCTGCTCTTCCTTGCGCTGGAAACAAAACTGATCAAGGTGAAGCATATCCGCGAAACCAGCAGTTTCCTCATTGCCATCATGCCCGTGATGTTTATTCCGGCTGCCGTAGGACTCATTGATTCTTATCAGGATATCGGCAATGCATGGTTCCAGTATATCGTAGTTACGGTGGTCAGCACCTTCGTCGTGATGGGTGCTTCGGGCTGGATTACGCAGTTGGTAATCAGAAAAGGAAAGGAGGCGAAGAAATGAACCACTTGTTCCAGGATTCTGTCTTCTTCGGCGTTCTCATCAGTCTGGCAGCCTACGGCATAGGCATGCTGCTGAAGCTGAAGACGGGATGGTCGCTGATGAACCCGCTGCTCATCTCCATCATCCTCGTCATCATCACGCTCCTGCTGACTGGCGTAGATTACAAGACCTATTCGGCAGGCGCCAACAGCATCAGCTATCTGCTCACACCAGCCACCATCTGTCTGGCTGTGCCACTTTATCAGCAGGTTGAGCTTCTGAAGAAGAATTATCGGGCTGTGCTGATCGGCATTGTTTCGGGCGTGCTGGCGAGTCTCTGCTCCGTGCTCATTCTCGCCCTCATCTTCCATTTCGACCATGCGTCCTACGTTACCTTCCTGCCTAAGAGCATCACTACCGCCATCGGTATCGGCGTTTCTGAGGAGTTGGGCGGTCATGTTTCGGTTTCGGTGGTTGTCATCATCGTAACGGGTGTGCTGGGCAACATCTTTGCCGAGAAGTTCCTGAAGCTTCTCTCCATCAAAGAGCCTATTGCCAAAGGTATCGCCATCGGCTGTTCTTCCCATGCGCTGGGTACGGCAAAGGCGATGGAAATGGGTACCATAGAGGGAGCCATGAGCAGTCTGAGCATCGTGGTTTGCGGTGTGATGACGGTTATTGGCTCATCCATCTTTGCTCTGTTTATGTAGAGGCAGATACAATAATATTTCCCTTTTTCCGTTTTTATAGATATGAAACGGAAAAAGGGATTTTTGTATATAATGGGTGTAGGGATGGCGATGAGCGCCCTGCTTGCCAGTTGTGCCGACGATGAGAGTTTCTCAACGTCGAGGGGAGATGTGCTCTCGTTTTCGGTAGATACGCTGAAGATGGACACCACCTTCTCGAATGTGCCTACGCCTACCCGAAGCTTCTGGGTTTACAACCGTACGGGCAAGGCTCTGCGCTGCCAGTCGGTGCGTCTGGAAAACGGTAACCAGAAGGGCTACCGGGTGAATGTTGACGGCTCTTACCTGGGCAGCGAAGCGGGATTCCAGACGCAGAATGTGGAGATCAGGAAGGGTGACAGCATACGTGTGTTCGTAGAACTGACTTCGGCGATGCAGAACAGCGAAGAGCCGCAGCTGGTGAGCGACAACCTGGTGTTTGCGCTGGAAAGTGGCGTGGAGCAGAAGGTGAACCTGAGGGCGTTTTCATGGGATGCGATGAAACTCAATTCGCTCGAGGTGAAGCAGGACCAGCTGCTGGAGAGCACGCTGCCGGTAGTGGTTTATGGCGGCATCAGGGTTGATTCGGCTGCTACGCTGACCATTGCTCCGGGCACCCAACTCTATTTCCACGAGAATGCGGGTTTGCAGGTGTTCGGGTCGCTGAAGATTGAGGGCGAAAAGGACAGGGAAGTGGTGATGCGAGGCGACCGACTGGACCACATGTTCGATTATCTGCCTTATGACCGCACACCGGGACAGTGGCAGGGAATCAGACTGATGTCTTCGGCTCATGACTGCAGAATTTCGTTTGCTGATATTCATAGTGCCTACGATGCTGTGATGATAGAAGCGGGCGATGCTACGAAGCAGAAACTGCTCATCGAGAATGCTACGATTCATAACAGTCAGGGCTACGGTGTGAGGATTGATTCTGCCAAGGTGCAGATTTATAACTCGCAGATAACCAATTGTCTGAACCATCCGCTCTATGTTGAGGGTGGCGATGTTGAGGTAAACGGCTGCACCATAGCCCAGTTCTATCCGTTTGACGGGCGCCGCGAGTCTGCCATCGGTTTTGCCTCTCCGCTGCCTCGTTTCGAGGTAAGAAATTCGCTCGTAACGGGCTATCATGATGATGAGGTGGTTTGGGAGGCTCCGAAAGAGGAGGATGCCTTCAATTTCCTCTTCGACCATTGTGTGTTGCGCACGGAGAAGTTGGAGACGGACGACAGTCTGAAGTTCACCCATGTGGTTTATGAGGACATCAAGGATACGACGGTGTTTGCCGAGAAGCATTTCCGCCTTTTCGACACCGACAATCTGAAGTATGATTTCCATCTGCGCAAGGAGTCGGCAGCAATAGGTAAGGCAGATGCCGAAACCCTGCCTGCAACCGACCGTGATGGTTTGCCGAGAAAGAAAGAGCAGTCTGCCGCAGGATGCTTTGAATATAGGGAGGAATAATGAGTATAAGGAGGAATAAGAAGAAAGCCCTACAGGAAAGTCTGCATGATGCAAACTTCCTGTAGGGCTTTTTCTTATATCCTGAGCCCCTTTTTTTAAGTGGGCTCTGTAATCTTATTCCTTCATGTTCGAATCTACGAAGCAGAATGGGAGAAGGTCTTTGATGCTGTCGAAGCAGTAGATGCCGTTCTCGCCATAGAGCAGGATGCGTACGGGGCGCTGGTAGCGGTCTTCCATCTCCAGTATCACCTGGCGGCAGGCTCCGCATGGCGAGATAGGCGACTTGAGGAAACCATTCCCGTTTCTCGCTGCTATGGCGAGCGTCAGGATAGGCTGGTCGGGATAGTTGCTCTGGGCACCGAAGATGGCGCTGCGCTCGGCACAGAGTCCCGATGGGAAGGCGGCGTTCTCCTGGTTGGCTCCAATCACTATTCTGCCGTCGCCCAAGAGCAGGGCTGCTCCCACATAGAAGTGGCTGTAGTTAGCATACGCATTGCTGGTGGCAGCCTTCGCCCTGTTTACGAGTTCCTGCTCCTGCTGGCTCAACTCTGAGAGCTGAGCCACCATGTATCTGATGTTTAGGGTTTGCTCTTTCATAGATATAATGTTTTTATGATTTCTTTATTTCGTGTAGAAGTCGATGATGTCCTGCAGCGCCTTCTTGCATACTGCGCAGAATTCCGGCGTTTCGTTGATGCGCATACGGCAGTCCTGCACACCGCGGTAAACGCCCTTCACGCTGTATCCGGCACCTTCGAAGACACCCACCTTGCTCACCGCCACCTTCTCTTTCTTTGAGAGCGGAGTAGGAATCTTGGTCTTCTTGTCTATCATGTTCTCCCATTTTCCGTGGAAATCGGCAAGGGTAGTGATGTTCTTCTCCCAAGGCTCTACATCGTGAGGATACATCGGTATCTGCTCCTGCTCGTAGGCATATTCATCGGCAAGTCCGGCAAAGGAATGGCCAAACTCATGCACCACTACCGGCTTGAACCATTTCTGGTGGCAGGTGGTGAGATTGTATGAATTGAGGATGCCGCCACCGCCGTACTTATCCGAATTTACCAGCACGATGATGTGCTCGTAAGGGGTACCTGCCAGCCAGTTGTGCAGGTCTTTGAGATGCAGGGTGGTAAGGTAGCGGTCGCTGTAGAAGGTGTCGAAATGAGAGCTGAGGGCGGTCTCGTGCCAGATGCCCTGGGCTGGGATGCTAGGCCCGCTCTGCTTGGATGGCGACTTTACGGCTACGATGTTGAAGCGGTCTCTCATGCTCTTGAAGGGTTCGTGGGCGAAGATGGCCTCTGTAGCCTCCTGCGCATCTTTCAGGAAGACAGGCATCTCTGCATCGGTATAGCCTTCAGCCACGTATGCGATGTGGATGCATCGGGTGGTGTCGGCAGCCTGCTGCAGGGTGACGTATGGTGTAGGTTTGTTGCCTTTCTGATGAATCAGAATGTCTTTCGGCGCTACCTGGTGGGTGAGCGTGGTGGTTATCTCGCGGCGGTTGTTGCGCAGGTCGAGGGTGATGTCTACGGTATCTTTCGGCATCGGAACGAGGAATACGTTCTCGAAACTCTGCGTGTTCTTCTCTGCCTCTGGATAGGAGAGCCATTCCTGGAAGAGGGTGGAGAAGGAGTTGCGGTAGATGATTTTGCCCGAGCGGTGGTCGCGTACGGTTATCTGTCCGTTGCCCTCTACCGGGAGTTCGGCCAGTCGCTGCCGTTTGCCGTACCAGCGTGGCATTACGTTGAGTTCGTCTACGGCTATCATCTGCTGCTTCTGGTTGCCGGCAAAGGTATAGTCTACCCGCAGCGTCTTGTCTGTGAAATAGTCGTCAAAGTTTTGCGCCTTTATTGTGCCGGGCGCCATCAGCATCGCCATGGTGGCGAGGGATAATATCATTCTCTTCATTGTATTTTCATTTAAAATTCACATTCACATTCACATTTTATTCACATTTCTCACCGAATCACCAAGTGACCGAATCACTAATCACTCATCCCTTATCTCACCCTCAGCCTTGTTCCTACGCTTACCGGGATGTTAGGGTCGAGATGGTTCATCTTGTAGAGTTTCTCCAGTCGGATGCCATACTTCTGCGAGATGGTGTACATGCTTTCGCCCGGCTGTATCACGTGAGGGCGCTTCTTATACTGCTTAGGTGCCTTGGAGCGTTTCTTCTTCAGATAGATGATGTCGCCCTTATGCAGCACGGCGTGCTTGTTGCGCTCGTTGTAGCGAGCCAGTTTGCGCCAGCTGATGCCCACCTCCTTGCCTATGCTCTTGAAGGTGTCGCCTTCGCGGGCATAGAGATAGTAATTCTTGTTGAAGATATGGATAGGGTGCAGCAATCCTTCGGCGTTTACAGGCTGGTCGGTACCGCTGTGGGTAGCCATGAAGCGGTCGTAGCGCTTGGCCTTGTCATACTGGTTGAGCTTGTAGAGCTCTATGATCTGTATCAGCTTGCTGGCATACTGCGGGTTGGTGGCGTAGCCGCAGGCTTTCAGTCCGCGAGCCCATCCCTTGTAGTCGTGCTGCGAGAGTTCGAAGAGGCGTGCGTAGCGTGGCTGGCGCGCCAGAAACTTGCTGTGGTCTTCGTAGCTGTCTCTTGCGTCCTGGTATACGCGGAAGCATTCGCCCCGGGCATCATCGTCGTGGTACTGGGTTGGTCCCGTCCAGTTGTGACATTTTATGCCGAAGTGGTTGTTGCCCTGGCGTACGAGGTCGCTCCTTCCTGCCGCACTCTCAAACAGTCCCTGTGCTAGGGTGATGCTGGCTGGAATGCGGTAACGGAGCATCTGCTCGATGGCAAGATCCTTATACTGGTTGATATATGTCTGATAGGCCTGGTTCCACTTCAGCTGTGCGCCCATCGGGAGGCAGCAGAGCAGAGCGAGCCCTAAAATGTTTGCTTTTAGATGATTCATTCTGCAAAAATATAAAAAAAAACGGATAAATCGCGGTTTATTACAAAATTTTTAATATCTTTGCACAAAATATGACATACAAATGCAGGGGCTATCTGTCTCTTCTGAGAGAAACTGACTTGTTTTGTAGAAATAATGATTTTAATAATGAAAACTCGTACAAAAGTAATTATAGCTATCGGCTCTAACAGAAATCAGGAGGAGAATGTGTTGAAGGCGCATGAACATCTGAGTTGTATGTTCAGGAACAGCCTTTTTGGTCCGCGCATGTGGACTGAGCCTATCGGACTGGAGAATTCAGACAAGTTTCTGAATCAGGTGATGTTGGGGGAGACCATCTGCTCTAAGAAGTCTGTGCTTGCCGCGCTGCGGAGTGTGGAGCAGAGATGCGGACGCAGAATCCGTGGTCCTTATCGTAAGGTAGATGTTCCGCTGGATCTCGACCTTCTGCTCTATGGCGATGAGAAATTGCACGAGAGCGAGTGGGAGCGTGATTATATTCAGAGTTCTATCAGCTACCTCGAAGAGAAGGATGCTAAGAGGGATAGGAAATATTTAAGATAAGAAAATCCGTGTAATCCGTGCATGAAAAAATAAACGGGAAACCCGAATCTGGTATGTAGATTTACAATACCGGATTCGGGTTTTCTGTTGTAAGATTGAGTTCTATCACTCTTCCTTCTTTCAGCGACTTCTGCACGTTGATGATGCGCTGGTTGCTGCTGCCCCTGAAGAAGAGGTCTTCATCGCGCAATGCCTGTACGAAGGGGCCGTCTACCAATACATCGATTTGGCGGAGGAGTTCCAGCTGCTCGGGATTCTTCACGAGGTTTTCGAAGAGATAGCCCGTAAAGCACCAGATGCTCTTGCTGCTCTGCTCCCTGATGGCGCGCGCCAGCTCGGCAAAGCCCTTTGCCTGAAACATAGGGTCGCCGCCCGAGAAGGTGACGTTGGCGAAGGGGTCGCTCATGATTTCCTTCATCAGCTCGTCGGTAGAGGTCATCGTGCCGTGGCTGATGTCCCACGACTGCGGATTATGGCAGCCCGGACAATGGTTGGGGCATCCCGCACAATAAATGGATGTGCGGAAGCCCGGACCGTCTACCATCGTATCATGTACGATGCTTAATACGCTAATCATTTTTACTTTTCTCCTCCGATATGGGTTACTCGGTCGTGGAGCTCGGCAAGCTTGCCGCTGTTCCAGCGGTCTGTAGTACCTACCAGATAACCGGTGATGCGCTGCAGCTTGTCGATGTGGTGGCTGCCGCACTTAGGACAAACCTCGAGGTGGGCGTCAGCATTCTCGTAGCCGCAGTCGAGACAGCGGTTGCGGTTGTGGTTTACTGAGCCGTAACCCATGTTGTACTTATCCATCATGTCTACCACGCTCTCGATAACTGAAGGGTTGTGGGTAGCATCGCCGTCAATCTCTACATAGAAGATGTGGCCGCCACGGGTCAGGTCGTGGTATGGAGCCTCGACCTGTGCCTTCTTCAGGGCTGTACACTTATAGTATACAGGCACGTGGTTAGAGTTGGTATAATAGTCGCGGTCTGTAACGCCAGGGATGATGCCAAACTGCTTTCTGTCCTTCTTTGTGAACTTACCGCTCAATCCCTCGGCTGGAGTAGCCAGGATAGAGTAGTTGTGATGATACTGCTCGCTGAACTCGTTGGCACGGTCGCGCATGTAGGTAACAATCTTCAGTCCCAGCTCCTGTGCCTTCTCGCTCTCGCCGTGGTGCTTGCCGATGAGGGCAACCAGGCATTCTGCCAATCCGATGAAGCCGATACCCAGGGTTCCGTGGTTGATGACGCTCTCGATGGTCTCTTCCGGCTTCAGGTTTTCTGCGCCTACCCAGAGATACTTCATGAGCAGAGGGAACTGCTTGGCCATCGCCGTCTTCTGGAACTGGAAGCGCTCGTCGAGCTGCTTGGCTGTGATGTCGAGGATATTGTCGAGCTTGGCAAAGAACATGTCGATGCGCTGCTTTTCGTTTTCGATGCCCATGCACTCGATGGCGAGCTTCACGATGTTGATGGTAGAGAAGCTCAGGTTACCGCGGGCGATGCTGGTCTTCTCGCCCCAGCGGTCTTCGAACACGCGGGTGCGGCAGCCCATGGTTGCAATCTCCCACTTGTAGCGCTCCGGATCATCAGCACGCCACTTCTCGTTCTGGTTGAAGGTGGCGTCGAGGTTCAGGAAGTTAGGGAAGAAACGGCGGGCTGTTACCTTGCACGCCAGCTTGTAGAGGTCGTAGTTTCTGTCCTCAGGCAGATAGTTTACGCCTCTCTTCTTCTTCCATATCTGGATAGGGAAGATGGCAGTTTCGCCATTGCCTACGCCCTGATAGGTGCTCTGCAGGATTTCGCGCATGATGCAGCGGCCCTCGGCGCTGGTATCGGTACCGTAGTTGATGCTTGAGAATACTACCTGGTTACCGCCGCGGCTGTGGATGGTATTCATGTTGTGGATGAATGCCTCCATCGCCTGATGCACGCGGTTCACGGTCTTGTTGATGGCGTGCTGCTCCAGGCGTTCGCGACCCTGCAGTCCGTCGAGCGGCTTCTCTATGTAGTCGTCGATAGGCGCATCATAGAGGTTGCTCAGGTCTTCGCCTGTCAGCTTCTCCAGGTTCTTCACCTCTTCCTGGTACGACATGCGTACGTATGGAGCCAGATAGAAGTCGAAGGCTGGGATGGCCTGGCCGCCGTGCATCTCGTTCTGGCAGGTTTCGAGAGAGATACAAGCCAGCACGGCTGCGGTCTCGATGCGCTTGGCAGGACGGCTTGAACCGTGACCGGCTGTGAATCCGTGGTTCAGAATCACGTCGAGCGGATGCTGCACGCAGGTGAGACTCTTGGTTGGGTAATAGTCCTTATCGTGAATATGTATATAGTTGTGCATGACGGCGTCGCGTACATCCTCTGAGAGGAGGTAGTCGTCGACGAATGGTTTAGTGGTTTCTGAAGCGAACTTCATCATCATGCCGGCTGGTGTGTCGGCATTCATGTTGGCGTTTTCACGGGTGATGTCGTTGTTCTTGGCATTGACGATGCTCATGAATACGTCGCGTGTCTTCGCCTTGCGGGCGATGTTACGCTGGTTACGGTATGCGATATACTTCTGGGCAACATCTTTGCGGGCACTCTTCATGAGCTCCATCTCGATGGCGTCCTGAATGGCCTCAACGCTCATCTGGCTCTTGCCGCGATAAGAGATGTGGTCGGTTATCTGCTCGATAAGAGTGGTATCTTCACCCTTGTCGGTATGCAACATGGCCTTGCGAATGGCTGCCATGATTTTCTGTTCGTTGAATCCAACGATGCGTCCGTCACGCTTTACTACTGTCTGGATCATTTTAGTATTACTTTTACGATTGATGTTTAAATTACTTAGTATTAAGTCATTATGACTTGAAGAGGTAGATATGTACCTCCTTTTGACATTGCAAAGATATAAAATATTTCTGAAAGTAATTACTTTTGGACAACTTTTTTATCGTTAAAAAATATTAAGTCGCTGATAATCAGGAGGAAACGAAAGAGTTTTGGAAAACTTTGACAAATTTCCGTTTCCCGAAACGTTTAAGTTGTTATCTATCAGCGTGTTGCGCATTTTGTGCGCTTGTGTGCGTTTTTCCCTTGTTGTCTGTGTGCCGTGGCAGGGGGTGGAAAAGAAAATCGCCGCAACGCCCGTGTATAGGGCATTGCGGCGATTCGGGGGTGATTATTTTGCTTGTCGCTTATAGTCGAGCGCAGCTCCGATGGCGGTGCAGAATTCCGAGTATTTCGGTATTCTGAACCTTACTCCGTAGAGTTTCTCCATGGCTGGGAACACCTCGCGGCATTGTGGCAGCAGGGTGAGGTTGCCGATGAGCACGAAATCCTTGATGCCCGATTCGAGCGATGAGAGGATGGTAGCCGAACCTATCGACTGCAGCACCATCCAGATGAGTCCCATGGCGATGTCTTCGCGCGAAGCGTTGGCCTTGGCGTTGCTGAAGAGTGATGCGGTGGCGTTCATCGGGAGTCCGGGCAGAGGCTTGGCGCTGATGTCGCCTATCAGCAGGTTTATCTTGCTCACGTCGCCGTCCTTGGCGAGGTTGATAATCTGCTTGATGTCGTCGGTCTTGAGCATGATGCGGCTCAGTCCTGCCAGGGTTCCGCCGCCTATGCCGATGCCTCCGATGTGCCTTATCTCGTTGTCATCGCATTTTACGAGCGATGTACCGGTTCCCATGCTCACCACGATCATGCGGTCGAGCTTGCTCTCGTATCGGGCGCCCAGTCCGTCGGCCACGAACTCCTCGCTCTTCGAGGTAGGCAGTCCGTAGATGGGCTCGTCGATATAGGCTGATCCTACTCCTGTTAGCATCACCTGTTCTACATCGCTCAGCGCAATCTTGTTGTCGTGAAGATACTTGCCGAAGGCTCCGTAGAGCGAGGTGATAGGGTCGGTGGCCTTGATGCGGATGGGGCTAACCACCACGCCGCTTTCATCGATACCCACAATCTTGGTCGTAGAGATGCCTACGTCGATTCCTATAACAATCTTTTTCATTCCTTTATATATATAATAATGTGTATTCTCGCAGATGATGCCCCTTTAGAGCACGCCCATCTTGCAGAAGGTGATGAGCACGGCGTAGCCCACTATCATGCTCAGGATGCCCACCGTGAGTCCTGCCTTCACCATGTCGGTCTGCTGGATGAGGCCGGTAGAGTAGGCGATGGCGTTAGGAGGGGTTGAGATAGGCAGCGACATGGCGCAGCTGGCCGAAACCGCTACTCCGATGAGGATGGTAGAGGTGCCGCCGATGGTGTTGAGCTTGTCGCCCATGCCGGCGCATACCACCGTGAGGATAGGGATGAGCAGGGCGGCGGTGGCGGTGTTGGAGATGAAGTTACTCAGGATGAAGCATACCAGTCCGGATACAATCATGATGACTAGCGGATTGAATTCTGCAAACGGAATGCTCTTTACGGCTGCCTCGGCCAGACCGGTGCCGTTCATCGCCAATCCGAGGGCGAATCCGCCTGCCACCATCCAGATGACAGCCCAGTCAATCTCCTTCAGGTCCTTGGCTGTAACCACTCCCGTAAGGGCGAATATGGCGATAGGGAGCATGGCCACGGTGTTGGCGTTGATGCCCAGCTGCTTGCCGAATACCCAGAGCACGATGGTTGCCAGGAAGGTGACCGCCACTACCATGGTGCGCCAGTTGTGCTGCATGTTGCCCTCGATGTTGAGCTCGATGGTCGGGGCAGAGAACGGGAACATCTTGCGGATGATGATCCATGCCATCACGAGCATGATGAGCACCATAGGGGCCATGATGAGCATCCAGTCGCCGAAGCTGAGACCCAGGTTGAGTCCTGCAGGGTCGTTCAAAACCTTGAAGGCGAAGGCGTTAGGCGGGGTTCCGATAGGGGTTCCCATACCGCCCAGATTGGCTCCGATAGGTATGGCCATGGTGAGCGCCACGCGGCCCTTGCCCGAAGGCGGCAATGATTTGAACACCGGTGTGAGGAAGGTGAGCATCATGGCGGCGGTGGCTGTATTTGAGATGAACATCGAGAAGATGCCGGTGATGAGCATGAAACCCAGCAGCACGTTCTCAGAACGCTTGCCGAATGGCGCAATCAGGGCCTTTGCCATCATCACGTCGAGTCCGCTCTTGGTAGCGGCTATGGCGAGTACGAAACCGCCCAGGAAG
Organism: Segatella copri; assembly: GCF_019127135.1. GTDB lineage: Bacteria > Bacteroidota > Bacteroidia > Bacteroidales > Bacteroidaceae > Prevotella. The sequence continues at coordinate 27,391 of NZ_JAHOEA010000035.1, read as the reverse complement.
AGGATGATGGTAGGGTCGGCGAAGCACGCCATCACACCCTGATAGTCGAGCAGCTTGCCCATCTCTGCCTCCGAGCCTTGCATGATCTTAAAGGCGGAGTCGCTGACGAAGAACAGCAGCACGAAGATGATTACTACGCTGGTAGCCCATGCCGGTATGGCCTCGGTGAGCCAGAGCATCACGGCCATGACGAAGATGGCGATGACGCGCTGCTGTACGATGGTGAGCCCTTCGATGCCGAAGCTGTCGATGGGCAGGTTCCAGACGATAACGGTAAGCAGAGCCGTTATAAGAAACAGCAATGCTTTCTTGCGATTAAAATCGCCATTCAATACTTTCTTTACAGTTTCTTGCATTATCTTTCTGTCTTAAGGATTATTTTCTTGCAAAAATACGTGTTTTTTTTGTATTTAGCAAGTTTTTTTGCAGAAATAGTGAAAAAAATGCCGAAAAATGTTGTTGTTTCAAGAAAAAATGCTATATTTGCAGAGGATTTACCGATAACGGCTATCGGTGATGCCGAAAACTTGGAGCACCCGGAAGGGTGATTCAGCGAACCTGATATGTCTAATCAATTAAAAGGAGATAAGGAAATGAACAAGTCTGTAGTATTTATTATCATCCTGCTCGTGATAGTTCTCTCTATCATTGTATCGCAGTACTTCCACAAGCGCCACCATGAATATAAGATGGCAGACATCGAGAAGGCTATCCGCAAGGCTTATCCTAAGGGTATAGGCTCGATAAGCAAGGAAGAACTGGTAACAGCTGTGAAGAAATACTTCCACTGTTCGGCGAAGGAGGCTCATTATATAATAGGTGTAGCCCGCCGCAAGAAGCTGGTTGATATAGCTGCAGAATATGTTACCATCATGTTTTGAAATAAGGTAAGAACATTATATACGTTTTAGCCGTGAGGCTAGGCTGTTGATTTGGTTTGAAAAAAAGTATTATTTATTTGAGGCACAAAGGATTGTTAGCGACATGCTGATTTCGAAGGGGTTATGTGTGGGTTAGCATGTTGTGTTCGGGACGTCTGGCAAATTGACTTCTATCTAAATTGCCAGACAAAGTTTACCCTCCCTAGGACTTTTTAAGACCTGGGGAGGGTTTTACTTTTTCAGGCTCAGCACCTTTTATTCAAGTCCATCGCCGCCGCTTTCGCTTCCGGTTCCGCCAGCCGAATCGCCGCCTGACGGATTATCGCCTCCGGATGGATTATCGCCTCCGGATGGGGTAGTAGGAGGCGTATCGGTAGAGGTTACCTGCTTCACCACCTTGCCGTTTCGGTCGTAGCAGGTGATGTTGACGGAAGTCTCTTCGAGTTCCTTCTTGATGTCGGTGTTAGGCACGAAGATGATGTATCGGCGGGTGATGAGGTTGGCGCTCACCTTGTTCACATCCTCTACGGCGGTAGAGTTAAGACCGAATCGGAGGCTGCCCAATCCTGGCACAGCCACGCTGTGGCCCTCGGTGGCCCATGCAGCAATCACTTCGCCGATGGCCGACCATCCGGCGTTGATTACCGCCTTAGGCAATCCGCTGCGAACGGCAGCTTCTTCTATCACCTTCGTGGCGTTGAGCTGGCTGTAGAGTTCAGCCTGCATCACGAATGCCCACTTTTGCTTACCTTTTTCGAACGCTACGTTGCGCTCAATTGCTTTTACTTTAATACCCATAATTCAAATCGTTTTTTTAATGGTTAAACAAATCAGTTTACATGCAGCTGGTAACGCCGAGCGTGGTGCCTACGGCAGTAAGTACAGCGATAATCACCTGCAAGATAGTTTTCCAAACTTCCTTTTTCATTTTCTTTTTTCCTTTCTTTTTTTTAATGGTTCAACATTTAGAAAGAGATTGGGCAGGTGTGCACCCCTGTCGTTTTCCCCTCCGTTTTCTAGTGGTTAATTTCCCATTTGCCGTTCTTTATGAATGACAGTGCAAAGATACAACATTTTTCTCTGAAAAACAATAGTTGTCCCGAATGTCGTGCATCCTTGTCCCGAATCACGTGCATTCCTCCCTCATATCCCATTCTCTTCCGCCTAATTTAACCGCCATTAATTTAATGGCCATTAAATTAAATGTTAAATCCGTTAACATTATATAGCATGTTTTGCCTTTCCCACTGCGTCCCGATGCAGTCGGCGCTACGTCCCGACGTAGCGCCATCTGCGTCGGGACGTGGCTGGTGGTGCGTCGCCACGCAGTTTTGGGGGCATCGGGCGCACAGTAACTTGCTATGTGGGTTAGCTGGTGGATAGGAGGAAAGGCAAAAATGTGAATGTGAATGTGAATTTGAAATGTTTTTCAATGTTACCTGAAGGAGAAGCGTATAATCGTGTTTAAGTAATAGTAGCCATTATAATAGGTTCATATTATATATATAATAAGGTACGCGCGCGAGGACTGAATTTCATTCACAATATCCAATAAAAGGAATGGATGGAACAACCCGATACATTGATTTACATTTCAAATTCACATTCACATTCACATTTTGTTTCGATGGTTTTATGAAAAAAGACAATTTGGTAAAAATAATTTAGAATTTATTTGTTTATTCGGGGAAAAAGTGTTACTTTTGTAGTTGCTATGGAAAATAACTTTCATGGTATAATTTAAACCAGAAGCTAATGACTGGACGAACTAAAAACAGCACAGAAAAGACTTCTTTTGTTGTCTTCAAGTATGATTTCTGCAAAAGCCGGAATCTTTCAAGTATCGAGGGTACTCTACCCTTGGATTTTCTCGAAATGTCATCGCCTGAAAAATATCAGGAATGTCAGACTGGTTTCGAGAAGGTAATGGACAGTTTGCTGAAAAGCAAGAAAATGACTTTGGTGGAATCACGGAAGAATGAGGAAGACGTTATTCACGACAACCGAATATTGGGATTTCGCAAAGGTGTGGCTGTGCTGGATGTATGCGCAGACAAAAAAGAATTTTATTGGAGTAACTTTAAGGAGAATGAAATTCATAACCAGCCTTTCTGTAAGGTAATCATTGATAATCGCCCCAACAGAGGTTTCCTTTTTGTGGAAGAATCTAGAATCTTCGGCGGCAAAAGGGGACAGGACAAGGTGGTGGCTCTTCTGCGTGATAATATCAACAGGGTGGCGAATCAATATGGCTGGAATATGGTGATTTCTGCCAAGTTGCCACCTGGTGATTTCTTTGATGCCGTGGCTGAAAGAATCAAGGCTGGCTGCAGGCCAAGGGCTGTGGTGTTTTCTTTTCCTCGCCATCAGTCTCTCAGCGATGCGCCATATTCCTTTGTCATGCAATTACAGATGCAGCAGTCATTAATGGAGTGTCTCAATGCCAGTATGTATGAGGTAAAATTTGGTACAGATAAAGGTAAGCAGTTGCACTTAGACAAGGCAAACCGAGACATTGCCTTGATGGTGAACCTGTGCAGCAAGGAAGATTACGGCATCAAGGTATATTATTGGAAAGGTCCGTGCACCTCTTCCCGTTCGCTGAAACGAACCAAGGTGAAAATCTCCGATGTTGAGATTGTTGCTCTGGTTAATGGAGATGCTGTCTGTTGCGATTGTCATGGAGATTCTCGGTTTGCTTTGATCAATTCTCTTGATGTGATTCTTGATGATTTAAATGGTTACGACGATGAGGTTATTTAAGATGAAGACCAGACAGATGGTAGATAAATCTTTCTCGCAACACATGATTTATCAGTTTTTCAGAGCCATCACCCATGATATCTTCAATGATAAGACGTGGTTTCCTACGTCCAGATGTTCATGCGAGGATGTTTTTTATGAGGTATTCTGCATCGTAGACAAAATGATGTTTTCGCATACCGATACGGAGAGCCGCCTTGCCTTTGTGGAAGGAATAGGGCAATATGAAAAAAACTATGTTGACGAGGATGAGTATGCTACAGCTCAGGAAGAGCGGCAGAGAATCGTATTTGTCATCCTGTATATGGCAGCTGTGATACTTCAGATGATGCCTTTGGAGACGAAAGTGTTTCAATTTTGCTCAATGATTATGGGGCAATGGAGAGGCTACGTAACTCAGGAGTTTTCTCAGCGGTGCCTCGGAGCAGTCGTGAAGAACCGGGATGTGGTTGAGCGGCTGGCAGCCAATATCGGTTATTATGGCGAGGATGGTTTCTTCGTTTCATCTCAGATTAATGAACTGATGCGCCAGAACAATGATGAAGATTATCTGCACGGATTCGAGCCTGAACAGAAGAGGACATTGGAATTGGAAGTGACAGACGATGAGCATCAGGAAAACGGCGGGCAGGAAAAAACGGAAGAAGATAATGAGAAGGAATGGGGCGACTTGAGCCAGGAAGAAAGAGTAAAGCGGGCCTTGCAGAAGATGATAGACGAGAAGGCTATTCCTTTGAAGAAAGACTATGCCCTGATTATGGTGGCGCTCTCTGATATCAACGATTTTGAAGGCAAATTTGATAATGGCGCATCTTTCTGTAAGTATCTTACAGAGCAGCTGGACATGCCTTCCGACCTGACCAATGCCAGTGTCATCTCCAAGCGTTTCTCCAAAATGCGTGGCGAATTTCCCAACTGGAGTTTTGATGATGTAAGTGATCCTAATGCCCGGCAGAAACTCATCAATATCGCCAAACGTTTTGTTTCCATCTACCGTAAGGGGCAGTAGGAAGCGGGGAAATGATTGCTTCTTGTGAGTGTTGGCAAGTTTTAGATAGAATGTTAAAAACGTAAAATAGAGCAAGTTTTAGGCATATTTTACGTTTAACAATAGAATAGGTTTAATAGATAAATTAGGATATGAAGTATTTAGTAAAAAAATCAGTCTTACTACTGTTGGTAGTCTTGGCTTTTTGTGCGTGTGACAACAGCAATGACAATGGTGAAGTTATTCAGCCAAATCCACAGTCATGGAAAACTGTCGTCAATTATACTGGCGAAGTAGAGTTTGTGGTGGATGCGCCACAAATTCGTGAGGATATAGAGCAGGATTTGAAGGCAAACCCTCCTTTTGGAGGAAGCAAGAAATATCAGTTTATCATAAAAAGTCACCCGACGCTTTCTCCTTTATATATGCTATATGCGGTGAATCCTGAGGACGATAAGTCTGCTGACGGATATATACTGGACATCGCTGGTAAAGTGGAGTATAAGGACAATTATAGATTGTTCCCTACCGCATCTGGACAAGGTTGGTATAAGGAGAATATTGTGCCTGTCGACACAAAGGATGGCAAGCCTGTTGCAACATACGATGTGTTTATACAGCAACATATTCCTTCTTCTATGGTTCATAGCAAGATGTGTTTCTGCGAAGACCTTACGGAGAAATATCGCCAGAAGTTCCCTAATGAAGATATTCATGCCGTGGTTCGCCGTTTGGTTCTTTCTTATGTCAGTGGGGGTGATAATATAAAAGAATAGGAACATATCTGAACAGAAGATTTTCGACCTGTATGGTTGAAATTACGCAATACGCCCTGAAAGGGCAGAAGCTCCTAGCCCAGGGCATCGCCCTGGGTAATTATAAACGCAACCCCGTCGCCCTGTAAGGGCAAAAGCTTTAAAACTCCAGACAAAACATAAAGCTTTTGCCCTTACAGGGCGTCTTGTTGATTGCTATTATACCCAGGGCGATGCCCTGGGCTAGGAGCTTCTGCCCTTTCAGGGCGTGTGGGCAAAACTTGCGAAAGTTCAGTTAGAAATAATATAGTATCAGCACTTTTTGCTTCGTTTGCAAGCAGAAAGTGCTTTTTTTGTGCCTTCAGATGAGCTGGAGGTTTAGGGGAATTTATGCCTTCAGATGAGCTGGAGGCTTAGCGGAAGGCTTAGTTGCCGGCGATGAGGCTTAGTAGGAGGCGAACCGGCAGGACGCCTATTGCCGGGGAGGCTTTTTTTCCTTACTTTTGCATTCAGAAATAATCAATGATTGGGATTATGGAAAAAGGAAAGAAAATAACTCCACAGGAAGCGTCTCGGACTAATCCAGTGGCAAAGCCTGAGGATACCAAGGGCGGAATCAATAACAAGGTATCATCTGGGTTGATAGGAAAAAAGCTGGCTGAACAGGCTGAAGAGAATGAAGAGATGCCCATGCATCACCTGATTGCCGATAAGGATTATCCGTCGGGCATCAGAGAATGGATGATCACTTCGCCTTCTGACCTCAAGTATCCTACGCTGGTGGTGGCTGCTGCCATGCTCAGCGTTTATCTTACACGTGTCAGAATACAGTATGTGTATGATAATCAGGGAGAAAAATCGGCCATCGTGTTGCAGGTCATCGTAGAGGGCGAGCAGTCGAGCGGAAAATCGTTTGCCAGATACATCATGCGTACCCTGATGAAACCTTTCATCGAGCGCGACAGCGAAATGAGAGCCAAGGAGCAGGAGTATGCTGCCCTGAAGCGACGCCAGGGCAAGAAGGATGGCAAGCTGCCACCCGAACCGAAAACCGACATCACCATCCTGCCCGAAACCGTATCGCTCACCATGTTTATCAAGCGATGCGATGCAGCCGTCAAGCTCTATGGTGCTCCGAAGACGCTCTTCGAATTTGCCGATGAGATTTCTGCCATCGTGCATTCTGCCAAGCGCCAGTTTGCCGACCTCTCGCAGGTTATCAAGACGGCATACGATCTGGGCAGCGTATATGGTCAGGATTTCATGAGCGAATCCAGCTATAGTGCCATGGTAGATGCCTTGCTGTCGTTCGTTTTCTGCGGCACCCAGAGTGCGGTGAGCAGATATATGAACAAGGCTGCCATTGAGGGCGGTGCTGTAACCCGAACCATCTTATGCCCGCTCATCAGTCATCTGGGCGACAATCCGCCACAGTTTCAGGCGTTGACCGATACGCAGCGTAATGAGCTGGAGAATACATTGGACAAGCTCTTCGGGTTGTGCTATGAGGAAGATGGAAAATTCCATCAGGAGATAGAGGAAGATATGAGCTGGCTCTACAAGACGGTGGTAAAATGGTGTAACGACTGCCGCCAGCAGGTGGTGAAAACCATGTCCAAGTCGATGGATGTCTTCTACAAGCGCAGTTCGGTTTCAGCCTTCCGCATCGCTGCCCTCATGCAAGTGCTTTACAAAGTGGAAGGGAAGAAGAGCGAGAAGGAAATCCGGAAACTGGTTAGGCAGACCTATCTGGCTTGTGCCGACCGCATCTTGCAGAATATGTTGCAGCGGTGGGGCAAGGCTTTCGAGCAGATTTCTGCCGAGGGCGAAGGAGAGCCTTATCATACTGTAGACTATTTCAGCGAGTTGCCGCAGGAATTCTCTTATCAGTTCCTGGAGGAATTTCTGAAGCAGAAGGAGCTCAAGACGCCTGCCCGCAACATGGTGTGCAACTGGCGCAGATGGGGATGGCTCGAAAAACCAGCAAAGGGCGAGGATAGAAAGGTGCTTAGAAAGACGCAGCAGAAAGGCACTATTGGTGATGGTAATATTAAAAAAGACAATTAGAAGATGGCAGAATATATTGATTCAAATACGCTCTCTAAACTTAGAGCTATCAGCATCCTGGAGGTTGCTGATGAATTGGGAATGGGTTTGCGGTATCATAATGCCCTTTGTATCAGTCATAATGATACCAATCCGAGTTTGCATTTCTGGACATCCACCAACACTTGTCATTGCTTTGCATGCGGGTGGGGTGGAGATAATATCGACCTGGTGATGAAACGGGAGAATCTCTCTTTTTCGGAGGCTTGCCAATGGCTGTGCAGAAGATTCAATATCAGCGCCGGTAATCATTCTGCGGGAAACCGTAAGGATGTGCTTCATCGGGATAAAGCTGTTGCTGAGCATAGAAAATCTGAATGTGATACGGACAGACTCAATCTCAGAGGCGAGTTTCAGCATAAGCCTGACGTAGATTATCTGATGCGTATGCTCATGGGTAAGAAACTGACAGATAAAGCCAGGGATTTCCTGTTCTATCAGAGAAAATTGCGCCCGGAATATATCTATTGGTGTAGAGTGGTGAGCACAGATTTCTCCATTGCTGGCTATCGCTTTGGTGGAAAGTTTTTTGATGGTCCTTCCCTGTTGATTCCCTATTATGACGTTCATGGCAATCTGCTGACGGTTCAGAGCAGATATTTGGGAGATAAGACTGAAGAAAAACCGCGGTTTAAGTTTGCACCAGGTAGCAAGCCGATGGTATATGGGATGCAGATCTTGCCGCAGGTGGCAGAAAAAGAGCCATTGGTTATTACCGAGGGATGTACCGACTGCTGGAGTGCTATGTCTATGGGTTACAGGGCAATAGCCATCCCGAGTGCTACGCTTTGTAATGAAGAATGTCGCAATCTTTTAGCGGGAAGGAATCTTCACATGTGGCCTGATCAGGACAAACCGGGTATCGGTCTTTATATGAAACTGAAGGAAATGTTCCCTCAGCTGGTGTACCATCAGTTGCCGGAAGGTTGCAAGGATTTGTCTGATTATTACCAGTCGTTTTACGTTCAGAAAATGTGAAAGTGAATGTGAATTTCAAATGTTTTTCTATTGTTGTTTTTAAGTTTTTGCGTGTTATGATGAAGTTGTTTTTAAATCGTTTTCGTAGAGATCATGGCGCCATTGTTGGTCGCCTTAGTCAGGAAGTAGTTAATCGCCAGGGTATCGTTGCAGGCCATCAGTACATTTGTGATACGATGGAGCGCGAGGGTGGCTGTCTGGAGCCGGCTGAATATCACATCATGGTGGCTAAATGCAAATGCTTCGCCCGCCAGATGCTTTTCCTCGAACCGGTAAGGGATGATTCTTCTTCATCTTCCTCTCTTCCTCTTCCCGAAACCTGCAAGCTTTGCCGCATGGAGCGCAAGAGTCATGAGTTCGGGTGTCTGGAAGAGCTTTATGCCCTTCCTTGTCCCATGATGCAGCCGGGCAATGGTCCGTTCCGTCTGCGCCAGGGTGGCATCCTCATCGGCGAGGCCCATGCGCCCGGGTTCGTACTCAAGAGTCAGGAACGCTTCCTCCAGCTCTTCGACCGCATCAAGAAGGTCATTGCCCGTGGGGGCGAAGTGGTCATCAAGATAGAGTAGGTTGGGGAGAAGAGTGGCACTTATCAACAACTTGCCTCTCTTTATGTAAGAATGCCAAATCAAGTGGATCACATTATGCTCTTTGCTTGATTTGGTATTCTATATGTGTTGAGGCGTATGTCATCTCGGGGAAGTTAGTGTGACTTGTGGAACGAAATAGAGGAAAGGATAGGTTTAGGGCAGTAGTGGTACCATATAAATAGGTACGCAAAGCGTATCGCCATCCTTCTTCAAATCTTTGGTATAAACTAGATATTTGTGGGCGATTCTCGATGAATATTTTTCTGAGAATTTGTCCAAAGAGGTATGTATATTTGTCTAATTATTAGTTGATTATGCGTGCAAAGATACAACTTTTGCCGAAATCCGCAAAATGTTTTAACCTTATTTTGCCGAAATCCGCAAAATGTTGCATGGGTTCTCATGAATGTATTTGATTTTTCCCCATCATCTTTTGGGGATTTGCCACTTTGCCATCTCTGGGATTCTTTATACTTTTGTAGCAGATGATCGCTAAGCGGTGACGTGACTCGCTCAGCAGCGTACTTCGGGCGCAGGCAAGGGCTTGATAGTCACCATCTTTACCGTTATTTATCTCGTCGGACTTTTGATAGCAGCCTGGGGTGTTATCATCGTGCTTCTGAAGATTATCCTTCAGGTGCTGATGGTCATAGCCGGTATCTTCGCCCTTTCTGTTTTGGCACAACGTACTTATTATAAAGGTAGTGATGGACATGTCTATGCTGAGAGTGGCTTTGAAAACCTTCATCGGGTAAAATAGCAAGGAGCGGATGATATGCAGGTGCTGTCTTGGGTAACATCTTGAGATTCACCTTGAGACTCATCTTGAGTAACATCTTGAGTAACATCATCTCCTTCGATATAATTCACTTCAATATCAAGGTGCTGAACTTTTGCATGTGGTTCAAGAACGGGCTGAAGGCCCAAAAGCTCCTAGCCCAGGGCATCGCCCTGGGTATAATGGCAAACAGCAAGGCGCCCTATAAGGGCAAAAGCTTTGTATATTTCCAGTATTTGAAAGCTTTTGCCCTTACAGGGCGACAGGTTTGCGTCCGTATTTACCCAGGGCGATGCCCTGGGCTAGGAGCTTCTGCCCTTTCAGGGCGTGTGGGGCAAACTTGGGGAAGTTAAACTATCATATTGTTTTCAATTATTCTTAGTCCTTATAATCTACCTTGATCACGATAACGCGGATGGTCTGGTCTTCACCATCTGTTGCCACCTTGGCGATGTGCCAATCCCTCGGGAAGAAGATGAAGAATTCGCCAGGATTGCTGTCATAGAAACGGGCCTTCTGAGGGGCGTAATCATAATGTATCACGTCGGGACGATACTTGCAGTTGGGGGTGCTGGTGTAATGGTCGATGACGCCAAAACGCTCTGTGCCCTTCACTACAAACTGAAAATCGATGTGCTTGTTATGACTCTCGCTGCGGCGCTTTTCCAGCGGCTCGTTCCTGCTGTCCTCTACACTTACCACGAGGTCGGAACCCGGAATCTTGTGCTTTCCCTTCGGAATGCTCAGCAGATCGGTCTTGGCAAGATAATCGAAGAGCGCCTGCCATTGCTGCGGATTCTTCTGATACTGCAGATAGAAATCTACGAGGTTTACGCTGGAATGTGGCTTCGCCTTGTCGAAACCATTGCGCCAGATGCCGCTCTCTGCCCAAGCCTTTGCCTCTTTTATGAGTTCGGGCTTATCGCCGTAATACTGTGTGTAATAACCTCTCTTACAGCAGCTTTTCTGTGCAGAATTCTTACAGCCGTTCTGCGCATTTGCAGTCAGCGATGTACAGAATAAAAGGGCTATGCCCCAGATAATTTTCTTCATTTTGACTTATTAAATTGTAGCGTTAGTTAAATTTGAGGGCAAAAGTACAAAGAATATTCGAGAAAACAAACGGAAAATGAAGATTTCTTCGTATCTTTGCACACATATTTTGTAAGATTATGAAGAAACAGTATATTCTTTTGTGTGGGGCAACGGTGGCCCTGCTGATGGCGGCATGCCAGGGAGGAAAGACGGCTGCTGCTGATGCGGAGGCTGGCGATACCCTGGAGATGAAGTACGCCAAGTTGCTCACCATCGTGAAACATGGCGATGGGGAAGAGTCTTCCAATGCTGCAGAAGGCATTGATTATCAGTATGCTGAGGCTCTCGTTGCCAACCCCTGGAAGGCGGGAACGATGCTGCATCGTTATATTCTTATTCCGAAGGGAGAGGAGGGGGATAAGACGGTGGCGATGCTTGCCAAAAGGCGCAGCACGGGGGCGAGATGCACTACTGATACCGTGCGCACGCCGGTGGAGAGGAGTGCCGTTTTCATCGCTCCCCATTGTCAGCTGATGTACGAACTGGGTTGTCCGCAGGCCATCCGTGGCGTCTGCGACCTTAATTACATCAATATTCCGGATGTTAAGAAGAGGGCTGCTCTTTCCGGGAATACTTCTGCTCAGAATCCTATTGTGGATTGCGGTTCGAGCATGGCACCCGACATCGAGCGCATCATCGCCCTGAACCCCGAAGCTATCCTTCTTTCGCCTTTCGAAAACAGCGGTGGATATGGCAAGCTCGACAAGCTGCATATCCCCATCATCGAAGCTGCCGACTATATGGAGTCTTCGCCACTGGGCAGGGCGGAATGGATGAAATTCTACGGCATGCTCTTTGGAAATGAAGAGGGAAAAAGTAACGGAATATCGGGCTCTTGCGAACCAAAGGCAGATTCGCTCTTTGCGAAGATAGAAAAGGAATATCTTTCGCTTAAGGCGCAGGCAGCCGGGTATCGGAAGGGTCTCTCCATCCTGACCGAAAGAAAAACGGGCAATGTATGGTATGTGCCTGGTGGTCAGAGTACTATCGGTATTCTGCTGAAGGATGCCAACGCCCGTTATATCTTCGAGGACGATCAGCACAGCGGAAGTCTGGCGATGAGTCCGGAGCAAATCTTGGCGAAGGGAAAGCAGGTGGATGTATGGGCATTCAAGTATTTCGGTGGTGCTCCTCTGTCGCAGGCTCAACTGCTTCAGGAATATGACGGCTACAAGGCTCTTGCTGCCTTCAACCGGGGTAATATCTATCAGGTGGATACCTCTACGGTACCTTATTTCGAACTTACGAGTTTCCATCCCGAACTGCTGCTCAGAGAGTTCATCATCCTGGCTCATGGCGAGCGGTTCGGCAAATTGAGATTCTATAAGAAATAGGGATTTAATCAGAGATTTTACAAGAAATAGTTTTAGTGAATGAAAACCATCGTTTTAGGGGCAATCGCCATTATCATACTGTTTTTCGCCAACCTGGCATGGGGGAGTGTAAACATCCCGTGGCAGGACGTGGGGGCGATTATTTCGGGTTCTCAGACAGACGAAACCTACCGCTATATTCTGTTGGAATCGCGACTGCCGGCGGCCATTACCGCCTTGCTTTCGGGCGCAGCCCTCGCCACGAGCGGCTTGCTCCTGCAGACAGCCTTCCGCAATCCTCTGGCGGGTCCTGACGTATTCGGAATAAGCAGCGGAGCCGGACTGGCGGTAGCCATCGTGATGCTTGCCTTTGGCGGCAATATTGCCCTGGATGATTTAGGGGTAGGTTTTCTGGGCGATGCCGGCAACTATGCCATCGGCGGTTTCCTGGCTGTCCTCATCGCAGCCTTTATAGGGGCTATGGTGGTGATGGGTATCATCACCTTCTTTTCTGCCATTGTGCGCAGCCATACGGTACTGCTCATCATCGGACTGATGGTGGGTTATCTGGCAAGCAGCGCCATCTCATTGCTCAATTTCTTCAGTACGGCAGAGGGCGTGAAATCGTATATGGTTTGGGGCATGGGCAGCTTTGGCAATGTTTCGAGCCAGCAGATGATGTTCTTCATCCCGTTGGCCCTCATTGCCCTGGCTGCGTCTCTGCTCCTTGTAAAACCGCTGAACGCCATGCTGTTAGGCGAACAGTATGCCGAGAATCTGGGTTTCAACATCAGGCGCCTGCGCATCGTTCTGCTCATCATCACCGGTCTTCTTACGGCAGTGGTTACCGCCTTCTGCGGTCCCATCGCCTTCATCGGTCTGGCAACGCCGCATATCGCCCGCCTCATCATCGGCACGGAGAATCATCGCCGACTGTTGCCCGTTGCGATGCTGATGGGTGCATCCATTGCCCTTCTCTGCAATCTCTTCTGCACCCTTCCGTCGGATGGAGGCATCATCCCCCTGAATGCCGTCACCCCGCTGTTCGGTGCCCCCGTCATCATCTATGTTTTGGTGAAGAGAAGATAGGGGGCTACCTTACTGAACTTTTGCAAGTTTTGCCCCGCACGCCCTGAAAGGGCAGAAGCTCCTAGCCCAGGGCAACGCCCTGGGTATGTGTTAGTTATAAAAAACGCCCTGTAAGGGCAAAAGCTTTAAAATACCAGATGATTTGTAAAGCTTTTGCCCTTACAGGGCGACTTGTTTGCGTCCATGATTACCCAGGGCGTTGCCCTGGGCTAGGAGCTTCTGCCCTTTCAGGGCGTGTGGAGCTTACTTGCGGAAGTTCTGTTACTTATTCACGACATTAATCGGATTGCCCTCGAGAAATGCCTTTACGTTGGCGGCTACCTGCTTGTTCAGGCGCTCGCGAGCCTCGTAGGTGGCCCAGGCAATATGAGGGGTGAGGTAAGCATTAGGCTCTCCAAAGAGCGGATTCTCCTTTGATGGTGGCTCCTGAGCCATCACATCGGCACAGTAGGCACCCAGACTGCCTTCGTGAAGCGCGGCGGCTACGGCTTCCTCATCTACCAGCGGACCGCGACCCGTATTTACCAGGATGGCGGTATCCTTCATCTTCTCCAGACTCTCCTTGTTGATGAAATGATAGGTGTCATCAGAGAGCGGACAATGGAGCGAGAGAATATCGCTCGTGGCAAGCAAACCCTCCTTGCTCACCTTCTGGATCCATTCAGGCAGATTGCTCGAATTCTTGCTGGTGCAGGCACAGATGTTCATGCCAAACTGGCGGGCGATGTTGGCAACCTTCATGCCGATATTGCCCAGTCCCATGATACCGAAGGTCTTGCCGGCAAGCTCCATCAGTGGGGTATCCCAATAACAGAAATCCTTGTTGTAAGCCCAGCGTTCGTTGCGGTTCTCCTGGGTGTAATGCTCTACACGGTTGGTTACGGCAAGGATGAGGGCGAAGGTCATCTGCGCCACGCTATCCGTGCTGTAGGCAGGAATATTGGTTACGGTGATGCCCTGTTTCCTGGCAGCCTCGATGTCTACCACGTTGAAACCTGTAGCCTGTATACCGATGTATTTCAGTTTAGGAAGCTGCGCCAACGTCTCTGCATCCATCTGCACCTTGTTCAGAAGGATGATGTCGGCATCCTTGGCACGTTCCACTTTCTCTGCATCTGATGTGCGAGGATAAACTACCACCTCGCCCAGTTTCTCCAGAAGATGATAATCCAAATCTCCCGGGTTTGCGGCATAGCCGTCTAAAATAACAATCTTCATAAATTTTTCCCGTTTTCTGTTGTTGTAAAAATCAAGACCAGTTTGTCCCTGGCAAATCTGAGCCTGAGTTATCTTAACAAGAAAAGCCTTCCCCCCTGAAAAAGAGAAAGGCTTTTCCGTATGTATGGTTTATTCGTTCATCAAGTAGTTCTTGAATGATGCGAAGTCCTTGGTCATCTGGATGCTCTTCTTCTCACCCTTCATGAATTCTGCGAGGCGTGCAGGAATCTCAATGTCGCTGTCAAGGATGCTGTCTACCTTCTCCTTGAACTTGGCTGGATGAGCAGTCTCGAGGAATACACCAACCTCGCCTGGTTTCAACTGCTCCTTCAGGGCGCGGTAGCCGCAAGCTCCGTGAGGGTCAAGTACATACTTGGTTTCGCTGTAGCATTGCTTCATGGTTTCAGCAATCTGCTCGTCCTTGTATGTAGCACCGCCGATGTAGGCAGCGATGGCATCATGATCGCCCTTGTAGAGGTCGTAGATGCGGGCAAAGTTTGATGGGTCGCCTACGTCCATGGCATTGGCGATGGTCTGCTTGCTAGGCTGTGGATTGTACTTGCCTGTCTGCAGATATTCGTAGAAGATGTCGTTGGCGTTGTTGGCTGCGATGAAGCGGTGGATAGGCAATCCCATCTCATGACCGAAGAGACCGGCTGTGATGTTGCCGAAGTTGCCGCTAGGCACGCAGATAACCAGCTTGTCGGCGAGACCCTTCTCCTTCATGCGGGCATAGGCATTGAAATAATAGAATGCCTGAGGCAGGAAGCGGGCCACGTTGATAGAGTTGGCTGAGGTAAGCTTCATGTGCTTGTTGAGCTCCTCATCCATGAACGCTGACTTTACCAGCGCCTGGCAGTCATCGAACACGCCGTCTACCTCGAGGGCTGTGATGTTCTGGCCGAGGGTAGTGAACTGGCTCTCCTGAATCTTGCTCACCTTGCCCTTAGGATAGAGCACGTAGACATGGATTCCGTCAACGCCGAGGAAACCGTTGGCAACAGCCGAACCGGTATCGCCCGATGTAGCAACGAGCACATTTACCTCTTCCTTGCCTTCCTGACGTACGAAGTACTGCAGGAGACGGGCCATGAAGCGCGCACCCACATCCTTGAAGGCGAGGGTAGGACCATGGAACAGTTCGAGAGAGTAAATGTTTGGCTCTACCTCGACTACAGGGCAGTCGAATGCCAGGGTATCGTATACAATCTTCTTCAATGACTCGGCATCAACGTCCTCGCCAAAGAAGGCATCTGCTACCTTGTAGGCAATCTCCTGGAAACTCAGTTTCTCGATGTTGTCGAAGAAATCCTGTGGCAACTTCTTGATGATTTCTGGCATATAGAGGCCACGGTCTTCTGCCAGACCTTTAACTACCGCCTTGTGAAGGTCGGCGATGGGTGCTTTCTTATTTGTTGAATAATATTTCATTTTTTACTTTGAACTTTGAGATTTGAACATTGAACTTTATGATTAGCTTTGGGGGCTATCATGAAGCCGTTGGTTTTAATTGATCGCCATGAAGGCATTCATGAATTCTTGCAGCTGCAGCATGCCGTAACCGCCACTCACGCAGCTTACCTCATCATACTTCTCTACGCTATCCGGCTCAATGCCAGGGTAATAGATGATGAAAGGTACAGGCTCCTTTACGTGGGTACGGATCTCTACCGGAGTAGGATGGTCTGGGAGAACTGCGATGCATACCGGCTCGTCCCAGGTGCTTACCTCATCGAAGATAGGCTTGATGAGTCGCTGGTCGAGGTTCTCGATGGTCTTCAGCTTCAGTTCCAGATCGCCATCATGACCTGCCTCATCGCTTGCCTCTACGTGAACATATACGAAGTCGTCGCCATCCTTCAATGCCTGGATAGCTGCTGCAGCCTTGCCCTCGTAGTTGGTATTGGCAAGACCTGTAGCGCCCTCAACGATGATGTTGCGCAGACCGGCGTAATGGCCGATGCCTCGAATCAGGTCTACGGCAGAAATCACGGAACCCTTCTTGATCTGCGGATACATCTGGGAGAGGGTGAGCATGTGCGGACGGTAACCGCCGCCCCAAGGCCAGATGATGTTTGCCATGCGCTCTCCACGCTCCTTGCGCGCTACATTGAAAGGATGGTTCTCCAGAATCTCCTGACTCTTCAGAATCAGTTCGTTCAGAAGGTCGGCTGTCTGCTGGGCACTCATGCGATACTCATCGCTCAGGATACCGCCGTTTTCAGCCACATCCTCGGCAGGAGTCTTGTCGCTGTTGCCGGCAAGAAGAGCCTCGTCAACACCTTCCATCGGCTTCACCAGCAGCGGTTTCCACTCTTCGTTAGGATGATCGTGAGGAGGAGCGCAATCAACATACTTGTTCCCGCCCTTGATAATCAGAAGGTGGCGATACTGGATGCCGGTGATAAACTTCACGATGCCTGGATACTGGCTGGCAAGTTTCTCGTTGAGGTACTTGATGAGCACGTCGGCGTCTTCTGTCTCCAAGTTACCGCCATTATGTGTCACGATGATGCCATCGTTCACGTTGATGATGTTGCAGCGCAGGGCAAAGTCGTTAGGACTCATCTCATAGCCTATGCTGGCAGCCTCCAGCGGTCCGCGTCCCTCGTAAACCTCGTTCTGGTCGTAGCCCATGATAGAGCTGTTAGCTACCTCAGAACCCGGATGGAATCCATCTGGCACGGTAACGAGTCTTCCTGTCTTGCCCTTCTTGGCAAGCATATCCATATAGGGTTTGTTGGCGTATTGCAGGAGTGTCTTTCCACCCAGTCTTTCTACCGGGTGGTCTGCCATTCCGTCGCCAAGAATGATAATATGTTTCATCTCTTGTTAAGTGTTAAATGTTAGCGATACTCATGATGTTGGCGAATACACCGGCAGCAGTTACGCTGGCTCCGGCACCATAGCCCTGAATCATCATAGGGTATTCTTTATAACGCTCGGTGGTGAGCAGCACGATGTTGTTGGAACCTTCCAGATTGTAGAAAGGATGCTCAGGACCCACAGCCTGCAAACCTACGCTAGTCTTGCCGCCATCCAGGGTAGCAACAAAGCGCCAGCGTTTGTGCTCTATATCGAGCGCCTTGCGCTTAGCCTCGAAATCGGCATCGAGTTCAGGAAGTTTCTTCCAGAAGTTGTCGAGCGAACCCTTGAAGTATTTGTCTGGCACGAAGAGGTTCTTCTCTACATCTTCCTGCTCTACGCGGTAACCTGCCTCGCGGGAGAGAATCACCAGCTTGCGAATCACGTCCATACCGCTCAGGTCGATACGTGGATCAGGCTCGCTGTAGCCCTTCTCCTTAGCCAGTCTCACGGTCTCAGAGAATGGAACGACACTGGAGATGGCGTTAAAGATAAAGTTGAGCGTACCCGAGAGAACTGCTTCAATCTTAAGGATTTTGTCGCCTGAGTTGCGGAGGTCGTTGATGGTTCCGATGATAGGAAGGCCGGCACCTACGTTGGTCTCGAAACGGAATACTACGCCACGCTGGATGGCTGTTTTCTTCAGTTTCTCGTAGTTCTCATATTCGCTTGATGCAGCAATCTTGTTGGCTGCGATAATGCTTACGTTGTGCTCCAGCAGACTCTGGTAGAGAGCGGCTACATCTTTGCTGGCTGTACAGTCTACAAACACGCTGTTGAAGATGTTCATCGCCAGGATGGTATCGCGCAGAACCTCTGGAGTGCTTGGGTCTGAAGACTTCAGTTCCTCGCTGTAGTTCTCGAGATCAATACCATCGCGGTTGAAGATGGCGTTCTTGGAAGAAGCGATACCCACCACGTTGAGCTTCAGTTTGCTGCGCTCCATGAGGTCGGCATACTGGTTCTTGATCTGCTCGATGAGCTTTCCGCCCACGGTACCCACACCGCAGATGAAGAGGTTCAGAACCTTGTATTCTGAAAGGAAGAAATTGTCGTGGAGCACGTTGAGTGACTTTCTCAGATAATCGCTCTTCACTACGAACGAGATGTTGGTCTCTGAAGCACCCTGTGCACAGGCGATGACGGAAATACCGCTACGACCGAGGGTTCCGAAGAGCTTACCGGCGATACCGGCTGCATGCTTCATGTTTTCACCCACGATGGCGATAGTAGCCAAGCCCTTCTCTGCGTGCATTGGGAACATGGCACCATCGGCAATCTCATTGTGGAACTCATTGTTCAATACCCTTACAGCCTCTTCTACATCCTGCTCGCGCACACCGATAGAGGTAGAGTTCTCTGATGATGCCTGTGACACCATGAACACAGAGATGCCCTCGTTGGCAAGAGCGGTGAAGATACGGCGGTTTACACCAATCACGCCGACCATGGAAAGACCGGTTACGGTGATGAGCGCTGTACCGTTGATAGAAGAGATACCCTTGATAGGCTTCTGGTCGCCATCTATCTTGTTCTTGATGATGGTGCCCGGAGCATCTGGGTTGAAGGTGTTCTTAACCTTGATAGGAATATTCTTGACACAAACCGGGTAGATGGTTGGAGGGTAGATGACCTTTGCACCAAAGTTGCAAAGCTCCATCGCCTCAACGTAACTCAGTTCGTTGATGGTATAAGCTGATTTGATGACACGTGGGTCGGCGGTCATGAAACCGTCTACATCAGTCCAGATTTCGAGCACTTCTGCATCGAGGGCAGCTGCTATGATGGCTGCTGTGTAGTCGCTACCGCCACGGCCAAGGTTGGTGGTGCGGTCTGTGTTCTTGTCACGGCTGATAAAACCCGGAACGAGAGATATGCGTGGAATTTCTGCAAAGGCTTCTTTTACCAGTTTGTTGGTCAGCTCGCTGTCGAGTACATGCTTGCCTTTGCCGTTCTTGCGCTCAGTCTTGATGAAGTTGCGGGAGTCGAACCATTTGGCTCCACGAATCAAAGTGGCAACAATCTTGGAACTGAGTCTTTCACCATAACTCACGATGGCATCCTGCGTCTTCTCACTGAGGTCGTGGATGAGGTACACACCAAAATAGATGCTCTTCAACTGCTCGAAGAGGGCATCAACCGATTTGAATAAGTTTTCTCTGTCTGTTGGGTCGGTGATGATGGTATCTATCATCTTGTGGTGGCGATCAACCATGGCTTCGAATTCTTCTTTCCACAGTTCATCACCCTTGAGGGCAAGTTGAGAGGTTTGCAAGAGTTTGTCCGTGATACCGCCAAGCGCGCTCACGACAACCACTACACTCTGTTTCTTTGCCTCGTTTTCAACGATACGTTTCAAGCTGAGGATGCTTTTTACGGAACCAACCGATGTTCCGCCGAATTTTAATACTTTCATATGTTCTTGAATTTTACGTTGGTAATGTAATGCCTCCCCCGAAACGACCGGGGCCGAAGCAGAACTTGAGGGCAAAAGTACGAATAATATGTCAAACTGCCAAGGATTTTAACAAAAAAGTAGCATATTGTAGATAAAAAAGCTATTTCTGTAGATAATTACAGGCTCTTCCTCTTCCTTATACCTTATTATATATATAAAAAACGTTGAAATGTTTGGGTGTTTCGGATTATTTGCTTAATTTTGCGCTTGCAATTCAATGCATAAAAGACATAAGCATAACAAACATAAGAAGGAACGAATGAAATATCTTTTATTCTCAGATATCCACGGCTGTTTGCCAGCCCTGGAAAAGGTCCTCGATTTTTTCGAGGCTGAACATTGTGACATGATGTGCATCATGGGGGATATCATCAATTATGGTCCCCGCAACCGCATTCCGGAAGGAATCGATCCTAAGGGTATCGTAGAAAGACTGAATGCGCTGGCAGATAAGATTATCGCCGTGCGTGGCAACTGCGATGCGGAAGTAGACCAGATGCTCCTCGATTTCCCTATCATGGAGACCTATGCCTTGCTGGTAGACGGAGGAAAGCGCTATCTTCTGACCCATGGACATGTATACAATAAGGAAAACATGCCGAAGGGTCCTTACGAGGCTATGATCTATGGGCACTCCCATCTCTGGGAACTCTCTCATAACGAGAAGGGGCAGGCCATCGTAAATACCGGCAGCATCACCTTCCCGAAGGGTGGCAATCCGCCAACCTTTGCAACATTGGAAGATGGTAAGTTCACCATGTATCAGCTGGATACGTTCGAAGTGCTGGCTACAATGGAAGCATGAAAAAGTGAAAGTGAAAAGTGAATTGTGAATGTAATGCGAAATCCGTAATATGGAATCGGTCACTTGTCACTCGTCACTTTTATAAAACTAATCATAAAGTTCAAAGCTCAAAGTTCAAAGCTCAAAGTATAAAGTATAATGATTCAAGAGTATCAGATAAGAATTCTGCCCGAACAGGCAGCAAGCGAGGAAGGCATCAAGCGTTATCTCGCCAAAGAAAAGGGATTGGATGTAAGAACGCTCAACCAGGTGAGGGTTTTGAAGAGAAGCATCGATGCCCGTCAGCGCACCATCTTCGTCAATCTGAAGGTGCGTGCTTATATCAACGAATTTCCGCAGGACGACCAGTATGTCCATACCGAATATCCGGATGTGAGCAGCAGACCTCGTGTTATCGTTGTGGGTGAGGGACCTGGCGGTCTCTTTGCTTCCCTGCGCCTGATAGAACTGGGTTACCGTCCTATCGTGCTGGAGCGAGGCAAGGATGTGCGCGAACGCAAGAAGGACCTCTCTAACATTACCAAGACTCAGAAGGTAGATGGGGAGAGCAACTACTGTTTCGGTGAAGGTGGAGCCGGTGCTTATAGTGACGGCAAACTCTATACCCGAAGCAAGAAAAGGGGAAGTGTAGACAAGATTCTGAACGTATTCTGCCAGCATGGTGCCAATACCAATATCCTGGCAGATGCCCATCCGCATATCGGTACCGACAAGTTGCCACGCGTCATTGAAAACATGCGCAACACCATCATCAAGTGTGGCGGCGAAGTGCATTTCCAGACCAAGATGATTCGTCTGATCCTTGAGAGTGAAGGTAAGCTGACGGCTCCTGATGCTGCAGCTGGCGATAGGGTGATAGGCGTAGAAGCCGTGAATCTGGCTACGGGTGCTGAGGAAACTTATCGCGGACCGGTTATCCTGGCAACAGGTCATAGTGCCCGCGATGTATACCGCTATCTCGCTTCGGCAAAGATAGATATCGAGGCAAAAGGCATCGCCGTAGGTGTGCGTCTGGAACATCCTTCCCAACTCATCGACCAGATTCAGTATCACAATAAGAGTGGTAGAGGAAAATATCTGCCTGCTGCCGAATATAGCTTCGTTACTCAGGTAGATGGCAGAGGTGTCTATAGCTTCTGTATGTGTCCGGGCGGTTTTGTGATTCCGGCAGCCACCGGACCGGAACAGTTAGTGGTGAACGGTATGAGTCCGAGCAACCGCGGTACTGCCTGGAGCAATTCGGGCATGGTGGTGGAAACCCATCCCGAGGATGTGGCGCAGTTTGTGAAGGAGCATCAGGCTGTCATCGAACAGCAGGAAATGAAGGCACAGGAGAATTCTTCACTCTTAACTCCTCACTCTTCACTCCAAATGATGTACTTCCAGGAAATTGTGGAAAAGCAATGCTGGCAGCAGGGCAACATGAAGCAGACTGCACCGGCACAGCGCATGGCAGACTTCGTGAACAATCGCTTGAGTTATGATCTGCCAAAGAGCAGCTATGCTCCAGGCTTGATTTCGAGTCCGTTGCATTTCTGGATGCCGTCTTTCGTGAGCAAACGTCTGCAGGAAGGCTTCAAGACCTTCGGCAAGAATGCCCATGGGTTCTTGACCAACGAGGCTACGCTGATAGCGATGGAGACGAGAACTTCGTCGCCTGTCCGCATCGTCCGTGACCGCGAAACCCTGCAGCATGTCCGCATCCAGGGACTCTTCCCATGCGGTGAAGGTGCTGGCTATGCAGGTGGAATCGTATCGGCTGGTGTGGACGGAGAAAGATGTGCAGAGATGTGTGCTGAGTATTTAAAACAACAATAAACGGATGCCAGGAATGATGAAATACAGGAAAACGGGAAAGTTTAAGCTTGGTTTCTTGGCTTTACTTCTGAGTGTGCTCTTCGTGGCGTGTGGCTCGGGGGCGTCAGATGCTGACAGGCTCATCAAGAGCAAGGCTGATCTGAAGGGAGCTGTGATTGGTGTGCAGCTCGGTACTACTAGCGACGGACTTGCTACGGAGCTGGAAAAGGAAGGTGGTGGTACCAAGGTAGAACGGTACAACAAGGGAGCCGATGCCATCCAGGCACTCCTTCAGGGTAAGATAGACTGCATGGTGACCGATGAGGCGCCAGCCAAGGCATTCCAACGGGTGAACCCATCGCTCCGTATCCTGCCCGAAACCTTCGATGCGTCTTCTTTCGCCATCTGCGTGGCTAAGGATCATGCAGAGTTGCAGCAGTCCATCAATCATGCCATCCGTATCCTGAAAGAGAATGGCGTTATCGATTCCATCGTCAACCGCCATCTGGAACGGGGCATAGCCGTGGCTTATACGCCAAAGACTTCTGACGTGAAGAAGGTGGGACCGGAAGCGCTGCAGAAACTCGGCTTGAAGACGAGTCTCCGCTTTGCCACCAACGCTACCTTCGAGCCTTTCGAATATTACCAGAATGGCAAGATTGTGGGCATCGACGTGGATGTGGCAAATGCCATTGGCGATGTACTGGGCGTGGATGTAGAGATTCTCGATATGGAGTTTGATGCCATCATCACCTCTGTACAGGCTGGTAAGGCGGATGCTGGTATTGCCGGCATCACGGTTACTCCTGAACGGGAGAAGAATATCGGATTTACGGATTTCTATGCCGATGTGCGACAGGTAATCATGGTGAATTCCGGCGATGTGAAAGCAACTGCTAATCAGCCGGGAGTGATAGATAAGTTTAAATCCTGCTTCATAGATGACAACCGCTACCAGTATCTGTTGCAGGGTTTGGGCAATACGCTCATCATCACCTTCTTCGCCATCATCCTTTCCGTGATACTCGGAACGCTGATAGCCATTGTCAGAGCACGTCATGAACGTAAGGGCGACTGGAAGATTCCGAACATGCTCTGCCAGCTGTACCTTACCATCATGCGAGGCACGCCAACCATGGTGCAGTTGCTCATCATCTATTACGTGGTGTTTGCATCTGCGGATGTCAATAAGATATTGGTGGCTGTCATCGCCTTCGGCTTGAACTCGGCTGCCTATATTGCCGAGGTAATCCGGTCGGGCATCATGTCGGTGGATAATGGTCAGATGGAGGCGGGCAGAAGTCTCGGCCTTTCGTATGGCAAGACGATGCGCCTCATCATCCTTCCGCAAGCCTTCAAGAATGTGCTTCCGGCTATGGGTAACGAGCTTATCACCCTGCTCAAGGAAACCTCTATCAGCGGTTATATCGGACTGGTAGATTTGACCAAGGGTTCCGACATCATCCGAAGCATTACCTACGAAGCGATGATGCCGCTGGGCGTAGTTGCCTGCCTCTATCTCGTTCTTGTCCTCGGACTGAACGCAGGCGTGAGAAGGCTGGAGAAGAGGCTGAGAAAGAGCGAAAGGAAATGAGGAATTCTGAAAGGGCAAAAGCTTTAAAACAATGGATAAAATGAACGAAATAATCAAGATAGAAGGACTTCGTAAACGCTTCGGCGACAACGAGGTGCTGAAAGGCATTACCACCTCAGTCAGACAGGGTGAGGTGGTCGCCATCATCGGTCCGTCGGGTTGTGGAAAGAGTACTTTTCTGCGTTCCATCAACCTTCTGGAAGAACCTACCGAGGGAAAAATCTATATCGACGGTATGGATATTACTTCCTGGGATGTTGACATCAACAAGATGCGCCAGAGGGTGGGTATGGTATTCCAGCAGTTCAATCTCTTCCCTAATATGACCATACGCCGCAACATCATGCTGGCTCCGGTAGAACTGGGTAAGATGACAAGGGAAGAGGCTGATGAGAAGGCAACGGAACTCCTGACCCGCATCGGATTGCTGGACAAGGCAGACAGTTATCCCGACAGTCTTTCGGGCGGACAGAAGCAGCGCGTAGCTATCGCCCGTGCCTTGGCGATGAATCCAGAGGTACTCCTCTTCGATGAGCCGACTTCGGCTCTCGACCCGGAGATGGTGGGCGAGGTGCTGCAGCTGATGAAGGATGTTGCTGCCGAAGGAATGACCATGGTGGTGGTGACCCACGAGATGGGATTTGCCAGAGAAGTGGCAAACCGTGTACTTTTCTTCAGTGACGGCTATATCACGGAAGACGGAACTCCTGAGCAAATATTCAACCATCCAAAATCGCCAAGATTACAGGAGTTTCTGGGAAAGGTTCTGTAATAGTTGATAGTTAACAGTTTATAGTTAACAGTTTTATAATAGTTGATAGTTAACAGTTTATAGTTAACGGTTACTTGATGACAATAAAAAAAGATGCATTGCTGGTATATTCAGCAATGCATCTTTTTTATTTGATGGTCTACAGTCTGTAAACTATTAACTATTAACAGTTTTCTTCTCAATAATCTCTTCAGCACGTTTTAGAGCCTTGCTGATGTGATCTGTGATATTATCCTTGCCAAGAATATTGTAGAAACCAGCCTTTTCCAACTGAGCGTTTACCTTCTCGCAAACACCGGAGAGTACAACCTGAATGTCCTCCTTCTGGCTCATCTCGCAGAGGTTGGTGAGGTTGTGGATACCGGTTGAATCAACAAATGGAACCTTGCGCATACGGATGACGCGTACTAAAGGGCGATCACCGAAAGCTGCCATCACTTCCTCAAACTTGTTACCGGCTCCGAAGAAGAAAGGACCATTGATCTCGTATACCTCTACGCCCTTCGGAATCGTATAGTGCTCCAGGTTGGTAGAGAGGAAGTCAAACTCCTTATTCAAGTCAATCTCATCATCGGTAATAGCTGTCACGTCGGTGGTTTCGCTCATTCGCTTCATGAAGAGCAGACAGGCGATAATCAGACCCACCTCGATGGCTACAGTCAAATCGAAGATGATGGTGAGGAAGAAGGTAATCAGAAGTACGGTTACATCGCTCTTCGGATTCTTCATCAATGCCAGGAAACTTCTCCATCCGCTCATTCCGTAAGATACTACTACCAATACACCGGCAAGACATGCCATAGGAATGTACTGGGCAAGAGGCATCAGGAAGAGGAAGATGAGCAGCAGAACTATGGCGTGGATGATACCTGCAATAGGAGTCTTACCGCCATTATTGATATTGGTCATTGTGCGGGCAATGGCACCTGTTGCAGGAATACCGCCAAAGAGGGGAGAGGCGATATTGGCCAAGCCCTGAGCTACCAACTCGGTGTTACTGTCGTGATGGTCGCTGATTACACCATCGGCAACAGTTGCTGAAAGCAAACTCTCAATGGCTCCCAGTATGGCGATGGTAATAGCTGGTGATACAAGACTCTTGATGGTCTCCCAATTCATGACTGGTACCTGAGCAGCAGGCAGTTCATTGCTGATAGAAAAGCGGTCGCCGATGGTCTCGATACTCTCTACACCGGCAAACTGCTTGAGCAGTAAGGCTACAACGGTCATCAGGATGATGGCAATAAGAGAGCCCGGAATCTTCTTGCTGAACTTTGGGGTGATGGCGATAACCACTACGCTTACTACTCCGATAAGAGCACACCAAGGGTCTATGGTGTCAAAGCTTTGGAAGTAGACGCCCCATTTCTCCAGAAAATCAGATGGGTTCGAAGTCAATGTCAATCCAAAGAGATCCTTGATTTGAGTGGTGAAGATGGTTACGGCGATACCACTGGTAAATCCCACAACGATAGGGTAAGGGATGTACTTGATGATGGTTCCGAGACGGAGAAGTCCGAAGAGAACCAGGAACAGACCAGCCATCAGTGTCGCTATCGTCAAACCTTCCATGCCATATTTCTGGATAATGCCATAGATGATAACGATGAATGCTCCCGTAGGACCACCAATCTGCACTTTGCTTCCACCG
The DNA here is from genome assembly GCF_019127135.1 of Segatella copri. Taxonomy (GTDB): domain Bacteria; phylum Bacteroidota; class Bacteroidia; order Bacteroidales; family Bacteroidaceae; genus Prevotella. The sequence continues at coordinate 898 of NZ_JAHOEA010000035.1, read as the reverse complement.
AAGATGGAGATGATGAGACCTGCTACAATGGCGGTGATGATACCCTTTTCAGGGGTCACGCCAGAAGCGATACCGAATGCGATGGCCAGAGGCAGGGCTACGATACCAACGATGATACCTGCCATGAGGTCAGACATGAATGTTTTCTTGTTGTATGTCTTCAAACAGGAAAACAAACTCGACTTAATTGCTAATGCCTTCATTTGAAAGTTTTAAAATATATGTAATTAATCTTGTTATCCGTTAAAACCTGTGCAAAGGTACTATATTTTTTTTAATTGGCAAAATGTTTTTTAGAGTTTCTCCCTTTTCTTCGATAATATTCTTCTTCGTATGGTAATATTCTTCTTTGATAGATATACTCTCCGCATAATACTTATTGGTTGAATCCTGGCTTTTTCGCTCTTGGGATATGAGTACAATATTATTAATGCGCTTGTAGGTGTGCGCCCGCACACGCAGGCTTGGGTGGGCATGTATATAATAATGAGTTTATATGCTTGAAGTATCTTAAAGTCTTTATAGATGTTAAAAATCAGCTAAAAAAGCAACTTTTTTCGAGAAATATTTGGCTGTTTCGAAAATAGTTAGTACTTTTGCACTCGCTTTTGAGAAATGCACTTTCTCTTAGCAATAAAGAAAGAGTTCTTTGAAAGATTTTACATAAACAGACAAGTAGTACAAGAAGCGGTTAACTTCTTAGAAATAAGAAAGTTGACTGGGTAAAAGAAACGAACCGTCAAGCAATTGACAAGTCAGGTTTACTAAGCTTCAATAAACGAAAAGGATATTCGTCCTAAGTACAGACAACAAACACCGATTGCTTCAGTAATGAGGCAAGAAGTAAAAATGATATTTTACAATGGAGAGTTTGATCCTGGCTCAGGATGAACGCTAG
>NZ_JAHOEA010000034.1 GCF_019127135.1 Segatella copri | reverse complement strand
CTGGAGAAATATAGAGACTTACTTCCTGACCGATGGAAAAAGCAGTAGCAGCATTTGTTTAATCTGCTGTTACTGCTTTTTTTTGAATTATGCAAGGTATAAACGCGGAGCCGCTTACTAATGATTAGCAGAAAAACGTGATAGATAACCCCAAATCGTGATGGATAGCGTGATGGATATTGTAAACTTTTTGTCAATCTATCACGCTAAGTAAAAGAAACAACAGTCTCATTATCAAATAGTTAAAGTTTTGAAAAACAGAAAGCGTGATGGATGTGAGGGATAAAACAGATTTTAAACTAAAAAAATGATGGTATTCTATTAGATACGCGAGTCCGTTAGGCGTTCTATTAGAAACGCAAGCCCGCTAGGCGTATCTCCCTAACGCCTAGCGGGCTCGCGTATACTTGATACGGCGTTTCGCCGTACATGGGTAGTTGGCAAGATACAGGCTCGTTTCTAAATTCTGAAGGGCTTGTAATGTCCTTTGTTGGCGAAGGCGAGCATCTCCTTGTCGCCTCGGCTGTCGCCAAATGCCTCAATATCGTATTGGGAGCGGTCGAAAGACAACGAGGGGGTACCGTAGGCATTGGCGGTAGTGGTGGTCAGCGCCTCGCAGATGCGATGAACCTTTTCCTCGCCATAACAGTTGTTGCTCTTGAACTTGCCGGTAAGTCTGCCGTCAATCACTTCTATCTGGGTGCCTAAAACCCTGACTCCATCCAGGCCGCGAACTTTAAAGAACGGGCGGACCCAATTGTCGATGCTGGCACTCACGATGAAAACCTGAGCACCTGCAACCAGGGCTTCGTGTACCAGCGTAACACCTTTGGGGCGCAACAGATGCTGGTATTCTTCGGCAAAATCGCGACAGAGCGCATCAAACTTCTCGATACGCATGCCGGCAAAAAGATGGGCAAAGATGAGTTGCTTCGCTTTCCAGTTGGGAAAGAGATGCAGCTTCATCAGTACCAGGAGCGGACTGTACATCAGGAAAACCATCAGAAAACGGCCGGTACCCTTGGCATATCTGATGAATTCCAGCAGGGTATCGCTTGTTGTCAGCGTTCCGTCGAAATCGAAACAATATAATTTTTTCTTCATTTTCTTATACGATATAAATAAGGATCAGGAAGGAGAGCAACCAGGCGAGCACGATAAACTGGGTGATACGGTCGCGCAGGATAATCTTCGTAGGGTCACCACTCTTCTGGTCTACCACAGCTATCTGGATGTATCTCAGCAAACCAACCAGCACAAAGACACTCGTAAGATAGAGATAATCAGTATGGAATTTATCAATTACCTCCGGACTCACCGTATACATGATGTAACATACCAGGGTTACGGAAGCCGTAATCGTGATAGCCTGGTTAATGAAGGTGAGGTTGTAGCGGATGGTATTCTTGCGGGGAGCCTCGCCTGTCTTCTCCATGCGCAGCACATCATCGCGGCGCTTGGCAAAACTCATGAAGAGGGTGATGAGGAAGGTCATCAGCACAATCCACTTACTGAGTACGATGCCCGTAGCTACACCACCTGCCAGCAGACGGAGTACGAAACCGAAAGCCACGATACACACATCGATGATGGCATATTGCTTGAATTTGGCGCAGTAGCCGAGATTCAGAAGCCAATAGAAGATGATGATTCCCATCGTCTCCCATGATCCGAGCAGGCTGCATATACCCATAGAGAGGGCAAACATCAGGAACATCAGTCCGTATGCCTGTTTGATGCTGACCGCCCCCGATGCTATCGGACGATGGCACTTGACCGGGTGGCGGCGGTCGGCCTCCACATCATAGATATCGTTGAAACAATAGATGCTCGATGCGGCAAAACTGTAGGCGAAGAAAGTAATCAGACCCGCCAGCAGAGCATCTGTATGCAACAGGGCGCCGCCAAAGAACAGCGGTAAGAAGATAAAGCCATTCTTGATCCATTGTTTCGGGCGAACCAGTCGCAGCAGCGCAGCAAAACCTTTACTGCCTTCCAATTTATTCTCGTTCATAAAACTCCAATTTTCTTAATAAATAAACTCCTTTTTACTTGATAAACTTAGCTAACTCTTTAGAAATCCATCCGGCTATCTTGCTCAGAATCCATGCTGCAGGCAGGGTGATGCCTATACAGATGAAGAAGGTAGGCCAATAGCCTAAATGATATGGTTCAATGTATTTCAGCACGAAGTGGATATGGAGCAGATAACACTCCAGACTCAGCGCTCCCACAAACATGAACCCCTTGTTAAACCAGCTCGGTGTGCGGCGGAAGATGCGGTTCAGCAGCAGGATGCTGGTGATGGTAAGCGGGATATAGAGCATGCGTTCCAGGAAGAGCGGAAACATGCCATGCTTCTCCTGTTCCAGGAAGATGCTCGCCAGCAGCGTCATCAGGAACATGAGCCATATCATCCATATCGAAGTGCCGTCGAGCGTCTGTTTCTGTCTGACCATCTCACCCATGTTGATGCCGATGAAGAAGATAGGCACGCGGCTCCAGAAAATCTCCAGATGTCCTACAGCCTGATGTATCGGGGTAACATATTGTACCAGGATGCACCACATAATCATCACCACCGGCAGCCAGCGGTAGATAGGATGGCGCCTGATGAGTTCCATATAGGCTGGGGCAAAGAGATAGAGCATCATCGTAGCCGGGATGTACCAGAAGTTGAGCTCATCATGCAGCCAGAAGCCCCAGTTGATGGTTATCTCGCCAAAGAGATAGATCCAGTTCCAGGTGCTTCCGCCCTGGAAAGTTGGGATATAGAAGAGGCAGGCTATGATGAGCCAGGTAGGGTAGATGCGCAGATAACGGCGGATGAAGAAATGTTTGGCAGAAGAATTCTTCATCCACGAGAACCAGAGACCTATTCCGCTGAGAAAGAGGAACATGTCTACACCGACATTGCCCATTCTCCGAAGCCCGAAAAAGGCATCTTCTCTAGGCAATGCCACATGAAAGAGGATGATGAACAGCATGGCTGCTCCCATCAACTCGCCGCGAAACCGGCTGATATTCGCCAGTTCTATATCTTTAATCTTCATGATTTTCTTTTAATATTTCGGGTTTGGAATCTTCTTCATCAGTTGGGTGAAGAGCCAAGCCAGGCAGATGCTCGATATGATGTAGAGGAGCAGGCCGGCATAGATGTCGCCCTGACGGCTGATAGGGATGAATATCTTGCGGGTGATAGGGTGGCATACGAAGAGAGCGGCTGATATGCTGCCCATCCACTCTAATACCTTATAAATACCTGATAACCAGCTGATGTTCTGGAGAAGGTCGGCTACCAATACGCTCAGTAGACAGAAGAAGAACGGCACGAAGGTCCAGCCAATCATGCTGCCGCTCAGACTGTAAATCAGCGAGATGCAGAAGATGCAGCCAAAGAAGTTGGTGATAGGCGAATGGAAGGTCATCAGAATCTTCTCGCCATAGCGGGCATAGAGGATGCCCAGTCCGAATGGCAACATGCCGCCCATAAAGTTGTAGCGGTAGCGGTTCATCACTTCACTTTCTGGATTGTCAAAACCCAGGATGAGCTGGATGCCGATGCAGATGGCCATCAATCCTACGGTCCATCCCCAATGGCGGCGATAGAGCAGCAGACGATAGACGATGTAGAGTTGCAGCATCAGACCGAAGAACCAGTACGGACCCGGCCAGATGATGTTATCCGGATTCTCCAGCACATTGTTGAACATGCCCAACATCGATATGATATCCAGCGTCTGATAGTGGTGAGGACCCTGCGTGATGTAGTCAACCATCGTGAATGCCACGAAACCTGCTATCATCATCTTGAAGAGCTTCAGATAGTGATAGCGGATAAAGTGGAGCGGTTCGCGCCAGTTGATGTTTCCTGTAAGCTTCTTGCCCGAGATGCTGTACATTCTGGTCTGCTGTTCGGTAGAGAGATGAGGTTTAGCCTCGTATTTCATCACCAGTCCGTAAGCACTCAGGAAGAGGAATACGGGCACACCGTAATGACCGAAGAACGAGAGCAGGTGTACAGGCAGGTTGAGGTCCATACTGACCATTACCTGGTTCAGCCAGTCAACATTGTGCTGGAAGTACTGATATTCGTTCTCTTTGACGATAGGTCCCAGCCAATGGCAGTAGTTATGCAAGAAGATGCCGATGATGGCGAGTCCTCTCAGGGCATTGCATGCCGGGCGTGATAGAATAGCACTATTCATAATCAGTTTCTCCTTTCTTTCTTTTTTACCTTTTTACTTTCTTCCTTTTTTATCTTTTCCAGATGCGCATCACGAAGTTTGTCGTAGTCGGCAGAGTTTTTGAGGATACGTGGCCGCATCTCGTCATATTTCGGACTCAGGATGTTATATTCCTCCTTATAGGTAGGTGTCTCGATGCCAGCCAGATACAGTAGGAGATGAGGCAGGGCATCGGTCATGAAACGCTTGTCTTTAGCCTTGCGTATCTGGCGGTAGATATCGCGGTGGTTCCTGATATATTTTGGCGAACAGTATATCCAGAACGGAATTTCAAACTCATAGTGAGCCAGCGGCCAGTCGATTTCTGCAGAGTGGTTACGGCAGATGAAGCCACGGTTCTCTTCGTAGCATTCCTCGCCATGGTCGGGCACGTAGATGACGATGGCATCCTGTTTTTGGAACCGCTTCACAATCTGGGCTACGATAGAGTCGTTGTAGAGGGTGGCGTTATCGTAATGACTCAGCATCTTGCGCTGGGCATTGGTCAGTTCAGGGCGCTTGTCTTCATAACTGCTTGCCCAGAAGCGGGCTTGCTTCGTGCGGTAGCGCAGTTTATAGTTTACATGCTGTCCCATCAGGTGGAAGATGGTGAGGTTGTGCTCCTTCTGGAAGTTCTTCAGACTGTCATCATAATCCTTCAGCAGTCCGTCGTCCAGGTCGTGGAGTTGGGTGTTGCGATGGTCAAACTGAAGTTTGCTCAGTTCCGGGTTGTTCAGGAAGAAACCGCCGCTGAAGTCGTAAACCGCCTCCTTTGCCTGTGGCAGGAATTCGTTGGTGATGAAGGTTACGTTGTAGCCTGCCTTTCGGAACACTTCTGGGAAGAGCGGATAGTCGCACCATTCGCCTTTCTCGCCTACCACATGGGTAGAGAGCATGTTCTTGAAAACGAAACTGGTCAGGTTCCAGCAGGTTACCACATCGGTAAACTTGGTGAGCTTGCGCGATTTCTCCAAGGCTACCTGCTGTGGAGTGGTATCCATGAAATAGCCGTACTGCTGGGAATGATGGCGGCCGAAGCTTTCGCCGATAATCAGTACGATGTTTGGCGAGCGGTAGCTGCAGCTGTCAACCTTTACCTCGTGGGCAGCATGAATGAGTTGGGTAATCTGATGCGCAGCCAGCTGGTTGGCATAGATACTGAATTGGAGTCGGTAGATTGGTAGATAGAGTACAGCATGATCCTTCTCAGTCAGGATATGCTCTACTTCGCCTATCGTTCTACCATTCATGAGTTTATGGTAAGCCATCTTGTTGTGCCAGGAGGTGCAGCATCCTGTGATGAGGATGATGAGGCATAGGATTCCGAAACTGGCAGGCATGGCTGCAGTCATGCGGGGGATAGCCATCAGCCGTTTCTTGACAGAAGCCAACTCCAGAACGGTAATGATGAAAACGTATAGCTTGATGAGTTGCTTGCGGAAGATGGCGATGAGAATCTGGATGAGAGCCAGAAGCAGAATCCAGCCCACACTACTGAAGAGAACCTCGGCAGAGATGAGGGCTGAGAGGAAACTGCTAGCCTCCGAACTGTTGGTCTCGCCCACCAGCATCAGCATAGAAGGGTTGAGCGTAGAGCCGAAATTCACGTAGCAATAGGTGTCGGCGGCAGCTGTACTATATAATATAAGGTATAGTACGGCACGCAGGCCCCAGCGCACCTTCTTGGGGAAGATGGCGACAACGGCACACACAACATAGAGGTCGACAAAGAGTTCCAGGAACAGGTTGTCGTATAAAGTCCCCTTGGCAGGTGTAGTCACGATAGAACTGATCATGCCCAGCAGGTACATGAACACAAAGAAGTTGGCATTTCTGCGAATCGGCGCAGAAGCCACGTTCAGACACTTCTTAATGATTTCTTTCCAACTCATTTTTTGCTATTTGTTGTTTAAATATGATTTAAAGCGGTTTCGGAGAGAGGGATGCCTAGAGCTGCCTGTAGTTTCTGACAGCCAGTTGTTCGATGCATTCCGGCACCATTCCCCTGATGCTTTCCTCTTCTTTGATACGCTTTCTGATTTCCGTGCTGCTGATGTTGAGCAGTGGAGTTTCTACGATGGTAACGCCTTCTGGCACATTGCCTATGCTGGCTCCCTGACGCGGATAAACCACGATGGGATAGTGGGCTAGGATGTCGTCGTGGTGGTACCACTTGTCGAAAGCAGCCCAGTTGTCGCCACCAATCAGCAGGGTGAACTCGTTTTCGGGGTAATCCTTGCTGATGGCTTGCAGCGTGTGCCAGGTATAAGATGGCTTAGGCAGGCGGAACTCGTAGTCGCATGCCTTCAGTTGTGGCTCGTGCTCCAGCGCTTTTTCTACCATTTCCAGGCGCAGCTGGTCGTCGAGCAAGTCGGTAGCGGTCTTCTTGAATGGGTTCATGGGCGAAACCATGAACCACACCTCATTCAGGCAGGCCTTCTCGCAAAGGCTTTTCGCCAATGCAATATGGCCCGTATGGATGGGATTGAAGCTACCGCCAAAGATTCCTACCTTCTTCATTTCTTACTCTGCGTCTAGGAAGGCCTTGACGAGCTGATAAACCTCCTGCTGAGCCTTCTCCAAGTCATCGTTTACAACCACGTGGTCAAACTGAGGGGCAAAGGTCAGCTCATAGCTTGCCTTGGCAAGGCGCTGCTCGATAACCTCAGGCGCATCAGTATTTCTGCCTACCAGACGGCGGCGTAATTCCTCTACCGAAGGTGGCTGGACAAAGATGCTCAAGGCACGTTCGCCATAAAACTTCTTGATGTTTACACCACCCTTCACGTCAACATCGAAAATCACCGACTCGCCCTTGGTGAGCTGGTTTTCTACCTGTGACTTCAGGGTGCCGTAGAATCTGTCCTGGTAAACCTCCTCGTACTCCAGGAACTCGTCAGCCTCAATCTTAGCCTTGAATTCCTCTGGAGAGAGGAAGAAATACTCTACACCATTCTGTTCTGTACCGCGAGGAGCACGAGAGGTACAGCTGATAGAGAAAGCCAGCTTCAATTCCGGGTGCTCTTTCATCAGCCAGTTTACTATTGTGCTCTTACCGCTGCCCGATGGGGCGCTGAAAATTAACAATCCGTTCTTCATTTTACTTTGAACTTTGAATATTGAACTTTGAATATTGAACTTTATGATTAATAAAGCCAATGAATTCTTCACTTTTCACTCTTCGTTCTTCACTTTATTAAAGAGCATTCAGCACCTGCTCCTTGATCTGCTCCAGTTCGTCCTTCATCTTCACCACGATGTTCTGCATTTCAGCCTGGTTGCTCTTAGAGCCGGTGGTGTTGATTTCGCGTCCCATTTCCTGTGCGATGAAACCGAGTTTCTTTCCTACACCATGACCTTCCTCATTCATGGTCTCGCGGAAATACTTCAGGTGGTTGGCAAGGCGCTGCTTCTCCTCGCTGATGTCGAGCTTCTCGATGTAGTAGATGAGTTCCTGCTCCAGGCGGTTCTTGTCGTAATCCACATTCGGAATCTGCTGCAGCCCGTTAACGATGTTCTGTCTGATCTTCTCCACGCGAGCCTTCTCGTATGGCTCGATGCTGGCAAGGAGAGTCTGGATGTTATCCACCTTCTCAGTAAATTTCTTCTGGAGAGCGGCTCCTTCCTGCTTGCGGAAGGCAACGAGATGGTTCACAGCCTCGCAAATTGCATTTTTTGCCACTTCCCACTCCTCATCGCTCAATTCTTCCACATCCGTCTTCGTTGTTACATCAGGAAGACGCAACAGAGTGCTGTACCAGTCGGTTGGCTCAGGAATGCCTGTTTCAGCCGAAATCTTCTTGATTTGCTGGTAATAATTCTGTACAAGCGCCGCGTTGATAGGAGTGGCATCTGTGGTAGCATCCTTATCAATCCAGATGGCGAAGTCAACCTTGCCTCTTTCCAGATTTTTAGAGATATACTGACGGATTTCCATCTCCTTCTCTCTATAGAGCGGAGCAATACGAGTAGAGAGGTCAAGAGTCTTGCTATTTAATGACTTTATCTCTACATTAATCTTCTTTGTTTTAAAGGCCGCGGTAGCTTTTCCGAAGCCTGTCATTGACTGTATCATATAATCTTTCGCGTTAAATTTCTGCAAAAGTACAAAAAAAAGCGAGAAAATGAGTATATTTGCACCTTAATTTAAGAATATATTTTTTAATTATGTCGTGTATATTGAATATTGAGACGAGTACGGACGTGTGCTCAGTGGCAATTAGTGATAGTGGACAGGTGATTTTCAACCAGGAAGATCACACAGGTCCTAACCATGCTGTTAAGTTGGGTGTGTTTGTGGATGAGGCTCTTGATTTCCTCGATTCTCATGGTCTTCCGCTGGAGGCTGTGGCGGTAAGTTGTGGTCCGGGTTCCTATACCGGATTGCGTATCGGTGTGAGTATGGCGAAGGGCATCTGTTATGGTCGCGGTGTGAAACTTATCGCTGTTCCAACACTCGAACTGATGGCTGTGCCTGTATTGCTTGGCGAACATCCTGAGGAGGAAGACGCCCTCATCGTACCTATGCTCGACGCCCGCCGCATGGAGGTATATGCCGAAGTGCTCGACCGCGCCCTGAAGGTGGTTCGCCCTATTCAGGCAGATATTGTGGATGCTGATACCTACAAGGAATACCTGGACCAGCATCATGTATACTTCTTCGGAAATGGCGCTGCCAAGTGTATGGAGACCATCAACCATCCGAATGCTCACCTTGTAGAGGGCATTGAGCCTTTGGCAAAGAATATGGCTCCGCTGGCAGAGAAGCGTTTTGTAGAGGGCAAGTTCGAAGATGTGGCATATTTCGTGCCTTTCTATCTCAAGGATTTCGTGGCTAAGATGCCAAAGAAACTGCTCTAGAATTATTGATTATATAAAATATTGTTAGAATGAATATAGACGGATTAGACTATAATACCCAGAGAGCTAAGCTCATTCTGCCTGAGTATGGCCGTGAGATTCAGCAGATGGTAGATCATTGTCTGACGCTTGCCGACCGTGAAGAGCGCCAGCGTTGTGCAGAGACCATTATTGCTGTCATGGACCGTATGTTCCCTGAGAACAGAGGGGTAGAGGACCATGAGCAGAAGCTCTGGGACCAGCTTGCCATCATGAGCAATTTCCAGCTCGACATCGATTTTCCTTATGATGTATCGGATGCTGTGAAGATAGCAACCAAGCCGGAGCCTTTGCCATATCCTATGCAGCACATCCCGGTGCGCCATTATGGAGCTATGCTCTTCGAAATTTTCGAAAAGCTGAAGACCATGGAACCAAGTGAGGAGCGCGATAAACTCGTGGAGCTGACTGCCAACCAGATGCATCGCGACCTGGTAACCTGGAGCCATGGCTCCAGTGATGTAGCCAAGGTAGCTTCCGATCTGGCACGTTTTACCGATGGCAACATCCAGCTCGATCTCGATACTTTCGTTTTCGAGAAGGTTGAGGCACAGCCTAAGAATGTAAATAATAAGAAGAAAAAGTAATCCACATTATTATATATAGTAGACAAGCTTATGGAGTCTTTCATCATAGAGGGCGGTCATCCGCTCAAAGGTACTATTACACCTCAGGGCGCCAAGAACGAGGCCCTGCAGGTTATCTGTACCACAATCCTTACCGACGAGCCTGTGCGCATCACCAACGTGCCGGACATCCTGGATGTGAACAACCTGATTAAGTTGCTCCAGGAGATAGGTGTCAAGGTAACCAAGCACAGTCGTCACGACTATACATTCCAAAGTGATGAGTTGAAACTCGATTATCTCGACAGTCTGGAGTTTGTGAAGAAATGTTCTTCTCTTCGTGGTAGTGTGCTCATGATAGGTCCGCTGCTCGGTAGATGTGGCAAGGCTACCATAGCTCAGCCGGGTGGCGATAAGATAGGTCGTCGCCGTCTGGATACCCACTTCCTGGGCTTCAAGTATCTGGGAGCCAACTTCGTTCACGATGATGAGCGTAATGTTTATCAGATACAGGCAAAGAAGCTGAAGGGCTGCTATATGTTGCTCGATGAGGCTTCGGTTACCGGTACCGCCAATATCATCATGGCATCTGTATTGGCAAAGGGCACTACCACCATTTATAATGCAGCTTGCGAACCATATATCCAGCAGCTCTGCCATCTGCTCAATGCGATGGGTGCTCAGATCAGCGGCATCGCCAGCAACCTGCTCACCATCGTGGGTGTTGATAAACTGCATGGTGCCGAGCATCGCATCTTGCCGGATATGATTGAGGTTGGTTCGTTCATCGGCATGGCGGCAATGTGTGGCGAAGGTGTGCGCATCAAGAATGTGTCTGTCAAGGATTTAGGTATTATTCCTGATGCATTCCGCCGCCTGGGAGTGAAGATAAAGATAGAGGACGATGACCTTGTGATTCCAGAGCAGAAGCATTATGTCATCGATTCGTTTATTGACGGCACCATCATGACGCTTGCCGATGCCCCTTGGCCAGGACTCACTCCAGACCTTCTTTCCGTGCTCCTCGTAGTGGCTACCCAGGCTCGCGGCAGCGTTCTCTTCCATCAGAAGATGTTCGAGAGCCGCCTCTTCTTCGTGGATAAACTGATTGATATGGGTGCGCAGATTATTCTCTGTGATCCTCACCGTGCAGTGGTGGTAGGTCATGACCATAAGATCAAACTGCGTGCTGGCAGAATGACCAGTCCTGATATCCGTGCCGGTATTGCCCTGCTGATTGCTGCCATGAGTGCCAACGGTACCAGCCGCATTGCCAATATCGCCCAGATAGACCGTGGTTACGAGGATATCGAGCATCGCCTTAATGCGCTGGGTGCCAAGATAACCCGTGTCAGTGATTAATCAATGTTAAATGTTAAATGTTGAATGTTGAATGATTAGACGCGATGAAGTATATAAGATAGGCAAGTTGGGAAAACCTCATGGCGTGAAGGGCGAGATAACTTTCGCCATTACAGATGATGTTTTCGACCGTGTAGATGCCGAGTATCTGGTACTCGACATTGATGGCATCCTCGTGCCTTTCTATTTAGAGGAATATCGGTTTAAGAACGATGAGAATGTGCTCGTGAAGTTTGAGGATATCGATACCCAAGAGCAGGCACGCAACTATACCGGTTGCGAGGTTTTCTTCCCACGTCATCTCTCTGACAGTGATGAAGAGAACATGAGCTGGGCAGAAATCATCGGTTTCCACCTTGTAGATGCTGTAAGCGGCAAGGTGGTAGGAACCATTGATCATGTAGACGATTCCACCCTCAATCTTCTTTTCGAGGTAACAACCGATGCAGGTGATGATATCCTCATCCCTGCCAGCAACGACCTCATTGAAGAGGTGAGTGCTGAAAAGAAAGAAATCAGAATGGCAATTCCAGAGGGATTGCTTGAGTTATAAAGTGAAGAAATATGAAGAAACAACAGATATGTATTCTCGGTTCTACGGGAAGTATCGGTACACAGGCGCTTGATGTCATCGAACAGCACAGTGACCTTTACGAGGTGTATTGCCTCACCGCCAACAACCGAGTGCAGGAACTTGCCGAGCAGGCTCGCAAGTTCCATCCGGCTGCTGTGGTCATAGCCAATGAGGCTCGTTACGAGGAACTGAAGGATATGCTCAGTGATGAGCCTGATATCAAGGTTTATGCCGGTGCTCAGGCGCTTTGCGATATCGTACAGGCTGAGCCTATCGATATGGTGCTGGCTTCCATGGTAGGCTTCTCGGGCCTGGAACCAACCATCCATGCCATCAAGGCGCGTAAGAAGATATGTCTTGCCAACAAGGAAACGCTGGTGGTTGCGGGTGAACTGATTTGCAATCTTGCACAGGAATATCATGTGCCTATCCTCCCTGTTGACAGCGAGCATAGTGCCATCTTCCAGAGTCTGGTGGGTGAGGGCGACAACGAGGTAGAGAAGATTCTTCTGACCTGTTCGGGTGGTCCTTTCCGTAATTATACCCACGAGCAGTTGGAGAAGGTGACTGCTGCCGATGCCCTCAAGCATCCTACCTGGGATATGGGTGCCAAGATAACCATCGATTCGGCTTCGCTCATGAACAAGGGCTTCGAGGTGACAGAAGCTAAATGGCTCTTTGGGGTTCCGGCTGACAAGATTGAGGTGCTTATCCATCCGCAGAGTGTTGTGCATAGTGCCGTTCAGTTTGTTGATGGTGCTGTCAAGGCTCAGTTGGGTGTGCCAGATATGCGTCTGCCTATCCAGTATGCTTTCTCTTTCCCTCAGCGTCTGCATCTGAATGGCGATCGTCTCGACCTCTTCAAGACGCAGGATTTGCAGTTCTTCAAGCCTGATTATCAGAAGTTCAAGTGCCTGCAACTGGCTTTCGATGCCATCAGAAAGGGTGGTAATATGTCATGTATCGTGAATGCAGCCAACGAGATAGTGAATGCCGGCTTCCGCAAAGGTGAGTGTGGCTTCCTTCAGATGGCTGATATCATCGAAGAGACGATGGCGAAGGCTACTTTCGACAGTAATCCCGACCTCGATGTCTATCTGCAGACCGATGCAGAGGCTCGCTGCATAGCTACAGAGCTGATGCTCAAGTAATAGTTAATAGTTTATAGTTAATAGTTTATAGTTAAAATGAACGCAGGATATAGGGCTAATCATAAAGTTCAAAGTTCCAAGTTCAAAGTTCAAAGTAAATAAATGGAAGTATTTTTGATCAAAGCGTTGCAGCTGATGCTGTCGCTTTCCATCTTAGTGTTGCTCCATGAGGGCGGACACTTCTTCTTCTCCAAACTCTTTGGTGTAAGAGTGGAGAAGTTCTATCTGTTCTTCGACCCTTGGTTCCATCTCTTCGAGTTCAAGCCAAAGAATTCGGATACTACCTATGGTTTGGGATGGTTGCCGCTCGGAGGATATTGCAAGATTTCGGGTATGATAGATGAAAGTTTCGATACCGAACAGATGAAACAGCCGGAACAGCCATACGAGTTTCGCAGCAAACCGGCATGGCAGCGCCTGCTCATCATGATAGGTGGCGTGCTGGTTAACTTCGTGCTGGCTCTCTTCATCTATTCCATGATTCTGTTCCATTGGGGCGACAATTATGTGGCTACCCGCGATATGAGTTATGGTATGAAGTTCAATACCGAGGCAAAGGCATTGGGCTTCCAGGATAAGGATATTCTGGTAAGCACCGATCTGGGTGAGTTCAAGACCTTTGATGGCGATCTGTATCGTAATCTCTCTGAGGCTAAGCAGGTCAATATCATCCGTCAGGGCAAACCGGTGACGCTTAATCTGCCTGGCGATCTCGACATGCTTAGTATGATTAAGAGCAGTCCTCGCTTCGTAGATTTGTATGTGCCTCTGCAGATTGATAGTGTGATGAAGGATTCGCCTGCCAGCAAACTCGGTTTGGCAAAGGGTGATAAGATTCTTGCTATTAATAATAAAAAGGTAGTCTCTTTCAACGAATTTCAGATAGAATTGGGCAGAGTAGAGGATGTGCTTGCTTCGGCAGAGACGCCGCAGGACAGTGCCAGAGCACTTACAGCTCAGGTTACTTATCTCAAGGCTTCTGGCGATACCGTCAAGTCAAGTGTTCTCCTGAAGTCTACCGAAGAGGGTGTGAAGTTTGGTTTTTACAATCATCCTGTCATGCTCGATTATAAGATTACTCATGTTAACTATGGCTTCTTCGAGAGTTTCCCTGCCGGCATCAAATACGGCTGGAATGTATTGGCCGGTTATGTGGGCGATATGAAGTATGTCTTCTCTAAGGAAGGCGCCAAGAGTCTGGGTGGTTTCGGTGCGCTGGGCAGTCTCTTCCCATCTGTATGGGATTGGCATGCATTCTGGCTTATGACAGCGTTCCTGAGTATCATTCTTGCCTTCATGAACATTCTTCCTATCCCTGCTCTTGATGGTGGACATGTGTTCTTCCTTCTTTATGAGATTATCACAGGTCGCAAACCGGGCGATAAGTTCATGGAGCGTGCTGAGTATATTGGTTTCGGCATACTGATTCTTCTGCTTGTTGTGGCCAATCTGAACGATGTATTGCGACTCTTCGGCATCTTGTAATGCCGGGGAATCGCGAAAATAAAGGTCTAAAAAAAGAGGGTGTGTCATTAATTTATGACACACCCTCTTTTTTTTGAGTTTATTCTTTTATACGTATTATACGTATCTGATAATCTGTCCTACACTAACCTTCTTGTCTTTGCGGTAGCCGTTGAGTCTGCAGATCTGCTCTACAGTTACGCCACGCTTTTCAGCGATAGAACTAAGCGTTTCGCCTGGCTTCACCTTGTGGTAGAGCTTCTCGTGGCCAGCAGGCAGTTCGTAGTATCTTCCCACTTCGCCGCCGTTAACCTGCTCTCTGGTGTAACCACCGTTGCCAACCTTGCCGCGGGCAGCATTGGCATCAGCTGATTCGCTTTCGTAGGTATTACGGTTAAAGCTGTAGAAGTCGCCTGTAACGTCCTGGTTGCGGAAATCGAAGAAGAGTGCTGGGTTCAGAGCCACACCACAGAGACGGGTCTCAAAGTGGAGATGCGAACCGGTACTTCTACCCGTATTACCACCCAAGCCAATCACATCGCCGGCTCTTACCTCTTCGCCCTCAGTAACGAGCTGCTTAGAGAGGTGACCATAGATGGTCTCCAAACCGTTGTTGTGACGAATCACGATGTACTTACCGTAACCACCACCTTCATATCTTACGATGCGAACTCTGCCTGAAAAGGCTGAGCGGATTGAGTCGCCAATATAAACCTTGATGTCCATACCTTTATGTTGGCGGCCAAAGCTAGCACGGTAACCGAAGTTACTTGTGACAACGCGACTAGGAGTTGGCATGCAGAAATGACGGAGATCGATGCGGTAGTGCTCAGGCAAGGTTGTAGCCCTGTGAGCGTACTTGTTAGAGAAATCCTCATACAGCTCGGCTGCAGGGTTCTCTCTGTCTTCAATCATTCGATAATGCGACACAGCGAGTGTGTCGAGCGATTTCATTCTGTGGTCTACAGGTGCCTGTCTTGCCAACAGATCTTGTCCGCAAACGGGAGAAGCTGTTAGCGCCAACAATGCAACGACCGAAATTTTCTTTATACTCTTTTTAAAACTCATACTACTTTTTCTATTTTCTTTTTTTAGGTTCGTGTCAACAGCGCAGAATCATACAAGAAATTCTGCAAAAACCACTAAGGCAAATGCCTTTATGTAGCGGTTTTGTTATATAGACGTTGCAAATATAACAAAAAAACTTCAAAAAACCAAAGTTGTTAAAGCCAAAAGGGCGATATTTAACGCCCTAGCCTTATTTTTAACTTACATTAGGAAAATAAGATGCAAGGAGTTGACTTTTAGTACGTTTCATGCTTTTGCAGCATTCTCAACAGAGCCACGGCAGGAGAATGCCCCATGAAAATATACTTTTTTACCTCCGGACTGGTGAATCTGAGGCATTCCTGATAAGCGCGGTAGAGGTCGTTGAGATTGATGGTAAATTCCTTACCCGATGACTCTCTGATACCGATAATCATCTTTGCCGTTACATGCAGTTTGACATATCTGATGCCTGTTGCGCTTTCTATTTCCGTAATGTTTTCGAGAATGGCTCTCATTTCTTCCAGGGAAATTTCTGGTCGCGGCTCCCTGATAGCCGGCTTTCTTCTTCTATCCATAATTATACTTTTTACTTTTGGGACAGGCGATGGAATCGCCTGGAACGGGGGTGAGGCAGCTTGATAGCTGAAGCCACCTTCTAGCCTTGCTTTCTGATAACAGGAACGGCTCTTGCTTGCTGCTTTAGCTGATGGCTGCCCAGTTGATATGGGTTTTCTTCAATTCCTTGAGGCGGTTCCAGAGCAGAGCGTTATGAGGAGCATTGCATTCGGGATCGTTGTCGATGATTTTCTGTGCTTCTGTGCGCGCCAGTTGTACCAGCTGACCGTCTCTGGCTATATTCGCAATCTTCAGGTCGAAAGCCATGCCACTTTGCTGCGTTCCCTCCAGGTCGCCGGGACCACGGAGTTTCAAGTCGGCCTCGGCGATACGGAAACCGTCGTTCGTATCGCACATGATATCAATGCGTTTGCGGGTATCTTCTGAAAGCTTATAGTTGGTTACCAGAATACAGTAACTCTGGTCGCTGCCTCTTCCTACACGGCCTCGCAGCTGGTGCAACTGGGACAGACCGAAGCGCTGTGCATCCAGGATAACCATCACAGAAGCATTGGGCACATTTACACCAACTTCTATTACGGTGGTGGCAACGAGAATCTGTGTTTCGCCCTTTACAAACTGCTCCATCTCTACCTCCTTTTCGGCAGATTTCATCTTGCCATGAATCTTACTCAATTTGAATTCCGGGAATGCCTGTTTCAGCGTTTCGTAACCTTCTTCCAGGTTCTTCAGGTCGCTCTTCTCACTTTCTTTGATCAGCGGAAAGACGATATATACCTGTCTGCCGAGATTAATCTGGCGGCGGATGCTCTGATAGAGGCTGGTGAGTTGGGTATCAAACTTATGTAGCGTCTGTATCGGTTTTCTGCCCGGTGGCAGTTCATCAATCACGCTCACGTCCAGGTCACCATAAATGGTCATGGCGAGGGTGCGGGGGATAGGAGTGGCGGTCATCACGAGGATATGAGGCGGATTCTCGCTCTTGTTCCACAGCTTGGCTCTCTGTGCTACACCGAAGCGATGCTGCTCATCGATGACGGCTACGCCTAATCTTCTGAAAACCACAGGGTCTTCGAGGATGGCATGGGTGCCTACCAGAATCTGGATGTCGCCCGTAGCCAGGTCGGCAAGAATCTTTTCTCTCTTCTTTCCCTTTACGATGCCTGTGAGCAGTTCCACCCGGATGTCCATTCCCTGCAGGAAGTCACAGATGGTTTGTAGATGCTGCTCGGCAAGAATTTCGGTAGGTGCCATCATACATGCCTGATAACCATTGTCCAGCGCAATGAGCATGGTCATGAGTGCCACGAGCGTCTTACCTGAACCCACATCACCTTGCAGAAGACGGTTCATCTGTCTGCCGCTGCACATATCGGCTCTGATTTCATGCATCACCCGTTTCTGTGCTCCTGTCAGTTCAAAAGGCAGATGATGGGCATAGAACCCGTTGAAGATGTCAGCGATGCGGTTGAAGACATAGCCCCTGAACTTGCGGCGCTGGTCGGTGGCATACCTTATTATATTAAGCTGCACATAAAAGAGTTCCTCAAATTTAAGGCGTACCTGTGCTTTCTGCATCTCCTGATGGGAATGCGGATAATGAATCATGCGGATGGCTGCATCGCGCGAAACCAGATGCAGACGGTCTACGATATGGCTGGGCAGCGTTTCGGGAAGAGGAGGAAGGATGGTGACCAACTGCTTGGTCATCTTCTCTATGGAACGTGAGGTGTAGCCGCGTTTCCTCAGGTTCTCGGTAAGCGAATAGTAGGGCTGCATGCCCATCTCTGAAATCTGGAGATTGGTGGCATCGTCCATGTCGGGATGGGTAAACTGGAATCTGCCGTTGAAGACGGTTGGCTTTCCGAAAACGAGATATTCGGTTCCCACACGGTAAGTCTTCATGATGTATTGGGCACCGCGATACCAGATGAGGTCAGCCACACCGTAGCCGTCTGAGAAATGGGCTACCAGCAGCTTGTTGCGCTTGCCGGTATCTATCTCATCGTAGCTGAGTATCTTGCCTTTGAGCTGTACAAAGGGCATGTCGGCATTGAGTTCGCTGATGTGGAAAACCTTGGAGCGGTCTACATATTTATAAGGATAGTATTCTAGCAGGTCACTATAAGAGTTGATACCGAGTTCCTTGCTCAGTATCTCTTTCTTCTTGGGTCCTACTCCTGGCAGGAACATGATGTCTTGGTCTAAAATACTATTCATATTATGCAAAAGTACAACATTCGGACAAAACAGCCAAAATGTTTAACTTATTTTTAAATAGTGACGTTACAAAACGGAGCGTCTTGCGTCTTTATTCTATAATCATTAGAAACAAACTCTAGAACAATGATAAAGATAAAGAATAAACTGTTCATCATCTTATGGTTGCTGTCCTTGGGCTTTGCAGTCCAGGCACAGGATCTTTATGTATCAACCTCTTTCCACGAGCCGGCAACCGACGGCTTGCGGTTCATCTATAGTAGGGATGCCGTCCATTGGGACAGTATTCCTGGCACCTTTCTGGCTCCTAAGGTAGGCAAGCAGAAAGTGATGCGCGACCCTTCCATCATCCGTACCCCAGACGGTGTGTTCCATCTGGTATGGACCAGCAGCTGGCGGGGCGACCGTGGCTTCGGTTATGCCGAGAGTCGCGACCTGATGCATTGGAGCGAACCGAAATTCATCGAGGTGATGGACGATCCTACCACGGTGAACGTATGGGCACCGGAACTCTTCTGGGATGAGGACCGCCAGCAGGCAATGGTGGTATGGGCATCGTGTGTGCCTAGCCAGCACTTCGCCCTGGGTATCGAAGACGAGAAGAACAATCATCGTCTCTACTATTCCGTAACCAAGGATTTTAAGACATGGACCAAGGGCAAGCTCCTGATAGATCCGGGATTCAGTTGCATAGATGCCACTCTGCTGAAGCGTGGTAAGAACGATTATGTGATGGTATTGAAGGATAATACCCGCAATGCCCGCAATATCAAGGTGGCTTTTGCCAAGAACCCGATGGGACCGTGGAGCAAGGCTTCTGAACCGTTCACCGGCAATTTCATGGAAGGACCAACCACCGTCAAACTGCCTAAGAACAGTCCGCTGGGCAATGGTTATCTCATTTATTACGATCGTTACCGCCTCTTCGATTTCGGTGCTCATTTTACCAAGGATTTCGTTCATTTCACCGATGTGAGCCAGCAAGTGAATGTGCCGAAGAACCACAAGCACGGCACCATCTTCCGTGCTCCGGAACGCATCGTGAAGGCCATGCTCGAACAGGACCGCATCCATTATACCGGAACCACAATGGCAGATCCGTCTCGTCATGACGGAGCCTTGTCGCCAGTGGTAGGAGTCCATAATATCCAGACGCTCCGTGCCAACCGCGAGCATCCTTCCCAGGCAAATGGCAGGGGCTGGACCTATAACCACCAGCCGATGATGGCGTATTGGAATGGCAAGTTCTACATGCATTTCCTGAGCGATCCTGCTGAGGAGCATGTACCCCCATCGAGAACCCTGATGCAGGTTTCTGAGGACGGATACAACTGGAGCCAGCCACAGATTCTCTTCCCTGAATATGATGTGCCAGCCGATTTCAGAAAGGCGAAATACCAGCCGAAACCGGAACTGCAATATCCTGATGTCTACAAGCAGAAACCATTGAAGGCAATCATGCACCAGCGTGTGGGCTGGTATGTATCCAAGGGCGGCATCCTTCTGGCGACCGGAAACTATGGTGTGGCATTGGACAGAAAGGACGACCCGAACGATGGTAACGGCATCGGCCGTGTGGTGAGAGAGGTGAAGAAAGACGGTTCGCTCGGACCTATCTATTTCATCTATTACAACCACGGATTCAATGAGAAGAATACCGCTTATCCTAATTATAAGAAAGCATCCAAGGCGGTAAGAGCGGCTTGCGAGGAAATCCTTGCCAACCCACGTTACCGCATGCAATGGGTGGAAGAGGCAGATAGAGGCGAAAAGCTGATACCTGTCAACAATGGTTACAAGGCCTATTGCGACTATACCCTGCCGGATGGCAGAATAGCCAGTCTGTGGAAGCATGCCCTCACCTCGTTGAGTCTGGATGGCGGCAATACCTATACCACTACCAACCGTGCCTTGGGATTTGTCAACAGCAATGCCAAGATTTGGGGACAGCGGTTGAGCGATGGCACCTATGCCACCGTCTATAATCCATCTGAATACCGCTGGCCGCTGGGCATCTCGCTGAGTGGCGACGGATTGGAATATAAAACGCTGAATCTGATTTGTGGCGAAGTACCACCGATGAGATACGGTGGCAACTATAAGAGTCGTGGTCCGCAGTATGTCCGTGGCATCCAGGAAGGCAATGGCGTTCCTAAGGATTCAGATATGTGGGTGAGCTATTCCATGAACAAGGAAGATATCTGGGTGGCGCATGTACCCGTTCCGGTAAAGACCGTGGCTACTGCCCATGCCGATGATGATTTCGCCCAGTATCAGAAACTCGGCGATCTCAAGACCTGGAATATCTATTCTCCGCTGATGGCGCCGGTTTCGCTCCGTCAGGAGTGGCTTGAACTGAAGGATGAAGATCCGTTCGACTATGCCTGTGTAGAGCGCAAGATTCCAGCTTCTTCCTACCTGAAGGCATCCTTCGATGTGCAGGCAGCTCAGACCCGCAACGGTTCCCTGCAGATTGAATTCCTCGATGAGAAGGGCATCGCCTGCACCCGCATCGAACTGAACAAAGAAGGAATGATACGTGTGAAGAACGGAGCGAGATATGGCAATGTGATGCCTTATCAGGCTGACCAGACCTATCGTTTCGAAGCTGCATTGGATACCCAGCACCGCCAGCTCAACCTCACCGTGAGCACACTCGGTGCAGATGGCAAGGCATTGCAGAGCAAGAGTACCAAGCGCATCTTCTACGCACCTGTGCATCAGATAGAGCGTATCCGTTTCCGTACCGGCGACCTCCGTACCTTCCCTACCATCGACACTCCTGCCGACTGGTTCGGTACTTTGGAGCATGCCGGTGATACCGATACCACCGCCCTCTACCGCATCGCTCATGTCAAGACCGTGAGTCTGGATGCTGATGCCGGTTCGGCTGTGCTCAAGACCGCAGATTACAAGCATTATGTAGACGATTTCAATGCAATGGAGCCGGAGGTTCTCCATACTTCTGCCATCCCAAATGCGCAGGCATGGGACTGGATGAAGCAGAATGTGCCCCTCTTCGACTGCCCGCAGCGCAACTTCGAGGAGATGTATTATTTCCGCTGGTGGACGCTCCGCAAGCATATCGAAAATACACCTGTAGGCTATGCGATGACCGAGTTTCTCGTGCCTCGCAGTTATGCCGACAAGTATAATCTCATCGCCTCTGGAGTGGGACATCATATCCACGAGAGTCGCTGGATTCGTGATGGAAAGTATCTCGACGGCATCTTGAATACCTGGTATCATGGCAATGGTGGCAAGCCGATGGCTAAGATTAATTTCTATAGCAGTTGGATGCCTGCCTCTATCTGGGAGCGCTATCTCGTAGACGGTAACCGGAAGGAGTTTAAGTCGTTGTTGAACGACCTGGACAAGGAGTATCAGCTGTGGGATGACCACCGCTGGGGCAACGGACTCTACTGGCAGTATGATGTGCGTGATGCGATGGAAGAGACCATCAGTGGTGGCAGAAGAGAAAAGAATGCCCGTCCTAGCATCAACAGTTATATGTATGGCAATGCAATGGGCATCGCCCAGATGGCAAAGACCATCGGCTATCAGGACTTGGCTAGGAAGTATGAGGCTAAGGCAGATACCCTGAAGCATCTGGTAGAAACCCAGCTTTGGGATGCTGACCAGCAGTTCTTCGAGGTGTATAAGCCGAATGCTGACGAGGCGAAGGAGGTAGCCAAGAAGAGAAGTTTCCAGCCTAGTGGCGATGCTGCAGTATCAGCAAAGGTGCGCGAGGCAATCGGTTTCCTGCCTTGGTATTTCAATCTCCCTGCCGATGAGGCGAAGTTTGCTGAGGCTTGGAAACAGGCAGCAGACAGCAAGGGCTTCTCTGCTCCTTACGGACAAACCACCGCAGAGCGCCGCCATCCGCTGTTCCGCTCTCATGGAGTAGGAAAGTGTGAGTGGGATGGTGCCATCTGGCCTTTCGCTACCGCCCAGACCCTGACAGCGATGGCGAATTTCATCAACAATTATCAGGTGAAGCCATCTGCCCTCGCTGCTTCTTCAAAAGGTAGTCTCGATATGGACAGCCTTTACTTCAATGAGATGGAGAAGTATGTGCAGAGTCAGAGCATGCGTGGCAAACCTTACATCGGTGAGTATCTTGATGAAACCACTGGTTACTGGTTGAAGGGCGATCAGGAGCGCAGCAGATATTACAACCATTCTACCTTCTGCGATCTCATCATCACCGGCATCGTGGGTCTTCGTCCTCGTGCCGATCAGACCATCGAGGTGCGTCCTATCATCCCAGTTGGCAAATGGCAGTACTTCTGTCTTGACAAGGTGCGTTATCATGGTCACGACCTCACCATCCTCTACGACCAGGACGGTTCCCGCTATCATGTGGGCAAGGGTTTGCAGGTATGGGTTGATGGAAAGTTGGCTGGGCAGCGTGATACGCTCGGCAAACTCGTAGTGAAGGATGCATTCAAATAATGTAGAATAAAATACGATATGAAACGAAGAAAATATTTATTGATACTGATAGGACTTTTGGGCATGATACAGATTCATGCTCAAAAGTCTGTTGCTTTTAAGGCGGATAATGAAGCGCCTCAGCCACAATGGATTGGAGCGATAACCGATGAGGATGCGCACATTCCGAGTAACCGAGATTATGTAGGAACGGGAACGGTGAATGCGAAGGGAAAACCAGACTGGAAGGCTACGGCTCCATTGTCAAGACAAAGCATCTGGCTGAAGAAAGAAATGAAACTCCCGGCTGATGTCCGCAAGGCAACGATGAAGATTGTGGGACTGGGTTTCTATGAGTTCAGCATCAACCGGCAGAAGGTGACGGATGCCGTTTTCGCCCCTCTGTGGAGCGATTACGACAAGACCGTCTTTTATAATATTTACGATGTGACTGCGTTGTTGAAGAAAGGCAAGAACCAACTTTCGGTATTGCTGGGCAACGGATTCTATAATGAGCAGGGTGGAAGATACACCAAGATGAAGGTTTCCTATGGTCCTCCTACGCTCTACTGTTCGCTCGAAATAGAACTGAAGAATGGCAGAACCGTCTGCATCGTCAGCGATGGCTCATGGAAATATTCGCCTAGCAGCATCACCTTCAACAGTATTTATGGTGGTGAAGACGAGGATGCCCGCATCACGCCTTCTTGGAAACCGGTGGTGATACAGAAGGGACCTCGTGGCATTCTGCGCCAGCAGATGGCACAGCCGGTGAAGATGATGGAATACTTCGGTGTGAAGAGCCGTCATCAGCTCACTCCTCAGCAAATCGCCAAGGCTTCCAATGCCAAACATCCTATTCCGGCAGGAACCTTTGTGCTGGATATGGGACAGAATCTCGCCGGTTTCCCACAGATCAAGGTCAGTGGAAAGGCAGGACAGCAGGTACGGCTCTATCTCTCAGAGACCCAGACTGTACAGGGAACCTGCAATCAGAAACAATCGGGCAGTCCTTACTATCTTACTTATACGCTCAGCGGAAAGGGCGAGAAGTCGGCTGACGGCAAGCGCATCGAGACTTGGCATCCGCATTTCACCTATTATGGTTATCGCTATATCCAGGTAGAAGGTGCCGTAATGAAGGGTGATGAGAATCCTGATGGCAAGCCAGTGATAGAGGATATCCAGTCGTGCTTCGTCTATAATTCAGCTGCGAAGATTGGCAACTTCGAATGTTCTAATCCGATGTTTAACCGTGCTTATCAGATTATCGACCGTGCCATCCGAAGCAATTGGCAGGGCGTCTGGACCGACTGTCCTCATCGTGAGAAACTCGGTTGGCTGGAGCAGGATTGGCTCAATGGCGAGGGATTGGTATACAACTACGACTGTCGTGCGATGATAGAGCAGACGATGCAGAATATCGCCGATGCCCAGCATGCCAATGGTGCCGTTCCTACAACCGCTCCTGAGTATATCTACTTCAAGGGCAAGTGGCTCGACCCGTTTGCTGAATCTCCAGAGTGGGGCGGTGCCCTGGTAGCGCTTCCATTCCTTTATCTGCAGCATTATGGTGACGACCGGATGGTGAAGAAATATGCACAGCAGATGTTCCGCTATGTGGATTATCTCCAGAGTAAGGACAGTTGCCGTATACTGAAACAGGGTTTGGGTGACTGGTATGATTACGGAAAAGGCCGTTCGGGCTTCTCTCAGAATACCCCGATGCCGCTGGTAGCTACAGCCCATTATTATCTGTGGGTGAAACTGACACAGAAGGCTGCGGCAATGAGCGGAAAAACAGTCGAAGCCAACCGCTATGCCATCCTGGCTTCAGAAATCCTGCAGGCTTTCCAGAAGGAGTTTCTGCATGTTGAGAAGGCTGCATCTTCTGAGAAATCTTCTTCGGATGCAGTAGAAAAGATATATTACGGTTCGGGAAGTCAGGCTTCCAATGCCATTCCTTTGGCGCTGGACATGGTTCCATCCCAGTATCGCAAGCAGGTTCTCCAGCATCTGGTAGATGATATTCATGCGCATCACGACCGGCTGACAACCGGTGATGTGGGCAACCGCTACCTCTTCCTGGCATTGCTGGAAAACGGATATGCCGACCTCTGGTACAAGATGCTGGCGCATGATGATGTGCCGGGCTACGGCTTCCAGATCAAGAAGGGAATGACCACGCTCACCGAACAGTGGAATCCGGAGATGGGTGCTTCGATGAACCATTTCATGATGGCGCATATCAACAACCATTTCCTGCCGGATGTCGTGGGCATCCGCATAGAGCAGGGCAGACTCATCATCGCTCCTCAGCCGATGGGCGACTTGACCTGGGCTAAGGGAAGTACCCGACTCAGCGATGGCAAACAGATTGCCGTGGCTTGGAAGAAATTGGCTGATGGTAAAATAGAGGTAACGGTAGATACCGATAATGATATAGAATACGAAATCAAGATAGATTATGATGAAACAGAACATAATGATGGCACTTATCGCGGCAAGCATGTCTTTGTCGGCAAGTGCGCAAAATAACGGAAACCAGCCAGAGGCTGTTGCTCAGAACTGTTATCAGGGGCATTTCACCCGTAGTCTTCACGATGTGATGCAGGACGTATCGCAGCGCTGGGGTGTCCGCTTTAAATATAATGTGGATACCGTTGGTAGGCAGTTGCCTTATGCCGACTTCCGCATCAAATCCTATTCGCTGGAGGAAACCCTGACGAATATCTGCAAGTATTTCGACTTCAACTGGTGGAAGCAGAATGGTAATGTATACAAGATCAAGCCTTATGAATATCCCCGTCGCCATACCGAAGAGGGTGAGCAGATGCTTGCTTATCTCAAGACACTCTACCAGAACCGGGAACAGTTTGAAGCACGCAAGGATTCTGTACGCAAAGAGGTGCGCCACATCCTGGGTATCGACCGTTATATGGATTCCCTGGTTCATAAGAAACCGATTTTGGGAAAGGTACGCAGGTATGATGGTTATACGGTTCAGAATATCTGCATCGAGACCTTGCCTGGCGAGCATGTCTTCGGTTCCATCTATACGCCCGCCAAGAAGGGCAAGCATCCTTTGATTATCTGTCCCGATGGTCATTTCGGTGGCGGCAGATATCGTGCCGATGAGCAGCAGCGCCTCGGAACCTTGGCAAGAATGGGTGCTATCTGTGTAGATTTCGACCTGTATGGCTGGGGACAGAGTGAGGCTGAATATGGCAAGAATTCGCATCAGACCGACCGTGCCCATGTGATTCAGGCTCTGAATGCCGAGGTATTGCTCGATTATATGTGGAACCATCGCAAGGATGTGGATAAGACGCGCATCGGAGCGAATGGTGGCAGTGGTGGCGGTACGCATACAGTCCTGCTGACGGTACTCGACGACCGAATCACGGCAGCAGCCCCAACAGTGAATCTCGCCTCTCATTTTGATGGCGGTTGTCCTTGCGAGAGTGGCAAACCTATCCAGTTGGCGGGGCATGGTACGTGTAATGCCGAGTTGATGGCTTTCTTTGCCCCTAAGCCGTTGTTGGTAGTGAGCGATGGTGGCGATTGGACCGCCTCTGTTCCATCTCTCGAATATCCGTATCTGCAGTATATATATAATATGTATGGTGCCAAGGAACAGGTAACCAATGTGCATCTGCCTAAGGAACGTCATGATTATGGCATCAACAAGCGCCAGGCAAACTACGATTTCTTCATCCGTGTCTTCGGTTTGGACCGCAGTAAGTTGGATGAAAGCAAAGTGAAGGTTGAAAAACCGGAAGTTTTGCAATCGGTCATCAGATAATAAGATAGAAGATAATATATCAGACCTCACGCCGTTTTATAAATGACGTGAGGTCTTTTTCGTCTTTTCTGACGACAAAGGCGGCTCTTTTGCGTCTATATATAAAATTGTTTAATCGATTAAAACAAAAACAAATGAAAATCTTAAGAACCATCACACTTTGCTGCCTGGCTTGTCTCTCTTTGCAAGCAACAGCACAATCATATAAGCTCTGGTACGACAAACCAGCGCTGGTCTGGACCGATGCCTTGCCTTTGGGTAATGGACGGTTGGGTGCCATGGTATATGGCATTCCAGCCACCGAACGTCTGCAGCTGAACGAGGAAACCATCTGGGCAGGACAGCCTAACAAGAATGCCAATCCTCATGCCAAGGCAGCTCTTCCAGTCGTGCAGAACCTCATCTGGCAGGGCGAATACCGTAAGGCACAAGATATGTGTACCGAGAAAATCATGTCGAATACCAACTTCGGAATGCCTTACCAGACCTTTGGTGATGTCTATATCTCGGCTCCCGGGATGGATGGCTATTCTCAGTATTATCGTGAACTGAGTCTGGATTCAGCCCGCTGTCTCACCCGTTGGACAGCCCACGGTGTCACCTATCAGCGCGAGGTTATCACCTCCTTTTCCGATAATGTAGTGATGGTAAGATTTACTGCCAACAAGCCTCATAGCATCACCTTCAATGCCAACTTTACTTCCCCTCACGATGATGTCATCATCCGTACCGATGGCGAGGAAGCTACCCTCGAAGGAGTGGCTGCCAAGCACGAAGGTCTGAAGGGAAAGGTGAGATTCATGGGCAGAATGGCGGCTCAGATCAAAGGCGGCGAGGCTGCGAAGACCTGTCGCGACGGTGTGGTCAGCGTGAAGAATGCCGATGAAGCCGTACTCTATATCTCCATCGCCACCAACTTCGTGAATTACAAGGATATCACCGGCAACGAGGTGGAACGCAGCAAGCAGGCGCTTCATACTGCCATGGCGAAGGATGCCCGAGAACAGATGGCGCAGCATGTGGCTAAATTCCTGAGCATGATGCATCGCAACTCGCTTTGGTTGGGCGCTGACAAGTATCAGAATCTGCCTACCGACGAACGCCTCATCCGCTTTGCCAAGCAGGACGATAACTATCTCGTAGCCACCTATTATGCTTTCGGCAGATACCTTCTGATATGCAGTTCGCAGCCTGGCACACAGCCAGCTAACCTGCAGGGCATCTGGAACGATAAGATGTTCCCGTCATGGGACAGCAAATATACCACCAACATCAACATGGAGATGAACTACTGGCCATCAGAGATGACCAACCTCTCCGAACTCAATGAACCGCTCTTCCGACTGATTCGCGAAGTGAGCGAAACCGGAAAGGAATCGGCTCAGACCATGTATGGAAAGAACGGATGGGTTTTGCATCACAATACCGACATCTGGCGAGTAACAGGCGGTATCGACAAGGCAGCATCAGGCATGTGGATGACCGGTGGCGCCTGGGTTTCATCCCATCTCTGGCAACATTATCTTTATAGTGGTGACAAGGAATTCCTACGTAAAGCTTATCCGATTATGAAGGGTGCAGCTACTTTCCTCGACGAGATGCTGATACCGGAACCTGAGCATGGATGGCTCGTGATTTCGCCAGCTGTGAGTCCGGAGAATATACATCCTTCCAAGGATGGAAAGATAGCGATGAGCTATGGCACTACGATGGATAATGAATTGCTCCACGAACTCTTCTCTACCGTTATCAGAGCGAGCGAAATCCTGGGCGAAGATGCCGGATATGCTGCTCATCTGAAGAAAGTTTTGGGAAAGATGGCACCGATGCAGATTGGCAAGTGGGGACAGTTGCAGGAATGGATCAAGGACTGGGATGATCCTCAGGATAATCATCGCCATGTGAGTCATCTTTATGCGCTCTATCCAGGTAATCAGATTACACCGGAGCAGACTCCGGAACTCTTCGATGCAGCCCGTACTTCGCTCATACATCGTGGCGACCCGAGTACAGGTTGGTCGATGGGATGGAAGGTTTGTCTCTGGGCTCGTCTTCTGGATGGTAATCACGCCTATAAGCTGATTCACAACCAGTTGACCCTGACCGATGATCATTTCCTTGCCTACGGATTGAACAAGAAAAAGGGTGGAACCTATCGCAATCTCTTCGATGCACATCCACCATTCCAGATAGATGGCAACTTCGGCTGTACTGCCGGTATCGCCGAGATGCTGATGCAGAGCCATGACGGATGTGTCAATATCCTGCCGGCTCTTCCTGATGCCTGGAAGGCTGAAGGAAAGATACAGGGGCTCCGCACGAGAGGTGGTTTCCTCATCGAGGAACTGGCATGGAAGAATGGCAGAATCACCTCGCTCAAGATCCGTTCTACCCTCGGTGGAAACCTTCGTCTCCGTCTGCCGGCAGGCAACCGGTTAAAGGGCATCAAGGGTATGAAATCTGCCAAGGGCAAGAATCCGAATCCGCTCTTTGCCGCCTTTGACCAGCCACAGATGCAGAACCATTCCGAAGTGAAACTCAACAAGGTGGTGTTGCCAAAGGCAAATACCTATGACATCACTACACGAAAGGGAGAGACCATCCGATTGATTTAAAAATATGGGTATAAACTCCTTAACATCAAAACTCCTTTAGAAAATGAAAAAAATAATGATAACATTGGCGTTGGCTTGCGGAATCTTTACCGCAGCCTCTGCCGCAAAAAACGAAAAGCCTTGGGCTAATGGTAAATTACAGGTTTCTGCCAACCAGCGATTCCTCCAGTTTGAAAACGGACAGCCGTTTTTCATGTTGGGTGATACCGGCTGGCTGCTGCCGGAACGTCTGGATAGAGCCGAGGCACAGTATTATCTTCAGAAATGCCGTGTAGCGGGATTCAATACCGTTCTCATCCAGGTGATGGACGGCACACCTTCTTTTAATATCTACGGTCAGCAGTCGCTCCCTGCCGGTTGGGATTTGTCGAAGGCAGACCCAGCAGGTGTTTACAGCTATTGGGATCATCTCGACTACATCATCAAACTTGCCGAACAGAACGGCATCTACATCGGCATGGTAACCATCTGGGGTTCTCAGGTAAAGGCAGAGAATATCAATGCACAGCAGGCTAAGGCATACGGAAAGTTCCTTGCCAACCGCTATAAGAATTCGCCTAATATCATCTGGGTGATGGGCGGCGATATCCAGGGCGATATCCATCCTGAAGTGTGGGAGTCGCTCGCTACCAGCATCAAGAGCATCGACCACAACCATCTCATGACCTATCATCCTCGTGGCAGATATACTTCTGCCAAATGGTGGAGCAAGGCAAAATGGCTCGATTTCCATACCTTCCAGAGCGGTCACCGCAAGTATGGTCAGCGTATGGGCAACAAGGATTATCCTATCCCGGACAATACCGAGGAGGACAACTGGATGTATGTGGATTCTACCTGGGCATATAAGCCAATCAAGCCTGTGCTTGATGCCGAACCAAGCTACGAGGATATTCCGAAGGGACTGCACGATCCTAACGAGGAGCGCTGGCAGGATTATGATGTTCGCCGCTATGCCTACTGGAGTGTCTTTGCCGGTTCCTGTGGTCATACCTATGGCCATAATGCCATCATGCAGATGTTGAAGCCAGGCTATCCTACCAGTTATGGAAGTGATGGAGCCGAGAAGCCTTGGTATGTGGCGCTCAACGACCCGGGATTCAACCAGATGAAGCATCTCAAGAACCTGATGCTCTCGCTGCCATACTTTGAGCGTGTGCCTGACCAGAGCATCATCGCCGGTGAGAACGGTGAAAGATATAACCGTCTGCTGGCTACCCGAGGCAACGATTATCTGCTGGTTTACAATTACAACTGTGTTCCGATGAAACTCGACCTCCGCAAGGTTTCGGGTAGCAGAAAGAACGTATGGTGGATGGATGCTGCCAACGGACAGCTGGAATATATCGGAGCGTTTGACAACAAGGTCATCACCTTCGCTCCTCAGAAGGCTACCCGCGGTATCAGCGATGGTGTTTTCATCGCCATTGATGCCAGTAAGGACTATCTGAAGAAAGACCAGAAGATGATAGAAGACCAGAGTCTGGCAGGTAAGAAAAGAGATTTGAATGAATAAATAAAGTGAAGAGTGAAGAACGAAGAGTGAAGAATTCAAATGAAGAATAATATATTGATGAGTGTGTTGCTGACCGTATCACTGTCGGCTGCACTTCCGCTTTCCGCTGCCAGTCATGTTGACGTGGTGAAGATGCGGACGGAGAATCAGGTGAATCCTCTGGGCATCGGAACATCAACCCCTCGCTTCTCCTGGCAGATTACTTCTGACAGGAAGGGCGTGGTGCAGACGAGTTATCAGATCCTGGTGGCTTCTTCCAGAGAAAAACTGGATAGAAACGAGGCAGATTTATGGAATAGCGGTGAACGCAACAGCGATGAACAGCTGTGGATTCCTTATCAGGGCAAGGCGCTGTTGAGTGGCACTCAAGCTTACTGGAAGGTGCGTATCACTACCAATAAAGGTAAATCGGAATGGACCGAACCGCAGCTCTTTTCCATCGGACTGCTCGGTGAAACCAAATGGAGCGGCACCTGGATTGGATTGGAAGACCTGCAGCCCGGAGAACAGAAAGGCATGCATACCCGACTGGCAGCACGCTATATCCGTAAGGACTTTGCGGCAAAAGGCAAGGTGAAGCGGGCGGTGGCTTATGTTGCCGGACTCGGTGTATACGAGTTTTATGTCAACGGTCAGCGTATGGGGGGCAGTCAGGCATTGCAGCCTGCACCAACCGATTATCGCAAGACCATCTATTACAATACCTTTGATGTCACTTCGCTCCTGACCGAGAAGAATGCCATCGCCATCAAACTGGGCAACGGCAGAATGTTTCCGATGCGACTGGAGAAAGCATACAAGACGCCTTTCTTCGGTTATCCGAAATGCCGCATCAACGTGAAGGTGGAGTATGAGAACGGAAAGACTGAAACCTGGGCTACCAATAACACATGGAAGTTGAGCTTCGATGGTCCTATCCGCAGCAACAACGAGTATGATGGCGAGGAGTATGATGCCCGCAGAGAACAGGCGTTGAAGGGCTGGACCCAGGCTGGTTTCGATGACAGCCAGTGGCAGAAAGCCGAGCGCTGTGCCATTCCAGACGGTACGCTGATGGCGCAGCCGATGGCGGGAATGGTTGAGAAGGAATTCGGTCATCCGGTGAGTCTGAAGCATCGCCACGATACTCTCATCGTAGATTTCGGACAGAATATGGCGGGCTGGATCGGTTTCCAGGTCCGTGGCAGGCAGGGTGATACCATCCGTGTGAAATATGCAGAGAAACTGCAGGCTGACGGCAGTCTGTATCTCGACAACTTCCGCAATGCCCTCTCAGAGGATATTTATGTCTGCAATGGCAAGGAGAACGGGAAGTCTTGGCGTCCTGCCTTCTCTTATCACGGCTTCCGCTATGCTGCCATTACCGGTATGAAGAATGCCCGAAAGGAGGATTTCACCGCTTATACCGTGAGCGATGAGATGGCTACCATCGGACATATCGAGACTTCTGATACGATATTAAATAAGGTGTTGAAGAATGCATGGTGGGGCATCTACGGCAATTACAAGGGTATGCCGGTAGACTGTCCGCAGCGCAACGAGCGCCAGCCTTGGTTGGGCGACCGTACGGTAGGTTCATTGGGTGAAAGTTTCGTTTTCGACAACGAGCGACTCTACAGCAAGTGGATGCACGATATCTGCGATGCCCAGCGTTCGGATGGCAATATTCCGGATGTGGCTCCTGCCTTCTGGAATTACTATACCGATGATGTTACCTGGCCGGCAGCCTTGCCTTTCACCTGTGATATGCTCTATCATCAGTTTGGCAACAAGCAGCCTATCATCGATTCTTATCCATCCATCAGGAAATGGATCAACCATATCCTGGCAGAATATACGGATAAGAACGGCATCATCACCAAGGATAAATACGGCGACTGGTGCGTACCACCGGAGAAGCTGGAACTGATTCACAGTCAGGATCCGAAGCGAAAGACCGATGGCAAGCTGATAGCCACCGCTTATATGATCCGCTGTCTGCAGCTGGCAGAGCAGTTTGCCAACTTGCAAGGTTTGAAGGAAGAAGCGAAAGCTTGGGCAGACCGCAGAAGCGGGATGATAGAAGCCTTCAACAAGCAGTTCCTCACCAACAAGGCAGGAACTTCCCGTCGTCCGGGTCATGTGCTCTATCCAGACAGCATCTATTATGGCAACAATACCTCTACAGCCAATCTCCTGGCGCTCTCCTTCGGTATCGCTCCCCAGGAGTTGCGCAGCGAACTCATCAAGCAGGTAGTGAAGGGTATCTGCATCGATGCCAAGGAACATGTCAATTGCGGTGTCATCGGCATCTCCTGGCTTCTTCGCGGTTTGAGCGACAACGGTTTTCCTGATGTGGCTTATCTCCTGGCTACCCAGCGCACCTATCCGTCGTGGGGTTATATGGCAGAGAACGGAGCTACTACCATCTGGGAACTCTGGAATGGCGACAAGGCTGATCCGAAGATGAATTCAGGCAACCATGTGATGCTTCTGGGTGACTTGCTTACCTGGTGCTACCAGTATCTGGGAGGCATCCAGCAGAAGGGTGTCAACGTGCAGCAGGTGGCTGAGGCTGATGCCAGCGTGGCTTACAAGCACATCGTGCTGAAGCCGGAATTCAGTATTCAGAACTGCGAATCGGTAAAAGCTGATTACGAGACTCCATACGGAGTAGTGAAGAGCCAGTGGAAGAAGACCTTGCAGCATGTGGATTGGGATATCACCGTGCCTTGCAACACCACAGCCGATGTCTATCTGCCTGATGGCAAGATTGAGACGGTGGGTAGTGGCGATTATCATTATTCGGTAGAAATCCCTACCCGCGATGCTGCCATCCTGAAGGATGAATTCCTTTATGATTACAGCGGATTCCCATCGGCTCATGCCTCTACCATCACCCAGTTGAAGAATGGTGACCTGGTGGCTGCTTACTTCGGCGGTACCTTCGAGCGCAATCCGGATGTCTGCATCTGGGTAAGTCGCAAGCCGAAGGGTGCCAAGGCTTGGGAGAAACCTATCCTGGCTGCCGATGGTGTTTATCGCCTGGGTACTCCTGAGGCTAAGAAGGCGGGTCTTTCGGGTATCGATGAGAAGACAACTCCGGCTGATAAGGGACCTATCAAGGATGGATTGCGCCGTTTCGGTGTGCCTGCCGGCTACAAATATGATTTCCGCTCTAAGTCAGCCAATATCAAGTTGCCTGCCAATCTGAAGCGCAAGTCTTGCTGGAACCCTGTGCTCTATACCATGCCGGATGGCGAGATATGGCTGTTCTATAAGGTGGGTTCTACGGTTGGCGACTGGACGGGCTGTCTTGTGAAATCGAAGGATGGCGGTAAGACCTGGAGTAATCCGGAGGCTTTGCCAGACGGTTTCCTCGGCCCTATCAAGAACAAGCCGGAAATGGTGAACGGCAGACTCATCTGCGGTTCCAGTACCGAGAACAAGGGTTGGCGATTCCATGTGGAGATTCTCGACTTGAAGACCAGAAAGTGGAAGTATGTGGGTCCGGTAGATGCCGAACTGAAGCCTCGTACCGATGATGTGGATTCGGCTACGGTGGATATGCAGCATCCTATCTACAAGGAGGGTGAGAAGGCGAGATATATCTACAGTATCCAGCCATCTATCCTGAAGTTGAAGGATGGCAGATTGCAGGTTCTGATGCGTACCCATAATGCCAAACTTGCTACCAGTTTCAGCAGCGACGGTGGTGATACCTGGACTCCGGTTACCCTGCTCGACATCGAAAACAACCAGAGCGGTACGGATGCTGTCACCCTGAAGGATGGCAGACACGTGCTCATCTACAACAATTTCGAGACCTTGCCGGGAACCAAGAAGGGACCTCGCACACCATTGAGTCTTGCCATCAGCGAAGACGGCACCCATTGGCGTCATCTCCTCACCCTGGAGGACAGTCCTATCAACCAGTATTCCTATCCAGGCATCATCGAGGGAAAGGATGGCAAACTGCATTGCATCTACACCTGGCGCCGCCAGAGAGTGGCGTATAAGGAAGTGGATTTGAAAAAGATAAAATAAGAAAATAGTAAATTAAAAGGATAGAATATGTACGATGAACGTATCATACTCTATCCTTTTATTGTTTTAAGACCCCCCAAACGAATGTTCCTTCATTGATTACAAAAAGAAGGAAACTGCGTCTTTATTTATAAAACAAAGACTAAGACAATGATAAAAGTACAAAAGATTTTTGTGATGGCAGCCCTCGTGCTGATTCCATCTGTATCCTTTGCCCAGAAAGTAAATATCCTGACCGAGAAGAAGGCTTCTAATCGGGAACAGTATGCTGCTGAATACCTACAGAAGAAGCTCAACCGTTTGGGCTTCTCTGCAGTGGTGAACGGCAAGAAGGGCGAATATCGCATTTCGCTCTCGCAAGCCAAGGATACTGCCGGACTGAAGAAGGAAGGTTTCTCATGGACCCGCAAGGGAAAGAAGATCCAGTTGCAGGGAAATGACGGCTCGGGAGTCATCTACGGCTGCAACGAAATCGCTGAATACGTGGCTCAGCATGGTTCTCTCAATGTGCCGCTAATGCAGAAGGATGCGCCTGAAATGGTGCTCCGTGGTGCTTGTGTAGGTTTGCAGAAAACCGTTTATCTGCCGGGCCATCAGGTTTACGAATACCCTTATACCCCAGAGAACTTCCCTTGGTTCTATGACAAGGAACAGTGGATCCAGTATCTCGATATGCTCGTAGACAACAAGATGAATTCGCTCTATCTCTGGAACGGTCATCCTTTTGCTTCGCTCGTCAAACTGAAGGATTATCCTTTCGCCCTCGAAGTGGATGAGGCTACCTTCAGGAAGAACGAAGAGATGTTCTCGTTCCTGACCAGGGAGGCTGACCGACGTGGCATCTTCGTCATTCAGATGTTCTACAACATCATCCTCTCCAAGCCTTTTGCTGATCATTATGGCTTGAAGACACAGGACCGTCACCGTCCTATCACTCCGCTCATCAGCGATTATACCCGCAAGTCGGTAGCTGCCTTCATCGAGAAATATCCGAATGTAGGCTTGCTCGTCTGTCTCGGTGAGGCGATGAATACCTATGAGGATGATGTGGAATGGATGACCAAGACCATCATTCCGGGTGTCAAGGACGGCTTGAAGGCTTTGGGAAGAACCGATGAACCGCCTGTCCTGCTCCGTGCCCACGATACCGACTGCAAGATGGTGATGGAGGCAGCGCTCCCTCTCTACAAGAACCTCTATACGATGCATAAGTATAATGGAGAGTCGTTGACCACCTATCAGCCTCGCGGTCCTTGGACCAAGATTCATACCGATTTGGCAGCCCTGGGTTCTACCCATATCAGCAATGTACATATCCTTGCCAATCTCGAACCTTTCCGCTGGTCATCTCCTTCTTTCGTTCAGAAGGCGGTAACGGCGATGCACGATGTTCATCACGCCAATGCCCTGCATCTCTATCCGCAGGCTAGTTACTGGGATTGGCCTTATACGGCAGATAAATTGCCTGGCGGACAGCGGGAGAAGCAGTTGGACCGCGACTGGATGTGGTACAAGACATGGGGAAGATATGCCTGGAATTGCCGTCGCGATGTAGCTGCCGAGGGTAATTACTGGGATAAGGTGCTTGCTGATTACTATGCTTCTGATGCCGCTGTTGCTGACAGCATCCGCAAGGCATACGATGAGAGTGGCGAGATTGCGCCTAAGCTCCTCCGCCGTTTCGGTATTACAGAGGGCAACCGTCAGACGCTGCTCCTGGGCATGTTCATGAGTCAGCTGGTGAATCCATATAAGTACACCATCTATCCTGGTTTCTATGAGAGTTGCGGTCCTGAGGGCGAGAAACTCATCGAATATGTAGAGAAGGAATGGAAGCATCAGCCTCATGTGGGTGAGTTGCCACTCGATATCGTAGCTCAGACCGAGGCTCACGGCGACAAGGCTGTGGCTGCCATCGATGCCGTAGCGAGTCGTGTAACCGGCAATCAGGATGAGTTCCGTCGTCTTCAGAACGATATGCATTGCTACCGTGCCTTTGCCTATGCTTTCGGCTGGAAGGTGAAGGCGGCTCAGCATGTGCTCAACTATAAGTGGGGTAAGGATATCAAGGAATTGGATGCTGCCGTTCCGCTGCTCGAAAAGAGTCTGGAGTATTACCGTCAGCTGGTAGATCTTACCAAGGATACCTATCTCTATGCCAATTCGATGCAGACCGCCCAGCGCCGCATCCCAATCGGAGGTGATGGCGGCAATATGAAGCATTGGAGTGAACTCTTGCCGAAATATGAGCAGGAACTGGCGAATCTGAAGAAGAACATCGCCATGCTCAAGGCCCAGGCTGCGGGTACTTACAAGATGAAGGCAGAGGACATCAAACCTTTGAAGGATGTAACCCTGCAGAAGGGTGCTTTCCAGATGGAGAATATCAATGGCGAGGCTAATTTCAAGATGGTGAAAATTGCCAAGGGTGCCAAGCTCTTCAGCGATTTGGATAGTGTAGTAACCGATTTTGCTCCAGAGTTGGCAGGTATGAATGCTTACGTGATGAACAGCAGCAAGCAGCGTGGCGAGTCTACCTCGCTCACCTTCATCACCAAGAAGCCTGTGCAGCTCCTGATAGGTTATTTCCGTGATGACCAGATGAAATATGCCAAGGCTCCGAAGCTGGAGACCGATGCCACAGCCAACGATTATGGTCAGGCAGAGCCACAGCTCACCAGTGCCATCCGCATCGACGGCATGCCACAGGTCAACATCCACAAGTACGAGTTTGCTGCCGGCAAGCATACCCTGCTCCTGCCAAAGGGCTTCCTGCTTGTGCTCGGTGCTACGAGCGATAAGATTACCGCTCGTGATGCCGGTCTCTCAGGTGCCGACAAGGCGATTGATTGGCTGTTCTACTAAATAGAATGATATAATTGGAAGGATAGAGTATGGCACAAATTATGTGTTATGCTCTATCCTTTTTTTCATATGTTGTCATTTTCTGAGTTTCTTATAATTTTATAGTGTCTTTTAATATCTGGGTGTCTGCTCCAATCTTCTTCATATTTTATTAGCCATTTTTTATGTATTTTTATATTTGATGACTTGCGTTGGGAGACTTTTTCATATTGGTGTTTAAGATACTCTTTCGAGAAAAGGATATTTATTTCGGATACTATAT
Organism: Segatella copri; assembly: GCF_019127135.1. Classification (GTDB taxonomy): domain Bacteria; phylum Bacteroidota; class Bacteroidia; order Bacteroidales; family Bacteroidaceae; genus Prevotella. Next base: position 5,736 of record NZ_JAHOEA010000034.1, on the reverse strand, counting down.
AAACTCTCTTGTCACCGATACAGAAATATTCAAATGGAATATTTGATAGCGTCTTTACTTGATTGAGCTCTCCCCCAGAATAAAGTTCACCAATAGTAAAGTAAGTTCCTATACCATATTTATTAGCTATATTGGCATCAATTTCATTGTTGAAATATAATGCGACAGATTCTATGTTAGAATTCTTCTTTATATATAATTTTATGATATTTATGAGAGATTGGTCAATGTCAGAGGAATTTAATTCTGTAGCCACTCTTTCATAATGACGATTATTCAATGTACATTGGCAAAGCAAATGTATCATTATTACGGTTACGATAATATTCTTATAGTTCATGTCTTTTATCTTTAAAATGGTATATCTTGTGCACCTGTAGAAACGTCACACTGTTTATTGATTATTTTATATCCGTTTTTATAATCATATTTGACTAACCATCCGGTATGTTTGGTTTTATCAAAAAAATGGTTCAGCCATTTGTCTTGTGCAAGAACCTTACTTGGATAATTGGGATGTAATATTGTGTTTGATGAGGATACTACATATACTTTTTTGTTTTTTAAAAGAAAGTAAAAGGATGGTAAGAACTTGTTTTTGAACATATCGTTAGCTTCAAAATGTGGAATGCTAAATTCTCCAATGGTGAAATATATACCATTGCCATAGTATGTGGAAAGATCTGACTCTAAATTAAAGAAAACCACAATATTGCTATCGTTAGGATAAGCTGTTTCATATTCTTTTATAATATTTAAAAAGGACTTGTCGATGTTTGTAACCTCTAATTCTTTAAGACGAGTAGTACTTTTGTTTTTGTTGCATGAACAGAAACAAATGGATAAAACGAAAGTGATAAATAAGATATGTTTCATTTCTTATGATGTTTAAATGGATTAACAGATTTTTGGCAAGTAAGCTCCACATTCCCTAAAAGGGCAAAAGCTCCTAGCCGTATTTGAACCACTTACGAAAATTCGGTTATAATTCTATTCTTCATTGTGTACGTTTTTGTTTCTTTTGAGAATTTGCTGGAAAGTTTCTGTTTCTTCAATTATGGTTATACCTAATAGAGTTTCGACATGTTTGTTGATGACAGTGTATTCTTTATTTGTTTCATGGATTTTATCGTGGTTAATCTTGTGTTGAATTAGCCATGCCTTATGTCTTGTGCAATCAAAATAATCTTTCAACCATGGATTGCTTGTAAATATATCCTTTGTAAATTTGGGTGTTAGTAGAACATTGCTTTTGGGAACAATGAAAATCTTTCTGCCGTTTAGTACAAAATAACATGATGGTATATAAGCATAAGATTTTGAAATCTCTGCTTCGAACCTAGGGATATCAAATTCTCCTAAAGTGAAGTAGTCTGCAAGTCCGTATTCTTGATTTCGAATAGAATCAACTGGCAAATTAAAAAATAAGACCATACTGCTATCTTGTGGATACTCTTGCATGTATTGCTTAATAATATCCTTGATAGAATCATCAATATAAGACGATTCTATTTCTTTAATTTTTAAAAGAGCATCGTTCTTTTTGTTTGTACATTGACAAAAGAGTAATGCAATAAATATTAATAACAAATGTTTCATATTTATTTATTTTGAAAAGAATTTTATAATATAACATAAACTTTTGTTGTATGTTTACGCCTTAATCCATTACAGAAAATTCTCTTAAATATTGCTTGTATTCTTGTATTATCTGCTCTTCTATTTCTGGCCCCATCCAAAACCAACTATAAGTATTGATATATAGGGGTGAATACTCTATAAGTTTTTCTGAAATATTTATTATATTTTTGTCTTTTATATGTCCTCTAGGTAAGTTTATATGCTGATTTTTAAGCCCCATATATATATAGGTGGCATCCTTTACTAAAAGTGGTATGGTATCTGTTGTGGGATTTGATAAAAGTTTGCAGATTATAGTTTGTAAACTATCGTTCTGCTTTCTGGTTATCTTTTGAGATTTGTGAAGATAAATTCTTCTAAATCTTACCTCTTTCATATTGATTTCCTGATTATATACTAATTTATCAGTAATATCGAAAGATAGGGCACCACATGTGGTTTCTATCGAATCTTTTCCATTATAGTTTATAAGATAAGATTTAGTAAAAGTTGCTTCGTCATAAACAATAATTTGACAAGGCACATTCTTGCTTTTGTTGTTACAAGAAGAAAGTGCCATCAGTACAATTCCTATTATAAATAATGTTCTATTTTTCATGTGTTGTATGTTTTATAGTTGAAGCCTTGAAGTATTGGATTTCTTTAGAAATAGGAATCTCATTTTTTTCTATATCCTTTGTGACGATATATGCTTGTTGATTGTTTGGAATACATACCAACCAATAGTATTTTCCAATGTTGTTTCTTATTCCTTTGATTTCCAAATGTTTTTTATAATCATTTTTAATGGATTTTTGATTCGTCATATTGTCAATTGATGACTTTAAGAAGATTCTTCTTCCTTGGAACGAGAACGAAATAGAAGGAAACAGGTAACTCAAATTTTCCCCAATTTGTTCGCCTATATAGGTTGGTCCTAAATAATAGTACTCTTTAGCCTCTCTGTTGGGAAGGGGCATTCTGATGGAAATTTCATTGTCAAGAATAAGATTCTCAAATTGAGGATATTGTAAGATATACTCTGATAGAATCTTTTTTACTTGGGGAGTCAGCGTTGTTGAGTCAATGCCATAGTTATAGTTCTTCTTGTCAACATTGCTTATATGATGCTCACAGGAAATAAATATGATGGTGATAAATAATATATATTTCTTCATTGTCTGTAATTTTTAAGTTGCTGCAAATATACCCTTTTCCTTTTGTAATGTGTGATTTTTTATGGTTAATAATTCTAAAACACATAAACTTTATGCTATTAGTTGCAAAAACGATTTCTAAACGTCTTTGAATTTGTAAGATTTCATCACGGTTGAGATATTAGGAAAGGATAGAGTATAGCACAAATCATGTGTTATGATCTATCCTTTCTTCGTTTTGTTGGCGAGGTTTTTATTTCTATTTCAAGTTTTGCATGTAAACTCCACACGCCCTGAAAGTTCAGTTATGTTGTATGTTTACGCCTTAATCCATTACAGAAAATTCTCTTAAATATTGCTTGTATTCTTGTATCATCTGCTCTTCTATTTCTGGCCCCAACCAAAACCAACTATAAGTATTGATATATAGGGGTGAATACTCTATAAGTTTTTCAGACAGTTTAATGAGTCTTTTATCTTTTATACACCCTTTAGGTAGATTGGTGTGTTGATTTTCTAATGCAATATATAGATATGTAGCATCTCTTGCCAAAATCGGGATGGTATCTGTTGTGGGATTTGATAAAAGTTGGCAGATTATAGTTTGTAAACTATCGTTCTGCTTTCTGGTTATCTTTTGAGATTTGTGAAGATAAATTTCTCTAAATGAAATATCCTCAGTGTTGATTTTTTGATTATAGTGTAATCTTCTAATAATATTGAAAGAAAGTCCTCCACATATAGTTTCAATAGAATCTTTTCCATTATAACTTATGAGATAAGCTTTAGTCGAAGATGCTTCGTCATAAACAATAATTTGACAAGGCACATTCTTGCATTTGTTGTTACAAGAAGAAAGTGCCATCAGTACAATTCCTATTATAAATAATGTTCTATTTTTCATGTGTCGTAATTTTTAAGTTGCTGCAAATATACCCTTTTCCTTCTGTAATGTATGTTTTTTCATGGTTAATAATTCTAAAACACATAAACTTTATGCAAATAGTTACAAAAACTATCTCCAAACGTCTTTGTCTTTGTAAGATTTAAAATTAATTTGTACTAAAATAAAATGAATTCAAAAGAAAAACTGGTGCTGTTTTCTTTGTATTAAGAGTTGAGTAGGATAAGTGGACCTGTTTCTTTGAAAATATATTCTTAATTATCTATAAAACTTTAGGCTAACCCATCTTAAAATGAAGTATATTGTTTATATTTGCATATTATAATTTGGATTAAGATTATGGCAAAGAATACAATGGCTAACAAACTTCCAAGGAAGTTGATACAGAAAATGGAAATCGTGGGGGAGCAGATCAAGCTTGCCAGATTACGCCGCAACTTGAGCATGGCACAAGTTGCAGAAAGAGCAACCTGCTCAGAAGTTACACTTTGCAAGGTGGAGAAGGGATTGCCAACGGTTTCCATCGGAATCTACCTGCGTGTACTCTATGCACTTCAGTTGGATGATGACATCTTGCTCTTGGCAAAGGATGATAAACTCGGAAGGGCATTGCAGGATATAGGACTGAAGAACCGACAAAGAGCAACTAAAAAAGGATAGAAATGGAACGACTGTTTGTTTTCGCAGATTTTAACTGGCTCGACAAAGCGGAGTTGATAGGGGAGTTGTGTTATGAGAAATTGCGCGGCTCTGATAGTTATGCCTTTAAGGTTGATGAAAACTGGCTTAAGATTTATGGCGGAATTAAGCTTTCGGAGGACATCAATAACTATCCAGGCATGCAATACACCCAACCAGGAAGTGATATTTTCGGATGTTTTTCTGATGCATTGCCAGATAGATGGGGACGTACCTTGCTTAAAAGAAGAGAACAGATACAGGCCGCTGAAGAAAAAAGAGCTGTCAGAACACTTTCTTCATTCGATTACCTCATGGGCATAGATGACTTCTCCAGAATGGGTGGCTTTAGATTTAAAAGGGAATTGGAAGGTGATTATATCAATATGTCACCATCTTTCAAGATTCCCCCATTAACAGAGATTAGAGAATTGATTCATGCCAGTCAGGAAGTGGAAAAATCCGAAGAGAATGATGTGTTGCCCGAGAAAAAATGGATAGCACAGCTTATCCAACCTGGTACCTCATTGGGTGGCGCAAGACCTAAGGCTGGTGTGTTGGATGAAAAAGGCAATCTATGTATTGCTAAGTTTCCTTCGCGAAAAGATGACTATGACACAGGACTTTGGGAACATTTTTCTCATCTTCTTGCCCAAAAGGCAGGAATCCAGGCTGCTCAAACCAGGACATTGGGAGGACTAGGAAAATATCACACACTCCTGTCCAGACGCTTTGACAGAACAGATGAAGCCAAGAGAATACATTTTGCGTCATCCATGTCTCTGCTAGGATTAAAGGATGGTGATAATGCCCAAGGTGGTTATGGTTATCTTGATATAGTTGATTTCATACTCCAAGGTTGTTGCAACGTAGAGAAAAATCTTCAGGAACTCTACAGAAGGGTTGCCTTCAACATTTGTATTGGTAATTCTGATGACCACTTCAGAAACCATGGCTTTCTGCTGACACCAAAAGGATGGACTCTCTCTCCTGCCTATGATATGAACCCTACTCTTAATGAATATCAGAGTCTTCTGATCAATGAATCTTCAAACAAGGCTGATATCCATGTTCTGCTTGATTCGTGCGAGAGTTATATGATTAAGAGGGAGGAGGCAGAAAACATTATTCAGGAGGTTCAAACGGCCGTTGATCTATGGGAAAATTTGGCGATTCAGCTTCAGATTCCTGCAAGAGAAATGGCTATGTTTAAGGAGAGATTTAAACTTAACCTATAATATAATGAAGTAATATTCGTAATTACTTCATTATATTTAGGGTTACTTCTTCTAAATCTTTATCATTTCATGTTTTGTAATTCTAAAACACATAAACTTTATGCAAATAGTTACAAAAACTATCTCCAAACGTCTTTGT
>NZ_JAHOEA010000033.1 GCF_019127135.1 Segatella copri | reverse complement strand
TGCCCCACACGCCCTGAAAGGGCAGAAGCTCCTAGCCCAGGGCATCGCCCTGGGTTATTTCGGGCGCTAGTCTGTCGCCCTGTAAGGGCAAAAGCTTTAAAAAACTCCAGGCAATACATAAAGCTTTTGCCCTTACAGGGCGTCTTGCTGATTGCTATTATACCCAGGGCGATGCCCTGGGCTAGGAGCTTCTGCCCTTTCAGGGCGTGCTGCTTCTGGAGTTTTTGAGCCTTCAGCCCGTACTTAAACTACATGCGAAAGTTCAATACATTATCAATTGTACATTATCTACTGCTTAATCCGTAGGCGATTCTCCGGGCCTGCATCTCTGCAGCCCTGCGCTCAGAATCAGGAGATAACTTACCCTTGAGATACTGCTCCATCATCAGACCGCCGATAGGCACACCATAGTCAGCACCCCAACCACCATTCTCTACATACACGGCAATGGCAATCTTCGGATTGTTCATCGGAGCAAAGCCCATGAATACAGAGTGGTCGTGGCCACGGTTCTGTGCCGTACCCGTCTTGCCGCAAGCTTCGAAATCGTAGCGGCCTAGCAGCTTACAGGTTCCCTTCAGTGCCGAACTTCTCATACCGGCTACCACATAGTCGTAAGCCCGTCGGGAAGCCTTGGTATAATGACGTCGGGTATAGAGCGTATCAAGCGGTTCGCCCTTCACCTTTCTCACTACATGAGGCACATAATAGTATCCCCTATTGGCAATGGTAGCACCCAGGTTGGCTATCTGCAACGGTGTAAGGTTAACCTCACCCTGACCGATAGAAATACTGATTACCGTCAGTCCGTTCCATGAACCATTGTAAGCCTTATCATAGAACTGTGCATTCGGAATCAGACCGCGTTTCTCGCCAGGCAAGTCGATGCCCAACTTATAGCCGAATCCCATGCTCACCATATAATCTTTCCATATGGTCATCGCATTCTGTACGCTGCCATACTTCTTGCGGTTACCTATCATATAGTAAAGACCCCAACAGAAGTAACCGTTACAAGAGGTACTGATGGCATCAATCAGCGCAATAGGCGACGGGTGACCATGACAGCCTACATGCAGACCCTTATAAGAGAAACCATGATTACATGGGAAAGCTGTTCCCGGTGTGATGATACCTTCTGTAAGATAAGTCAGCGCCTGGGTGGTCTTAAAGGTAGAGCCCGGAGGATACTGACCCTGAATACTACGGTTCAGGAGCGGTTTCCAAGGATTATGCGAGAGCCACTTGTGCATCTTGCCGCGGTTTCTACCCACCAGACGTCTTGGATCGTAAGAAGGAGAAGAAACCATAGCCAGCACATCGCCCGTTCTAGGGTCGATGGCAACGATACTGCCGATTTTACCCTGCAGCAGACGTTCGCCCAAGGCTTGCAACTTGACATCCAATCCCAGCGTCAAGTCCTTTCCAGCCACAGGTTTCTGGTCGAATTTACCATTCTGATAGCTACCCTGAATTCTGCCGTGAGCATCTCTCAGCATAATCTTCACACCCTTCTCACCACGCAGCTGCTTCTCATAAAACTTCTCTATACCCAGTTTTCCGATATAGTCGCCAGCCTGATAGTAGTCATCGTCTTCAATATCGCTTTGCGAAACCTCACCCACATCACCCAGCACATGGGCTGCATAAGGATAGGTATATTCTCTGACGGTACGTTTCTGGACATAGAAACCGGGGAATCGGAACATCTTCTCCTGGAACACACTGAAATCCCTATCGCTCAGCTGTCCCATAAAAAGCTGTTGGGTATAGCGCGAATAGCCCGGGTTCTTAGAGCGGTCCTTGATATCGTTCATTCGCTTGATAAAAAACTCTTTCGTAATACCCAGCGAATTACAGAAATCCATCGTATCAAGTCGGCCGCTCTCCTCGTTCATGACCACCATCAGGTCGTAAGACGGCTGATTATACACCAGCAGCTTACCATTACGGTCGTAAATGGCACCACGAGCCGGAAACTCAATACGCTTCAAGAAGGCATTACTGTCGGCATTCTTCTTGTAGTCGTCGCTCATAATCTGAAGCGTAAACAGACGAATCATGTAAATGACCACAATAGCTGTGGCCACTCCACCGATAACGAATCTTCGTTTTTCAAGATTGTAATCCAACATACCTTATTATATATAGCAAACTAAAAATCGTGTTCTTTTCTCTCTCATCACTTATCCGGAATCTTACTTCCTGAAACTTTCTGTCGCCATCACCAATACATAAGTGATAACCATACTTCCGCCTATACATTCCAACCAGTGAACCCAATTAAAGAAATTGAAAGTTTCGAGTGTAAAGAACAATAGATTATAAACGAGAATGATAATAAATACGTACCAGCAATATGCACCTACGCCGATAGTATGCATGGACGGTTCCAGATCGTCGGCACTGTCACGCGGTACGAAAAGTTCAAACAAATAAGGTTGTAGCAGTCCCACAGCTGTCATCGAAGCTGCTGCAACACCTGGCGTATTGGCAAATACGTCCACACAAAGCCCCATCATAAAGCACCACAATAGCACCGCCCATTTAGGATGGTTGCGGCGGAAATGCAGTACCATAATGATATACAGCAAGGGGGTGGCACAATTGAAAAGATGAATATGATTAAACACCAATCCCTGTACCAGCACGAGCACCACAAAGGTAGCTAGTCTTTTCACTAAATCTATACTCATTGCTTTTATATCCTCTTACTATACGTCATTATTGATTATTGTCTCCATTTGATTCGATGCTATCCTGTGCTGCACGCATAATCTCCAAACGCTCTTTCATGGCAGTATCATCAATGACACACACATCACGCAGGCGGGCAAAATCGGTAGAGAGGCGAAGTTGTACGCGATACGACAGCCCATCGGCAGAGTTGAACACGTGCAATATTCTGCCCACTCTCACACCAGGAGGGAATACAGCAGAATAGCCACTCGTTACCACATAGTCACCCAATTTAAAGTGAGCATGACGTGGCACCTCTTCCAGATAAGCAAGGTCAGACACACCACCCTTCCAGCGCAGATAGCCAAAATAGCCTCTATTCTGAATCATACAACTGATGTTCGACTTCGTGTTCAATACCGGAATCACGATAGCGTAATGTTCTGCCACCAGATACACGATACCCACAACACCCGTACCGCTGATTACACCCATATCCTTATGGATGCCATCCGCGCTACCTTTGTCAATTGTCATCAGGTTGCCGGGTTTATCGATACTATTCGCCACCACCTTAGCCGGAATCAGACGATAGTTTCTCAGCAATGCAAACTGATCACGATGGTAGATGCTGCTATCCTTGGTCGCGCTCACGAGACTGTCGGAAAGTTTCTGCACCTCCTGTTCGAGATACGCATTGCGCTGTGTGAGTTCCTGGTTCACCTTGGTAAGTGAGAAGAATGTTTCTACATTCGCATCCCATTCATACAACTTACCTGTTACGGCATTAGCCGAGGAGAACCAGGCACTGCCCTGATAGCTGTTATACTGAAACAACAGCACCATACTCACCACCTCAAGAATCAGGAAGACAAACCAATGGTTGTATTTCGCTAAAAACTCTAAAAGGTTGCGCATACTTTATTCTTATATTAGAATAAGTTCTGATTATCTCATCAAGAATGAGAATCGGTCTACATTCTTCAACGCAATACCAGCACCCTTGGCAACACTGTGCAATGGATCTTCTGCGATGTGGAATGGGATATTGATCTTATCCTGCAAACGCTTGTCGAGACCACGGAGCAAAGCACCACCACCAGAGAGCCAGATACCATTCTTCACGATATCGGCATAGAGCTCAGGAGGTGTATTCTCTAATGCTGAGAGCACAGCGTTCTCAATCTTTGCCACTGTCTTATCCAGGCAGTGAGCAATCTCCTGGTAGCATACAGGCACCTCCATAGGCAACGCTGTAATACGGTTAGGACCATGTACGATGAAGTCCTCTGGAGCCTCATCACCAAGATCGGTCAGAGCTGAACCCACATGAATCTTGATACGCTCAGCCATACGCTCAGAAACCTTCACGTTGTGCTGACGGCTCATATATTCCTGAATATCGGCAGTAAGGTCGTCACCTGCTGTACGGATTGAGTTGTTCGATACGATACCACCCAATGAGATGACAGCGATTTCGGTAGAACCACCACCTATATCAACAATCATATTACCCTCTGGAGCCTCAACATCGATACCGATACCGATAGCGGCAGCCATTGGCTCAAAAATCAAATATACATCACGTCCGTCTGCATGCTCGGCTGAGTCGCGCACTGCACGAAGCTCAACTTCGGTAGAACCAGAAGGTACACCGATAACCATACGGAGTGAAGGAGAGAAGAGACGGCTACCTGTATGAACCATCTTAATCAATCCACGCATCATCTGCTCACAGGCAGTAAAGTCGGCAATCACGCCATCACGCAATGGTCGGATAGTACGGATATTATCATGAGTCTTCTCGTACATCATCTTAGCCTTCTCGCCCACAGCAATCATCTTGTCGGTACGGCGGTCAAGGGCTACAACAGAAGGTTCATCCACTACAATCTTATCATCACTGATAATGATGGTATTGGCTGTACCCAAGTCCATTGCGATTTCCTGAATAAATGAAAAAAATCCCATTTTATTTCTAAATTATTTTAAGCTTAAAATTTACTTTTTATTTAAGGAGTTAAGGAGTTAAAGGAGCATAGAAGCCACGGCAACAGTCTGTCCATATACCGGGAATTGAATCCACACACAGACACTTGTCCTTACTTCTTCCACTTCTTAACTCCTTAACTACTTTATTTTTCAGAGAGTTTACTTAGCAAACCATGCATGGATTGCAGTATCGTAGTGAGAACTTACACCGAATGCACGCTCTGCAAACATCTTGCGATCTTCGATATCAGTCTCAGCACCCTTCTTCTTCAAGATATCGAGCAATACGCTGTATTCAGCCTTGCTAGGAACGATAACCACGTCCTTGAAGTTTTTGGCACCTGCACGAATCAAAGAGATACCGCCAATATCGATTTTCTCGATGATATCAGCATCGCTAGCACCGCTAGCTACAGTCTGCTCAAAAGGATACAAGTCTACGATGACGAGATCGATTGAAGGGATTTCGTATTCCTTCATCTGCTCCTGGTCACCCTCGTTGTCACGGCGAGCCAAGATACCTCCAAATATTTTAGGATGAAGAGTCTTTACGCGACCACCCAAGATAGATGGATAGGTAGTGACCTCCTCAACTTTCTCGCATTCATAACCCAAAGATTCGATAAACTTCTGGGTACCACCAGTACTCAGGAACTTTACACCCTCTTCATTCAACTTGGCGAGCAATTCGTCCAAGCCATCCTTGTGGAAGACAGACACCAATGCTGTCTTGATTTTCTTTGTTTCAGCCATTGAACTTATAAATTATAATTTATGATGGTGCAAAGGTACGAAGATTATTTTGATTACACAACATTTCCCCTCATAAAATAGCATTATTTAAAGGATATTTAAAAGATAATTGAGAGAAATCAAGAAATAAGCAACTCAAGTTTCGCATGTAAGCCCCACACGCCCTGAAAGGAGCCTGGGCCTTCAGCCCGTACTCAAACCGCCTTCTTCTGTCATTCTGTCCGGAAATATCTCTTAATTCTATCTTTTATCCGCCCAAAACAAGACAAAATGTCAGTAAATCACTGATTTTCAACGAATAGGCATAAGTTTCGCTAAAGGATGGGAGGAACGCACCGGGAGGTTTCCGAAGAGGAGATTCCGGGGCTCATCCAAATAACACAAATATGAATATATAAATTAGAAAGGAGATATAAATATGACATTCGACAAATTTACAATCAAGGCGCAGGAGGCGGTACAGGAAGCCGTAAACATTGCGCAGCGAAATGGTCAGCAAACCATCGAACCGGTGCATCTGCTTAGCGGTATCCTTGAAAAGGCTACCGATGTGACCAACTACATCTTCCAGAAGTTGGGCATGAACGGACAGCAAATCGCCATGCTCTTGCGTCAGGAGATGCAACATCTGCCTCGTGTGCAGGGTGGCGGTCAGCCGTACCTCAGCAACGAGACTAACCAGATACTGATGAATGCCGAAGATACCGCCAAGAAAATGGGTGACGAGTTCGTTAGCGTAGAGCCTATCCTGTTGGCTATCGTTCAGGGCAACTCTACTGCTGCACGTATTCTGAAGGATGCTGGTGCAAATGCTAAAGATATGCTCGCTGCCATTCAGGCACTGAGACAGGGACAGAACGTAAAATCACAAAGCGCTGATGACAACTATCAGAGCTTGGAGAAATATGCGAAAAACCTTGTAGAACAGGCAAGAAGTGGCAAGCTGGACCCAGTTATCGGACGTGATGAGGAAATAAGAAGAGTACTCCAGATTCTGTCACGAAGAACCAAGAACAACCCTATTCTGATAGGTGAGCCTGGTACAGGTAAGACTGCCATCGTAGAAGGTCTTGCCGAGCGTATCGTACGTGGCGATGTACCAGAGAACCTGAAGAACAAGCAGCTCTATTCTCTCGATATGGGTGCGCTGGTAGCCGGTGCTAAATACAAGGGAGAATTTGAGGAGCGTCTGAAGAGCGTCATCAAAGAGGTAACCAACGCCAACGGCCAGATTATCCTCTTTATTGATGAGATTCATACCCTGGTTGGTGCTGGTGGAGGCGAAGGCGCCATGGATGCAGCCAACATTCTGAAACCTGCGTTGGCTCGTGGTGAACTGAGAGCCATCGGTGCTACTACCCTCAACGAGTATCAGAAGTACTTCGAGAAGGATAAGGCTCTGGAGCGCCGTTTCCAGACCGTCATGGTTAATGAACCTGACGAGGTAGACGCCATCAGCATACTCCGTGGTATCAAGGAGCGCTACGAGAACCATCATAAGGTACGTATTCAGGATGATGCCTGCATTGCAGCCGTAAAACTCTCTGAGCGTTACATTTCCGACCGTTTCCTCCCAGATAAGGCTATCGACCTGATGGATGAGGCAGCAGCAAAACTGAGAATGGAACGTGACTCTGTACCAGAAGAACTGGATGAGATTACCCGCCACTTGAAGCAGTTGGAGATTGAGCGTGAGGCTATCAAGCGCGAGAATGACCAACCTAAGATTCAGCAGTTGGATAAGGAAATTGCTGAATTGAAGGATCAGGAGCATGACTTCCGTGCTAAATGGGAAGGCGAAAAAGCACTCGTCAACAAGATTCAGCAGGATAAGCAGGAGATAGAAAACCTGAAGTTTGAGGCTGAACGCATGGAGCGCGAAGGCAATTACGAGCGTGTGGCTGAAATCCGCTATTCTAAACTGAAGGCGCTCGAGGATGACATCAAGAAGATCCAGGAGCAGCTGAAGAGTACACAGGGTGGCGCAGCGATGGTCAGAGAGGAGGTTACAGCTGATGATATCGCTGAGGTTGTAAGCCGCTGGACCGGAATACCAGTAAGCCGTATGATGCAGAGTGAGCGTGAGAAACTGCTCCACCTGGAGGAAGAACTCCACAAGAGAGTCATCGGACAGGACGAGGCTATCACCGCTGTAAGTGATGCCGTTCGCCGTAGCCGTGCCGGTTTGCAGGATCCTAAGCGTCCTATTGCCAGCTTCATCTTCCTCGGTACTACCGGTGTAGGTAAGACTGAACTTGCCAAGGCTCTGGCTGAGTATCTGTTCAATGACGAGTCGATGATGACCCGAATTGATATGAGTGAATATCAGGAGAAGTTTAGCGTAACCCGTCTGATCGGTGCGCCTCCAGGGTATGTAGGCTACGATGAAGGTGGCCAGTTGACCGAGGCTGTACGCCGCAAACCATATAGTGTGGTTCTCTTCGATGAGATTGAGAAGGCGCATTCTGATGTATTCAATACCCTGTTGCAGGTATTGGACGATGGCCGGTTGACCGACAACAAGGGTCGTGTAGTCAACTTCAAGAACACCATCATCATCATGACTTCCAACGCAAGCCGTGAGATATTGCGCAAGACTTTCCGTCCTGAGTTCCTGAACCGTATTGACGATATCATCACCTTCAAGCCATTGACCCAGGAGCAGATTGCTGAGGTTGTAGAACTTCAGATGAAGCGAGTAAAGAAGATGTTGGAGCCTCAGGGCTTTGAACTTTGCTGGACTCCTGCAGCTATCCAGTATCTGGCAAAGGTTGGATACGATCCTGAGTTTGGTGCCCGTCCTGTAAAGCGCGCTATCCAGGATTATGTATTAAACGACTTGAGTAAGAAGATTCTTGCAGAAGAGGTTAGTAGAGAGAAGCCAATCACCATCGATCATACAGATGCAGATGGATTGGTCTTCAAAAACCAATAATCCCAGCAGATAATCTATCCGCAGGAAACAGGTTTTAAATCATAAAGATAATGGGTGACAGATATCAAATCTGCCACCCATTTTTTATTTTACTCAAGTTTCGCAAGTTCAGGAGTTAAAGAAGTTAAAGGAGTTATCGCTCCCTACGGTCGCTGAGGAGTTAAGACAATAGTCTTTTTGGCGTAGTTTTTAAGCTGAAAGACATACGTCTTAACTCCTTAACTTCCTTAACTCCTTTAACTTCCTGATATGCAAAAGTTCAGTGTTTTATATCAAACTGATAAGATCCAGAGGCGAGCTCCAAATGATGGAGTTCCTTATCAGCACTTACGTATCTGACTCCCGATGCCTTTTTCAACGGCTTACCATTCTCTGAAATGAAAGAGACGGCAGAGGCAGGCAAGTAGAGAGAGGCTGTCGTATTAGCCGGAACCGTAAACTCATAACGGATACCAGAATCAGTATATTGCCAACGGCTGCTGATTCTGCCATACATTGAATCGTAATAACCCTCAGCATGAGTAATGCCACGCGTAGGGTCAACCTCCGGCTTCAAGATGAAATGCTTGAAACCAGGCGACTTCTCATCACGGCAGATACCGAGAGAGTAATTGTACATCCACGATGCCACAGCTCCAAAAGAATAGTGATTGAACGAATTCATACTGTTGTTCTCGCCAAATCCATCCTTTACCGTATAAGAGTTCAAACGCTCCCAAATCGTCGTGGCTCCATTCTTTACAGGATAAAGCCAGGAAGGATAACCCTCGTACTGCAGCAAACGGTAAGCCTCCTCGGACATGCCATTATCCGAAAGTGCCTTACTGATCCAAGCGGTACCGATAAAGCCCGTCAGGAGCGAATAAGCAGGATAACCGGCCATCGGAGTCTTGATGGCTGCAGCGAGATGAGCAGCCATCTTCTTACGCAAGTCACCATCTACCACATGGAATGCCAAAGGAAGAGCATAAGATGTCTGGGTATCAATCAACTGTCCCTTGCGCTCAGCATCATACCACGAACAGATGGTCTTACCTGTAGCCTCATCCACGAATGTTTTCCTGAAGAATGCCCTGCGCTCGTTTGCCAACCTGGTCAGCCATGCCGCATCCTCAGTCTTGCCCAATGCCTTTGCCATCTGAGAAAGAATATCCAGATCGTATATGAAATAACATTCCCATACGAGCGACTTATCATCTTTTTCATAAGACGGGCTGAGCCAATCGCCCAAATCGCCCCACTGATGATGCTGTACGATAAGTCCTGTTTTCTTATCCACATACTCATCCAGCACAAACTGGATATAGCGCTTCATCGATGCGTAATGTTCAGCCAGCATAGCCTTATCGCCATATTGCTGGTAGAGTTCCCAAGGCAAGGTTACACCGGCACTTCCCCATAACAAGCCACCAAAACCACAATTGGTTGGAGCCACATCAGGATATTGCCCCTTAGCGCTCTGCAAATCACGGACCGAGATAAGATAGCGGCGCAAGAACTGGGAAGCATCGGTAATATATGTAGCAGAACGCCCGAATACAGAAATATCACCCATCCAGCCCAAACGTTCATTACGCTGAGGACAATCGGTAGGAACAGACATGAAATTAGAACGCGTAGACCATACCGAATTGAGCCACAAGCGGTTGATATCAGAACGGGAGGTAGAATATTGCGAAGCCTGCTCATTCATCGAACTCACTACTATCGCCTTTACCTGGTCGGGCGCTACCGGAGCATCAACACCCGTAATCTCGAGATATCTGAAACCATGAAGGGTATATCTTGGCGAGAATGTCTCTTCACCTCCCCTGGCTATATAAACATCTTGCGAAGTTGCCACACGCAGATTCTCGGTCATAATCATGCCTACATGATCCCGATAGGCTGGCAAATCAGGATATTTGATTTCGGCTGTACGGATCTTTACTTCCGTGCCAGGTTTCAAACCCGAGAAATGTACCAGCGGAACACCCGCCATATTCTGTCCGAGATCATAGACATAAACACCCTTGCGCGGTTCAACACAATTGAGAGCCGTCAGGGTATCAACAGGCATGATTGCCTCTGCCATATCCGGAAGAAGTTGGAAATCCTCAGAAGTTTTGAAATCAGATTCCTTCACTTCTACCGCAGGTTGCCAATTTCTGTCATCAAAATGAGGCATCGCCCATCCTTTGCAGTCTTGCTCCTTGCGTGCATCATACACCTCACCCATAAAGAAACTGCCATATCTTACAGCGCCATCATCATAGCTTTTCCAGGTAGCAGGATTAGTAACTACGGTTTGCTGTGAACCATCCTCGTAGGTTATCTGCAACTTTGCCATTAACGACTGCCTGTCGCCATAGAAATTCCAATTTCCGGTTACATAGGTGGCACCACCACTCCACCATCCTTCGGAAAGGACGGCTCCGATAGCATGCTCACCCGACTGCTGAAGCAAAGAAGTTACATCAAAGGTCTGATAAGTATGAGTATGGTTATACTCTGTAGTACCAGGATTGAAATAAGCTTTACTTACTGCCTTACCATCTATATAGATGTCGTAGATTCCGCGTGCTGTAGCATAAAGACGGGCTTTTCTGACTTTTTTGCCAGAGGTAGCAAACTCTGTACGAAGCATAGGTGCAGTATTCTCCTTAAAGGCAAAGATGCCAAGCGCGCCCTCTTTCTTTCCGTCTACAGAGAGCTGGCTGGCAGAGAGTTGCTGTAAAGGAGCAGCTACCACATTCTGAGGCGACTTAAAGTTTCTAACCTCAACATGGCTGAAAGTAGCCTTCTGACCTTTAGCCACGTAATATCCCCAATCGGCAAGCATCGGATAGGCAATATAGTTATTACCCTGTTCTCCGGTAGGATTCAGAATCAGACTTCCTACAGAATGCCGTTTGCCATCTGTATCGATTTCTACCTTTTCACCAACAATTTCCTTTCCATCCAGGAAGAGAGTAGCAGCACCGGTATCCATCGAGATATCTATCTGATGGGCAGCATACTGGTTCTGCCTGTTGATAACCGCAGCAGGAATATCGTAGGAAACCAAAGGTGCGGCATCCGTCTCGCCAACCTTGTAGCCCCGACGATAGAAATTGATACGGGCAGGCTTCGACTTTCTGAGAGGCGCAATATCAAGTTCTACGCGGATATAAGAAGAATCCTTCGCATTGAATACCCCTAAGAGATTTTTATTGCGATCCATCAGTCGGGGGTCGTTGGCACCGAAGATGAAGGAAGCTGCCGTCGATTTCGACTTCTTATCGAGTTGCAGTTCGTAATGAAGTCGGAAGGTTGGAAAATAAGGGGCATAGAACATCACGGGAGCATTGCCTCTTCCTATCCATTTAGCACCTTCCCAAGCCAGATATGTTCCATTTTCGGCTGTCGTGACATGATGATTATAGTCTGTACCCAGCACCAAGGCTGTTTCAAAAGCAGAAGAAGCCTGCAGTTCTTCGTTTTTCTGATTCCAGACTGTAAGATACCATTGGTAGCGTGCAGAAGGGCGAAGCGATTCGCCAGCATACTGTATGCCTAACGATTCGGTACTCTTCACCTTACCTGTATTCCAGACTTCCTTACCCGTTTCATCAATAACAGATATCCGGTAAGCACTCTGCTGATTTCCTCTACTTTTGTCATCAACCTCCATCTGCCAGGCAAACCGAGGATGCATGACACCTACTGCCAGTGGAGTATTCCGGTATTCCACTTTCAGATTCTTCAGCCATGTGGCTGCATGTAATCCAGATGGCAGTATCATACTAGCCATCCATATTCCGATAAATTTCATAAGCTTTTTACTTTGAACCTTGAACTTAAACTTTACTGAACTTTCGCTAGATTATCCCACATGCCCTTTACCTTTCCTGCCTTCTTCACAATTTCATCAGCCACCTGCGGACCATTATTCTGCCAGACATTATTAGGACCGCAGGCGTTTTTCAGGAATTTCTCTTCTGGCGTCCAGTTATCTTTCAGGAGAATATTAGAAGAGCCCTCATCAGTATAGAGATAGAAATAATGATGAGGATCGTGTACGTAGGAAGGATGGAAGATATCCCGCACCACATTCTCTGAAATTACCGTGTTTGGCTGGTTGCCAAGCGTGTAGATACCAGCGCAATCGTACATATGGGCAGCATAGCGCTCGATAAGATTGGCATGAATGCGATTATCATGCATCACAACCCAATCGCGGTTCCAACCCCATCCCATACTGATAGCCGAATAACTGACATCATGAATATAATTATGTTCGATGTTCATGCGGCTAACGTAACCCAAAGCAATGGCACAGGTACCCCACTCCTCGTTTGTAACATCAGAGAACTCGCAGTTTCCGACATGCAGTCCGCTGCACACCTCACGCAAATCCTGCGGACGATAAGGCAGATGCGTCTCCAGACCGGCAGGCGAAAAGCTGCCACATACCAATCCATTCATCGCTATATCTTCGAAGGTACTGTTAAGTACCGCTCCATCCTGGCACCCCTCAACAAAATCGAGGCCATCGCCACCCAGATGTCCAAAAGAGCATGAATCGAAAACCGCTCTGCTTGCATAGCGCAATTCAACAGCAGCAGCGGGTCTGCCAAGCCAATCCTGGTTATCCAATTTATGGTTGTTCACACGGTCGATACTAGGGCGCAGTTTGTAACCTTCGGTAATGAACATTCCCGCCTGCAAAGGCACATGTCCCTTGTAAGAAGGGCGGTTCCATGTTGTAACTTCAAAGTTCACATTTCTGAAAGTAACAGCATCCACCATTTTTTCTCTGGTACCCTCAAATTTCACCAGCGTTTCCAAAGCCGGCGCCGCAACATCCATACGCTCCCCTTTCCTAGGCATATAATACAGTTTATGCGTACGGATATCATGATACCATTCGCCCGGTTTATCCAGAAGAGGCAGCGCATTCGAGATAAAGAAAGGTGAATTGTGCTCACAATTATACATAGGTGAAGGCCAAGGACGTTCAAACTGAATCTTAGCCTCGGGATCGTGGAAAGATACGGCAGCAGAATCGCCCTGAATACGGATGTTTCTGATGCGCAGATAGCTTATCTCCCACATCTGGTGCAGCGTCATCTCTGCATATCTTGCATCCGGTCGGATGATACTGTTACCCGCCTTATCCTTAGTCCCCGTCAGAAGCTGACGAACAGCAGAAGCCGGAACCCAGATGACGCGTTTCTTCTTGTCTACCCATCTGATGCGCGGCATCTGATTAAAATCACTCACGCTACGCGCCCTATCAGCCCGCGAATGATTCACCCAGAGATGACGGAAATCCATAGGACGTCCATTGAAATCAGGCACATCAGCCACCCAATATCTGCCCTGTTTCTTCCATCCGCTAACCGGTACGGCTCCTGTAAGCACCGTACCTGCCGAATGCTTTACCGAAGGCGTTCCCTCAAAACAGAGATGACTGTCTTCCGAACGGAGCGCCAGAGGTTCATAGAGCCGGTATTGACCTGCCTGCATTTTAACTACTACCGAATCAGCCTGTCCCAATCTTCTCATCTCGCGAGCCTTGCGAACCGCATCAGCGAGAGAAGAATCGGGTGATACCTGAACATAGCCTATCTTCTTATTTCCAGCAGAGAGAGCGAGGCTGAAGCCCAGCATTCCCAGCAATAGGATTCTTCTTAATTTCATAACTAAAAAATAATTATTTTCTAACTGAAAGCCAAACCGACATTTCCACATCACTACCCCGATTATCCCAGGCATAATAAGGAATGAGCGTAACATTTACCTTTTTACGGGCAGGAGCAAGTGTACGATAAAGCTGGTTCTTCTGCCAGGATGCTGCTGTTCCCTTTTCAGCAAGCAGCGCCTCACCCTGGAGCGCAACAAACTCGTGACCGTCGATTGTCTTCTTTACTTCAGTCCATTGGATATCTGCAGGAATCACGATATCATTCACGCTTACCCTACCATACTTATCTTTGCAGGAAGCAGGAACAGAAGAAGCATCGATATCCACATTTTCCAAACAATAGACAATAGGTCCGCGCATCACGGCTATCTGGTTCTTATTCTCTTCAACCAAAGGGTTAGCCTCCACCAGACGAGGTTTCATATCAAATGTTCGTTCTACGAGGGTTCCCTTCTTCCAACCAGTCTGTCTGCCTTTTGAATCAGTAGCAGAAATCGCCTCATATCTACCCTCTCCCGGCATGCGGAGCATCAAGGTTCTGATATTCTTAGCCTTGTTGATGCGAATGGAAACCTTACCATCATAAGGATAGCCAGAAGTCATCTCTATATCAACATCCTTTGTTTTCAGATGATTATCACCATACATGTTCACCCACAAAGTATCACCTTTCACGGCATAAGCATACTCCTGCGCTTCGCAAAGTGCACGAAGGGTGTTAGGTGGACAGCAGAAGCAACTGATATACTTCTGGCGGGTTTTCGGCCAGCGCATCACATAAGGGAAATCGCCCGTACGGCGCAGAGCCTGAGTATAGAAATATCGGGTACCATCGAGCGAAATGCCCGGCAAGACTCCATTCAGAAGTTCGTTTTCCACCATATCCATATAGCGGGCATCAGCTGTGGTTTCGAGCATACGCCAGGATAAGAAGATATTACCAATCTGCGCACAGGTTTCATTATGAGAAGTCTCGTTTGGCAACTGATATGCTCTGCCGTATGCCTGGTGAATCTGCTGAATGCTTGGCTGATCGTAAGTGGTTCCATCAGGTGACACACCATCATAGAGGGCACCGCATCCACCTGTGATATAAATCTTGCGATAGGTGATATCATCCCAGATACTGGACAGATTCTTCATGAGTTGTTTCTCGCCAGTTTCGGCATAGAGATCAGCTACACCCGCATAGAGATAGTTGGCTCTCACCGCATGCCCCATCGCCTCATATTGCTCACGGAAAGGATGGCGATCCTGATTGTGATCTTCACCATTCTTCACTTCATCACGAATGGCTATCAACCCCTCTGCCAGTTCCAGATAACGCTTGTCGCCGGTAGCACGGTACATCTCTGAAGCTGCCATATAATGAGAAGGACAGATTGCATTGCGCGCCAACTCATCGCGCTGGTTCTTCAGAAAATTATAGAGAAAATCGGCAGCCTTGAGTGCACAGTTGAAGAGTGTCTTCTTGCCTGTGGCACGCCAATGTACGATACCGGCAGTCATCAGATGTCCCAGATTATAGGTTTCGAAGTTGAGACGGCTGGCAAAGGCTCCTTTCTCATCTTTTCCGCCTACGGTGATACCGATTTCGGCTTCATCCTTCCGGTCTTTGAGAGCATGCGTATCGATGCCCTTATGGCGCTCATCTATCACCACAGGGGTATGGATATAACCATCGGCACGCTGCGCCTTAGCCACTTCGGCAATAAAGCGATCCATCAGAGCATCCAGTTTCTGATCATGAGTTACTGCATAAACAGAAGCACATGCCTCAAGCCATTTATACATATCACCATCATGAAAAGGTGGTCCCCAATGTTCGCCTTCAGCATCGCCCGCCGCAATCTCGAAATTACGGAAACCGTGCGACACCTCGGGGGTATCCCAGGTTTTCCACATATCCCAAAGCGAGGTTTCTGAAAAGACCTTGAATCGGTCACCCCAAAAACCACCTGTCCAACGGGTACTTCCCAAAGGCATATTTACCATTCTGGCTTCCTTGCTGTGGCTCATATCTACCAGTCCATTGTGCTGTGCCATGACTGGGGAGGTAAAGGCCGAAAAAGCAAGAAGACCTGCCATCATCCACTTTCTGCTGTAGTTTGCTGTCATCATTATTGTTATTCGTTTAGTTTTTAATTTAGTTTTAAGACGAAAAAAGGGATGATCTTGTAATCACCCCTTTTTATTTATTATGTGTTGTTTCTGCGGATTCATTACTGGCAGATGAACAGCTTTCTAATTGATGATAATACCGCCATTTGGCTGAATCACAACCTTTGCCTTTCCATCTACACATTCCACCTTGACCGCCAATCTGCCATCAGGTGATGTCACTTCATAATTGTTGGCTTGTACACAAACCGTACCGAGCAACAAAATACTAGCAATACAAATTTTTTGCTTCATTTTCATTTTATTGTTAGGTTGATATTATAATCTTCTCTGTGATGCAACGCAGTACAGCCTGGCATTACGGCTTCAGTTACTGCTACATGCAACAAAACCATTTGCAAAGTTAAGCTATTTTGCAGAGAATAGGGTATATTTTTTATTCAAAAAGCATCCATATTCGTGAAAACTTACGAAAAAGAAACAAAAATGGGTAGAATTTTGGCAAAAAGCACACGCAAAACATATCATAAAACAAAAAGCCCCGACATCACGTCGAGGCCTTTGAAGTTTTTGAATGTTTCAGCAGTTTGTTTTTTTATGTAGTTATGATTTATTCGTTTTTGAAAATCAATTTCTTTTTCTGGGTGCAAAATTAAGACAAATATTGATATAAATCAAATCTTTCTCGATTTTTTATGCAAAAAACAACGTAAACGTTTACAATTTTTGCGCACCAAAAAGACCATTTGTGCGCTGTTGTGGCTAAAATACAGCTGTGCATTTTGTGTCTTTTGAATATTTTCTGCCACATTAATAAAAAAGTTAAAATATTGATGCTATATTTTGTTTTCTCTGTATTTTACACTATCTTTGCACTATCTTTTCACATTATTATATATATAAAGAAAATAGATGAAAGAATTTGTAATATCAGAAGTCAAGGCGGAAACCGCTGTACTCGTGGGCCTGATTACCAAGACGCAGGATGAAGCCAAGACAAAAGAATATCTCGACGAGTTGGAATTTCTTGCCGATACTGCGGGGGCTGTCACCGTGAAGCGATTCACGCAGAAGGTGGTTTCTCCTAACCAGACCACCTATGTGGGTAAGGGTAAACTCGAAGAAATCAAAGAATATATCAAAAACGAAGAAGAGGAAGATAGAGAAGTAGGTATGGTTATCTTCGATGATGAACTTTCTGCCAAACAAATCCGTAACATCGAACAGGAACTGCAGGTGAAAATCCTGGACCGCACCTCTCTCATCCTAGATATCTTCGCCATGCGTGCGCAAACCGCTGCGGCTAAAACCCAGGTGGAGTTGGCGCAATACCGTTATATGCTCCCTCGTCTGCAAAGACTCTGGACTCACCTGGAACGCCAGGGTGGTGGTTCTGGATCTGGTGGCGGCAAGGGTTCTGTCGGTCTGCGTGGACCGGGTGAGACCCAGCTCGAGATGGACCGACGTATTATCCTCGGCAGAATGAGTCTCCTTAAAGAACGACTGGCAGAAATCGACAAGCAGAAGACTACACAGCGAAAGAACAGAGGCAGAATGGTGCGCGTGGCACTGGTGGGCTATACCAACGTTGGTAAATCTACCATCATGAATCTGCTCAGCAAGAGCGAGGTGTTTGCCGAGAACAAACTCTTTGCTACCCTCGACACCACCGTACGCAAGGTAGTGGTAGACAACCTGCCGTTTCTCCTTGCCGATACCGTAGGATTCATCCGCAAATTGCCAACCGACCTGGTTGACTCCTTCAAGAGTACCCTTGACGAGACACGCGAGGCCGACCTTCTTCTGCACGTAGTAGACATCTCACATCCCGACTTCGAAGAGCAGATTCAGGTAGTAGAGAATACACTCAAGGAACTGGATTGCGCTGACAAGCCATCGATGATTATCTTCAACAAGATAGACAACTACTCTTGGGTAGAAAAAGAGGAAGACGACCTCACACCGATGGAGAAAGAGAACATTCCGTTGGAAGACCTGAAGAAGACCTGGATGGCAAAACTCAATGAGGACTGCCTCTTCATCTCGGCAAAGAACAAGGAGAACATCGATGAATTCCGCGAGGTACTCTACAAGAAAGTTAGAGAGTTGCACGTACAGAAGTATCCATACAACGATTTCCTGTACCAGGATTATGAGTAAGAACATCAACATCAACAACAAGTAAGTTATGAATGATTACAGACCTTTAACCACCGAGGAAATCGAGGTGCTTAAACATAACGACTGCTGGGCCGAAGACTGGACCTCAGTCAATGTATCAGAAGATTTCAAGGCCAACTTCATGCACCGCGTGATGCTCTATGGCGAAGTAAACATCGGATCCTTCAACAAGAACGTGGAGGTGAGCCAGGGCTTCGTAAAGCATTCGGGCATCAACAACGCCACCTTACGCAATGTAACCATAGGCGACGACTGTCTGATAGAAAACGTAGGCAATTTCATCAACAACTATACCATTGGCGATGATTGCTACATCTCAAACATATCGACCCTGGAAACTACCGAGGGAGCTACTTACGGCGAAGGAAATCTTGTGAGCGTACTCAACGAGGTGGGAGAAGGCAACGTAATCCTCTTCAGCGATCTGAACAGCCAGCTCGCAGCCTTCATGGTGAAGCATTTCCCTGACAAGGAAATGAAGGAGAAGATTCGCCAGCTCATCAAGACCGACATCGACAACAAGATGCCGGAAAGAGGACAGATTGGCAACAATGTGAAGATTATCAATACCAAGGAGATTACCAACTGCGTAATCAATGATTATTGCGAAGTGAATGGTGCTTCCCGTCTGAGCGACTGTACGCTATTGGGCTCTGCTCATGGCAACGTGTATATCGGCACAGGCGTTATTACGGAAAACAGCATCATCGCTGAAGGCGCCAGCGTTATCAACAGCGTGAAGATACAGGATTGCTTCGTAGGCGAAGCCTGCCAGCTGTCTAACGGCTTTACCGCATCAGCCTCCGTATTCTTCGCCAACTCCTATATGAGCAATGGCGAGGCTTGTGCTGCCTTCTGCGGTCCTTTCACCGCTTCTCATCATAAGAGCAGTCTGCTTATCGGAGGCATGTTTTCCTTCTATAACGCCGGTTCTGCTACCAACTTCTCCAACCATGCCTACAAGATGGGACCTATGCACTGGGGCATTCTGGAGCGCGGTTCCAAGACTGCCAGCGGTGCTTATCTCCTGATGCCAGCCACTCTGGGTTCCTTCTCAGTATGCTTCGGCAAGCTGATGCACCACCCTAACACCCGCAACCTGCCTTTCGCCTACCTCATTGCAGATGGCGACAAGATGTTCCTCATCCCAGGCAGAAACATCACTACCGTAGGTCTGTACCGCGATATCAAGAAATGGCCTAAGCGTGATCTCCGTGCTATGGAGAACCGCAAGAGCATCGTTAACTTCGACTGGCTTTCACCTTATTCTGTTGGCGAAATTCTGAAGGGTAAGAAGATTCTTGAAAACCTGCGCGAGGTTACGGGCGATAACGTTTCGCAGTATCTCTATCACGAATATATCATACCGGCTTCATCGCTTCACAAGGGCATCAAATATTATGATATCGCCCTCCGCATCTACATGGGTGCCGTATTGAAGCGTGTACTGAAGCGCGACCCAGCCATCACCCCTCCTGCCAGCCATGTCGGCGTGGGCGATTGGGATGATCTTTCGGGACTCTTGCTCCCGGTTTCTGAAGAGGAGCGCATCGTTAGGGATGTGAAGGAAGGAACTATCGAGAATATAGAACAGTTGCTCGACCGGTTTGAAGAAATCAATGCCAACTATCGCGACTACCAGTGGGCATGGACCTACCAGATAATCTGCGATTACTACGGCATCGGAGAAATCACACTTGAAGATGCCAACCGCATACACGAAGATTATATCAAGGCACGCCGCTCATGGATAGCAGAAATCCGGAAGGATGCTGAGAAAGAGTTTGCCATGGGCGATGTGGAGGAAGAGGTCTTCCGCAACTTCGTCGACAGCCTCGACCAGGAAATAGAATACGAGAATTAATTAGACTTGAATATTTCAACAGTTTAAAATAACAAAAAACATTATGGCAAAAACTCCAGAATTTAAGTATGCTCCAATGTTTCAGATTGGAGAGGACAAGACAGAGTATCGCCTTATCTCTAAGGAAGGCGTAAGTACAGCAGAGTTCGAGGGTAAGACTATCCTCAAGGTTTCTAAGGAAGCTCTTACTTTGCTGGCACAGCAGGGTTTCCACGACGTAGAGTTCAAACTCCGTCGTGAGCACAACCTCCAGGTAGCTAAGATTCTCAGCGACCCAGAGGCTTCTGAGAACGACAAGTATGTAGCACTCCAGTTCCTCCGCAATGCAGAGACTGCCGTTAAGGGCATTCTCCCATTCTGCCAGGATACAGGTACTGCTATCATCCACGGTGAGAAGGGTCAGCGTGTATGGACAGACTTCGAGGACGAAGAGGCTTTGAGCCTGGGTGTTTACAACACCTTTACACAGGACAACCTCCGCTATTCTCAGAATGCTCCTCTCAATATGTATGATGAGGTGAACACCCGTTGCAACCTGCCTGCCCAGATTGACATCGAGGCTACAGAGGGCGACGAGTACCGCTTCGTAATGGTAGCTAAGGGTGGTGGCTCTGCCAACAAGACCTACTTCTACCCTATGACCAAGGCTACTATCCAGAACGAGGGCACACTGCTCCCATTCCTCGTAGAGAAGATGAAGAGTCTGGGTACAGCAGCATGTCCTCCTTACCACATCGCCTTCGTTATCGGTGGTACTTCAGCTGAGAAGAACCTCCTTACCGTGAAGTTGGCTTCTATCAAGTACTACGACGAGTTGCCTACTACAGGTGATGAGACTGGTCGTGCCTTCCGTGACATCGACTTGGAGAACAAGCTTCTCGAAGAGGCTCACAAAATTGGTTTGGGTGCACAGTTTGGCGGTAAGTATCTGGCTCACGATATCCGTGTCATCCGTTTGCCTCGTCACGGCGCAAGCTGCCCTATCGGTATGGGTGTAAGCTGCTCTGCCGACCGCAACATCAAGGCTAAGATCAACAAGGACGGTATCTGGTTGGAGAAGATGGATGAGAATCCAACAGAGTTGATTCCTGAGGAGCTCCGCAACCCAGGTGAGGGTACCAAGGGTATCGAGATCGACCTCGACAAGGGTATCGACGCAGTACGTGCTGAGTTGAGCAAGTATCCAGTAAGCACCCGTGTTAATTTGAAGGGTACCATCATCGTAGCTCGTGACATCGCTCACGCTAAGCTCAAGGCTCGTCTGGATGCAGGCGAGGAGATGCCAGAGTACTTCAAGAACCACCCTATCCTCTATGCTGGTCCAGCCAAGACTCCAGAGGGTTATCCATGTGGCTCTATGGGACCTACCACAGCCAACCGTATGGACCCATACGTAGATGAGTTCCAGGATCACGGTGCTAGCCTTGTAATGATTGCCAAGGGTAACCGTGGCGATGTTGTTACAGAGGCCTGCAAGAAGCACGGTGGTTTCTACCTCGGTACTATCGGTGGTGTAGCTGCCGTTCTCTCTAAGAGTTCTATCAAGAGCATCGAGTGCGTAGAGTACCCAGAGCTTGGTATGGAGGCAATCTGGAAGATTACCGTAGAGGACTTCCCTGCATTCATCCTCGTAGATGACAAGGGCAACGACTTCTTCAAGCAGTTGAAGCCTTGGACTCCTTGCAAGGAATGCCAGAAGTAAATGATACGGAAATCATGATATGAAAAAAGCTCAGGGCTATCTGCCCTGAGCTTTCTTTTTATACTTACTATACTTACTTCGGATAACACTGTACTATTTCCGAAACAGAGAACATCCGTTTAAAGCAGCAGCTTATATGTCTTGCTTTGCATACCGGTTTCTACCCGCAACAGATATACGCCTTGTCTGATGCCCAGTAAAGAGAGGCTGACTGTTTTTACATCCGTACCAGATGCTTGTCTGACCAAGTTTCCTCCCGCATTGTACAGTTTAATTTTTCTCACGCCCTTACCCGAAACCAGGAGTTGTTGTCCCTCGCGTCTGATATCTGCTTCGACATCAGAGGTGGTGGCATTTTCTATTCCTGTAGCTGTATCCTGATAGAGGATAAGGATATCGCCCTTTCGCTTGAGATAATAAGAAGGTTCCTGCGGATTCTTCAGTTCCACTTCCTTTCCTCCAATCTCGCCCATCACTCTGAACAGGTAGGTATGATCATCGGCCCAAGGCAGATTACTCTTGCGCAGCCAGTAGCTGTAAAGCGGCACTTCGAAAGATGATGAGACGCTTACCTCATCGCTGATACCCTTTACCTCTATTTTTTCCTTAGTATCTACATCTTCAGAAATAAGGGAAACATGCCCCACGTAACTGAGGTTTTCTGATGTACGCAGCGACACACCCATCTTGAAGAGAGATACCTTCGATACATCGATGCTTCCGGCTTCTATCTTCTCATGCGCATCATCAGCCAGAAAAACTTCAGCTTTTGCCATCAGCGGTTTCTCCTCTCCTTTTACCACCTCTATATAGGCTGCATCCTGATCGTGGATATCGTTGACCGGACAATCCTGGGTTTCGGCTTCATCCGAAGTAATCTCCAGTTTCACCTGATAATATCCCGGAGCAAGCTGGGCAGGAACCGGAAGGAGAATCGGGATTTCTGTCTCGCTGAAACCATCTATTTCGGTCAGCTGGTCCACACGTGTACTCAGCACTACCTCTTGGTTCTCATCCAATAGTTTCACTCTCAGGTAACAGTCGCGCGGCACACCATTGAGGTTCTTGATTGTGAAGAAAGCACGTACCTTGCTGCCCTGTTCAGCTATTCCGTCAAGTCTTGGCTGCCCCATCAGCTGGAAATGAGCATCTTCCGTACAGATTTCAGAGATACGACCGGCACCATCTTTCAGTTCCACCCCGATAACAGGTGCCTTCTTCATCGGCAGGAAATCATCCCATGAACCATCCTCCCTCCGGGCTGCACATATAGCGATGATATGGTAATAGCCATTTTCCAGACCGGCAAGACTGAGACTGATTTTCTGAGCCTGATTGATGAGATAATCTGTTCCCATCCATCCCTCCTGCTCACCGCCATAAAGTCTTTCTGTAAAGCCTCCCTGCTGATGATCATCAGAATAAACCACCTGCTTGAGATTCCCCGCTTCATCATAAACGGCAACACCGCTGTCGCCTCTGAAAGGCTTACCTCTGTTGACAAAGGAATTCATCTCGACAGTTACCAGCTGTGAAGGGTCGAATAACTTTCCAGAAACCTTTTCAAATCTGAGAGAACCACCCTCGTTGAACATCAGCTGTGGCGAAGTTTCCAGCAGTCCGCGCTCTATTTCTGGATATTTCCCGTTGTTGGGATGAGCTAAGATGGCGGTAATGGCACGGTTAAAGGCAAGCGGTTTGCCCTGAAACTCACTTCCGGTCTGCGAAACATTGAGATTGGTGAGCGAATAGTAGGCATCGCCCTGACCTTGCCAACCGAAGTTCATGTGGAAGAGTCCGTTTTCATCGAAGCCATCAGTTACCCAGGCATGACCGGAAGCCGAACCGGCTGGTCTGCCTTCCAGATAAACCGGACATCCGTTGAGCAGTTCCTGTCTCAGGATTTCGGCAAACCTTCCCGGTCCTTCTACAGCTTTCGTAACATAGGCTGCCGAATAATCAAAATGCTTCTGCAGCGCCTGATAGGCGAAGACTCCCTGTGTTCCACTTGCGCTAGGCGTATATTGCATTGTGCGAGTCACAACAAAATCTTTTATTGATTGAATATCAGCGAGTTAAGTATTTTGAAGAATGTAACTGCTAACGATTTAGAAACGAGCTATATTCTTTTTCTTTCACAACCTTGCAATATACAAAGAACGCCTAAATGTGCGACAAAGATACGATATTTTTCTTAATATCCCATAATTTGCAAGAAGAGAAATATAGAAATTAGGACTTTTTTACATGAAATCTCAAACTTGTGAACATAACCCCATCATAAAAAAATGATTAGCAAGTATTCCTGCTGAGTTTATCAAATCAGGGCCATTGTTGTTGATGACGACCCTACCATCAGCTCATATATACCTTTCCGACACAAGCATATAGTGTTTTCATTTGTACTCCGAGTGTGTACAGTTTCAAACCATGATTTACATTCTAACATAAGAAACTGAAGCCGTGACCATTTGTGAATTTTTGCCAAACTAACTCCAGTACATACAACAGATGTAAAAGATTTCTGCAAGATCGACCGAAATCATAAGAAAGAAACGCTAAATCTGCAAATTTCTTAAAGATTATATCCGTTTATTAAGATTATTTTTGTATATTTGCAGCATTATTTTGGTGGTAAAGCCTGTTGGCCTGCCACGTGACAATAGGACTTTACGGAGCAGCCTATATCACAATTCTTCTCCGTAGTAACAGTCCGTTCTCTCTCTCACTGGTCTCTCCCTGCGCGGCAGAGGCATACGTTTTTATATTTTTCAAACACTCCAAATTGACAGCGCATGAGAAAGTTTACTTCTTTGTTACTGTTAGGCTTCGCTCTCGGCAGTTTCGCGCAAACGCCCGGAGGAGTCAGCGGAAGCGAACTGTGGTTCAAGACTGCGCCATTGAACTCAGACCTGCAAGGTTATTACCGTTGGCAGGATTTCTCAGGGGATTCCATACGGCTGATGCTATTGGACAGCCGTGGCGTCAAGTCTGAACTTACTCTTCCGAACAGTTCAGTCCATTACTTCAACTTCAATCCGAGTCTCTGGCTCGCAGACGGATTTCGTTGTCTGAGTGCCAAACTCAAGCACGGCGACCTCTCGCAGGCTACCGTCATCGGTGTCTTTTCACCGGAACTGGCAACCATCGGCAAGGATATGGTTGTCTATGCTCTTGACGGCCGCAAGGGCGACGGAGCCATTCTGAGCAAGGACAAAGCCGTAAGGGGTAGAGGTGTTGAACCACTGGACTATGGTTCAGCATCGGGTGAAGACCTGCTTTATCAATCAAGTGATTCTTTGTCCGAGAACGGTTTTAAGGAAAGCGCCCTGCGAGTTGTGTCCTACTTCAAGGTAAGCAATCCTTCAACAACATTGTGGGGAGACAACTCCAACACCACATTATTCATCGGAACCCCTTCCACCTCTGGCAGTTTCGGTACGGATTTCCCGACCTCGCTCTTCGGTAATGCTTCCATCCGGGGATATGCCCCTGAGCTTATTGTTTTCAGCAGGATGCTTACACCCGATGAGCGCAGAAAAGTGGAGAGCTATCTGGCGGTAAAGTACGGCATCACCCTCAAAGGCTCGTATCTTGACAGCGACGGAAACCTGACTTGGGACATGGCGGAGAACCAAGCCTACCACCATAGGGTCACAGCAGTTGGAACCGACACGGCAGGAAGTCTCTCCCAACCGCTTTCCGCAACATCATATGAGGAAAGTCCGGTGTATGCGGCCTTGAAGGAGAACGGAACTTATCATGACGCAAATCCATACAACCCTTCATCCGCTTCCCGTCTGCTTGTCATGGGACGTGAAAACGGCAATCCGATGCCGGACAGAGGCTTCACTTTCTGGGGCGACGATGATGTGGCACTTGCAACATATACCTCACCTACAGATTCCCTGTGGCATGTCATGAAACGTACATGGATGGTCAAGACCAACGTGCCGTCAAAGCCCGACAGTACAGTGGCAAGATGGACTGCGCAAGGACTTGAAGTGTCAAGGAATGGCTTTACTGACAATATCATCCAAGAGAAAGCCGCTTCCGGAGCTTATGCCACGACCCCAGCCCTTGTTGGAGGTGGCGGTGCTTTTGAGTTCACCTGTCCGACAAGTCACCCGACTTTTGACGTTGGCTTCGGAAGCATCGGTGGCAGCACATGCAAGTATGGATTCCGGTTCACCAATGCTGGAGTTGTTTATCCGATCATCAACGGGGCGGTCTCAAATTCATACATCGCCACGGATGTTGACGGAACGGACATTTCCATCCGCAAGGAAGGCAAAAACATCTATCTGCGTGTTGACGGAACAGGAAGTGCTACAAGAACCATATCCCTTTCGGATGCAACTGACACAGACACAAATGTGGGCATTATCCGAACGGAAGGAGCAGAGTCCGCCTTGAACATGGCAGGCTTGAGGACAGGAGGAATAGATGATGTCGGTTATATGGCAGAGCTGAGCTATGACCTCACACCGGACAGGGAGTTCTCGGACTATTGCCGCAAGCGTACCGTCATGCTCATAGACCCAAGCGGTGAAGGTGATTTCGACATCAACAGCAATAGCAACATAAGATGCTCCAAGCCTGATATGACAAGGGGCAAGACCATATTCCGCAATATCCTATGGGATGCAGACGGAAGCGGAAGCGATGTGTTCACATTCGCCTATTATGACGGCATTTCCTATGATGCCACTCCTACGCCGTCAAGTTGCGAGAATGGAGTTCCACGCAATGACGGGTATATCGACATCGGCATCAACATCGGTACACCAGTCTATTCCTATGTGCTCAGCGTTGACACCGTTGCAGGAAAAGTAAAAGGAGAAACCATTGCCAGAGGAACATTCTTCGGTGACACGCATAGAATCACGAATCTTGCCCCCGGTGCCTATACGTTGTCCGTATCACAAGGTGGAGGCAACGAGATTTATGCCACAGGCAATGCGCTCTACACATCATACTCGCATGACACCAGGACCTATCTGTCTGGCGACATCTCATGGACGGTGAACGATACAAAATCAAACTACCGTGTGGGATTGGAGCCAAGCCTCACGGACGAGATCACCCAATATGGCTTCGACGTGCGGGGCGACAAGGCGCATATCATAACCGGTGGATATACAAGCCTAACCAAATATGTCACCATCAAGCCGGGCGATGTGCTCAGTGTTACAGTCCGCAATATGCAGGTCACATACAAGTTGAACGGACAGACCGTGCATCATGAATATGTCTGGTCACTTCGTGCATGGCGGTTCTGCATCAAGTACGGAAAGGGCGAGACACATATCACAGATCTTACCGTAAACGGTACGCCTGTAACCTCATTCACCACAAGGGGCAACGTGCAGATAGAAACGCCCAAGAAGTGTACGACAACGATGACCGTCTATGTCGGCAGCGAGTGTGATGCAAGTATGCCTAACGGAACACAGGCAAGGGAGAACCATGTGGGCAGCTCGGACAGACAGGCAGACAACTCCTTCATTTCTGGAGAAGACGAGGATTTCACTGTCAATGGCAACGGTTCTACGACAGGCATCTACGAGGCTAAACTCACACAGGACAAGCCTTCTGCAGCCACATTGATGGTGTTTGACGTATCAGGCAAACTGGTAGTGTCACGCCAAATGACAGGCGAAAGCGTCAAGCAAGCCGACTTCAAGGTTCCCGCATCGGGTGTGTATGTCGTGAAGGCAATCTCCGAGAATGGGGAGCATACAAGGAAAATCTCAGTAAAGTAACTTAAAGGAAGATACGCATGAAGAATTATATACAGAAGGTGGCGTGGGCATTGGTTTTACTGCTTGCCGCCACACTGTCCCTTTCGGCAAAGGACGGGACAGCCGTGAGAAAACTCTTCAAGAAGGGTGTCTCTGACAGTATCTCCGTAGGAGGTAGCAAACTGGTCGTTCTTCAGAAAGACCTCATTCGGAACAGAAGCCTTTCCGTGAACTCTATCGGAGAGGAGAATGTTCCTGAGCTTGACTTTGCCATGACCAATGTCACGGCAGGAGGACAGGGCTACCGTTTTCTCCCTCACGGAACACACTTCACAGGCGAGGGCGCGACTGTCAAGATAAAGTATGACCGCACGAGAATACCAAGCGGCTATACCGAGGACGACATCCGTACCTATTACTACGACCCGGCCGAGAAGCATTGGGTTGCGTTGGAGCGTGTGCGTGTGGACAAGAAGGAAGAGTGTGTCGTTTCAAAGACGACCCACTTCACCGACATGATCAACGGCGTGATACAGGCCCCGGAGTCACCGCAGACCGAAGGCTTTGCCCCGACGATGATGAACGACATCAAGGCGGCAGACCCGACGGCGAAGCTCAATGTCATTGCGCCTCCAAGCGCAAACAACCGTGGCTCTGCCAACCTGCAGTATCCGTTCGAGATGCCGCCTGCCCGAAACGGCATGCAGCCAAGCCTTGGCTTGCAGTACAGCAGCGAGGGCGGTAGCGGTTGGCTTGGCGAGGGTTGGAACGTCAGCGTGCCAAGCATTACGCTTGACACCCGGTGGGGCGTGCCTCGTTATGACATGTCAAAAGAGACGGAGACTTATCTCTTGTCCGGTTCAATGCTCTCCACCATGGATGACAACGGACAGATGGGAGTCGCACACCGTGGCGAGAAGATGAACAGAAAGGCTGACCGCCAGTTCTACACCCGCCAAGGCGGTGATTTCAGCCGTATCATCCGCAAGGGTGACAGTCCTGCCAACTATTATTGGGAGGTTACAGACAAGCAGGGTGTCAAGTACATCTATGGCGGTGACGGAGCTGTTGTAAAGGGCAATGTCACCGATGCTTCGGGCAATACCCGTGAGGTGATTGCCGAATGGAAGCTGAAACGTGTCGAGGAACTCCACGGTGACTATATAGAATATGTGTATGACATCGTGGATGAGGATGTGCGTGGCGGCTTGAAGGCCAAGGCTGCATATCTGAAGGAGGTTCACGCAGGTAATGCAGGACAGGAACCGCACACCGTTGTACTCTTTGATGGCAACAAGGTTAAGCAGGTAAAGACCAACAATGCCCGCTATGGATTCCTCGCCTCCTCCAACAAGCTGTTGGAGAAAGTGACCGTGAATTTCCAGGGCGAGACATTGCGCAGCTATGCCTTTGACTACAAGGAAGGTGCATTCCACAAGGAAATGCTCACAGGTGTCAGACAGTATGACAACACAGGAAAGGAAGTGGCTTTCCAGAACTTCGACTATTATGATGATGTGCAGGCAGAAAAGGGTTATGTTCCGTTCAAGGACGATTCCGAGAAATGGAACACGCACGATGACGGACTTGACGCAGGTTTCGTCAATCCTTTAAAGACTGTCAGCAAGCGTTTCAGCGACAAGCCTACTGCACTTGGCGGAACGACAAGTTCTTCTGTAAGCGGTTCGTTCTATGCAGGTGTGGGACCTTGGGACGGAAGCAAATGGAAAGGCAATACAATAGGAGGTTCTTACAGCTACTCCAGCGATACCAGCAAGGGACTTTCCGCATTCGTTGACTTGAACGGTGACGGACTTCCTGACAAGGTATATAAGTCTGGTGGTTCCGTATATTATCGTCCACAGGTCAAGACTGACAACGGAGAAGTAGTATATGGTGAGCCTGTCAAGGTAAAGGGCATCAGTAACTTCTCGACAACCAAAAGTTCTACGAACTCTTTCGGTGCGAAAGCCGTTGTCGGTTGGAATGTTCTGACTGCCGTTGTCGGAACGGACAAGTCAACCACTAAGACAAAGACCACTCAGTATTTCAGCGACATCAACGGTGACGGACTTGTTGACCTCGTTTCCAATGGCAAGGTATATTTCAACCATTTGGAGTTTGATCAGTCTGGCAATGCCGTTCCTACATTTACATTGAGCAGTGCCGACACGCCAAGCCCTATCATCTATGGTGGCAAGGTTGACACTTCCGTCATGAAGGTTAGCGAGGATGAGCAGGCGGAAGCCATCAAGAACTCCCCTATGGAGGATATTGTGCGTGTATGGCAAGCGCCAAAGGATGGAACAGTAAGCGTGGCAGGTCAAGTAAACCTTGTCGCTCCTACAGGAGACTATGACGCTGACGAATACCAAAAAGCGGACGGTGTGAGGGTTGCCATTCAAAAGGGTGGCAATGAGCTTTGGAACAAGACTATTGCAAAGGGCGACGGCAGTTCTTATGCCGCTGCAGTCTCTTCTGTTGCCGTCAAGCGAGGTGACAGAATATATTTCCGTGTACAGTCGGGTTCCGAGGAAACAAGCAACGGCTCATTTGACAAGGTGAACTGGTCGCCTACCATTACATACGCTGGCGAATCTAATGTTTTGCCTAACGGGCTTTCTTCAACAGAGTACAAGCCTGAGGATGGTGCCATCTATGATGTGAACACCTCTGCCAATGTGGAGAATGGTTCAAGTGTTGAAGTTCACAGTGTCTTCCACAAGCCTGTAACAACCGACGATGTTGTTCTCAGCATCATCGGCAGCAACGACAAGAAAGACAGTGACGGAAACGACAACCCGAACTATACCAAGAAGACTGTCTTTGCTCGTACATTGAAGGCTGGTGAGGCTTTCAATGGCGATTCACTCAACATCAGTCTGGAGAATACAGAAAAGCTGACCAACTTCAGCTTTGAGATTTCATCTACCTCAAATGTTGATTGGAAGAATATCGGTTGGCAAGCGTCTGTGACTTATAAGGACTCTGCCAATATCGAACAGACGGTAGCCGTTCCTGCACACTACAATACATTTGCAAATGCCTTGGCAGAGGGCAAGCCATACTTGACCACTGCGACCGATACCGTTTTGGTTGTGTCGCCAGTGCTTACCCTTTCTGACAATTCCATCAATGGACAGGTTACTTTGACCGCCAAGACAGAGGATGCACTCATCGGCAAGAAGTCTTTCAACATCGAGAATGGCATTTTGAAAGCCGATACTCTGCGATTTGCAACTATTGCAGGAAAGAACATCTGGTTTGAATACAGCTATCCGGCAGCAATCTCTAATGAAACTGTTACTTCAGCCTCTGTTTCCATTCTGAAAGATGCGGCAGGTCTCGTAACAGAGAATGTGCTTGCTGGATTCTATGCAGAGAATGACAATCTTGGCTTCGGTATGCTTTACCGTGGCTGGGGAGGTTTTGTTTATAACTCGGCAGAGGGCAGATTTGCAAAGCCTATTGACGAGTCATTGCTGAAATTGCCTGAAAACGAGAACGACAAGGTTGACCCTCTCACAATGGCATTCACTCCATTGGGTACAGACCAGACTTCTATGGACAAGTGGGTCGGTCAGCGACAGGACATCTATCTTACTGCAACCGAGGCAAGCACTGCCCGATTGACAGAACAGGACGTACTCCTTACAAATCCTTTGGATAACAATGCGGAGGTGGCAGGACTTGCAGGTGAATATTTGCAGGGTACTGGTGCGGCAGCTGTAAGCCAAGTGGTATCAAGCAAGAGTACCGTTGTGCAAGGTGGTGCACTTGGCATTACCCATAACAATGCAAATGGCAGTTCCAAGACGGAAATTGCCATGATGGATATGAATGGCGACGGATTCCCTGACATCATTGCTGGTGGTACTATCCAATACACCAACTCACAAGGTGGATTGAGTGGAGAAATATACAAGGGTATCGGAGCTAATAACTCAGACAATGCTTCTGAGGCATGGGGATATGGTGGCAATCCAGTAGCTTCTGTGTCTGACATTACAAAACTTATCTCCGGAAGCAAGTCTTCCGCACAGAACCAACAGAGTTCATGGTTGGCTCAATTCTCCATTTCCGGCAGTGCGCCAAAGAATACGGATGAAGCTGTAGAATCGTTCATAGATATCAATGGCGATGGACTACCAGACAAGATTCTTTCCGACAAGAAAGTAAGATTAAATCTGGGCTATGCCTTTACTGAACCTATTGATTGGGGACTTGACCGCATACAGAGTGGTAAGAGCCTTTCTTATAATATTGGCGCAGGTGGCGATGTAAGTCATGACTGGGGAAAATTTGAAGATGAGAAATACCAAGGTATAAACAAGGCTTCCGGTAGCTTCTCAGCAGGCTTTGGTCTCGTAACCTCTGAAAGCGAAGAGGAGTATAATCTTATCGACATCAATTCTGACGGTCTTTCTGACAAGGTATGGAAGAATGGTGACGGTATCACTGTTGCCCTCAATACAGGCAATGGCTTTGACGAGCCTATCAGTTGGAAGGGTGCAAGTGCGCTTAGTGAATCAGCCTCTACATCAGAGTCTGCAAATGCAGCGTTCACTTTGACCATCAACATTCCTGTCATAAGCATCAAGATTTCAACCAACCCTGGTGCTTCCACCTCTCATAGCATCAACCGCCCTACATATTCTTTGCAGGATGTGGACGGTGACGGCTATCTTGACATCGTTGAGTCTGAGAAGGAAAGCGAGTTGAATGTTACACGCTCTGCCATTGGCAGGACAAACATGTTGAAGTCTGTCACCAACTCCTTGGGCGGCACTTTCACACTCGACTATGCGCATACCACTCCTACCTACGGACTTCCTGGTGGCAAGTGGGTAATGTCTGCCCTAACCGTTGATGATGGTATCCATGACGATGGTCCTGTCATGACAACCGCCTTTGAGTACAAGGACGGCAAGCGTGACCGCCATGAACGTGAGTTTCTCGGTTTCGGTGAGGTCATCACCAAGAACCTTGACACGGAGAAAGGCAATTCTGTTTACAGACAGGCTGTTGAGAACTACGATGTTGCCAACTACTACACGCAGGGCAATGTTACCGCCACATCCGTAGAGGATGCCAACGGCAACAAGTACACCGAGACAAAGAACCGTTACGACAGCTACTATCTGACTGCCGACGGTGACAAGTACACATTCGCAAAGCGTGACGTGAACCTTTGGAGTGACCGTGCATCTGCATTCGTACCTCTCCGCTATACGGCAAACTTGCAGTATGAGGGAGCGGCAAACGGTGTGGTTACATCCGAGGCATGGAATGAGTACTACCTCAATGGCTATCATGGTGAGTTGAAGTCCTACAAGTACAGCGACAAGGGCAGTCTTGGCGAGGACGGAAGCGGCAAGTTCGATTATGCAACTGCTATCAAATATACCGACAATGCAAGCAAGCATATCTTCGGACTTCCAATAGATGTTACGGTGACTGGCGGTGACGGCTCACTCTATCACCATGTGACGGCGAAGTATAATACCAACTACGCCAACCACATCACGCAGATTACACAGCAGTTGAATGACGGTGCGGCAGTTACTGATTACAAGTACGACTCTTACGGCAACATCATCCAGAAGACCCTCCCTGCCAACGGCAAGGGACAGCGCATGTGGTACAAGTACCGCTATGAGCCTGAGATGAACATGTATGTTGAGCGTATTGACGATGCGTGGGGTTACCGCAGCGAGCAAGGCAATTTTGACTATCGCTATGGTATTGCCAAGGAGCATCGCGACCTCAACAACTTCTACTATGAGACTGATGTTGACGACCTCGGTCGCATCACTGGCGTGCGTGGTCCTAACGAGTTGGCTACAGGCGTGCCTTATGCCATCGCCTTTGAATATCAGCCTTTGGCTACCTTTGGTGAGAGTGGCATTACCGCTCCTGCATACGCAGTGACCAAGCACTACGACATCCAGCACCCTAACGACGACTTGGAGACCGTTACTTTCGTTGACGGTTTCGGAAGAGCCGTGCAGGTGAAGAAGGACGGTGTTGTGACAAGTGCATCCAAGGGAAACTCTGCCAAGGATGAGAACGTGATGATAGTCAGCGGAAGAAACATGTATGATGCTTTCGGACGTGTGGCAAAGGCCTTCTATCCTACAACGGAAGGAACTGGATCGAAGTCCACATTCAACAAGTCATTTGACAATGTATCTCCAACGGTTACTGTTTATGACGTGCTCGACCGTGCTACCTCAGTGACATTGCCGGACAACTCTACGACAACTACGGCCTATACTGTTGACAACGGCAGTCATGCACTTGTTACAACCGTAACAGACGCACTCCATAATGTCCAGGCTACCCATACCAATGGCAGTGGCAAGACCTTAAAGACCATCCAGAAGAGCGGTCCTGACAGTGAGATTACCACTTCGTTTGAGTATGACGGCATACAGCGTCTTGTTCGTGTTACCGACACGGAGGGCAATGTGACGACCTCTACTTACGACATGGGTGACCGCCGTACTGAGGTGAACCATCCTGCAAGCGGCATCACAAGTTTCACTTATGATGCGCTCGGCAATG
The DNA here is from genome assembly GCF_019127135.1 of Segatella copri. Lineage (GTDB taxonomy): Bacteria > Bacteroidota > Bacteroidia > Bacteroidales > Bacteroidaceae > Prevotella. The sequence goes on along the minus strand of NZ_JAHOEA010000033.1, from coordinate 9,879 downwards.
TGCTGACCAAGCAGACTGCCAACCTTGCAAAGGAAGGCAAGTTCATCACCTACGATTACGACTATCAGCGTCTGACGGGTATCAACTATCCTGACCACCCGGAGAATAATGTGAAGTATTACTATGGTGGTCGCAACGCTTCTCAGAACCGTATCGGTCGCTTGATGCTCCGTGAGGATGGAACAGGTGCCATCGAATACTTCTATGGCAAGATGGGCGAGGTGACAAAGACCCGCCGCACGATGATTGTGCCTAATCAGGCAATAGCAACCTATGTGACGCAATGGACTTACGACAGCCACAACCGTCTGTTGGAGATGATCTATCCTGATGAGGAGAAGATTACTTACTCTTACAATCTCGGTGGTCAGCTTGAAAAGGTTCATGGCTACAAGTCTTACGGCTACGACTATGTGAGCAAGATAGGCTATGACAAGTTTGAGCAGCGCACATACTTGAAGTATTGCAACGGTGCAGAGACCTTCTACACCTACGACCCACAGCGTCGCAGATTGCAGAACCTCACGGTGAACAGTGGTGGAAACACCATCATGGATAACGCCTACACTTACGATGCGGTGAGCAATGTGCTCAGCGTGGTAAACGGTGCATCAGTTCCACAGAGTGGAAAGGCTGGCGGACAGATGGCGCATACCTATACATACGATGCTCTTTACCGTCTTGTAAGCGCAACAGGTACTTATACAGGTGCGGACAACAAGACCGCAAGCTACACCCTTGCAATGGGCTACGACAACATGCACCGTATCACATCGAAGCGTCAGATTCTCACGCAGAACAATGTGCAGTTTAACGGCACATTGAATGCAGGTTATGATTTGTCATACACTTATGGAACTGACACAGGCAAGAGATTCCAACTCGCCAATGTGAAGGATGTGAACTACCGCACAGAGGAGACGCCTTCGGAGAGTGAGAATGTGAACAACAATCATGCCTATGAGTATGATGCCAATGGTAATCTTGTTTATGTCAATACAAGCCGTACAAAGAAGGACGGCGTGGCTGACGAGAAGACCGCAGAGCGCAAACTCAAATGGGATGAGGAGAACCGTCTCCTTGCTTCTGATGATAACGGCTTTGTGACCAACTATTGGTATGATGCTGACGGTGAGCGCACAGTGAAGACTTCTGGCGAAAGTGACCAAGTGTATGTAAACTCCGAGTTTGCTGGAGGTCGCACGAACACCGCCAAGTTCTCACTCTATGTATCACCTTATCTCGTTGCTAACCAAGGCGGACGCTACACCAAGCACATCTATATCGGTAGCCAGCGTGTCGTTTCCAAGATTGGTGACTTTGACTCTTACGGTTCTGACCCACGCCGCATCCAGTATGCAGGTAGTGAGACTGATGGCTTGTCTGTTGATTATAAGGTTAAATATACTCAACAGTTGCAGGCTATCAAGGATAATTATGCAACCTTTGCAGTGCCGTACAATGGCGAGGACAACAACGACTATGTGGACGGCAAGGGCTTCTGCTGCAATGACGGCAGCTTGGAGGCTGCGCAAGCACGTGTAATGGCAAGAGCAATGAAGAACAATTTCCAAGAAGGCGATACATACGAGAAGATGCAGTTCTACTACCACCCAGACCATTTGGGTAACAGTAGTTACATCACCAACCTTGACGGCGAGGTGGTGCAACACATTGAGTATGTACCTTTCGGTGAAGTGTTCGTTGAGGAGCGCAACAACATCTGGAATACACCTTATCTTTTCAATGCGAAGGAATTCGATGAGGAGACAGGTTTGTATTACTATGGGGCAAGGTACTATGAACCGAAGCTTAGTCAATTCCTTAGTGTGGATAGATATTCTGAAAATTATCCCAATTTTAATCCATATTCATATGTTGGAAATAACCCGATTAAATATATAGATGTAAATGGGGACAGCATTGTAATTAATAATCGAGGATATGTTAATTACTATAATCCTAACGACCCAGATACAAGAGTATTCTTAAACAATAGGTGTATTGGTTCGCTTGGATCCACTATTAATGCTAATGGATGGTTTGACAATTTGCTTTCTGATAATGCAAAAGAATCTGACGATTTGTTCTCGCCACTTACTTTTAAAAACTATGTTCAGCAATATGGAAAGTGGGATTATAAATACCGAAGTCCAGCTAACAAAAACTCTGAAACCAGTTCTATGAAATATCATATTCTTGGTATAGCATTTTATAGAAAAGATAAAAGTAAAGGTTTAGGAGATTTACCTGAAACTTATTTCTTGTTTAGGAACAATCCTAAAGCCAGGGCTGAAGATTTGAATAATTTCCATTTTGGAGTAGTAGGCAAAAGTTTCTGGATGTTCTCTGAAGAATTTATGTTGAAGACAGCAGGGGCTGTCGAAATGCAAAAATGGGCTGAAGATTACAAATTGGGCAAGAGACCAACTCCTTATGTACCAGAATCATGGCGACCGATTATAGTTACCGGTTATTATCCAAGTGTTATGGGAGGAGGCCCTATTTATGAAATTGGTTGGCCTTATGGAGATAATCCGAAAGATAGCAGATGGATTATTAGAGGCTTTAATTATTATAAGTCTCATATGAAATAATTTTTAAATAATTTCTCTGAAGGAATATCATTCCTTCAGAGAAATTTAAAATAACAGGTATGAAATATTTAATGCAAATATTACTTGGTTTAATACTTTTACAACTGCTGCAATCATGTGATTACAGTAAGAGTCGCGATGTGTTGTGGATGAAAAAAAATTTTGAAAATAATGCAGAGCTTTTTTTTGATGTTACTAATTTGTTTAATAACTCTATTCCAATAAATTTAAAAAAAGAAAATTATGTTACTTTTAATATTAATGATAAAAATAATAGTGTTGATATTATTATAATAAGCAAAAAAGTAATTAATGGAGAAAGAGTCACTCAAAAAGCTAACTCACAAAGGTTAGATAACAAGAATTTTAATCTATTATTGAAAAACTTAGGATGGAACTATTCAAAAGTTGATTCAATACGAAATATGTTACAGAGGATAAAATGCAATACCATTAGAACCGTTGATTATAAATATTTTGATATTGAAATTTATAATAGCTCTAATTTATCGTATTCATATTTACATCTCAAACATAGTATAGAGTACCATAATATTAAAACAATATCAAATAACTCTAAATATGGTAATTTGTTTTCCATTCTGTAACTAATAGCTTGTAGCCGAATAATAAAAGAAAGCAATTGCAAGCGTGTAAAAAAAGAGTATCACGGCATTATATTGAAACAATGTCGTGATACTCTTTAATCTGTATTCTGATAACTATCTATTTGCGTCAACAATTTTAGCACTTCTATTGGTCATGCCTACGAGTATGATGCCAACGGAAACCTCATTTATGTCAATACAAGCCGTACAAAGAAGGATGGCATGGCTGACGAGAAGACCACGGAACGCAAACTCAAATGGGATGAGGAGAACCGTCTCCTTGCTTCTGATGACAATGGCTTCGTGACTAACTACTGGTATGATGCTGACGGAGAGCGTACGGTGAAGACATCAGGCGAGAGTGACCAAGTTTATGTGAACTCAGAGTTTGCTGGCGGTCGCACAAATACAGCCAAGTTCTCTCTTTACGTTAGTCCATATTTGGTTGCCAACGAAGGCGGACGCTATACCAAGCACATCTATATTGGTAGCCAGCGTGTAGTCAGCAAGATTGGAAACTTTGACTCTTACGGTTCAGACCCACGCCGCATCCAGTATGCAGGTAGCGAGACTGATGGACTTTCTGTTGACTATAAGGTTAAATATGCTGAGCAGTTGCAGGTTATCAAGGATAATTATGCAACCTTTGCAGTGCCGTACAATGGCGAGGACAACAACGACTATGTGGACGGCAAGGGCTTCTACGGCAATGCCGTCATAATAGGCGAACGTGAAGACATCGCTTCCGCTGCCGTCTGCATCCCAGAATATGTTTCTGAAAACGGTCTTTCCTCTGGCAATGTCCGGTTTGGAGCATCTGACGTTGCTATTACTGCCTGTGTCAAACTCACCTTCTCCGCTTGGGTCAATAAGCATGACGGTACGCTTGCGGCTGTAATCGGCAAACTCCTTGCTTGGCATGAGGTCGTAACTGAGTTCTGCAAAGCTACCAATATCGCCGATGCCTCCTGTACGCAATCCATATAAATCCAACGGCACATCCGATGTTTCGGTTCTGACGATGCCCATGCTTGCATCCGTTGAATTTGATTCGGGAATGGTGATGCTTCTTGTGGCACTTCCGATGCCGTCAATGCGCAGATATATTACTTTACCTTCTTTGCGTATGGAGATGTCTGTTCCGTCAACATCTGTTGCTGTGGTTGCTTTTGAAACAACTCCGTCAGTGATGGCATACACATTGCCATCGTTGCCAAACCTAAATCCGTATTTACAGGTGTTTCCGCCATTGCCAGCAAAGCCCATGTCAAAGGTCGGATGGCTTGTCGGACAAGTAAACTCAAACGCTCCGCCACCTTCTGCAAAGGCTGGAGTTACGGCGTATGCACCAGATGCAGCCGCTTCTTGTGTTAGGTTGTCGATAAAGCCGTTCTTGAACACTTCAAGTCCTTGTCCTATCCATCGTGTCATTGTGCTGTCTGGTGAGGAAGGCACATTAGTCTTAATCATCCACGTGCGCTTCAAAACATGCCACAGAGAATCGGTAGGAGATGTTTATGTCGCAAGCGATGCGTTATCGTCCCCCCAGAATGTATATCCCTCGTCCGGCATTGCGTTTCCTGCCTCACGTCCCATCACAAGCAGGCGTGATGCCGAAGACAGGTTGTAAGGATTGGAGTCATAATAGGTCCATTGTCCTTCAATGCCGAATACATGTGACTTTCCTCATACGAGGTTGTTGAGAGAGGTTGAATGAGACTGCCAGCTGCATCTGTGCCGAAAGCGGTAACACGGTGGTGGTAGGCTTCATTCTCCGCAATGTCCCATAGCAGGTTACCCTCACTATCAAGGTATGAGCCTTTCAAGGTGATTCCATACTTGACTGCCAGATAACTTTCCACCTGTTTGCGCTCCTGCGGTGTCAGCATCCTGCCGAACACGATGAGCTCAGGCGCATATCCCTTGAAGGTATTGTTGCCGAACTGCGAGGCTGTGAAAACAGTGCCGTAGTTGCTTGCAGAGTAAGGAGTGCCAAGCAAGACGGTCGAGTTAGAGTTGTCACCCCACAACGATGTCGATGGACTGTTGACCTTGAAATAGGAAACCACCCGAAGAGCACTTTCCTTGAAACCATTCTCAGAAAGGGAATCGCTTGACTGGTAAAGAAGATCCTCGCCTGTAGTAGAGCCATAATCCAAAGGCTCCGTTCCCGCACTTCTTGCCACCTTGTCCTTGCTGAGAATGGCTCCGTCATTCCTGCGTCCGTCAATGCCCAAGAGCACCATATCGTTTCCAATGGCTGCCAAATCGGGAGCAAAGACACCGACAACGGTAGCCTGCGACAGGTTACAGCGTTTAAAGCTGGCACTTAGACTGCGGAAGCCGTCAGAGAGCCAAAGATTTGGATTGAAATTAAAGTAATGAACTGAGCTTTGCGGAATCGTTAGCTCCGACTTGGTGCCCTGGTTTGTCCATCAGCATCAGCCGTATGGAGTCACCCGAGAAATCCTGCCAACGATAGTAGCCTTGCAGGTCAGTGGTCAAGGGAGCCACCTTGAACCAAAGTTCGCTTCCATCAACTCCGCCTGGTGTTTGGGCTGAGTTGCCAAGAGAGACACCCAACAACAATAACAAGGTGAGTTTTCTCATTTTGTAGTCAATTTGTAGATTTTAAGCTAAACACAATGCGAATAGACTCTGCCACAAGGGAGAGAATGACGAGAGGAAAAGGTCTGTCAAGAAAAGAAAGACAATAGTCGTTTTTTCATGAAGTCCCATAACTAATGTGGAAAGTCAATAGACAATACCACCCAAAAAACGACACAAAGATACAAAATTGACACGAAATATATGTAAAATATTTATAAAATCTTATAAATATACTAAATATTATATCTTTTTTCTACACAAAAAGCTATTTTACAGAGAACTTTTCTTATTTCATAAATATTTTATGTATTTTTGTAAAATTGAATTAGTATCTTATTGTAAAATTGTGGTATGAAAAAAATATTGATTATTATAGCGGTATTATTATTTTTACAAGCCAGTGCTCAAGGGTATCGTAGTTGTGAAGATAAGCAGTTGCTTGTATCAAAATTAAGCCATATCTGTAAATATCCTATAAAGCTTCAAGCCAGTAACCAAGAGGCAATTGTTGCTATTGAATATAAAACAGATAACAAGGGAAATGTTGTCAAAAGAAAAGTTGTGGATTGCAACAATAAAAAATTCAAGAGTGCAACATTGGAGGCTTTTGATAAAGTAAAGAATATCCGAATTAATAAACTTCAACAAACAGACACCATTTATTTTCAGTATAAAATACAAGGTTCACTGACCCCGATCCATCCTCTTACAGATGTTGAAATTATTGGTTATGGAAGTTATGACATACCTATATTGATGAAATAGTTTAAGTATTTTTATAAATAATCAAAGAGTCCTGGATATTTTTATAACATCCATGACTCTTTGGTTTAAAATATATAGAGTTTCAACTGCATCTTTCTAAGCTATACATTTTACTTTTTTGTAATAATTCTAGGGTCATATATTTCAGTAAAAGCCGCCTTGTTATTTTCGCCACCAAGAACAGGATCATAATATATGAATTTCCCCGCATCTGCATCAACTCCCAATAAAACAACGGCATGACTTCTATCGCTCCCCAATCTACAGCAAGCTATTTTACCATTGGCTATTTCGTTTATCAGGTAAGCTTGGCTATAAGGATATGTAGCCGTAAACCAATTGTTTAATGCGGCATCCCAATCAGACGTATTTAAGGCTATTCCTGTGATGTTGCCATTTCTGTCTCTTTGAACCTTGTCTCCGAAATATCTCACAATTTCATTCTTTGAGATGTTCTCGTTAAAATGATTTCCACAATATTGTATCGCACCGATAACACATTCTCCATTTAATACTTCTCGAGTTGCTCGTGTTGTATTGAAAAGAGACTGAATAGGCTTGTCTTTATACATTTCATAAAGACATTGCAACTTTTGTTCTGTCTGTTGCTCCATTGAAGTTTTGCTATACATCACTTCTTCTGGCGAATCATTTTGACAACTCACAACAGAAAATAGTAAGCATGCAAAAACTGTGATTTTTAATAATCTTTTAAGTTTCATATACACCATATTATGTTAATTACTAAATCTGCTCGCAAAAATATAGCAAATCCTTGATAAAAATATATTTTATGCAAGATTTTTCTAAGGAAAAGCTAATTTTTAACACAATAATACGATATAAGTTATGTATATGTAACTATATTCTGATATTAATTCAAAAATGAAGTCCATTTTATTTTTTCAAGATATATAATTTAGAGTCTCTTGCTTTTGGCTCATTCCCAAACGAATCTATCAGAATAATACCGCTGTCATTCTTCACCTTATAAAATATGTTGTCACCACTTGACGGATGTTCAAGCATCAAAATACTGCCGTCAATTACTTTGAAGATGCCATTCAACACTTCACAACTATCCGATTCGTTCGCAGATTTCCGCTTCAAACTATAGGTGCCATCTGCATTTAGCGTGAGTATTGTTTCAACATTAGGAGGCAATACACCGCAATATGTTCCTGCAATGGAATCCAAGTCAACACTGTTTTCTAAGACTGCCGTATATTCTTCGACTTTAACAGGATCAATATCGGCATCATTTTGTTTCGTGTAGTATAAGATATAAGATGCAACAAATGAGATAACCAAAACTGCTATAATTATCAATTTCCTCTTCATAGCTACCATAAAAGAAAAAGTGTCCGCAATGTCAAGCAAGTGGCATCACGGACGCGAATGAACAGTTGAGAGTTAATGAAAAGTCAGTATTCTGCTATGTTGCTGATGCATGGACAAGTTCTTGCACTATCAAACACGATACGGAGACCGTTCGTCTTTACTTTATCGAAGCGAAGGATGTGCTTGTAGCCGATGACCGTTGTCTATTATTTCTTATTAATTTTCTTTTTAATTTCATTTGCCTCTTTAAATAGGCTATTAGCAATGCTATCTTTAATTGCTGCCATCTGTATCATTTCGGTATGGTAGCGAATTGAGTCCTCGTAAGTATTTACATGAGCTCTCACTTTCTCTATAACTTCTTTATTAGGACATACAGAGAAGTTCTTTTCGATGTATCGAACATTGGGGTCGTCAGATGGAAGAACCATCTTCAATGCCCGATACTTCAAGTCTGCCTCCTCCCAATCTTGGTGCTCTCGCCATTGGGTAAGATTGCCCCAAATGGATATGACAAGTGACAGAGCCATGCCAACAATGAAAAGAAGAACATACTTTGAAGTTGGCTCGAAGCAATGGGTGACAATCTTCTTTTGAGGTGTATTACCCATTGCGTGAAGTTTGTCCTGCACAACTTTTGATGTGGCGTTTTGCTCTTGCTTCAACTGACTAATGGTATCAAACAAGAGTTTGCTTCGCTGTTCATCTTTACTTATTTCTTTCTTGGTAAGGTCGGTAAAGATGCAGATAGCCTCTCTTAATTTTGCCATTTTTCCAATAGTTTCCTCTTCTTTTGCAGATACAGAAAGGATGGCTTTTTCAAGTTTCCTTGTGTCAATACTTGCAGGGCTGAGAACTGTTTCCGCTCCTGCGTTCTTTGGTGAAGCAGAAAGTTCATCAACCTTCTGCTCCAATCTCTCAACTGTGCCGTAGATGGCTTCCAATAGTTCTTCTTTCATCTTTCTTTTGTTGTTTGAATGGTTTGTAACTTGCATCAAAGGCTAAAGCCTCTTCTGCGTTTTTTCTTTTTCTTCTTGGCTGATTCATCCTCAGGGAAAGACTCAAAGGTCTGTGCATTGGCAGGAGCAAAGAGTCCTATGGAAGAAATACCATTCCATGGGTTCAGGCTGCTCTCCGACATGAATGGCAACAGCTCGTCCTTGAAACAACCTTGCTCATATTGTTGAGTAGAACTGGCTCTTGCTGATAAATGGTTCTCCATTACCTTAAATCTCGCATTCAGTTTGCCAAAGCTATAGTCTCGGCTAATCTGCGTACCCTTGAAGCTATATCCATCATTGCTGAAACGGATGCCTTGTACCTTGGTTCTCTCCTTGTCCTTATAAACAAGCTCCAAGCAAACACCTCGTTTTGCAAGTTCATTCTTGAACTTCTGCCAGCTATCTGCAACTTTTAAGGCATCATTGACTGCATTGTGAATCTCGTATTTTGCATGCTCCGCATTGCGCAATTTGCGAGTGTTAGTCTTGCTCTTGTCAGTTCCGTAAGTCAATCCATACTTGGATTTTAGAGCCTTGGTCACTTGCTCATTACGCCTGTAATCGTGGGCGTCTGATATGAGTTTGCCCTCATTGTTGATGCGGTTATACACGATATGACAATGTGGATTGTCCGTGTTGTGATGCCTTACGATAATGAATTGGGTATCGGTGATGCCCATCATCTGCATGTATTCAAGGGCTATCTTAGCCATGAACTCATCCGTCAAACGTGGCTTGTCCTCGGGTTTGAAGCTCAATGCAATGTGTCCCACAGGCTTCTTAATCCTTGGATTTAGCTGCCTCTGTAGCTCGAAACTTTGCGTTATCTCGGCATTCGTGCCGAGTAACACACCATCCGAGGCGATGATTTTCGCCTCGTCCTTGCCTGTAACATAGCGGATGCAACCACCAAATGAGCTGCCCTTCTTTAGCTTGCCTATCATGTGGTATCCTCCT